>JANXNI010000028.1 GCA_025354165.1 Burkholderiales bacterium | reverse complement strand
GACCACCACACCGATGGCCATCGCCGCCAGCACGATAAAAATATGCTCGACGTCGCTACCGTCGAAGACTTCAAGCTCTTTGAGAATTTCCTGGAACGGTGTGGCCATCAGACGATTATCTCGCGACCTAGAATCAGACTTTCACCGCAGCAAAGTAGAACAACATGTCAATCCAGCCGTTCCACCTAGCCTTCCCGACGCACGACTTGACCGCAGCACGCAAGTTCTACCTCGATCTGCTCGGCTGCAAGGAAGGCCGCTCTAGCCCGCACTGGGTTGACTTTGACTTTTACGGTCACCAGATCGTCGCGCATCTTGCGCCCGAAGAATGCTCAATGGCCAAGACCTCTGAGGTGGACGGCGACAACGTGCCCTGCCGCCACTTCGGCGTCGTCCTGACTATGAAGCAGTGGCACGAACTCGCCGAGCGCCTGCAAGCCGCCCGCACCGACTTCATCATCGAGCCGCACATTCGCTTCAAAGGCGAGCCCGGAGAACAAGCCACCATGTTCTTCCTCGACCCATCAGGCAACGCTATCGAGTTCAAGGCGTTTGAGCATATTGAGAATTTGTTTGCGAAGTAGGTGAACAAGCGACGCGACGATGTGCATCTTGGCTGTTGAGCTTTACTGCCGTCGCGTGGAATGCGCCTTCGCGGCGGCCGAAGCCGCTTTGCAACTTTGAACAGGCGAGCCACGCAAGCCACACGGCAGCTTGATTGGGCGGGAAGGCGTCTTATCATTGCGTTACCCAATGTTGGCCGTCAACCCTTCAGCCGGAGGTTCCCATGATTGCCTTCATCCCTACCCTACAGGCAGCCTCCCGCCTCCGATCAGGCACAGCGCGCGCAGTTGCCGTGCTCTGGCTCGTGGTGGCGAGCCTTGCCGCCGCGTTGCCGGGGGCTCCGGACGCCACCTTTGGCTCGGGCTTTGGCACCGTCATCACACCGATCGGCGGCGGCACCGACGTTGCCTACAGCGTCGCGCTGCAGTCCGACGGCATGATCGTCGTCGCAGGCACTTGCTCCAACGGCGTCGATTACGACTTTTGTCTCGCCCGTTACCTCGCCAACGGCGCACTCGACACGAACTTTAACGGCACCGGAAAAGTCATCACGGCGATCGGCAACGGCAACGATGGCGCCTACAGCGTTGCGCTGCAGCCCGACGGCAAGATCGTCGTCGCAGGCTCTTGCCTCAACGGCAGCACTTACGATTTTTGTCTCGCCCGTTACGTTGCCAGCGGCGCGCTCGACTTGAGCTTTAACGGCACCGGAAAAGTCATCACGGCGATCGGCAGCGGCACCGATGCTGCCTACAGCGTTGCGCTTCAGCCCGACGGCAATATCGTCGTCGCAGGCCGTTGCTTCGGCGGCACCGGCATAGATTTTTGTCTCGCCCGTTATCTCGCCAACGGCGTACTCGACGCGAGCTTTGGAAGCAACGGCACCGTCATCACGGCGATCGGCAGCGGCGACGATGTCGCGCGCGGCCTCGCGCTCCAGCCCGACGGCAAGCTCGTCGTCGCAGGCTATTGCGCAAACGGCACCACGTACGATTTTTGTCTCGCACGTTACCTCGCCAGCGGCACACTCGACGTAAGCTTTAACGGGTTCGGCACAGTCATCACACCGATCGGCACTGGCGACGATTACGCCATCAGCCTCGCGCTCCAGCCCGATGGCAAGATCATCGTCGCAGGCGTTTGCTCCAACGGCGCCAATTCCGATTTTTGTCTCGCCCGTTACCTCGCGAACGGCACACTCGACACGAGCTTTGGCAGCACCGCCAAAGTCATCACGCCGATCGGCAGTGGCAACGATTACGGCTATAGCGTCGTGCTCCAGCCCGACGGCAAGATCGTCGTTGCGGGCTATTGTTCCAACGGCGCCAATATAGATTTTTGTCTCGCCCGTTACCTCGCCAACGGCACACTCGACACGAGCTTTGGCAGCACCGGCAAAGTCATCACGGCCATCGGCAGTGGCAACGATGTCGCCAACAGCGCCGCGCTCCAGCCCGACGGCAAGATCGTCGTCGCAGGGTATTGTTCCAACGGCAGCAACGACGATTTTTGTCTCGCCCGTTACGACGGTGGCCCGAACACGCCTAAAACGCTGACCGAATACATCTATAACCCGCTGAACTATTACTTTCTGACCTCTCGCGACACTGAAAAGGCAGCGCTTGACGCGTTGCCAGGCTGGGCTCGTACGGGGCAATCGTTTTCTACACGTTCTTTTGCTGACCCCGGCGCGCTCGGCATTAGCCGCTACTACTTTGACCAGATCGCCAGGAATCAGACCCGTGGCAGTCACTTCTACACACTGGTCAACAGCGAGAAAACTGCGCTCTTGGGGCTCAATCCGAATAATCTGTCGCTGCCGCGAGTACCCTTCAACGAAGGCATTGATTCCTATGCGTTTGCTCCCGTCATTGAGGGCGTGGGCGGAAGTTGCGCCGCAGGGCAGACGCCGGTGTATCGTTTGTTTCGCGGTCAGGCGCGCTTCCCGGACGACCCGAATCATCGATTCACCACCAGCCTCGCGCTCTACAACCAATTCGCCGCGCTCGGCTGGGATGGTGAGGGCGTGAAACTGTGTGCACCGAATTGACAGCCCGACGAGTGGTCGGGCCGATGTCGTAACGGGTAATGACGTCGCCCACGCCGCGCTGTTGCAACCCGACGGCTGAATCCTGCTGGCGAGCGAATGCATCAAGGGCATCACGTTCGCCCCGAACGCAACACGCAACACCTGGCCGCTGATTCGCGACTAGCTCGTTAAGCAGTGCGGCATGACTCTACGCCCTTAACACCGTCACCGGCACATACAGCTTTCCCGCCAAACGGCTTCCGCATGGGGGATGAAGCGCTAAATATTCGTTTATCGACATATTGCCAAACTAGCCGTCATCCTATGTAGACGTTAGTTTCTTGTCAAAAGCTGTAGTTCGCGTGGCGTTTTACGTCGACGCGTGTAGGGAAACTGTAAGTCTGTTGGCCCCACTATTTCGTTTTCAACGCGCAGTCGATGCACATGCTGATCACTGCGCCGAATTACGAAAAAGGCGGCCTTATGAATAAGCTCGTTCGAAGACTCGGACTATGCGTGCTACTTACGTGCGTAGGCGCTGGGGGCCATGTGCATGCCACGTCCGGCCAACCTGGCACACTCGACCCCACGTGGGCTACGACAAGTCCGCTCGGTCCCGGCAAGCTCATCACACCAGTCGGCCCCGGCGACGACGATGCCCACGCCGCGCTGGTGCAACCCGACGGCAAGATCGTGCTCGCTGGCCTGTGCGCCGATGGCGTCAACACCACCAACAACAAATTCTGCGCTGTGCGCTACCTGCCCGGTGGCGCGCTGGACACAAGCTTCAGCGGCAATGGCAAGGTCATCACCCCGGTTGGGCTTGGCGGAACAGCCGGTGCCGCGTTGCTGCAACCCGATGGCAAGATCGTGCTCGCTGGGTATTGCTGGAACGGCAGCAACTACGACTTCTGCGCTTTGCGCTACACCAGTAACGGCACGCTCGACACCAGCTTTGGCAGCGGCGGCACAGTCATCACCGCCATCGGTTCGGACGAAGACTACGCCTACGCTGCGTTGTTGCAACCCGATGGCAAGATTGTGCTCGCAGGCGCTTGCAACAACGGCACCCATTTCAATTTTTGCGCAGTGCGCTATCTGCCCGACGGTACGCTCGACACCAGCTTCAATGGCACTGGCAAGCGCATCACGTCGGTCGGATCAGGCAACGACAAAGCCTACGGCGCGCTGCTGCAACCCGACGGCAAGATCGTACTCGCAGGCAATTGCGACAACGGCGGCAACACTGATTTCTGCGCCGTGCGCTATCTGTCCTCAGGTGCGCTCGACACCAGTTTTAACGGCACCGGAAAAGTAGTTACTGCCGTCGGATCGAGCGACGACGCCGCCTATGCCGCGCTGCTGCAACCCGATGGCAAGATCGTGCTCGCGGGCAATTGCTTAAATGGCGGCAGTTTTTTCTGCGCCTTGCGCTACCTCCCTGGTGGCACGCTGGATACCAGCTTTAACGGCACCGGCACAGTCATGACCGCGGTAGGCGCAGGCTCAGCCTACGTTCACGCCGCGCTGCTGCAGCCCGATGGCAACATCATTCTCGCGGGCAATTGCAACAACGCCAGCGTTAATTTTTGCGCTGTGCGCTACCTGCCTACAGGCGCACTGGATACGAGCTTTAGCGGCAACGGCAGTGTTACCACGACCATCGGATCGAGCAGCGACATCGCTCTGGCTGCGCTATTGCAACCCGACGGCAAGATCCTACTCGCAGGATCTTGCGCCACCGGTAGCGCCTATGATTTCTGCGCCGTACGCTACGACGGTGGGCCGTTTGGTTACAAAAACTGCTCGCCCGATTTCGATGGTGATGGGCACATCCTCGCCACGACCGACGCGCTAATTTTTACCCGCGTCGCCCTCGGCATCACCGGCAACGCCGTCATCGGCGGCATCACGTTCTCCTCCAACGCCACGCGCAACACCTGGCCGCTGATTCGTGACTATCTTGTTACTCAGTGCGGGATGTCGCTGGTGCAGTAGCGCTAGCTGTCTATCGCGGGCAAGCTCACTCTTAAAATGAGGCGATGCTTAATTTCACTGATATTCAGGCCGCCGCTGCCCGTCTCAAAGGCGTCGCGCATCGCACTCCGATTCTCACCAGCACTACGCTAAACCGGTTGCTCGGTTGCGAAGTGTTCATGAAGGCCGAGAATTTTCAGCGCATGGGCGCGTTCAAATTCAGGGGCGGCTACAACGCGATCAATGCGTTGACCGACGCTGAACGGGCTCGTGGCGTGCTGGCCTTCTCCTCAGGCAATCATGCGCAGGCCGTTGCACTCTCGGCAAAGTTGCACGGCTGCAAGGCGACGATCCTGATGCCGTCTGACGCGCCGCCGACCAAGCTGAAAGCGACGCGTGAATACGGCGCAGAGGTCATCACCTATGACCGCTACAGCGAAGACCGTTCGGCGCTGGCCAAGCGCTACGCCGAGGAGCGCAACGCCGTGCTCATTCCGCCATACGACTATCTGCCGGTCATGGCGGGGCAAGGAACTTGCGGGCTGGAAATTGCGGAGGAAATTCCAAATCTTGATGCGTTGATCGTCTGTACCGGGGGTGGCGGATTTCTTTCGGGCTCGACGATTGGCGCGCAAGGCATACAGCCGAGCATCAAAATGTACGGCGCTGAGCCGGAATCCGGAAACGATGTGCAGCAGGCGTTTCGCACCGGGCAAATCATCACCATTCCAGTGCCAAAAACCATTTGCGACGGACAGCAAACACAAGCCGTTGGCGTGCTGCCTTTCGAGGTGATTCGCGAACACGTCACCGATGTTTTGACGACCTCCGACGCCACGGTGATTGAGGCGATGCGCTTCGCGTTCGAACGCATGAAAATCGTGCTTGAACCGTCGGGTGCGTGTGCGCTCGCCGCACTGATGGAAAGCAAAGCGCGCTTCACCGGCCAACGCGTGGCAGTCACGTTGTCCGGCGGAAACATCAATTTCGACCGCTTTGCACAACTGCTCGGCGCGGGCTAATTGTCATCGCGCGGCGTTGCGGTGAGCCCGAGTCAACGCACTGAAACCTGAAGCCGGATAACGACGCGGATTACTGTAAAGTATGCCTTCATGGCAGCGACTACTGCACGACCATCGACGCTGATTTCACGTAACGCCAATTGTCCGTGTAATAGCTTGCGCCGCTACAAAAACTGCTGTGGCGAGAGCAAAGCCACGCGTGCACAGCCCAGTCCTGAAGCGCCGAAGTACGCGGCGCTCAAGGCGCAACTCGCGGGCAATTACACCGAAGCCGAGCGTATGTATCGCGAAGCGCTGCGACTCGCGCCGCTTGATCCGGATGTGCTGCACATGTTCGCAGTGACGCAACATCAGCAGGGCTGTGTCACCGAAGCCCTCGCCACCTATCTCGATCTGCTTGAATGCCCCGAAGCATTGCCCGATACCGTCGGGCACAACCTGTCACTCTCGGTGGCGGCTGCTGCGTATACCGTTGGTTCACAGGAAGCGCTGACCCGCCGCGCAGCCTACAGCGACTGGCTTGGCTCTCTCGAAAAGTTGCCTGTCCAGCGAGACGCCCGTGTATCGGTCGTGCTGCCCAGTTACAACCATGCGTACTATATTGAGCGGGCGTTGCAGTCGGTGCTCGCGCAATCCCGGCTGCCGGACGAGATCATCGTAATCGATGACGGCTCTGGCGACGATTCGGTCGCGCGAATCCGCGCGCTGCTTGCGGCGACTGACATCACACATGTGTTGATCGTTCGCGAAAATCGTGGTGCCGCGCAGACATTGAACGAAGCGATCGAGCGCGCGGCTGGCCCCTGGATTGCGCCGTTGAACAGCGACGACTTTTTCGAGCCGCAGCGACTCGCATGGATGCTGGGTGCTTGCGCGCGCGAGGGCATCGACTGGGGCTTCGGCAGCGTTGACGTCGTAGATCAGGCAGGTTTGCAACTGCCGCGCACGGACGCATCCGCAGGCGCGTTATACGCGACGCATGATTCGATCGACATGAGCGAATCCCTCGGCCTCGCGTTTTTGCGCAATAACCCGGCGATCTCTACGGGCAACCTGTTTTTTCGCAAATCACTCTGGCAGGCGGTTGGCGGCTTTGCGCCGCTGCGCTACAACCATGACTGGCAGTTCTGTCTCAATGCATCCTTGCTCGCGGAGCCAATTTTTGTTCCTCATGCGCGCTACGGCTATCGCTGGCACGCGGGCAACACAATCCGCGACGACCACGAAAAACCGCGCCGCGAGGCGGCCGAAATGATGCAGCGGTTCGTGCGTATGGCCACTGTTCCGGCAACGCCAGCTGCACCACACTCGGCGGCCGGACAAGGCCTTACGACGCGGCTCAATCCTTTCGCCCCGACCGCCGCAGTGTGGGGTGACGCGTTCTGGGCAATGCTGGCGGCTGGCGGCGGTCTCAGCGCGTTGCCGCGTGACGCAATGCTCGCGTTGATCGCGCGCATTACAGGTCGTTCGTCGCCAGCGCGGCACTAACCGCATGAAGATTTCCGTTCTAGTTTCGTGCGATGCCGAACATCACAACTCGGGCCTCGCGTACATCGAGTGTTTCGCACGGCAAACACTCCCCTATAACCAGTTTGAAATCATTATGGTCGACAATGTGGGTCGCGCCCAATTTCGGAGGGGTGTAGCACTGGCGCAAGAGCGGTTTACGGGCCTCACAATCCGCTACCAAACCGGTCATCGTCCGGGCCGTGCGGCGGCGCTCAATGACGGCATAGCGTTGGCACGCGCGCCGCTCATCGCGCTGTTCGCCGATGACGCTCTGCCAACACCGACGTCGCTAGCGGTACAGTGGGCCTATCACCAACGCAACCCCGATCCGCTCGCGGTGAGTATCGGTCCCACTGTGTTCGCCGAAGCGCTGCGCGCCGATCCTTTGCGGCGCTGGCTCGAAGACTCCGGAACCTTATTTGGCGTGTGTTTGCGCCAGCAATTCACGCTGTGGAACCGGCAGTTCTTTTTCAGTGGCAATAGCTGCGTAAAGCGGGCGCTGTTCGACAAAATTGGTCTCTTTAACGAAGCGTTTCCCTGGGCCACCTGGGATGACTACGAGTTTGGCCTGCGCCTCGCGGCAGCGGGCGGCTATAGCCAGATCGTCGCCGGCGCATTGGCCTGGCACGATCATTACCTCGGTTTTGACGAGCGTATCGTTGCCATGCGCAAAGGCGGTCACTCGGCATACATCCACGATCAGTTGGGCGCTCAATCGCGGCCGTGGCGAAGCATGCTTGAAGCAACGGCCCGTCTACGCCAGGCCGTTCTGCCGGTCGACAACGCGACGCTCACGCTCACCCAGCGGGTGCCGATATTCAAAGCGCATTTTGATCGCGCCTTCGCCGAAGGCTACGACGCCGAGGCACGCGGTGATCGCAGCGATATCGCGGCGCTAACTGGCACTCAGTGAGGCTATCGCGCTAGCGGCTTGATGGTGCGGTGTCGACGCTGCGTGACGCTCAACGCTGATCTATGTGATAAGTCATCAGATAGCCCGCGAGCGCCGATGGAGTCCTGCCTTTATGTGCGCAATTCAAAAGTAAGTTCGGTGTTCGTTGAGGCATTTCGCGAACGACGACCCTGACGCGCCGTCGGAGCGGTAACATCAAATTGCTCGGATTCGTCCGGCTGCTGGCTTCTCTGCCAGCACTACAAAAGCAATTCTTAAATTTCGAGGGAAACCTACTTTGCAACCGTTTTACAAAACACTCCTGACGGCCGCCTGCGCTCTGGCCTGTGCCGTCTCAACCGCTAGCTACGGCGCTGGTGCGATCGCCGTTGACGACGAAGTCGGCGATCATCCGGACGACGTCGGCTACGGCATCGGTTTCGGCAAATCGCGCGACGCTGCTGCGGCTGAGGCGCTGAAGGCCTGCCGCAAGGACGGCAACAAAAATTGCGCACTTAAAGTGCGCTTTGACGGCTGCGGTGCCTATGCCGCCAGCAAGCGTTATTACGGCGTGGGCTGGGGCAAAACGGTGAAAGAAGCTGAGCGCAAAGCCGTCGAAGCGTGCGGTCGCAGCTCGTGTGAAGTCGTTGTGTCTGACTGCGACGATTAATTTTTACTTTCTCGTTATCAACTTTCGTTGCTAACGACGGCGGAACAGGGGCTCACACACCGTTCCGCCACAAGTCGATAAACGCCAAATATCGACGCTATCCCAAGTTCAGCCAGGCTTACAGCCAAATGCTAATCCTAAATTTCCCCTCCCTTATCCGCGCCGATTGAGGCCACGCCTTCCGTCCTGTTGCCCGTCGTAGTCACGTTTGACTCTTACAATCCATCGCATGAAATCTCACCCTACTCTCCGCCTGATCGGCGCGCCCACCGACATTGGCGCGGGTTCGCGCGGCGCTTCGATGGGGCCGGAGGCGCTGCGTGTGGCGGGGCTGGCGGATGCATTGAGCGCGCGCGGTTTGAATGTCGTTGATGACGGCAACCTGTCCGGCCCGCCGAACCCTTGGTTGCCACCGTCGGGGGGTTATCGTCATTTGCCGGAGACGCTGGCGTGGAATGTTGCGGTGCGAGATGCGGTGACGCATGCACTCAATGCGAGAGAGTTTCCGGTGCTACTCGGTGGCGATCATTGCCTAGCGATTGGCTCGATCACCGCGATTGCCGCGCACTGCGAACGCGCGAAAAAGCGTCTGCTGGTGCTCTGGCTGGACGCGCACGCTGATTTCAATACCAGCTCAATCACACCGTCCGGCAATATTCACGGCATGCCAGTGGCGACGCTGTTTGGTTTCGGTGCCGGGGCGCTGGTGAATCTCGCCGATCCGGCACCTGCGCTTAAACGCGATGAGATCATCCAGATCGGCATTCGCAGCGTTGATCCCGAGGAAAAACGCTTCGTGCATGAACAGGGTCTGGAAGTATTCGACATGCGCTCGATTGACGAACTCGGCATGCGTGCGGTGATGGAGCGCGCGCTCGCCGGGGTCGACGAAAACACCCATCTGCATGTGAGCTTTGACGTTGATTTTCTGGATCCGGATATCGCGCCTGGCGTCGGCACCACGGTGCCCGGCGGGCCGACCTATCGCGAGGCGCAACTGTGCATGGAAATGATCGCCGACACCGGGCGTCTGGCGTCGCTTGACGTCATGGAATTAAACCCCGCGCTCGACGTGCGAAATCGCACCGCGCAGTTGGCGGTGGACCTGATTGAAAGCCTGTTTGGCAAATCGACCTTGATGCGTCAGGTGTAGCGCGGCTGCGACAAAAACTGAAGATAAACCGGATACCACGATTGTCTTCACAATCTTGCTGTACATCCGTCTCAAGGCATTTACACTGATTTCGGTGCGCGTTATCCCATGCGCATGCGCTGATGCTTAAAACGCGTCAATAGAAATGACAACGACATGGATCGCACCTCCTACGACAACGAAGGTTACTCGGCGCTCGACGTTCCCACCACAGCGGCGCTGCAATACGTGCGCGACACCGCCGCCGCCGCTGCACGTCGCGCCGCAGCGAGCCGTGAGTTAAATGAAATCTCGCCGAACGCCGCGCGCATTTTGCTCGTGGTCGACGCAGGTTGCGACATGCCAAGCGGCTGGCTGGCCAAACACAACGTCGCCATAGTGCCCGTTAATGTCGCGCGCGACGCCGAACAGGTTCGCGATGAGGGCGACGAGCTTGATCGCATGCAGTTTGCTGACCGCCTCAACGGACCAAAAAACGAACGGCCGACGCTGCTGGAAATCAGCCCGTCGCGACCGGTACAGATTCGCGATTACGTGCAAACCTGGATGACACCCACGATTGATTTCGTAGTGCAAATTGCGTTTTCTGCAACCGGCAGCTCGGTCTATTTAAGCTCGCTCGCGGCCAGCCAGTCGCTGATGCTGATTCACAACAAAGTGCGCCGTTCGCTCGGCAGCAGCGGTCCGCTCAAGGCGTGGGTGATCGATTCGTTCACCGGCCTCGCGGGCATGGGCGTGCTGCTCGCGCACGCGGTGCGCCTGCGTGACAGTGGCATGCCGGCCAGTGACATCGCAACGACGCTGGAAAATTTTCGCAAACAGGTGCGCACGCTGGTCGTGCCTGACGACCTGGGATATTTGTATCGGACGCTACACAGCCAGGGCGCGAGCGGCGAAGGCATGCCGCGCTGGAAATACTGGTGGGCAAAGATGCTTGATCTGCGGCCGGTACTGATCGCCGAGCGCGGCAGCGGCGGCATGCTGACGCGGGTCAAAAGTTTCGATGGTGCGTGTGAGCGCGCGCTGTCGATTGCCACGCGCCATGTTGCGCTCGGATTATCGACGCCGACCGTGTGCATCAGCGTCGCTGGCGACGGCGAAGCGCTGCGGGCGTTGCCAGCTTTCGGTCTGCTCAGCGCAGAGTGCAGACTGCACCGCGCCGAGCTCATCATGACACCGATGAGCATGATGGGCTGCGTCAAACTCGGCCCAGGCGCGATCTGCATCGCCTTCGCCAGCGAACGGTTTCACGGCTAATTTATTGCTGGCTCGCGCCACGCAGCGTCGGCAAAACACTTTCAACCGCTGACGGCGGCAGTACCTTGACATCGGCCAGGCAATCGCGCTTGGGAAGATTGCTGCCCGTCACCATGCATCGCTCGTCCTTCTTCGCTACCGCATCTGTGCCCGCGCTAGCGTCCTTCTGCGGCTCGCTGGCACATCCGGCCAACCCCCCGAACACCACCACACCGACCATCACGAAAATTGATTTCGTCAACATCATTTCTCCCTCTGCAAGCTGCAAAAAATACTTAAGCTCAGAGTCTATGGCAACCGCCCAACTGCGCCGCACCGAATGGTTCAATTCTCACTTGCATTTTGCATTGGTAACTGTACATAATAACAGCATGAAAAATTCGCCTCCGCTCACCGCAAAAGGTCGCGGTGCCACGCTCAATATGGCGGGGCGCTTCGAGTCGCGTGATGCCGAGTGGTTCGACGACGGATGGGGTGAAGAAGAGGCCATCGAGCGTGCGGCGAAGCGACCGAAAACCGTCATTCACATCGAGCAGGCGCGCTCCATCATTTCGCACAACGAATCGCCCGACCTGCGCTTCACCCAATCAATCAACCCGTACCGTGGCTGTGAACACGGCTGCATTTATTGCTATGCGCGGCCCACGCATTCGTACCTGAACCTGTCGCCCGGCATGGACTTCGAGACGCAACTGTTTGCCAAGCGCAACGCCGCTGAATTGCTGCGCAAAGAACTCGGCAAGCGCGGCTACGTTGTCTCGGCAATTAACTTAGGCGCGAATACCGATCCGTACCAGCCGATTGAGAAAACCGAACGCATTACACGCAGCCTCCTCGAAGTGTTGTCTGAGTGCAATCACCCGCTCACCATTGTCACCAAAAACGCGCTGATCTGTCGCGACATTGATCTGCTCGCGCCGCTCGCGGCGAAGAATCTGGTCAACGTGTTCGTCTCGATCTCGCAGCTCGACAACGAACTCACGCGCATTCTCGAGCCGCGCGCGTCAACGCCGGCCACCCGCCTGCGCGCAGTACGCGAACTTGCAGACGCAGGCATTCCAACGTCGGTACTCGTCGCACCCATCATCCCGTTCATCAACGACGAATTCGTCGAGCGCGTGCTTGAAGCCTCTGCTGAGGCGGGCGCGCTGTGCGGCAGCTACACCGTGATTCGCCTGCCGTACGAGTTGAAGGATTTGTTCAAGGACTGGCTCGCGACGCATTTCCCTGACCGTGCAGAACACGTCATGAACCGCATTCGCGACATGAAAGGCGGTCGCGAAAATGTGAGCGAGTTCGGCGAGCGCATGCGCGGCACCGGCATCTTCGCCGACCTGATCCGGCAGCGCTTTCGCAAAACCTGTGCGCGACTAAATTTGTCTGCGACACGCCTGCCCGCGCTCGACCTCACACAGTTCAAACCACCGCGCGCAGACACCGCGCAAGGACAATTGTTTTAAAGATCCGCTACGGCACGATTACCAAACCGGATACCGCGTCAGCGACACACCAGCAATGGAACTATCGCGTTGAAGATTCCGCGCGCAATCACCACGAATCTCCGGTGCAAATCAAGCAGCCATAAAAAAGGCGCCCGAAGGCGCCTTTTTGCGTGCTGAAAAGCGTTTACTGCTTGGGCGCAGGTTTCGCGGCGGCCTTGGCTTTTTTCGCAACTTTTGCCCTGGCGGGCGCGACGACCTTAATTTCGACTTCAGCAGTACCACTTTTCAGCATGCCCAGTTTGGCGGCGGCGGCACGCGAAACGTCGATGATGCGATCAGCCTGTTTGGGGCCGCGATCATTGATGCGCACGGTAACGCTCTTTTTCGTTTTGACGTTGGTCACGCGAACCATGGTACCGAACGGCAGCGTGTTGCTGGCGGCGGTGAATGCAGCGGAATTGAAGCGCTGACCGCTCGCCGTTTTGCGGCCGTTGAATTTTTTTCCGTACCAGGCCGCTTTGCCTGTCGTTACGTCACCGGCAGTGGTGGCTGCGGGCATCGCAGCGGGAGCAGGCGCAACGGCGGGAGCCGGAGCCGCTGGCGTCGCGGCCGGAGCGGCCGGAGCGACCTTGGCGTCGGGTGCCGCAGCGGCTGCGGGCGTGGCAGCAGGCGTCTGTGCCCAAACAACGGCGCTCGCCGCGAGCAGGGACAGAACGAGAACTTGAGTAACTTTCATGACGAACGACAGTGCAGGCAAATAGGGAATATGAATTCTGGCACGCGCGTACAGCAAAAGCGCCGTTCGCCCCCATAAAACAGGAAGCTCTGAGCCGATGGGTGTGAATAAAACATCAGGCGCTTGTCGTGCCAACAAGCAACTGCCGCCAGACCGCAAGCTTTTGCTCGTATCGCATCGCGGCGTACGCAGGGCTGGTCGACGGTAACCGCGTCAGTTTCGGATTGGAACGTCCGCCCGCGTCAGCAACGTGCCGCGCAAAACACGCCTGTGCTGCACCACCGTTGAAGAACACCTCGGTGATCAGCGGATATTGCGCAAAAAACGCCGCAAAATCGTTCGCCACCTCGCTGTCGCGAAGAATCGCCGAGTCCAGACTGCCGGGCCGCTCGCAGCATTGCAGCACATCCCAGACGGCGATTCCCGCGCGCCGTAACGCGAGAACCCGCGTCGCATATGGCGCATCCGGCGCAAAGCCCAGCAATTCACCGATGATTCGCCAGAACGCATTCTGCGGATGCGCGTAATACTGCCCCGCCGCCAGCGAGGCCACGCCAGGCATGCTGCCCAGAATCAGCCGCGTAGCCCTCGCGTCCGCAATCGGTGGAAAGCTTTGAATCACTGCGTTCATCACTATTAGCTTATTCCATTAAACAACGGTAGACACTCGTTTGCCACACCCACAATACCTTTCATGTATCAGTACACCGCATTTGACCAGCGCCTCGTCGACGAACGCGTCGCGCAATTCCGTGACCAGACCGAACGCCATCTGGCGGGCAAATTATCGGGTGACGATTTCAAAGTATTGCGCCTACAAAACGGGCTCTACATCCAGAAGCATGCTCCGATGTTGCGAGTCGCGATTCCGTACGGACTTGTGAACACGAAGCAGGTGCGTATGTTCGCGCACATCGCGCGCAAGTATGACCGCGATTACGCGCACTTCAGCACCCGGCAAAACATCCAGTTCAACTGGCCCGAGCTGTCGCGCGTGCCGGACATTCTGGCCGACTTAGCGACTGTGCAAATGCACGCCATTCAAACCAGCGGCAACTGCATCAGGAACACCACCACCGACCAATTCGCGGGCGTCGCGCCGGACGAAGTGGTAAACCCGCTGGTGTGGGCCGAAATCATTCGTCAATGGAGCACGATCCACCCCGAATTCGCCTACCTGCCGCGCAAGTTCAAGATCGCGATCAGCGGTTCAGCCAAAGACCGCGCCGCGACTCTGGTGCATGATATCGGCCTAGTCGCCCTTAAAAACGATGCCGGCCAGATCGGCTTCCGCGTGATCGTCGGCGGCGGTCTCGGCCGCACGCCGATTGTCGGCACCGCGATCCGTGAATTCCTGCCGTGGCAACACCTGATTACGTACCTTGAAGCCGTGTTGCGCGTCTACAACCGCCTCGGTCGTCGCGACAATAAATACAAAGCCCGCATCAAGATTCTGGTGAAGGAATCCACACCTGCGCAATTTACTGAATGGGTTGAAGCCGAATTCGAAGCCACCAAAAACGGCGCGTCGCTGTTGTCGCAACACGAGATTGATGTGGTCTCCGCGCGCTTCACGCAGCCCGTTTACCAATCGCTGCCGTCGGATGATGCGGCCACGGTTACGTTCACCGCCGCAAACAGCGAATTTGCACGCTGGCAGCGTCGCAACGTGCATGCGCATCGCGTGAGTGGCTACGCCGCTGTCACGCTCTCGCTCAAGCGCATCGGTGTGCCTCCGGGCGACATCACGGCCGACGAGCTGGATCGTGTGGCCGCACTCGCGGACAAATTCAATCAGGGCGAACTGCGTGTCACCCACGAGCAAAACCTCGTGTTCTCCGACATCGAAGTCAGCGCGCTCCCGGAGCTGTGGCGCGAGCTGAAGTCGCTCGGCATGGCCACGCCCAATATCGGCCTTATCGGCAACATCATTGCCTGTCCCGGCGGCGATTTCTGCGACCTTGCGAACGCAGTGTCGATCCCGGTCGCTGCGGCCATTCACGAGCGTTTTGAATCGCTTGATTATCAGTTTGACATTGGTGAACTGGATCTGAATATCTCGGGTTGCATCAATGCCTGCGGCCACCATCACGTCGGTCACATCGGCATTTTGGGCGTCGATAAGCACGAAGAAGAGTGGTACCAGATCACCATTGGTGGCACTCAGGGCAACAACGCCAAGATCGGCAAGATCATCGGCCCGTCGTTCGCCCGCGCCGCCGTGCCGGACGTCGTAGAAAACCTCATTCAAACTTACCTCAGCCTGCGTGAACGTGATGACGAACGCTTCGTCGATGTCGTCGCACGCACCGGAATCGAACCTTTCAAGGAGCGCGTTTATGCCGAAGCTAATTAACCGTTACGGCCTCGTTGATACCGTCGCGGGCACCGACGGCTGGATCGAATACACCGGCGACGCGAACGCCATTCCCGTGGGTGCCAAAGTGTTGTTGCCGCTCACCGAATTCCGGGAATTCTCAGGTACCTGGCAGAAGCACGTGGGCGTAAACGGCGCACTTGGCGTGAAACTTTCGCCCGCCGACGATCCAGCGCTGATCGCCAACGATCTCGAAAAGCTCGCGCTGATCGCCATCGAATTCCCCGCGTACACCGATGGCCGTGGCTACTCGACGGCAACCCTCCTGCGCGAACGCTATCGCTTCATCGGCGAGCTGCGTGCAGTCGGTGACGTGCAACGCGACCAGATTTTTTTGATGGCGCGCGCAGGATTTACCACCTTCGCGCTGCGCGACGATCAAAGCATCGCTAAATCGCTGGCCGCGTTCAATGACTTTTCGTCGTACTACCAGCACGCGGCGGATCGCTATGTGAATCGCTCGGCGATGCCTCTAGCGGCATAAGGCTTTTCGCTGAAAACTCGATTTTACCGGGGCTAGGCGTATGAAACGATCATTGTCGACAATGCGCATAATGGCCTGCCAGCCCCAATGCAGCCGTTATTCCGCGAAAAAGCTGTAGCGGGTAGAAATCCAAATCGCGGTGCGGATTAGCGAAGCGTAATCCGCCGGTAGCCGATCGTGGCTCAGCGCTGTGTCTCGCGACTGATCGCCAGACGAACCTGCGCAGGCAACCCGTCGCCCCCATCCTGCTCCAATCAGCGCACGCTCAAAATTGGCTCGCTCACCGTACTACTGCCCCTGCACCTGTGCTTTGCCCACGCTTTCGCCGGAATGGGCTCGGTGTCGCATGGCAGTTACCGTTTGCGTCTATACAGGTGTGTCCCTGCATCGTACGGAGAAGTTATGTCACGAGTGGCAACTATCACCATTTCCAAGGAAACCCTGGTCTGGGCCGACTTTGATGTCGTCGGCGAAGACGACATTCCCGATGGCGACGCCGAGGCCGGCGCTCATATCTCACTATCGTGGACTCAGAACGGAAATAACCTCGCGGTCGATATTCAAGTGGAGCCCACCGCGATTGTCGAGCGGGGTAAGGCACAAACGGACGCTTTGCTACGACACGAGCAGGGGCATCTTGATCTCGGGATCCTCGTAGCACGGCGCATAAAGCGTGACATCGAAGCGGGCACCAGCCCTAGAAACGCCCAGGTTCAGCATCTCGCGCGTCTCGCGGCCGCAAACACACGGTACGACAACGAAACCAACCACAGCGCCAACGTCCCAAGCCAGGGCACGTGGAATATCGCGCTGGCTGCAGCGCTCGCTATGGCCGTTCCGCCAGCCGCCGTCAATGGCGTCACGTTGTAGGCTTACAAAAATCAGATTCGTCGATCAAGTGGTTTGTTGAGAGCGGCGACCGATTTGACTCGCGTTCCTCTCCGGCAAATCGTGATCCGCCGGCAGCCGATGGCAGGTCCGCGCTACGTCTCGCGATCAATCGCCAGACGAACCTGCGCCAGCAACCCGTCACACCCATCCTCCACCAAATCCAGCACCCGCTCAAAATCCGCCCGCTCGCCGTAGTACGGATCGGGCACTTCGCGAACGCTCTTGTGCGCATCAATCAGGCAGAGCTCGGTCAGCCGCCGCAGCTTGTGTTGATGATCGTCCGCCATGCGCGAGCGCACCGTCGAATAGTTCAAATCGTCCATCACCACAAGAAAATCCGCGTGCTCGATATCAGCCTCGCGTAACGCCCGCGCCCGCAAGTCCGAAAGGTCATAACCGCGCCGCAACGCATGATGCTGCGAGCGCGCGTCCGGCGGCTCGCCGGGGTGGTAGTTGTGCGTCCCCGCCGAATCAATCGCAATGTGATCGATCAGCCCCGCCGCGCGCACCTTGTGCCGAAACACCCCCTCAGCCGTCGGACTGCGGCAGATGTTGCCCATGCAGATGAAGAGGACGCTGATGTTGTCGTAAGCCATAGCCCGAGTTTAGTAAGGATCACCCGAGACCGATGTGCATGCGGGGTCGCCGAGTTGTTCGCTCTCGCCATGATCACCACGCAAAACAAAATCAGCGCTCGACAGACGAGCGCTCGTCGTCAACGCCAACACTTCATCGCTAGAGATTACTCACACCTCGCGAAAACCCCCAAAGCTTTTGCCGCTGATCAACAAAGTAGTCATGCACAAATGACACAACATCAAGTCGATCTTCATAAATCAAGTGCAACTGGTTACTGTAGTGCTCTGATCGAGGAAACACTCGCCAATGAACGAGTTCCCCATCGAATGTCTCGCTGCCGCCATCGCTACGTTCAACGCGCAGACTACTGGGATACTCGAAGATTGTGCCGAAAGGGGCAGTGCCTGTAGCAACAATCGGTCCGTCCGCCAGCGAACTTTCGTGAACTCCGCGTTGCTCGAATTTATCCCTTTGACTCGCTGGCGTGTTGGCCTTTACCGGCTCCTGTGGCATGTAGTCTGCGATCCGCACAAACCCATCTTTCGCGAGATAAATCTTTTCACGGCACCCCCAGACGGTCGCTTCTGCCGGGGTCAGCTCCTCAAATATTTCTGCGGTTTCAACAATACGTGAAAAGACCCTAGCGGACTTACGCGTCAATCGATCGGGAGCCTGAACAAAACTTGCCAGAAACGCAGTACCGTCGCCCGAGCCCAAAACACTATTGAAGGTCCAATCGCACACGACGCACGTTCGATCTGTCAACCGCTTTCCCGTTCCAAGACGGTATGACTGGTCTGACTTCTCCACCGGAAACTCGAATAAGCCATCAGCAGCGGCTGTTGCAGCGATTGCGGTACAACTGGGCGAACCTTTAATTTGAAACATGCTTGCATCGTGGTGCTTCTGCGCGCTGCCTTCCACCAAACTAGATCCGCCCGCCGAGCGCGAGGCTGAAAACAAACCCGATTCTCCGGTCGCAAATATCTTGTTGTAGTAGATATCCGTATCGGTAGGCAGAAAATCGAAAGGCGACGGTACTTTTTGCCAACGGAGCCTGGCAGCGATTGTTTGTCTATCAAATTCGAGATTACAAGCACCGGCCGTTCGCAACTGCGCATCTATGGGGCTACGAATTGCCGGATCCAAGAGAATTCGACGTACTTGATTGTTGTAAAGCAAGTCGCTATCAGAGAACGCAATTCGCAGGCCAGTGCGAATGTTCTGGTTGCTCTCTGCCAACTCGTCAATCATCGCCTTCCAGTTAAGGCGATGCATTTCTCCCGATGAACCGAACACGGTCAACTCACCTGAGTAGATCTGCGAGTCCCAGAACGAACCAGGGATGGACACCTTTAAAGAGTGCATATTTTTCCCCTTAGTATCCGGCTCATGGCAGCGGTGTTGATGTAGCCAGCGTCGCGCCACTGAGTCACAACAATCTCCGGCGGTTTGTCGTAGGTAGAAAGCCAGTGCGCTACAGGATAGCCATGCCACTGAACTTGATTGTCGCTAACAAACTTCGCAATGTACAGTGTGGAGAGAGACGGTGGGGTCGAAGTACCTATTGGCAAGAGCGAAGTTGCCGGCGCATTGGCTACGTAAATCCCCCAGTAGTGCGATTTTTGGCACTTCCAGTTTTTTGCCAACGAGAGCGAATAGCAGGACGTCTCCTCGCTCACGGAGATCGTCCACTGCGATTTAGTGAACGCAAACTGTGCGTTCCGATGTTGTGGATTAGCGACGTAAGTCACTGCTTTGGCTATACGTCCAAGTTGCGCACACCGAGGGCATTACCTTCAATAAACGCCCTGCGCGGCTCAACCTCTTCACCCATCAATGTGGTGAAAATCTCATCCGCCGCAATCGCGTCTTCGATCTGCACTTTGAGCAGGCGGCGAACTTTCGGGTCCATCGTGGTGTCCCACAATTGCTCTGCGTTCATCTCACCCAGGCCTTTGTAGCGCTGGATGGTGAGGTTGGCGCGGGCTTTGTCGAGCAGCCAGTCGAGCGCTTGCTTGAAGCCGGTCATGCTGGCTTCTTCGCGATTGCCTTTGCTGTCTACGCGTGAGACGACTGCGCCTACGCCGACCATCGATTGCAGCTCGGCGGCTTTCTTGATCTGCTGGTAATCACCGCTGTCGAGGAAGCCCGCAGCGAGGATCGTTTGCGTGGTGCGCTTGTTGTGCGTGCGTTTGAGCAGCAGCAACCATTCTTCGGCCTTCTCGTCGTAAAACGGCTCGACCGCGAGTTCAGGATCGGTGATGATCGCCTGCATCGAGGCGGCACCGGCAATGGCTGAGGCCTCATCGGTGAGCGACACGGTTGCGCCGAGCAGCAAGGCGTCGAGCGCGCGACGATCAATGGTGCGCGAGTTGCGCTCGATGACGGCGTCGGCCACCAGGTACTGCCGCGCGAGATCGGCGAGCGCGGTCTCGGACAACACGGCACCGTCAACCGTCGGCTTGAACTCGGCACCTTTGAGCGAAATCCGCAACAGGAATTGCTTCAACTCAAGCTCGTCCTTAAGGTATTGCTCCTCTTTGCCGATCTTCGCTTTGTACAGCGGCGGCTGCGCGATGTAGATGTGGCCGCGCTCGACGAGATCGGTCATTTGACGATAGAAGAACGTGAGCAGCAGCGTGCGGATGTGTGCGCCGTCAACGTCGGCATCGGTCATGATGATGATGCGGTGATAGCGCAGCTTCTCGACGTTGTAATCGTCCTTGCCGAAACCAGTGCCCATCGCGGTTATGAGGGTGACGATTTGTTCGCTTGAAATCACTTTGTCAAAGCGCGCTTTCTCAACGTTCAACACTTTGCCGCGCAAAGGCAAAATCGCCTGGAATTTTCGGTCGCGGCCCTGCTTGGCGGTACCGCCAGCGGAGTCACCCTCAACCAAATACAGCTCACAGAGTTTCGGGTCTTTTTCCTGACAATCGGCGAGTTTTCCGGGCAGGCCCATCGAGTCGAGCACGCCTTTACGACGTGTCATTTCGCGGGCTTTTCGCGCGGCTTCTCGCGCTCGTGCAGCGTCCACAATCTTGCCGCAAACGATCTTCGCGTCAGACGGATATTCGAGCAGGAAGTCAGCCAGTTTCTCGGCCACAATCTCTTCAACGACTGGGCGAACCTCGCTTGAGACGAGTTTGTCTTTGGTCTGTGAACTGAACTTCGGATCCGGCACTTTGACCGACAAAATACAGGTCAAACCTTCGCGCGCATCTTCGCCAGACACTTCAACTTTGGCTTTTTTATCCAGCTCGTTGGAGGTGATGTATTTCGTGATGGTGCGCGTCATCGCAGCGCGCAGACCCGTCAAGTGTGTGCCGCCGTCGCGCTGCGGAATATTGTTGGTGAAGACCTGAAGGTTTTCGCCATAACTGTCGTTCCATTGCATCGCGACTTCAACGGTAATACCCGCTTTTTCGCTGATGCAATAGAAGATGTTTTTATGCAGAACGGTCTTCGCTTTGTTGATGTATTCAACGAAGCTTTTGATACCACCCGAATACGCAAAATTTTCACTTTTACCGGTGCGCTGATCAACCAGTTCGATCTTTACACCGTGGTTCAGAAACGACAATTCGCGAATACGTTTGGCCAGAATTTCAAAGTGAAATTCAACGTTTGTGAAGGTCTCCGTCGATGCCATAAAGTGCACTTCGGTGCCGCGACGGTTGCGTGTTTCGCCCGTGATCTTCAATGGCGCTACGGCTTCACCGCGACGGAATTCCATCTCATGCACTTTGCCATCACGCCAGATTTTGAGCTTGAGCCAGTCGGACAGCGCGTTGACCACCGACACGCCCACGCCGTGCAAACCGCCAGAGACTTTGTACGAGTTCTGGTCGAATTTGCCGCCCGCGTGCAGCTCGGTCATCACAATCTCGGCGGCAGAGCGCTTGAGATCGTCGTCTTCCTTAATCGCGGTCGGAATGCCGCGACCGTTATCGGCGATCGAGATCGAATTGTCAGCGTGAATGATGACTTTGATGTCATCGCAGATTCCGGCAAGCGCTTCGTCAATCGCGTTGTCGAGCACCTCGAACACCATGTGATGCAGACCGGAGCCATCGCTGGTGTCGCCGATGTACATGCCGGGACGCTTCCTGACTGCGTCGAGACCTTTCAGTATTCGAATCGAATCTTCGTTGTATTCTGAAGGAGCGGAGGCGGGCTTTTTATCGGTATCAGACATTGAATTTTTCTGTGAACGTAACGGTTGTAATGCAGTGAACTTAAATACGGATTAACGCTTGGGCTAAATCCGCATCGGCATCACAACGTATTTGAAATCGGTGCGACCGGGCACGGTGAACAGTGCGCTTGCTGCGGAATCCTGCAGGGCAATGGTGATCTCATTCGATGAAAGCGTCGCCAACGCATCGAGCAGGTAATTGATGTTGAAACCGATGTCGACCGTGTTGCCTTCGTAGGAAACTTCGATTTCTTCTTCGGCTTCTTCCTGCTCGTTGTTGGTACAGGCAATTTTCAAAGCACCGGTCGACAGGCTCACGCGAACACCACGGAAACGCTCGTTCGAGAGAATGGCCGCGCGTTGTAACGTGCTCAACAGCAACAAGCGATCAATGGTGATGAGCTTGGTGTGTGAAGTCGGAATGACGCGGTTGTAATCGGGGAATTTGCCGTCAATCACTTTGCTCGTGAGTTCGATATTGCCGAAGCTGAAACGAACCTGATTGGCGAGGATGTCGATGGTGATCGGCTCGTCGCTATCCGCCATCAACTTCGACAGCTCAATCACCGTTTTTCTGGGAACGATGATTTCCTGTTTCGAGAAGTTGCCTTCAACCGGCATCACGGCATAGCTCAGACGGTGGCCGTCGGTGGCGACGCACACCAGCTGATCTTTCTCCAGCACGAACAACATGCCGTTGAGGTAGAACCGGATGTCCTGCTGCGCCATGGCGAACTCGACCAGACGAAGCGTGGCTTTCAATAGCTTCTGCGGCAGCGAGAAGCTCTGTAGCTGCTCCTGGCTCATGGTCAGGCGGGGGTAGTCAGCCGCAGGCAGCGTTTGCAGGCTGAAGCGGCTTTTCCCGGCCTTGACGGCCATCTTTCCGTCCTTGGCGTCCAGCGAGACTTCGCTCGTATCCGGCAAAGCGCGCAAAAGATCCTGCAATTTGCGCGCGGCCACGGTGATCGACTGGTCGCCACTGTCAGCCACTTCGACCTTCGCCGAAATCTGCAACTCAAGATCGGTCGCAATCGTGGTCAGCGTATTGCCTTTGTGCTCAAACAGAACGTTGGCCAGAATCGGTAGCGTCTGTCGACGCTCGACGATGCCGGATACGGCCTGAAGAGGTTTCAACACCAGATCGCGAGGTATGTTCTTAAATTGCATATATACGTAATCCTATTTAACAATGTGCAGGGGACGCTGTTAACAACTCTAAAAAGACAACAAATTCAATGATTTGCGCGCGATCAAAGGCTGGTTGAGCGACCTGTAACGAAAGCGGGTGAGTTGTGGATGAGAAATATTGCGCATGACATTTCGAGACTTATCCACAAACGCTATCGCTTTATCAACACCTTTTTCAAATCACCAAAATACTGTTTATAACACCAGACAACTACACAACTCAACTTCTCAATACTTGTAACAAAAACGCGAAATCATGCTGAATCTGCGGTGTACTTTCACGCAGCGACACAATCTGCCGACAGGCATGCAGCACGGTCGTATGATCACGTCCACCAAAGTTCTGTCCGATCTCGGGCAAGGACATCGGCGTCAATTCTTTAGCCAACGCCATCGCCATCTGACGCGGTCGAGCGACGATGCGCGAACGCTTCTTGGAATGCATGTCGCTGACCTTGATCTTGTAGTAGTCGGCGACTGTCTTCTGGATGTTCTCAATCGAGATCTGCCGCGACTGCACGGCCAACAGGTCGCGCAGCGCCTCTTTGGCGACTTGCGGTGTGATGGATACGTTGTGAAAGCCGGCGTAGGCAATCACGCGCTTCAAACCACCTTCAAGTTCGCGCACATTGGAGCGGATGTGTTTGGCGATAAAGAACGCGACCTGCTCGTCCAGTTCAACCCGACTTTCCTTCGCCTTGGCCAGTAAAATCGCCACGCGCATTTCGGTTTCCGGCGGCTCTACCTGAACAGTCAAACCCCAGCTGAATCGGCTCTTGAGGCGATCTTCGATGCCTTCAATTTCCTTTGGGTAGGTATCGCACGTGATGATGACCTGCTTTTTCGCCTCGGTCAGCGCATTGAACAGATAGAAAAACTGCTCCTGCGTACTGCTCTTATTGTTGAAGAACTGAATGTCGTCAATGAGCAGCAAATCAAGCGAGGTGTAGCTGTGTTTGAACGCGTCCCAGGCCTTGTTCTGATACGCCTTCACCACATCTGACACGTAGCGCTCGGCATGGATGTAGCGGACACGGGCTAACGGACGCTCACGGAGCAGTTCGTTGCCAATCGCCTGCAACAAGTGGGTTTTGCCCAGACCAACACCGCCGTAAATGAATAACGGGTTATAGGCTTCGCCGGGGCTGCTGGCGACTTGCATCGCCGCTGCGCGCGCCAATTGATTGGCCTTACCCGTGACAAAGCTATCGAAGGTAAACGTTGGATTGAGTGTGGATTCTTTTTGCGAGAAAGGACTTGCCGTTGAAGCCGTGCTTGAGGGAAAGCGTTGAATCAGCTCCTGAGACGGGACAGACCCGTTTGACGCCGCGATAACGGCGACTGGCTCTGACGCGACGGTAGGTGCCGGTTCGGTAATAACGAAAGCGTTTTGGCTATTACCCGCAACGGTTAAGCGGATCGTGTGTGGCTCTGGAAAATACGCGGACGCCAACGAATCAATGGTGCCCAGATAGCGATCACGCACCCATTTGCTGATGAACGCGTTAGGTGCCATCACAGTGACGGTCGAATCGGTTTCCTCCGCGCTCAATACGCGAAACCAGGTCGCGAACTGCTGCGACGAAAGTTCCCTTTCGAAGTGGCTTAAGCAGTGGGACCAGAACGATGACATGAGGCGTTTACGATAAGTGAGGCAACTCAAAAACGTTGCAGTGGTGGCAAAAAAAGCCAGCGAAGAAAACGCCGTCTAACCCGCTATTTTACCGCGAAACAGGACTGTCGCTGAGCACTTATCCACAGGCTGAAACCGCGTCATCCCGCGAATTAGAAAGCTGGAAGTCAGGCCTTTCTACTCTGCAGTGTCACCCAAGCGCCCGCAAGCGCCACAACGATTCCAAGCCAAGTGAGTGCTTGCGGATGGAAGTCTTCCCACAGAACTGAAACGATCACTGCGCCAATCGGTGCCATCACCGAGACGTACATTGTGCGCGCCGAGCCCTCACGCTTCAACAGCGTGAGATAGCTCAGGAAGGTGACAATGGTTCCGGGCAAGGCCAAATAGGCGAACGCAGCCCAAAACAAAGGTCTTGCGTCAAGGTGAAGCGACTGACCTGACAGGGCACCGTAGACGAACGCAGCCGCAGCACCGTAAGCCATTGCCCAAGCCGTATACGTGACAACCGGGACGTTTTGCGAATTGAGGCGCATCGAACACACCGCGCCAATGCTTGACACCAGCGCGGCGACCGCCATTGCAGCCATTCCCGTAACAAAGCTCATCGACACGTCAATGCGTAGCACGTCGGGCAGAAAGCAAAGAACGACGCCGAGCAAGCCAAGACTGCCACCGAGCCAGGTGCGGCGCGTGATCGGCGTGCCGTAGGTCAGACGCGCCAGCGCGGGTGTCAAAAACACCATCAATGTGAACGCAATCGCCACCAGCCCCGATGGAATCGTCTCCTCCGCGATATAGGTCAGTACATAGCTGATCCCGTACGAGCAAAGCCCCGATATCGCAGTCAAGCCTTGCATGCCGAGGGACAACGCAATGGGTTCCTTGCGGATCGCCAGCCACGCAAATAACAGCGCAGCAGCGCAACCAAAGCGCAAACCAACGGCATAGGTCGGTGTTGTCACGCTACCGAGCTGCAGGGTGATCGCATAAAACGTCGTCGACCAGATCAGGACGGGCGTGAGGAACAGAATCCAGCTGCGGCGAGACATGGCAAATCAGGACGCTCGCAAAGCGCCCTTAAAACATTAAGGAAAAGGTGCTAAACAGCGACCGGGACGCGGCGCGGGAAGCGGATATTGAGCTGCTTGAGCTTGCGATAAAGGTGGGTGCGTTCCAACCCTGCTTTGTCGGCGACCCTGCTCATATTGCTCGACTCACGACCCAGCAAATTCTCGAAGTAAACGCGCTCAAATGCCTCGCGTGCTTCGCGCAGCGGCAGCTCGAAAAACTCCGGTGGCAACGCGGGCCGCTCAGGCGCGGAGGTATCGCGCAAATCACCGAGAATCGCTTGCAGGTGATCGACCGTAATGTCGTCGTTACTCGAAAGCAAAAGACTCGACAACACGCTCTGCAACTGAATCAGATTGCCTGGCCACGGTGCGGATTCCAGCAACTGACGCACTTCCGCTGACAGCCGTGCCGGAGCATCCACCGAGAACGCCAGCGCACAGCGCTCGATCAACCCCGGTAAGTCGGCGCGACGCGCACGCAGCGGCGGAATCACCACCGTGCTCGACGACAACAGCGCAAATAAATTTGGATCAAAACGGCCTTCGCCTGAGAGCTGACCCAAGGGCTCGCTGCTCGCACACACGATGCGAACCCCGTAAGCGCTAGTCTTGCCGATCATGAACGCGAGCGACCGCTGCTCGCTGCGTGACAGCAGCGCGACCTCGGGGCAAAACAACGTGCCGCTGCGTGCGCTCTCAAGAATTTCCAGTGGCGAGCTGATCAGGCGCTGGCCACTCTCAAGCGTCAACCAGGGCGTATTGGTTTCGTGCAGCGCACGTGCGCACTCGATGAAACCAACGCCGACTTCGCCAGTGAGCAGCACCGTCCGCCGCTCATTGATCAGCGACTCAAGCCGCGCCCGCAGATCGGTGATCGCTTGACTCTGCCCAATTTCTCCGAGATTAATACTGCTGCTGCGCTTGGCGTGCCCGACCTTGAG
Source organism: Burkholderiales bacterium (assembly GCA_025354165.1). GTDB lineage: Bacteria > Pseudomonadota > Gammaproteobacteria > Burkholderiales > Casimicrobiaceae > Casimicrobium. Next base: position 107,780 of record JANXNI010000028.1, on the reverse strand, counting down.
CGCACGTTGAACCGTGGACAAAAGCTTCTGCAAACCAATCGGCTTTTCCAGAAAATCGAACGCACCAATACGCGTCGCTTCCACCGCTGTTTCAATCGTCGCATGACCCGAAAGCATGACCACAGGCATGGTGAGTAGTCCCGCCGCTTTCCACTCTTTCAATAGTGTCACGCCATCCGCATCGGGCATCCAGATGTCGAGCAGAATCAGTGAAGGCGTATGTTTGAGCCGCATTGCGCGTGCGGCAGCCGCGTTCTCGGCGAGGCGAACAACAAAGCCTTCGTCTTCGAGGATCTCGTGCAGCAACTCGCGGATGCCAATTTCGTCGTCGACGACCAGAATTTCGGTGGGTGCGATCAAGGGTCTATTTTCTCCAGCGCCTCTAACGGAAACACGACGGTGACCACTGCGCCGCCTTGCGGCGCGTTGTCAACAGTGATGCGGCCTTTGTGTTCATCGATAATCTTTTTCACGATGGCAAGGCCTAAGCCCGTGCCCTTCGGTTTGGTCGTCACGTACGGCTCAAAGGCGCGCTGCTTGACGGTGTCAGAGAATCCAACGCCATTGTCGCAGAATCGCAGTACTAGCTCGCGCTCGCCGGGATTTCCCACGACATCCCGGGCTTGTGCGTCGACGGTTACGTGCCCATCTGGCCGATCCACGCAAGCGTCTACGGCGTTTTGCATCAGGTTATGTACGATCTGGCGCAACCGGGTGGCCTCGCCGTGAATGTAGCGCTCATTGCCTCGCCAGTTCAAAGTCAATTTCACCGGGTAGGACGCGTACAACTCCAGCGTTTCTTTGAGCAGCGCTTCAACATCCACCGCCAGCAAGCTACCGGGACGCGGGCGACGCGCATAAATTGCAAAATCATTCACCATGTTTTTCATGGCGGTGACCTGATTGACGATGGTCTGCGTGCCGCGGCGCAATACCGCCGCATCGGTTTCGCCGAGCCTCGGCACCAGCTTCATCTCCAGCCGTTCGGCCGAGAGTTGAATCGGCGTCAACGGATTTTTGATTTCATGCGCCAGTCGTCGTGCCACTTCGGCCCACGCCGTGTCGCGCTGCGCCTGCAACACTTCGGTCACATCATCAAACACCACAATGCGCGCGCCCACGTCCGCCACCACGCGCCGTGCGCCGCGCAGAATGAAGGTGCGCGCAATACCGCCGACCATCAGTTCCTGTTCGCGTTGCCAATCACTCTCGCCAACGGCGGCAAAGTTGCGCGCCACGATCTCGGCAAAGGTCGCGAGCGCTGGTTCTGCCTTTGGCCATTGCCCCAGCGGTTCGCCCACGCGCTCGTCAATGCGCGCCTGCAGGATCACCGCTGCCGCCGCATTCGCCACCCGCAACACAAAATCATCGGTGAATACCAGCACGCCTGCGTTCAGGTTTTTGAGCACGCTTTCCAGATAGAGATTGGTCGTTTCTATCTCGCGCCGATTAACCATGTCGCGGTCCCGCGCTTCAGCCAATTGCGACGTCATAGTGTTGAACGATTGCGTCAACACCGCCAGTTCATCTCGTCCTTCGACCGGCTGCTTGCGCGAGAAGTCACCATCGGCTACAGCACGCGTGCCGTCTGCAAGACGGGCTAGCGGTTGCGCCAGTCGCTCCGAGAAAACAGAGGCCAGTGCAAGTGCCGTCAACAGAGCAAGCATCAGCGCCAGCGTCAATGTAAATGCAAACAGACGCTTTAGCGCCGTACGCTGAAACGACAAATCCTGATAGTCGCGATAGCCCGCTTCCACACGCTCGGTCTGTTCGCGCAAAGCGGTTGGAACGGGCTGCGTGACGATCAATAACCGTAGCGGCGAACCATCCGTCGAAATGACCGGCGCGATGACCTTGAGCTGCAATCCCGTGTCGCCCACCGGCTCAATTGAGGTCACGGTTTGTACGGAGCGCACCTGGCGCAACTCCATCGGCGACGGCAATGGAGGTGGCAACGCCATGACACTCTCGGTGGCCTGCGCGATCAGCGAGCCATTCACGGAGAGCAGCGACACACTTGCGAGATCGGCCTGATCGCGCAAGTTGCCGAGGCGCGCGCGTGCTTCAGAGGCATCCAGACCAGCCATCGTTGAGGCGATGATTTCGGCCTTACGCGAGAGTTCTTTGAGCGGTTGTGTGAGCGCAGAGCGGCCTAATTGCAGGCCGGTGTCGAGCGCTTTGTCGATACGCGTATCGAAAAAACTTTCAATGGACGACGACAAAAATTGCACCGACAGCGCATACAGCAAAGCTCCGGGCAGCACCGCGACGACTGCGAAAAACATCATCATGCGGGTCGTCAGTTTGGAGCCAAACACGGCCGCGCGACGTGCCCGCAGCAGCAGCACGATCTGGTAGATCACGAGAACGGCGAGGCCAATCACGATCGCCGCATTGGCGATCAAAATCTCGGTGTAGTAACGCGTGAACAACGGTGAATTGCTCGACGCCGTCGCCAGCGCGATGATGAATACGATGCCCGCAATTGAGAGCGTAAGCCACGCCACCCGCATCCAGCGTGGCGGCGACAGGCCGACGGCTACGGCAGCATCAGGCACAGGATCGAAACTGCTCATAGCTTCATGCCGCTAGGGCGTCACCACCACGCGGTACCAGTCGGAGGACAGCGTCCATTCACGCGACACCAGCGTATTCACCTGCAACGGTTTTGGCAGCTGCGTTGTGTCGAGTTTCAGACGCAGCGACACTTCGTAGCGCTCTCCCGCGCGCAGCTCTCGCTTGTCGATCAGCGTGCGGCCACGCACCAACCGAATCTGGCGCAACGCCTCGTCGAGTGTCGGGTAACTATTGGGCGTGCCGACGCTTCGACCGGTATCGACGCGGTAGGAGTTGGTCAGCGCGGCAAAGGTGAGGCGGCGCACAAAAGACGGCGATGGCACATGATCGTCAAACCAGTACGGGCGATTGCGTGTGACGTCAGTTTCGAGCACGAAGTACAGCGGCGTGCCGCGCACCAACGCTTCTTCCAGCGGCGCGGTCAGCGCAAAATCGAACTCCGCGTCCATCACATAGGCATCATCTTGCGTGCGTACCACGGCGCTTTTTACGTTGATGACTTCGGCGTTCGCCTGAAACGAAAACGCAAGCGCCGCGACCACGAAAAAAGCGACGACACCACCCACGTTGAAACATCGGCGCAGCAAACTATCAGTCACCTGAATCACGAAGCAATCTTTTCCAGCAAAGCGTAAAAATACCCGTCGTGATTGTGAGTCTTCCTGTTGCCGCCCGGCAACAACTGACCACTCGCACTCGCCGGATCGCCGGGCAATGTGATGCGGATACGACGCATGTCAGCGTGTAGCGCCAGCGCGGCATCGACCTGAAAATTGTTTTCCGGCTTGAATACCGAACAGGTGGCGTACAGCAATCGCCCGCCCGGTTTCAGCATCGGCCACACACCGTCAATCAGGCGTTTTTGCTGCGCCGCGAGTTGCTCCACGTCGCTGTCGCGCTTGAGCCATTTGCCATCAGGATGTCGTCGAACCACGCCGGAGCCGGTGCACGGCGCATCAATGAGGATCCGGTCAAACGGCACGCCGTCCCACCACGGCGCAGGCGTCGCGGCATCGGCCGCGCGCACTTCACCCACCAATCCAAGTCGATCAAAATTTTCCGCCACACGCTTCAGGCGCTCTCCGTCAACATCCAGTGCAATCAGCTTGCAATCGGCCAGTTCCAGCACGTGCGCTGCCTTACCGCCCGGTGCAGCGCAGGCATCAAGCACGTGCATGCCATCTTTCGCGCCGAGCAGCGTTGCGGCGAGCTGCGCGCCCGCATCCTGCACCGAAAAAAGGCCGTCGCGGAACCCCGGCAGCCGCTCAACGGGCCGTGGCCGCTTGAGCACGATCATGGCGTCGGACAACGCTTCCGCCTCAATCTTTTTCGCTTCGAACGCGGCCATGACCTGTTCAACCGTTGCCCGCCGCCGGTTCACCCGCAGCGTCAGCGGGCCATGCCCGTTGCCGCCGCGCAAAATCGCTTCCCACCACTCCGGCTGCTCGCGGCGCACACGCTCGACCCACCAGGTGGGGTGATTCCACATACCCTCGTCGTGCTCCATCGCCTTGGCCAGCGCAGCTTCCGGCTCGCGCATGTAGTTGCGCAACACGGCGTTGGCGAAACCCTTCGCACCACGATTGACCGCTTCCACCGCAGCGACCGCCTGTGACACGATCACATGCGGCGCCGTTTTGCTATGCGCCAATTCGTAAATCGCCACCCACAGTAGCGCTTCAATCAGCGGCTCCGGTTTGGCGTGCACAAATTGACGCACGATGGCGCGCAGTTCGCCTAAAAATCGCAGCGTGCCATAGGTGAGATCGGTCAGGGCGGCACGCGTCGCGCCGTCAAAAGCAGAGGTATCAACACGGGCGAGCGCGGCGTCGGCGTTGTTGCCAGAAAGCACCGCCAGCACGGCCTCAGCCGCCCGGCGCTGCACCAGAGCGAGCGCCACGGACGGCGGTTTCGTCGAATCGAACGCGGGACGACCCGCCGCAGCCGTACCGGCAATTTTTTTAAAGACTGGCGCAGCGGTGGCCGACGGAGGTTTCATCGCGCGAAGGTTTAATGCGCAACAGCAGAAGTTGCGCGCAGAGCAGGGAAGCGGGCAGTGTATCCGAGCCGTACAGCTTTTTGCTGAACGCCCCATTTCACGTGGGCTATGCCGTCAAAAGTGCACAAGTCGATCAAGAAGATTTTTACATTGATCCTGTAGAACTACTATTCCGGCATGCCAACTGTCGTTCCCCGTAACAAACGATCCGCGCTCGGCAAACTCATGCCGCCGCGACTGGGACGGGTGTTTGCGCGCGAGCGGTTGTTTGCACGCCTTGACGACGCCGCCGAGACGTCGGGCATTTGGGTCGCGGGACCGCCCGGTGTCGGCAAAACGACGCTGGTGGCCACTTATCTGGAGTCGCGACGTGCAAAGACCCTCTGGATGCAGCTGGATGCGGGCGATGCCGACCCGGCCACATTTGCGCATTTTCTCGATCTAGCCATTGTTGACGCACTACCGCGTCGCCGCTCGCGCTTACCCGCGCCGACGAGTGATGATCTGCGCGACACCACCGGATTCATTCGACGCTGCTTCCGCCATCTGGACGCCACGATTTCAGCGCGCTGGACGTTGGTGCTCGACAATTTTCAGGAAGTTCACCCTACCTCCGCAGTACACGCCGGGCTGATCGCCGTGCTGGACGAGCTGCCGCGTCACGCCCAGATTATTTTTGTCAGCCGCGATCTGCCGTCCGGTACATTCGCGCGGGCGTTGGCGGCGCAGCAACTCTGCGTCATCGACGCTCACTCGCTTCGTTTCACGCTCGATGAAACTCGCGCCCTCGTTGACCTGCACGACCACACAATGGCAGCGGACGTCTTGCAAGCGAGTACCGACGGTTGGGCTGCGGCGATGATTCTGATGATGGCCGCTCGTGTATCCATCGACGTGAATGCCACGGGTCCTGATGCACCGGCGCGCAATCAACTGTTTGCCTTGTTTGCCGCAGAAGTGTTGGCCAAAATGCCGCCGCATGATGCTGCGACCCTGGTGCGCATCGCGTTCCTGCCCAGCATGACTGCGTCAATGGCCGTCGCTCTGAGTGGCAATGATCGTGCCGCGCTAGTTCTGGCGGACCTGACCGCGCGCAGTCTATTCACTGATCGACGCGCAGGCGCCGAGCCGGTCTACACTTTTCACGCGCTGTTCGGCGAGTTTCTGCGTGCGCAAGCCGTGGCCACGCTTTCGCCGTCTGATTTGCAAGCGCTGCGGTTGTCGGCTGCCAGGCTTCTGGCCGCTCGCGGACAGACAGACGTTGCCATCACGCAATTCGTGGGCGCAGCGGCCTGGACCGACGCGGCGGCGATGCTGACGGAACACGCGGGCAGTTTTGTGGTGCAGGGCCGAACGGCGACTGTGCTCGAATGGATTCGCGCCCTTCCCGCTGAGCAACACGCGCTTCCGGCGATGCTGTACTGGAGCGGCGTCTGCCAGATGGCATCGAATCCAGCGAACGCGTTGCTGGAGCTAAAACAGGCCGAAACCGGATTTGCGGCTTGCTCCGATAGCAACGGCCTTTTTCAAACCGCCGCCGCCGCTGCAGACGCCATCGTGTCGCTTGGCGAACGCTATGACACGCTTGAATCGTGGATCCATATTCTGGCGACCCATGCGCCCGCCTATCTGGCGAAGCGTGAGGTTAGCCCCAATGTTGATCTCGATCTGCGCGTACTACCCGGCCTGCTCGCTGCCTACGTTCACAGGTGCACGGCTGATCCGTTGACCGCTCGCCTCGCCGACGTCGCGGAGAGCCTGCTCGACCAACCCCAAGCGCGCAGCCAGCGCATTCTGCTTGGAACGTTCGCCATATTCCTGTTGTGGACCGGGCAGCTGGATCGGCTGGATCGCACGATGGCGAAAATTGATCGCATGTGCCAGAGCGACGACACGGCAGCGTCAACGCGTTTGCGCTGGTACGGCATCGGCGTGCTGATACGTTCGTTGCGCGGTCTGATCAATGAAGCTTTAAGCGACGCCCGTGCTTCCTTGGTCGTAGCAGCGGGCCAGCCGCCCATGATGGCTAAAGCGCACCTGCTGATGGTGCTCGCCGCACTCGCGGCGCGCGATGCAGGACTTGCGCGAACACATCTCGACGAAGCCACCGCGCTGGTCGCGCCATCGAGCCCGATAGACGTCACTACGTACGAGTTTCAGCGCAGTCTGCTCGCCTTGCTTGATGGCAATTGGATCCTCGCGCATCGCCTGATGCGGGCATCGCGCGAAAGCGCGCGCGAATGCGGCTGGCCGCTGCGCGAGAACATTGCGCTGATCGGCGTAGCGATGACGGCGACGCAGACGGGTGCCTTCGCTGAAGCCGACTCGGCGTTGGCGGAAGCCAGAGCACAGCCGTTCTACGCAGTATGCAAATTCCATCACTGGATTGCCGGATTGGTGCATGCCGATTTGGCAGTTCAGTGCGGTGATATGCCGCAATGCCTGAGCGCGCTACGGCAAGCATTTGCCGTGGCCAGAACCTATGGTTTTGACTACGGGCCGCTGCCCTACTGTTGCGGCCAGACGATGTCGCGCTTATGTGCGTTGGCACTGAATCATGACATTGACCGACAGCTCGCGGCCGACATCGTCAAGCGTTACGCGTTGCCCGCCCCGAAGAACGCGGGCGAACATTGGCCGTGGCCGATCCGCATTCGTTGCTTCGGTCATTTCGCGGTTGAATGCGACGGCAAAGCGATGGCGCAGTCGCGCAAAGAAAGCCGGAAGCCGCTCGACCTGCTGAAGCTCATGATCGCGCTGGGCGGCACGGCGGTTCGCGTTGATCGCCTGTCCGCATTGCTTTGGCCCGACATGGCGGGCGATGCCGCGCAAAACTCGTTTGACAACGCGGTACACCGGCTGCGCAAACTCATCGGCGAGCGTCACATCGTTTTGCAATCGGGCGCGCTCAGCCTCAACACGGCGACCTGCTGGACGGACGTTACCGAGCTAACGGATTGTTTGCGTCAGGCTGAAGCATTGACGGAAATTTCGGAGGCGAACGTGATCGAGCAGTTCGTTACCACCACGCTGGCGCTGTATCAAGGCGACTTTCTCGCCGGGGACGAAACTTATCCCGAAGTCATGACGGCGCGCAATCGTCTGCGGGCGATGTTTGTGCGTCAGCTGTCGGCGTCCGGCGCGTTGCTTGAAGCGCAGGGGCGGCATGAATCAGCCGCGCTGGTGTATCGCCGCGTAATCGAGCGCGAGCCCTTGTCGGAAGTCGCGGTGCGGCATCTCATGGCCTGCCTGCACAGGCTGGGCCGCACGGCGGAAGCACGCGAGGCGTACCGTAGTTGTCGACAGCATTTGTCCGTGGTGCTCGGCATTCAACCGGCGGCGGAGACTGAGGCGCTCGCGGCGACGCTTCGTTAGTACCGGTTGCGCCGATTCAGACCGCCGGGTGAATCCAGCGCAAAAAAATTCATCAACCTGTGAATCTCTAAGTCATCTTTAGGTCAGCGTCGCCTACTGTTGTGTCACACGCCGATGACTCAGGAGACTTTCATGTCCAACCACTACTTTCCGTCTCATTTCTCACGTCGAGAATTCATTCGCCGCAGTGCCGCATTCGCCGCCCTGCTCAGCCTCGGTGCGCCGACCGCCAGCCGTGCGCAATCCCAATCAGGCTCGGGCCCGCTACGCATCATCTGCAGCGGCCCCGCTGGCAGCATTCCCGACATCGTCGCGCGTCGCGTGGCCGAGCAGTTGACAACGTTCTTGTCTGGCGGTGTCGTGGTTGACAACAAACCGGGGGCGGCTGGACAGATCTCCGTCAACGCGCTCAAACAGGCACCTGCCGATGGCTCAACCGTGTTGCTCGCGCAGGGGGCTATCGCCACGGTCTATCCGTACTTGTACGCAAAGCTCGGCTACGACCCCGCAGCTGACTTGAAGCCGGTGTCAATGGCGGCGGAGGCCACGCTGGCTCTTGCCGTCGGCGCGGCGGTTCCAGACACAGTAAAAACGCTGCCCGACTTTATTGAATGGACGCGGCGTAACCCAAAGCTCGCGAACTTCGGCTCACCCGGCATCGGCACCTTGCCGCACCTCTTGGGCGCGGAGCTGTTCCGACAAGCCAAAGTGGAATGGCAACATGTCGTTTACGCGGGGGGGCCACCGGCACTGGTGGAGCTGATGGGCGGGCAAATTTCCTCACTGATCCTGCCGGAAGGCCTGTTTCGGCAACATCAGGCGACCGGCAAACTGCGCGTGCTCGCCACCTCGGGCGCAGTGCGCAGCGCCTATCTGCCCGCCGTGCATACGTTTGTAGAACAAGGCTACCCGGAGCTTGTGATGCGCGAATGGTTCGCCATTTTTATGCCGGGTCGGACGTCGGTAGAGACGGTCGAGAAAATGTCCAGGTCGATGTCGCAGGCGATCGCGGGGGCCGCAGTAATCGACGGACTCGCCGAAGCAGGCATGGCGGCAGTCGCCAGTACACCATCGGCTCTCGCTGATCGCATTGCGAACGAGCAAAAGTATTGGCAGCGCGTCGTCCGCACTACCGGCATTAAAGTGGAATGATGATGTGCGCGGAACTTGCCCTGCCCCTGCCACAACCGTGGGATGAAGCCGCAGCGGGGTGGAACGAGCACACAGCAGTCATCCGCGAATGGCTACGCGATGTGACCGACGCAATGATCAGCGCCGCCAACATCGAGCCGGGATCGCAGGTTCTGGACATTGCTGCGGGTGCGGGCGACGAGACGCTGGATATTGCACAGCGGATTGGCTCCAACGGCTACGTGCTCGCCACCGATCTATCGCCGCGCATCCTCGCGTTGGCGCATGACAACCTTCGTGCGGCTGGTTTCAGCAATTTCGACACGTTGGTGGCCGATGCGCAGGCACTGAATCTCGGCGGGAAAAAGTTTGACGCAGTGGTGAGCCGACTCGGCCTGATGTTCTGCACTGAACCGCATCTTGCGTTGCAACAGGCGCATCTCGCGCTGCGACCGAAGGGGCGGTTTAGTGCCGTCGTGTTCTCGCATCCCGACGCTAATCCCTGCCTAGGCATTGCGCTCCGCACCGCGCTCAAGCATGCGAATGCGGGTCAATCGGCGACCTGCGCCGCGCCTCCGAATCCTTACGCACCCGGCACACTCATGAGCCTTGGCAAGCCGGGCCTGATGACGAGCCTGCTGGCGAACGCAGGATTTACCGACGTCGAAGTGAGACCGGTGTCAGCACCGTTTTGCTGGCCATCCAGTCGGCACTACGTCGAATTTGTCCGTGCTGCAGGTTCGCCGCTGCGAGCGATTTTGAGCCCGCTTTCGCTAGAAGCCCAGGCGGAGGCGTGGAACGACATGGCGCAACAACTTGATCAGTTCGGCACGCCCGAGGGTTGGGTGGGGCCGAATGAATTGCTGTTGGTCTCTGCGACTGCGAGCAACAGACTCAATGGTGCTTAATCAATCAACGGAGACACTATGAATCAGCGCAATTTGTTTCGGTTACGGCGCGTAATCCGTTTTTATGGCGGCGGTCTTCTTATTTTTTGACGTGCTCGCCCCCGCGCTTTCGTCCGAATGCGTTTGTCCGGTGTCCGCATTGGTCGACTCATTGCGTCCCAGTGCACAGGACGATTAAGACATGTGAACGCTCGCCGGAGATAACGATGCAAGCCGTAGCTAAGGATTGAAACCGAAATGAAACACTTAATGGCCCAATGTTTGGGAACGGTAGTCTTGCTCGCGACAGGAGCAGCACAGGCAGCCACCTTCACAGTCAACAGCACCAGCGACGCCTTGCCTGGTAGTTTTCGGCAAGCGATTCTTGACATCGATGCCGTCCCTGCACTCGGGCCACACAACATCGCATTCAACATTCCTGCCTCCGACGCCAACTGCATCGCGGCCAGCGGCGTCTGCACCATTTCGTTGCTGAGCGGACTGCCGCTGCTCACGAAAAGCGTGGTGATTGATGGCTACACGCAGTCTGGTGCAACGGTAAACACCAATCCTCCGAACGTGGGCAGCAACGCGTCGTTGCGCGTGGAAATCAGTGCACTGGCGACCGTCGGCACCAACATTGTCTTGGGGGTCAGCGGTAGTGTCGTGCGTGGACTCATACTTAACCGACGCGTAGGTATCGCACTTGGGGGCACTGGCAATCACGCGGTTGAAGGCAACTTTGTGGGCACCAACGCGGCTGGCAGTGCCGGTTTTGCCGATGCTCAAAACGGTGTGACGGTGCTGACAAATTCACACAACAACGTGATCGGCGGCGCGACGCCCGCTGCGCGAAATGTGATTTCTGGCAACAACACCGGAATCCTCATTTCGTCGCCCAGCAATCCTATTTTGGGCACCCAGATTTTGGGGAACGTGATCGGAACCAATGCCGCAGGAACGGCCGCCATTGCCAACGAATTAGCCATTGCGTTCGTGCAATCGGGAGGCAAAAACACCGTCATTGGCGGCAGCACAGCCGCCGCGCGCAACGTGATTTCCGGCAACACGTCGGGCATCTACGACGAATCCTTCATCCCCGGTGCCTCCAGCAACAATACGATTTCCGGCAACTACATCGGTGTTGACGTGACAGGCGCGGCAGCACTCGGTAACGGCCAATACGGTATTTCCATCAGCAGTCGCGGCGGCGTGATCGGTGGCAGCGCGGTTGGTGCAGGCAACGTCATCGCCGCGAGCGTTACGACGGCCAATGTGGTCATTCAGACTAGCGACGTCGTAGTGCAGGGCAACTGGATCGGCACCGATGTGTCCGGCAGCAGCGCGCCTGCTGGATTCGTGCCAAGTGCGTTTCGTGTGCCTGGCATTTACGTTTCGGGCAACGCGGCGGTCATCGGCACGCAGATAGGTGGCACGGCCGCAGGCGCAGGCAACGTCATCGCGTTCAACACTGGCCCCGGCGTACTGCTCAGCGATCAAGCGGGCAACGGCCATTCCATTCTTGGCAATTCGATTTTTTCGAATGCACAACTGGGTATCAACTTGTATTCACCGGGCAGCGAAAACAGCTTAGGCGTCACCTTCAACGACACTGGCGACGGCGACTTTGGTGTCAACGGCCAGCAAAATTTTCCAGTGCTTACTACTGTCACGGCGACAGGCAATGTGCAAGGCACGTTCAACAGCATCGCCAGTGCTACGTACCGCCTTGAATTTTTCGCCAACGCAGCGTGTGATCCGTCGGGATACGGCGAGGGCAAAACGTTCATCGGGTTTCAATCAGTCACGACCGACGGCAGCGGCAACGCCAGCTTCAATGCGACGTTTGCCGCCCTACCCGCAGGACAATCGGTGGTTACAGCCACTGCGACCGATTCAGTGGGAAATACCTCCGAGTTTTCGCAATGCGTGACGGCTGCGTTGCCCGTTGCGCTCACAGTGGTTAAAAACGGCTCTGGTAGCGGCACGGTGACGTCATCGCCCGCAGGCATCAACTGCGGGGTAGCGTGCAGCGCCACGTTCGGTGCGAGCGCCGCAGTGACGCTCACCGCCACGCCTACCAGCGCGGCGTCAACCTTCACTGGTTGGCTCGGCAATGGTTGCAGCGGCACCTTGCCCTGCACGAAGACATTGAGCGCAGCAGCTAACGTCTCCGCCACGTTTGCATTGACCAGCAACGGTCCGTTCAATCTGGACGTCGAAGGCAACGCGCCCGTCTCGCTTGCAACCGACGCCAATGACGGCGTGCTGATCCTGCGCTACTTGAACGGGATAAGCGGAGCCGCGCTGATCAGCGGCAACGTGGTTTCAGGCGATGCCACGCGCAGCACCGCAGCGGCACTCACAGCGTATCTCGACGATCTGAAACCAATGCTCGATATCGACGGCAACGGCCAGGTTGACGCTCTCACCGACGGCCTGTTGATCTCGCGCTTTCTACTTGGCATTCGCGGCCCGGCGCTCATCGTAGGGGCACTCGGCGTTGGGGCGACTCGCATCACGTTCACCCCAATCGAAAACTATCTGACGGGTCTGCTCCCACCGTGACTGACGACTAACTTCGTTCGTTGGACCCGCCATACGAATGCCTGCTACTGAGCCGCCAGCACGAACGCGGGTGGCTGCACTCAGGCTTTCGAACGGTGATAGCGCAATCACCGCCGACAACGACGGCCTGCTGCTGCGCGTGATGTCAGGCGTTCCGGAGTCGGTTTTGCTCAATGCGATTCGGCTGCCCGTGGGCGCGGTCTACACAACGGGGTCGACCGTTCGCGGCAACGTCAACCTGCGGTGCGGAGCTGCCTACTAAGGCACAGTGCTGCGAAGCACTTTTGGACGAATCTGAGTTTTATAACTTCGCGCCACAATTACCGCTGCAAAGGGGCTATTGACGCGAAACGTCACAAGTCGACTTATACAAAATATATCGTGTAATCCCAATGCAATAAGGGCTACACGTAAAAGCTGTATCCAAGACGTGACGTTGAAACCAGCCGAGCAGGGCTGTGCTCGCTGCGCGCTGGACTGACCCGGGGTTGGGTCGTAATCGAACCCGCGACGTCGATTCGTCCCCCCGCTCGCAAATAATGTCGACGCAATCTGCCAATCGCCGACAATGAAGTTCAAAACACATCAAGGGGCCACCATGACACACATTGCTTTAAAACCGCTACTCGCCATCGCCGCCGCAGTCACGCTCTCCGCCGCCGCTCTGCCGGCGTACGCTGGCAAAACCGTCGACACCATCAAGGCTCGGGGGCAACTGAGCTGCGGCGTGAACACGGGCTTGGCGGGCTTTTCTCAGGCGGACACGGCGGGCAACTGGAGCGGGCTTGACGCGGATTTCTGCAAGGTGCTTGCCGCAGTGATTTTGAACGACGCGAGCAAGGTGAAATGGGTGCCGCTGAATTCCCAACAACGTCTGCCCGCGCTGCAATCCGGCGAGATCGATGTGCTCTCTCGCAACACCACGTTTACGCTCACGCGTGATGCCTCGCTTGGCCTGCACATTACCGCGCCGCTGTACTACGACGGTCAGGGCTTCATGGTGCCCGCCAAATCCGGCATCAAGGATGTGCGCCAACTCAAGGGGCAAACCATCTGTGTGCTTTCGGGCTCCACTACCGAGAAGAATCTCGCCGACTTCTCGCGCGCCAACAATCTTGGCTTCCGGCCCGTCGTGTTTGAATCGCTCGACGCGCTGATCGGTGCATATTTTGGTGGCCGCTGCGTCGGCTACACCACGGACGCATCGGGTCTCGCGTCGGTACGCAACAAAGAAGCCAAGAATCCGAAAGATCACGTGATCCTGCCCACACTCATCTCGAAAGAACCGCTTGGCCCAATGGTGCGGCGCGGTGACGACGAATGGTTCGCCATCGTCAAGTGGGTGATTTACGGTCTGCTGGAGGCCGAGGAATACGGCATCACGCGCGCCAACGTCGACAGCATGAAGGCGACCAGCCAGGACCCCGCCGTGCAGCGTATTCTCGGCAGCACAGAAGACACCGGCAAATTGCTCGGGCTTGATCGCGACTGGATGGTGCGCGCCATCAAAACCAGCGGCAACTACGGCGAAATGTTCGAACGCAATCTTGGCCCGAAATCAGCGATCGGCTTACCGCGTGGATTGAACAATCAGTGGAATCAGGGTGGGTTGATGTACGCCGATCCGATTCGTTAACGCGCGCAACTGCTAGCCCGTCGCCATTCGCAACCGCCGCGCTTCTTCCTCGAAGCGCGCGTCTTCGATCTGATCCATCACGCCTTCCAGGTCAACCGGGCCGGTGTCGTGTTCGTATTGGCCGGTGAGCGGAACGGCAGGGTCAAGCAAACCGCGCTCGTACAAATCCCAAATCTCGTGGCCGTAGTCAGTCTTTAGCAACTCGGGTGCGGAGCGACCGAAGAAGTCACGCAAATTGTTCACATCCCGCAACAACATGCGCTTGGCGTGGTTGTTACCTGCTGCGTCGACCGCCTGCGGCAGATCGATGATCACCGGGCCGTCTGCTGCGAGCAGAATATTGAACTCGGACAAATCGCCATGCACCACACCCGCGCCGAGCATCCGCACGACTTCGGTCAACAGTGTTGAGTGATGTCTGCGCGCCTCTTCTGCCGTAAACACGCAATCATTCAGTCGCGGGGCAGCGGCGCCGTCCGCGTCTGCGACCAGCTCCATGAGCAGCACGCCTTCGAGAAAGTTGTACGGCTTCGGCACCCGCACGCCCGCCGCGGCCAAGCGGTACAGCGCGTCCACTTCGGCGCTTTGCCACGCCTCTTCCATCGCCTGCCGCCCGAAGCGGCTACCTTTCGCCATCGCGCGCGCGGCGCGCGTGTTCTTGACCTTGCGGTTTTCGGTGTAGTCAACCGCTTGCCGAAAGCTGCGGTTGGTTGCCTCTTTGTAGACTTTGGCGCAGCGCGTCTCGTCGCCACAGCGAACGACAAACACCATCGCCTCTTTGCCGCTCATTAGTTGGCGAACGACGCTGTCGATGAGGCCTTCGTCGATCAGCGCTTGAAGTCTCTTGGGGGCTTTCATTGCCTGCATTATCCCAGTGGATGCCTGCAACGCCAATATTGCGCTACGAAGCAAACCGAGATGCGAGGCGTTTCTAACCACAAAACGGGATTACGCTACCGAGATAAATTACGTCACCCGCCATCAACAAGCGGACAAAATGGAGCAAATCATGCGATCAATCAGGCATTCGGCGCGAGCAGTATTCGGGCTGCTCGTCACAGTAGCTGCGTTTCCACTTCTGGCTGCGGACTACCCCGCACCGAAGGAAGCGAGCTGGGTTGTCCGCGATTTCCGCTTTCACACTGGCGAAGTGTTGCCGGAACTGCGGCTCAATTACACAACGGTTGGCGAACCGTCAGGAGAACCGGTGCTCATCCTACACGGCACGACGGGTTCGGGCATCGGCATGGTCAATCCGGCGTTCGCCGGTGAGCTGTTCGGGCCTGGACAGCCGCTCGACGCCAGTAAGTATTACCTGATTCTGCCGGACGCGATTGGAACCGGAAAATCGAGCAAACCCTCGGACGGCTTGCGTACCAAATTTCCAAAGTACAACTACGACGACATGGTCGACGCGCAGTATCGCCTTGTCACCGAACATCTCGGCGTGAAGCATTTGCGCCTCGCGCTGGGCAATTCGATGGGCGGCATGCAAGTGTGGATCTGGGCGCAAAAGTATCCTGCGTTCATGGACGTTGCCGTACCCATGGCATCTGTGCCGACCGAAATGTCTAGCCGCAACTGGATGCTGCGCCGTCTGATCGTCGATTCAATCCAGAACGATCCTGAATGGATGAGTGGTAACTACACACGCCAACCGAAGAGTTTGCAGTTCGCTTCAGTCTTTTTCGGGATCGCCACCAGCGGCGGTAACCAGGCAATATTCAAGGCAGCGCCGACGCGCGTCAAAGCCGACCAATTACTGGATCAGCGCCTGAGTGCGCCGTTCGTGGGCGATGCCAACGATCATCTCTATCAATGGGCGTCGTCAGGAGATTTCAATCCATCGGCGGGGCTGGAGCGCATTCAGGCTACGCTGCTCGCGATCAATTCCGCCGACGATGAACGCAATCCGCCGGAAGTAGGCGTGCTGGATCGGGAGATCAAGCGTGTAAAAAATGGCCGGGTACTTTTGATCCCGGCCAGCGAACTGACCGCCGGGCACGGCACGACGGGGCAGGCGAAGTTCTGGAAGAAAGAACTGGCCGATTTACTTCAGACCGCACCGCGCCTGCCGAGATAATCGATTAGCCGGCGTGTCGAGGATCCTGTCCCTGCACGATGTGAATCACGTATTCGCCGATGTTTTTGGCGTGATCCGCGACGCGCTCAATGGCCTTCGCGAGAAACGCCACGTCAAGCCCTGCACCAATGGTGCGGGGGTCTTCCATCATGTACGTAACGAGCAATCGCATGATGCGATCAAATTCTTCGTCGACCGCAGCGTCGCGGCCGATCACCTCGCCCGCTGAAATCACGTCGAGTCGTGCGAACGCGTTGAGCGCTTCCTTCAGCATGTCCTGCGCCAGCGTGCCAATGTGTTTCACTTCGTTCAGGCGCAGCAGCTGAAAGCGCTCTGACGCCTGAAACTGTCGGGCACGCTGCGCTACTTTTTTAATCTCATCGCCGATTCGCTCAAGGTCATTTACCGCCTGCATCGTGCAGATAATCTGGCGTAAATCCACGGCGGCAGGCTGGCGCTTGGCGATGATTTCCATGGCTTTTCGATCAAGCTCGATCTGCTTGTCGTTGACCCGCTTTTCCTCTCGAAGAACGACTTCTACCAGCTCATCTTCGTGCGAAGCGATCGCCTCCAGCGCTCGTTCCAGTTGGGCTTCAACGAGGCCGCCCATCGCGAGCAGACCACTGCGCAAGTCTTCCAGATCGATCTCGAATTGTTTTGAGGTGTGTTCCATGCGATTAACCGAACCTTCCTGTGATGTAGTCCTCAGTGCGCTTGTCTTTCGGTTTGACAAAAATCTGTGCCGTTGGTGTGAACTCGACCAGTTCGCCGAGATACATGTACGCCGTGTGCTGCGATACGCGCGCGGCCTGTTGCATATTGTGCGTCACCATGACGATGGTGTAGTCGGTGCGCAATTCGCTCACCAGTTCTTCGATGCGAGCCGTTGAAATTGGATCCAGCGCAGAGGTTGGCTCATCAAGAAGTAGCACTTCCGGTTTCACGGCAATGCCACGCGCGATGCACAAACGCTGCTGTTGACCGCCGGAAAGCGACAACCCACTCTGATTCAATTTGTCCTTCGCTTCAGTCCACAACGACGCTTTTTTTAGCGCCCACTCCACGCGCTCATCCATGTCGCTCCGCGAAAGTTTCTCGTAGAGCTTCACTCCGAAAGCGATGTTGTCGTAAATCGACATCGGGAACGGCGTTGGCTTCTGAAACACCATGCCTACCTGACCACGCAAGGCGTTCAAATCGTACTTTGAATCAAGCACGTTTTGTCCGTTAAACAGAACCTCGCCCTCCGCGCGCTGGCCGGGATAGAGCGAATACATGCGATTTAGCACGCGCAGCAGGGTGGATTTGCCGCAGCCCGACGGACCAATGAAAGCGGTGACCTGCTTCTCTGGAATTTCAAGCGAAATATTGCGCAAGCCCTGAAATGTTCCGTAGAAAAAATTCAGGTTATTGATTTTGAGTTTGGTCGCTGCGCGTTCGGCAACAGCAGTGTCACCGAGGCTGACTTGGAATGCCATGTGTAATCTCTTGCCTATTGTGTTTTCTGGCGGAACACGGTGCGCGCCAGGATATTTAGAAGCAAAACGGTCAATGTAATTAACAACGCGCCAGCCCATGCCAGCCGTTGCCAATCCTCATATGGGCTCATCGCAAACTGGAAGATCACCACCGGCAGATTCGCCATCGGCGCATTCATGTCGGTGCTCCAGAACTGATTGTTCAGCGACGTGAACAACAGCGGCGCCGTCTCTCCCGACACTCGCGCGAGTGCCAGCAGAATGCCGGTGATCACGCCACCGCGCACGGCCTTCAGCGTCACCATCAACACCACTTTCCACATCGGCGCACCGAGCGCAACCGCCGCTTCGCGCAGGCTGTTGGGCACCAGCATCAGCATATTCTCTGTCGTGCGAACGACCACAGGCACGGCGATGATCGCAAGCGCCACCGCACCGGCCCAGCCGGAGTAATGCCTCACCTGAAACACGATAAGGCTGTAGACGAAGAGACCAATCACAATCGACGGCGCTGACAACAGAATGTCGTTTACAAAGCGCGTAATCTTCGCGACCCAGTTATCACGACCGACCTCGACAAGATAGATGCCCGCCATGATGCCGACGGGGGTGGCAATCAACACCGAAGCGCCCACCATCAGCGCGCTGCCGAAGATGGCGTTCGCCAGCCCACCATCGGAGCCCGGTGGCGGTGTCATCTGCGTGAATAGCTGCGGGCCAAACGCCGCGAACCCCTTGCTGAACAGCGTGATCAAAATCCAGATCAGGAAGACCATGCCGAATGCCATCGTGGCCATCGACATCGTCATGTTGAAACGGTTTACCCAGACACGACGACGATAAATCGGGTTGTTTGCGCGGTCGTTACTGACTGCTTTTGCGACGTCGCTCATGTGCGCTTTCCTTCACGCTTGGCAAGACTTGCCAGCATCCAGCGCGACGCGGCCAATACGCAGAACGTAAGGATGAATAGAACCAGACCCAGCGAGATCAGTGCGGATAGATGCAGCGGATCCGACGCTTCGTTAAATTCATTCGCTAGCGATGAGGCAATCGAGTTACCCGGCTCAAACAATTTGGGCGAGATGTTGTAGGCATTACCGATCACAAACGTCACCGCCATCGTCTCACCAAGTGCGCGGCCGAGGCCGAGCATCACGCCGCCAACCACGCCGGTTTTTGTGTAGGGCAGCACCACGTTCCACATGACCTCCCAGGTGGTGGCACCGAGGCCGTAGGCTGATTCCTTGAGGATCGCAGGCGTTGTTTCAAATACGTCGCGCATCACCGACGCCGTGAATGGAATCACCATCACCGACAGAATGATGCCCGCAGAGAGCACGCCAATGCCAATGGGTGGTCCTTGAAATAATGTTCCGACGACGGGCAGTTTGCCCACAGTCGCCGTAAGCGCGGGCTGCACATATTCGCCGAACAGCGGCGCGAAAATAAACAGGCCCCACATGCCGTAAATGATCGAAGGGATCGCTGCCAACAATTCAACGGCGGTGCCGAGTGGACGTTTCAAAACCGGCGGGCACATTTCGGTCAGGAATATCGCAATGCCGAAGCTCACCGGCACCGCGATGACCATCGCAATGGTGGCCGTGATGATCGTACCCCACAGCGGGGCGAGCCCACCAAACAGCCTGCGCACCGGATCCCATGTGCCATCAACAAGAAATTTGGGCCCGACCTGTGTGATCGTCGGCCACGCGCCGTAAACCAGCGAGCCGAGAATGGCCAAAAGCGTAACGAGCACGAGCATCGCGAAGAACTGCGTGCTGCGCGCGAAGATCGCGTCCTGCAACGCGAAGGTGCGGGTTGAAGCGGCATCCATGGTCCGGCTTTCTACTTTTTAAGAGGTTGCACGATGTCCGTAGCGGGTGCATCAGAATGCACACTCTGGCTCCTCACGCAAATCGTTTTGATCCAACGAACGAAGGGTGCGCACCTTGTGCGCACCCTTCGTCCTCATCGCGCCAGTCAATGCCTAAAACACAGCCTTGCCAGAACCATCCACAATCTTCTTCCACTCCGCCTGAATCAACGAAACAGTCGCGGCAGGCATCGGTACGTAGTCAAGTTCGATCGCCGATTTCTGCCCATTTTTGAGCGCCCATTCGAAGAACTTGAGCGCTTCTTTCGACTGCGCTGGTTTCTCGGCTTTTGCGTGCATCAGAATAAACGATGCGCTCGTGATCGGCCAGCTCTTGGCACCTGCCTGATCGGTCAGGATCACGCCCATGCCAGCTGTATTTTTCCAGTCGGCACCGGCAGACGCAGCGGCGAAGCTTGCCTCTTCCGGTTGCACAAACTGGCCGTCTTTGTTCTTCAGTGAAATGTGGTCAAGCTTGTTCTTTTTGGCGTATGCGTACTCTACGTAACCAATCGAACCCTTGATGCGTTGCACGTATTGCGCCACGCCTTCATTGCCTTTTCCGCCCACGCCTTCCGGCCAGGCAACCGCCGTACCGACGCCTACTTTGGACTTCCACTCGGGCGACACTTTAGACAAGTAATCGACAAATCCGAAAGTCGTACCCGAACCATCGGAACGGCGCACCACCGTGATCGGGCCGTCAATTTTGAGGCCAGGATTCAGGTCGGTGATCGCCTTGTCATTCCAGTTCTTGATTTTGCCAAGGAAGATGTCTGCCAGCACTGGGCCCGTGAGCTTCAGCTCGCCCGGTTTGACGCTGTCCATATTGGTGACCGGCACCACGCCGCCGATGATCGCCGGGAACTGCACCAGGCCGTCTTTGGCCAGTGCGTCGGCTGCCAAAGGCATGTCGGAGGCACCGAAATCAACCGTCTTCGACTGAATCTGCTTGATACCACCGCCGGAGCCAATGGACTGATAGTTCAGCGACACATTGGTCGTCTTTTTGTATTCGTCAGCCCACTTCGCGTAGATCGGGAACGGAAAGGTCGCACCGGCACCAGTGATTTGCTGGGCTGAGACCGTGAATGAGGCCGACATGCTTACTGCAACGGCGGCAGCAACGGCAAAGTACTTTTGTGTGAAACGCATTAAATGTCCTTTATGAACTTGAGCCGCCGAGACTTGTTTGGTTTTTTTAGTCTCGGTGAGGGGCGAGGAGGAGAGGGAACACCTTCCCTTTTCTAGTCCGGGTAGTTTGACAAGAATTTGTGACAGCAATATTGCAGCGGGTGGTGGTTTGTCCTACCTGCGTGCCGACGACGGTCGTATAAAGTTATGCCCACGTCATGCGGCTTGTTTTTTGCTCGCACCTCACAGCGGTAAATGCGGTAAAGATCACACCATGTATGAACGATCATTGGTTTGTTTTTTGATGTTGTAGGCAGTGGAGATTCGCGGTATGAGTAGATGGTTGTTGGCGTTGCTTCTCGGTTTGGGTTCGATGCAGTTACATGCGCAGCGCTTTCTAACGTTGCCTGATTTGTCAACGCTCACCAGGCCCGAAAGCGGGCAACTGAGCGTCGATCCGAGGAGTGGTTTGATTTATGCGACCAACTTTTCCACGCTGCTGAGTGGTGTGAAGACGAACGGATTGGGCCGGGTCTTTGATGGCATTCCCGACTTGAGTTGGCGTCCTGCGCTTCGGCTTTATGTTCAAGGCGCACCGGTGTTCGCGCCCAATGGCAACGTTTACGTCGTCGGTCAAACCGCTGGAAGCGTGAACGGCGTTTCGGTAGTCAGCGTGTCCACCGCCCCTGGTAGTGAGCCGGTCGTCCGCTTTACCCCGCCTGCGCCAGACGCTGTAGGCGCGCGAGCCCAACTGCTGGCTATTGCTGGAGGCTACGATCATTGGCTTTACTTCACGACTCGCGAGTCTGTCGGAATAAACAGCAAAGTGCGTATCGGCCGGCTTGATACCCGAAACCATCAGGTTGACAGTTGGACGTATGAACTGCCGTTGGAGTATTCGATACCGGTAGTGGGTGCTGATGGTGCGGTATACATGGTGAGTTCCTCCACAGGAGGTGATGCCGCATGGCCGAGGATATTCATGCGGCTGAGTACCGTTGGCGACGCCACTCCGCTGTGGCGGCAGGAAATTTTCACGGCCCGTTCAAAGGTCGAGGCGGACGCGCGGGGTCGACTGTACGTGCTCACGAAAGGCACATACGGTTACCAAGCTGAAATCATCCGGCTTGACGCGAATGGCGAGCTTGACACGGCCTGGACTTCACAACAGTCGGTGAATTCGTTTCTGGCGCTTTCGGCGACTGGCAAAAACTTTGACATGCTCGCAACAGGCGACGAACTGTTGGTCACCATTTCGCGTGACGTGGTGACCGGATCTTTGCCGGTCGAGATGGCGCGATTCGACAATCGCGGCGCGGAGGTGATGCGAGCGACGTTGCCTGCTGCCGCGTCAGCTGGGCGATCGTATCTTCAGCGCCCGTTGATGGGGGTGGCGAATGGTGCAGTTCACTTCGCGACTGCAGACGCGGTTTGGTTGTTTGATGTTGCAACGCTGCGCCTGAAAAATTCCTATCCCTATGTTTTGGGGGGAACCGCCGAGGTGTACAAAGTCCTCGCGCTGCCCGATGGCGGCCGCCTGATTTTGGGGCAATTTGACGCGTTCTATGGTGGCCAGCGCTACCGCAACTTGCTGCGAATCGGTGCCGACGGCAACGTCAGGCAGGACTGGCGAGTGACCGTGGACGGGAACATCCAAGATGCATTTTTGACGCCGCGCGGTGTCGTTGTTTTCGGTTCAATGACGTCGATCAATGGCGTTGCTGCGAGTAACAGCGCTTCGTCGGCTACCGGGTTCTTCAAACCCAGTGTGGCGCTGGTGTCGCTTGCATCCGGCGCGTCGGTCGATCCACAGTGGGGGGCGCAATGGCCCCGGAGTGCCTATCAAATCACCTACGATGGTGCTGATCAGTTTTACGCAGCATCAGGTACGCCAGCCCTGCTTTCGCTGCAGGCGCTTAGTGTGAGCAACAATATGTTGAGCCCCGAGTGGTCGGTGCCGTTTCGTGGCGAGGGCGTCTCTCTTGATACGGATCGGCTCGGCGGATTGTGGTTATTTTGGGACGTATCGGGGTTTGGTAACCCAACGGTAAATCTCATTGAGCGCTTTGATTTCGCGGTGCGGGCGCAAACCGCGAGCATTCCCAACAGGCGCATTTCATTTCAGACGAGGTCGCTGCTCAGTTCGCGCCAACATGCATACATCGCTGAAAAGCGCTACGGTCTTACTCAAGCGAGCGTGGAAGATCCAGCGTGGCAGCGGCGGCCCGCAACGTCAGACTCGGGCTGGGCAGCGCAAACGCTGTCGGCCAACTATCTTTATTGGACGCAACTTGTTGATCAAACCAACACATTGACACTTCGTCGATCATCGTTATCAGGCAATGGTGACGCTGATCCTGCGTGGTCGGCACCGGCTCCACGCACTGCTGGCTTGAATGCGGCCTTCACCAAAGACGTCGAGCTGCAGTCTTCCGACGATATTGAATATGTTGCCAGTCAGGGCGACGACATCAAGATGATCACCACGCGAAGCCTGACCAGCGAGGATAAGACCGTGATTGAATATTTCAGTCGCGATGCCGGGCGGTATTTCTTGACCGGACGGGCCGACGAACAGAGCACGCTGGACGCGCTGCCAGCGTCTTTTGTACGCACCGGCATGAGGTTTGGCGCACGCAGCGCGGCCAGCTTCGCTGATCGGCCGGAGACGCCGATCTGCCGCTTCTATGCAGCGCCAGATAGGGGTGGCAGCAACACGCATTTTTATGGCACGGGCGACGATTGTGCGCTGTTGAATACGTCGAGCGCGTTGCGGTTTGAAGGGTTCGATTTTGCTGCGACAAAGCCGACCGGGACGGTTTGTTCCGCTCCCGCGCCGAACGCGGTCTACCGCTTGTTCAACAACAAATCAGCAACCAACGAAGGCAATCATCGTTACGTCGTTAGCGCCGCGACGAAGGCGAAGATGCTGGCGCTAGGCTGGGTCGATGAGGGCGCTGTGTTTTGTTCGGTGAACGTGACGGACGCCGTTTTGGCGCAGTAGGCAGGTCAGCAGCTTTTGGTTGAAAGCGCTGTGTCACAGGGGCAAATGGCGAGAAATACACTTTGTCGGTTTATCAATTAAACGGCCTGTAGCCCCAATAAAATAAGGGTTTTACGGAAAAGCTGTTAGGTCGGGCGGTTCAGCGTGGTGCTTGCAGCGCCATGACAAACCGCTCCAGGTCATGCGCATCGACATCGGATACGGCCGCAAAATTGAGCCCGCCTGCGGCCCAACTGCCCATGCTGAAACCGCGCACTGTCGCGAGTTCGGCGCCGCTGTCGCGGCCCGAGATGTCGGGCCAGACGAACAGGTTGATCGGATGTTCGCGAATTTTGTAGACGACGGCGACGGCGCGCTGGCCGGAGACGCGCTCCATGCGCGCCCCTAGCAAGGTGAAGCCCTGCGCTGACAAGTCGCGAACCACGGGCGCGAAATCGATCTTGCCCTGAAACCACGGCTTGATGACGTGGCTGTCGCTTGAGGGCACTTCGATGAGGCTGGGCGCGGACAGCGAGGCGACGTGACGGGCGACGAGCTGCTCGCGCACGGGACGCCGATCCTGATCAGCCAAGGCTACCTGTTCACCCGACGGCGCGCTCAGCTTGCCTAGCGTGCCCCAGGTGACGAGCGCTGTGACGATACTTGTCGCAGCGGCCATCGCCGTCGCTTGCCACCACGAGGGGCCGCGCGAGGTCGTAAGCGGGCGGGCGACAGGTGGTTGTTGCGCCGCTTGCAACTGATTCAACACGGCGCTTCGCAGTGCTGGCGGTGCGGCGTAGCGCGGCGCGGCGGCTTGCAGCGTTGCGCGCAGTTGTTCGCGCCTGGCCTTGAGCGCAGCGCAATCCGCGCACTGCCCGACGTGGTGCGAAATCTCCTCGCCGGTGGACGGGTCTAGCTCGCCATCGAGCCACGCGTCCATCATCTGTTGGGTGCGGATGCAGCTCATGGACTCACTCGTTTCACGTCAGCGCCAAGTTGCTGCGACAACAGATCGCGCCCGCGCGACAGACGCGACATCACGGTTCCGATGGGGACTTTTACGATCACACTGATTTCCTTGTAAGTCATTTCTTCCAGCTCCCGCAACACGATCACTTCGCGAAACTCTACGGGCAAAGCCGCGATTGCCGCGCGCACCCAACGTGCGTCTGACGCGCGAACGGCAATCTGCTCCGGGTTGTCGTGCACCTGTGCACCCGCAATGCCATCAATTTCCTCATCGTATTCATGCGCCGCGTTGTGATGTTTGTTGCTGCGCAAGCTGTCGATGCAGGTGTTGCGCACTACCGCCATGAACCACGCCTTCGGGCTCGGTCCGGACAAATCGTCGAAAAACCTGAATGCACGAATGCAAGCGTCCTGCACGGCGTCTTCCGCCGCCGCAGGGTCGTTGAGTAACCAGCGCGCAAGGTTGTACGCCGCGTCGAGGTGGACCAACACGGTCGATTCGAAGCGCCTCAAGTTGGCGTGGTCGTGCGGCTGTTGCAATTGCGATTTCACCGAATTCGCGTCAATGCTAGAGAGACGCAGCGGGATTGTCATTTATTCCCGAACGGCGTCCGGGAATATTTGCGCGCGTGCCTACGTCTGGCAAGAGGTCAGCTCAACCGACGGAGAACCTATGAACGACATCACAGAACACGGCTACTCAAGGCGCGATTTCGTGAAACTCGCGGCCGTTGGCGGCGGTGTGGTGTTTGCCTCTGCACTGCCTGGATGCGCAGGGATACAGCAGAGCACTTCGGGCGGCGCTGTGAACGCAGACTTCAATTTTGTGCAGCTCTCGGACATTCACTGGGGCTACAACAATGCCTCGGTGAATCCTGATTTCACGGGCACCTTGCTCAAGGCGATTGCCGCCGTGAACAGCCTTGCCAACAAGCCGGACTTCGTGATGTTTACGGGCGATCTTACGCATACGACCGACGATCCGAAAGTACGTCGAATGCGGCTCAAGGAATTTCGCGAGATGGCTAGCGGTATTAACGTGCCGGTGCGCTACATGCCCGGCGAACACGACGCGGCGCTCGATCGCGGTGAGGCGTATCAGGAGTTTTTCGGCAGCGCGATGCACTACACGTTTGATCACAAAGGCATTCACTTCATCGTGCTCGACAACACGTCTGACCCAGCGGCGATTCTCGGTGACGCACAGTTGCAATGGCTCAAGACCGATCTCACTGCGCAGAAGCCGGAGCAGCCTATCGTGGTGTTTACTCACCGCCCGTTGTTCGCGCTGGCGCCACAATGGGACTGGGCGACGCGCGACGGCGGACAGGCTATTAATCTGCTGATGCCGTTCAAAAACGTCACTGTGTTCTATGGCCATATCCACAATGCGCACCATCACATGACCGGGCACATCGGCCACCATGCCGCGATGTCCACCATGTTCCCGATCTCGCCGTTCGGCTCGATGGAGAAGAAAACGCAATTGCTGTGGAACGCTGAAAAACCTTATGACGGCATGGGCTGGCGCAGTATCGATGCAGGTGGCGCTGCGGCTCCGAAATGGGTCGATATTGCCCTGACGAAATCATGATGTGCGCACAAGTGCTAGGCAAAAAGGCAGCGGACCAGTGAATCGCCGCAGCTTCTTGTCGCGAGCGGCACTGACTCCGGTTGCCGTCGGCGCATGGGTCGGTGGCGCGGCATATCAGGCAACCAGTCAGACAGCGCCTCGACGCATCGCGATCAAAGCCAGCAAATTTGAGTTCTCACCGGCCGAAGTGAGCGTCGAGCGCGGAAGCCCGGTGACGCTGGTCATCACTGCAACCGACTACGCTCACGGCTTCAATCTATCGGACTTCAATGTGCGCCGTGATCTGATTCCCGGCAAAGACGTTGAGCTGACATTTACGCCCGACAAGGCGGGCCGTTTTGTATTCGCCTGTGATAATTTTTGTGGTGACGGGCACGACGACATGAGCGGCGTGCTGATCGTTAGGGAAGCGCCTGCGGGTGCCTGAGCGCGTGTTCGATTGCGAGGCGCATGTTCGCGGCTTGTAGCTCGCTTTGCGGTAGCAGCGTGTCGCCGCGCGTGAAAGCGTTGGCGAGTTCCTGAATCGCCTGCGGGTGCTCGAACGCGGCGGCGCGCAGGTACCAGCGCATGGCTTCGCGCGGATCAGCGTCCACCCCTTCGCCGCTCGCATACAGGTTGCCGAGCTGATACATCGCGTCGGGCAAACCCCGTTCTGCCGCAAAGCGGAAATGTCGTTCCGCTGCCTCGTGATCGACGGGCGTGCCGTATCCGCCCTTCTCAATCAGGCCAAGGTAATACGCCGCTTGCGGTGCACTGTCGGTTCCTGTCTTCTCAAACCAATGGCGCGCCTTGACGCCATCGGGCGTAACACCCGGCGCGCCGTACAGCCAGGTCTTACCAAGCAGCAACGCCGCGCGCGAATCGCCTTGCGCAGCAGCTCGTTGCAACCAATCAAGCGCCTCGCTCACTCGCGTCGCGTCGTTCCTGCGTAGCAATACTTCGCCAATCGCGCGCTGGGCATTTGCGTCGCCCGTTCGCGCAAGGGCGAGCAATGAAGTCCCTGCCTGCGCGTCGCGACCGGCGTCTGCGTGCATGCGCAAGCGGTCGATTTCGGCAGGTGTAGCGACCGACGCGGCTACGCACTTGCTCGTTACTGCGAACAGTGCAACCATCACCAGAGTGCGGCGCATCACGCTACTTTGACAAGTCAATCTGATAAATCGCGAGGCCTTTGCCGCTGCCGTCGTCCGCTTTGAACACGCTGACATTGGTGAGGCCAGCAGCGATCGCGACCGGCAATTTTCCCTGCGCGGATTTGAAGGTAAGCGGACCGGCGGCATTCACTTTTGCGAAGTGCCAACTCCGATCCAGGCCGTTGTTTTTTCGCGTGAGCGTCTTCGCGGTTTTGATGTATTGGATCAGTACGTCGCGGTTGGTATCCGGCGAGGCGATGATGGTTTTGGTGCCGTCGAGACCGGGGAAATTGCCGCCGCCGCTGGCTCGGTAATTGTTAGTGGCGACGATGAATTCAGCGGTGGGTGCCACTGGCGCGCCCTTGTACATCAGGCTCGTGATGCGGCTGCCTTGCGCTTGTGTCACGTCGATTTCATAAGCCAGATCTTTGTTCGTAATCATGTCAAAGGTGTAACCCGGCGCAGTGCCGACGAGTGATTGCTCGGTGGTGAGTTTCGGGTCAATCTGGCGGAAGCGGCGTGATGCGGCCTCAAGCCAATCTTTCAAACCGGCACCGGTCACTTTGACGGCGTACAGCGTGTTCGGGAACAGGTACAAATCGGCGGCATGATTGATCGCGATGTCTCCTGCAGCGACCTCGGTGAAATCGGTGCCACCGGCGAAACCCGTCTTGAACGGCGACGCCGTGCTGAGCACGGGCAGTGATGCGTACTGCGGCAGGCTCGCTTTGACGTAGCGTGCGACGTAGTCCGTTTGCGCCTGATTGACGATTTGCATCGCCGACACATCACCTACGTCAGCGAAGTACGACGTCATTGGAAAATCACTGCTGCCGATCGGCGTTTTCACGTACGCGATGGTAGCCTGATGCTCGGCCATAATCGCGGTGGCCACCGCTGGCAGTGGCGGGACAAAGGTTTTGTCTGCGTTCTGAATCGGGCGCGCTTCAACGACAGTTTTTGCCTTGTCGATGCTCCATTGTCCGCCTTGGCTAACGAGATTCAACTGAATCACCCCGAGCGTTTTGCCCCAGAAGTTCGCCATGACGGTTGGCACGCCGTGAACAAAACCTTTGGCTTTATCGACGCCGGGCAAGTTGAACTGATTCATCGTGCTTGCGGCGTTGGGGAACACTTGATGCGAATGGCCGATCAGCATAGCGTCGATGCCGGGCACCTGTGCCAGATGCCAGTTCGCGTTTTCGAGCGACGGCGTGTACGGGTTGGCGTCCAGCCCGCCGTGCGAAATCGCTACGATGAGATCCGCACCTTTCGCTTTCATTTCGGGGATGTATTTTTCGGCCAGTTCTTTGATGCCATCGGTGTAGACAACGCCATCAAGCCAGCGCTTGTCCCAGTCGAGAATTTTCGGTGGCGTAAACGCAATCACGCCCACCTTGATTGCGACATTTACGGGCTTGCCGTCGACAGCGACGGCCTTGAGCGTGCGGTCGAGAATGACGTACGGTTTGAACAAAGGCAGCCGGTCCTTCACCGACAACAGATTCGCCAGCACGAGCGGAAAATTTGGCCCGGCGCAGGACTGCGCGGAGATCGGCTTTTCGCCCTCGCGCAGATTGACGTTGAAGCGATTGCCCGTCACTTGCGACAGAAACGAGAGTCCGTAATTGAATTCGTGGTTACCGATGCCGCCAGCGTCGTAGCCCATCTCGTTCATCACTTTGTACATCGCCAGCGTTTCTTTGCACGACAGCGGATTTACTTGCGCCTGATAGTCCGAAAGCGCGGTGCCTTGAATGGTGTCGCCATTGTCGAACAACATCGAATTGGCAAACTGCTTGCGCGCCTGGGTGATGAGCGTGGCCGTGCGCTCGAAGCCAACCGCTTTGTCCTCCTCGAGACGGAAATAGTCGTAGCTCAGCACGTTGGAGTGCAAGTCGGTCGTCTCAAGCAGCGCGACCTCGGCGCGCGTTCCGTCAACAACCAAAGCGCGGTGCTCGCCCGTTGTGCTGCATGCTGACAGCAAAACAACTGAGGCAAAAAGGGAAAGAGAGAGAAATCGTTTCATCGCGTGTTCCATAGTCTTCATTCAACAAACTACCAAAAATAAAGCCGCGCTTTGGCGCGGCTTTATTATCTTCGTCACCCGGGTTTGACCCGAGACGACAACGCTGCGCCAATCTAGAAATCAGCGCTCAGTGTGACCGAGAAGAAGCGCGGTGCGCCAAGGTAGTAGAACACGCTGCTAGCGGTTTGTGTACCAACCGCAACCGTGTTCAGCACTGTGTTGGAGCTCGGGTTCCGATACTTGGTGTTGCCAACGTTACTGATGTTCAAGCGAAGCATCGTGTTTTTCGCGAACGCGAAGTCACCAAACTTGTAACCTGCATCGAAGTCGGCCGTCATATAGCTCGGCACTTCTTCATCGTTCATCAGCGACGCAAACTGGTTACCCGTGTGCTTGGCTTTCAGGCGAACGTAGTACGGGCCATCGGCATACTGTATCGATAGGCCAGCAAGCGTTTGCGGCGTAAGCGAAAATTGTTTGCCCGACGTTGGCAGTACCTGTGTGGCGTTGGAGCGAATGTCGTTCAGCACTTTGCTTTTCTGAAGCGTGAGCGATGCATACGCCGACCAGCCGTTCACGGGCACCGTACCCAACTCAAACTCGACGCCACGAGTGCGTGCCTTGCCGGCGTTGGTGTAGATCGACTTAAGCGTGTTTGGATCAAACGCGTTGGCCTGACGATCCTTGAAATCCACATTGAAAGCCGTTGCCGAGAAGGTGATTGCCTTGCTCTGGAAACGGTAGCCCACGTCGGTTGTGATCGAGGTCTCAGCCTTAATCTCGCCGGTCAGTGAGGCTACGCCATTGACGATCGTGACGTTGCCGTTGGTCGGGGCATAAGCAAAGTTAGGGGGTGCGCGGAAGTTCTTGCCAATGTTCGCAAACAATTGCTGTTGCGAGTCAAGATTGAAGCGAGCGCCGATTTGTGGCAACACATCGCGGTACGTCTTCTGGACGGTATAAGTACTGTTGAAGTTCACCGTGCTGCCGCCTTCGTTGGCGGTGTTGGTGAACTGACGGGTTACTTGCAGGGCGCGCGCGCCCAATTGCAGCAGGCCGCGATCACCCATGAAGCTGTACGAATCGGAGAAATAGGCCTGCCACGCGGGGCTGACCGTCAGCCAGTCGCGGGATTCAAACGGGGTGCCATCGGGGCGCAGGATTTTGCCGTCACGCAACCATATATCGGCGGGATTACCGTTGGCGTCAACGGCAACAGCCGGCCCGGTCTGCCGGTGCTCGGCACGTTCGTACCAGACGCCGACTTTGACCTGATGCGCATCGAAGCTGCGATTGATTTCAGCGGTGATACCAGGGCGATTGGTTTTGGTGACGCTGCTGTTAGCAACAATCACGGTGTCAAGCGTATCGCCGTCGCCGTTTAAGTCACGGCCTGCGCCAAGCCTGCCCGTCGCACGGTTAAGGAAGCCTGTCTCTGACAGAGCGCGCTGCTGCACGCCGCCAGTACCGTAGCCATACCAGAGGTAAGGCTGCACTTTAAGGTAGGTGTTTTCAGCGAGCTTGAACGAGCCTGACAACGAAACCACTGCGTCTTCAAACGGGTTGACCGCCAGCTTGTAGAACTGTTGCGGCGACTTCGGGCCGGTTTCGAGCTGCGCGGTGCCTGCCACCGGCGTCAAATGCCCGGGCGTGAAGGTGGACGAATAGTCGGCGTTGTAGCCCAGCGTGTTGAGCTGAGCCAGACTGAACGACTGAAAGTTATTGTTGACAGCCCTGTTGTACATGACCGACCCGAGGATGCGGTTCTCTGGTGAGAAATCAAATGAGAACGCGGCATCGAAGTGATCACGTTTCGCGGCGCCAGAGCCTTTCCACTTGTCAGCCTCGGTGTGCGAAAAGCTCATGAAGACCTTGGCCATGTCGTTGGCGAAACGGCCGGAGTCTGCGCGTACATAAGTGCGCGAGAGATTGAGTTGACCGACCGTTTGCGCAACACGGAAACGACGCGTGTTTTCCGGGTCACATATCACGATATTCACGGCACCGCCAGTGGCACCTACGTGTGGCGCTTCGACGTCAGGCGAGCCTTGCGAGATGCTTTGCGTGCAAATGTTTTCCTGATCAACGTATTCCTGCGGGAACACCGAGTAGCTTCCGGAATCGTTCACCGGCACACCGTTGATGGTGAAGCCTATCTGGGTCGCATCAAACCCGCGCATCGTGAAACCGCCGCCGAAGAGGCCCGTGCCGTCGTAGTTAAAAGTGTTGACGCCGGGCAACAACGAGAGCGCCTGGTACGGATTACCAGTCGCGCGATCCTTTTCGGTCGCGGCCTTGGTCACCGTGCTGCGGCCTTTGACCGAGTCTTCATTCAATATCTGGCCGGCTCCGAGCTTGTCGCCGCTGCCGGTGATGGTGATGGTGCCGAGACGCACTGCATCGTCTTTGGCGCGCGGCGCGGCCTCTTCAGTGGCAGGGGCGGTTTGGGCCAGCGCGCCAGTGACTGCGGCGCTGGCGACAGCGAAGGCGACGGCACGCGCGAGGGTTTTCAAGCGAAGACCGCTAAACGGGGACACAGAATGATCGGGAAGCATGGAATTGTTTGCAATTTGAATGAATGGGTTTCTTGAATATTTCACATTTGTGCGCCGCATTAATGATCGTTCCATGACAAACGGTCTGGATCGGATTTGCCTGTAACAAACATGTTGTATTTCCGCAAGGCAAGCACGAATATGCTGCGCTGCGACACAAAGATGGCGCACCAGCACCCAGTTGGGGCGTAGTTAATGACTTTTGCATCAACGTCTTATCGGACATGGGCTGAACGCGATAATCGCGCAAAGTCGATAACTATCGAAATGCATGGCTTGCCCAAACGGAGTGGTCATTACAGACAAAAGCTGTAAATCTGGTATCGCGAAGTTGCGCGTCCCGGCCAATGAAGCGCGGCGGATGTCAAACTCATTGTCAGCTTTGTGCGCGTGTGCTGTTTGAGATCGCGACCATTCAGGCTCATCGACCGGAGGTTCGCTGTACCCTCGCGATCACTCAAAAACACGATCCGCAGAACGCATCGGGTTCCAGCTCGTGCCCGCGAAATCCCCCGTCAACGGCACCGCCTCTGCCTTGCCATCAAAGCGCCAATTACAGGAGCCACCCGTAGCGCTGTCATCAGACTGTAACGACACATCGTCACACTAACGCTAGATAGAATTACACCAGAGCGGACCGCAGCGCATGATGCCAGTGATCAACCGCGAGCTGTCGATGCTCGCCTTCAACGAGCGCGTGCTCGCGCAGTGTGAGCTGCCCTGGGTGCCTGCGCTTGAGCGTTTGCGCTATCTGACGATAGTCAGCTCAAACCTCGATGAGTTTTTTGAGGTACGGATCGCTGAGCAAAAAGACCGATTGCAGGAATTGCAATCATCGGACTCAGTCGAAGCGGCTGTGCTTAACAATGATTTGCTCGAGATCGCGGATCGTGCGCGTGCTTTGGTCGTACACAAGTATCAATTGCTCAACACGCAAATCCTGCCGTCGCTGCGCGACGCCGGTATTGATCTCGTCAGCGGCGTAGACCTGACACCCGAACAACGGCGCTGGGCGCGGGCAACTTTTGCCCGTGAGATTGCGCCCGTGTTGACGCCGATAGGGCTCGATCCCGCGCATCCGTTTCCTTCGGTGGCTAACAAGGGCCTGCACTTCATCGTTGAGCTGAAGTCAAAGAGGAGCGTTGGCAAGACGAGCATTGCCATTGTGAAAGTGCCGCGCAGTTTGCCGCGCCTGTTTGAAATCAAGAGCAAAACGAGCAACGGACGACGGTCGTTCATCCTGCTCACGACGTTAATAGAAACTGAACTGGCTCGCCTGTTTCCCGGTCGCGAAGTCGTCAGTGATTCGCAGTTTCGTGTCACCCGCGACAGTGATTTGTGGGTCGACGAACAGGAGATGACCAACCTGCGCCACGCGCTGGCCGGTGAGTTGCGCCGTCGCCCCTATGGACGAGCGGTGCGCCTCGAAATTAACGCTGATTGCAGCGAATCAGTGATGACGCTTCTGACCCAGCACTTCAAACTCGAACCGCATGAGGTATACCGCGTTGATGGTCCGGTCAATCTGGCGCGTCTCGCAGCGTTGGCCGAAGCGACCGAGCATCCAGAGCTGCGATTCGCACCGTTCACACCGGGACCGTCGTTGCCTGAAGTTACTGACGATCGGTTGTTCGCAGATTTGCGTCAGCGCGACGTGCTGCTGCATCACCCCTATCAATCGTTCGAGCCCGTCGTGCAATTTTTGCGCACTGCGGTAGCGGACCCAAGTGTTATCGCCATCAAGCAAACGATTTATCGTACGGGCTCAAAATCCGTATTGATGGATCTGTTGCTGGAGGCCGTGCGCCTTGGCAAAGAGGTGACCGTTGTGCTCGAGTTGCAAGCGCGATTCGACGAGGAAACCAACATCAACTGGGCCGACAAGCTGGAGCAGGCCGGTGCGCAAGTCGTGTTCGGCCTGGTCGGCCTGAAAACGCACGCCAAAATGTTGATGGTGTTACGCAAAGAAGGTAATGCCATTCGCACTTATACGCACATCGGTACCGGCAATTACAACCCGTCCACCGCGCGCTTCTACACCGATTTTGGGTTACTCACGGCGAACGCCGAAATCGGCAAAGACGTTGCTGCAATTTTTCATCATCTGACGAGTTTGTCGCAGCCGCCGAAGCTTAAGCATTTGTGGTGGGCGCCGCACACCATGAAGTTGAATTTGCTTGCAGCCATTCGCGCCGAAGCACGTGCCGCGAAGGCGGGCAAGCCCGCACTCATCATGGCGAAAATCAATGCGCTCACCGACGAGGCCGTGATGGCTGCACTGTGCGAGGCCTCACAGGCCGGCGTTCGCATTGAGCTTATCGTACGCGGCGCCTGCTGCCTGCGCCCGGATGTGGATGAGAGCACAAAGAACATTCATGTCCGCTCCATCGTTGGACGCTTTCTGGAGCACAGCCGCATCTACTATTTTGAAAACGGCGGCAAGCCGAACGTGTACATCTCATCGGCCGACTGGATGAGTCGCAATCTGGATCGCCGCGTTGAGGTTGCCACACCGATACTCGATGGGCCGCTCCGAGCGCGCGTGATTGATGAAGGCCTGCATGTCGCGCTGCGCGACAACTCGCAGGCGTGGCGGCTGGAGCGAAGTGGCGCGTATCGTCTGCTGCGTCCGCCCGGCAAACAAAAGCCAGTCGTTGCGCAGTATCAGTTAGCCGACAAGCTTGGCCTTGGTGCTCACAATTCTGAGGCGGCATGAGCGAAATCATCTTCTGGCGACATGCCGAGGCTCATGACGCGACCGAAGGTCAGGACGACCTTGATCGCAAACTAACGGTCAAAGGCCAACGTCAAGCCGAACGCATCGCGTTCTGGCTGGATCGCAACTTGCCGCAGCAGTGTCGCGTGTTCGCGAGCCCCGCGAAACGCTCGCAACAAACAGTGCGTTGTCTGTCACGCAAAAACAAGACGCTGAACGAACTAATCCCCGATGCTCGCCCGGAAGAAGTGTTGGCAGCCGTAGGCTGGGGAGTGCAGACTGAACCGATTGTGATCGTGGGTCATCAGCCGTGGATTGGTGAATGCATTCACTGGTTGCTCATGGATGCAGTGGCACCGTTGACCGTGCGCAAGGGCGCGGTGTGGTGGCTGCAATCGAGAGAGCGTGATGGCGTCAACGACGTAATCATTCGTGCGGTCGCGACGCCGGAGCTTTTGTAGTCCGCGCTTTTTGACGCAGTGTTGTCACGATCCTGTCACGCGTCCGAACTAACGTTTGATCTTGTGCAGAGAGCCCCGCGCCTTCGGGTGTTGCCGGTGGTTCGGCACGTCAACAAAAATCCGGGGATTACACACATGAAACAGCCAACCAGACGTGCGCTAGCAATCGCTTGTCTAGCCACTTTAGGCGTATCGCCCGCAGCGCTTTTCGCGCAATCGTCGCCCTCGCCCGTTATGGCGGCAAACGAACCGTTAAAAGAATCCCCCAACGCTGCCGTCAAGCTGGAACCCGTCGTTGTTTCCGCTACTAACGGTGCGTATCGCAATGGCGAAAAAGGTGCCTCCGCACTCGCGCCTTCGCAGGCCAGCATGAGCGCTACGCAACCGCAAGCGGTGATTACGCGCGAGTTCATCGAGAGCTCGGTCGCACCCACCGCCGAATACAGCCGTGTGGTCAACATCGCGCCCAGTATGTCGGGCGACTCGGCCAACGGGCCGGGCTTGAGCGAAACAAAAACGATCATGCGCGGCTTCAGCGATGATCAGTACAACGTCACGTTCGACGGTATCCCGTGGGGCG
Organism: Burkholderiales bacterium; assembly: GCA_025354165.1. Classification (GTDB taxonomy): domain Bacteria; phylum Pseudomonadota; class Gammaproteobacteria; order Burkholderiales; family Casimicrobiaceae; genus Casimicrobium. Next base: position 72,013 of record JANXNI010000028.1, on the reverse strand, counting down.
ACACTAACAATCCCGCGCACCATTCGACCTCGTTCTTCCCGGCGTCCACGCTCGGTGGAGCGGTTATCGAACGCGGTCCCGGAAACGCTAGCAATATCGGCTTTGCGACCTTCGGAGGATCGATCAATCTGTTCTCGAAAAAGCCACTCGATGAGCGCGCATTTAGCGTGTTTACCTCGTTCGGCACGTGGAATACACGGCTCTATGGCGCTTCCGCTGAAAGCGGAAAACTTGCCAACGGCGGCACTTTGCAGGCCAATTTTCAGCATCTCGAATCGGATGGCTACCTCACCAACAACGGCATTCGCAGCGACAACCTGACGCTCAAATATCAAATGCCCGTCGGTGACAATTCCACGCTGACTGCGTTCAGCTCGGTCAATCAAATCAAGTATGACCAGAACGACAACGGCAAAGGCCCGACGCTCGCGCAGATCGCCCTGTATGGTCGAAACTACAGCCTCAATAATGATCCCACCAGCTTCAATTTCGTCGGTATCAACTACACGCACAAAGACACCGATTTCGAGTACCTGCGTCTGAGGAGCAACTGGAGCGACAGCCTCACGACGGAGGCAACAGCCTACACCTATGCCTACAACAATCAGACGATTTCATCGACCGATCCCACGGGCTTGACCGCGCCAGGTACGGTGATCGGTGGTAAGGGCAACAAGAACATTCCGGGTATCGACAAGCAGAATAAGTACCGGGTTTTTGGTGCAATTCTTAAAGGCAGCAAACAGTTTTCGATGGGTCTTTTGCGCGCTGGTGTGTGGCTGGAAAAATCAGATACGGATCGTCATCAGTACGACATCGACCTGACGCTCGGCAACATTCGTGACCCACGCGAAACGAAACCTACGCCGGTGCAGTTCCCAAGCGTGCTATTCGACCAGCAATCAAAAATTACCACCGCGCAACCCTTCGCTGAATTTGAATGGGAAATTACACCAAGCACGACCATTACACCGGGCATCAAGCAGGTGATGATGACGCGCTCGGTCGATGCCGTGGTGAACCAGACGACGCGCGTCCCGCAAAACGCGTCGGTGGATTACCGAACTACGCTGCCCTTCCTCACCGTCAATCGGCAGCTTGGTCAAAACATCGCCGTGTACGGCCAATACGCCAAGGGCTTCCAGATCCCCGATCTGAAATCGTTCTATATCGCTGATCCCACCAAGAACAGCGCCGCCCCGCAACTATCGACCAACTATCAGTTGGGCGTCGTGGGCAAGAGCCGTGACTTTACGTGGGACGCAGACGTTTACCGCATCGATTTCAAGAATAAGTACGTCTCGAACGGTCTGGGCGGTACAGCGGCTGCGTATGTCAACATCGGCGGCGCGACGTATCAGGGCTTTGAGGCGCAGGCTACGTATGCGCTGCTGGATGGCTTCGCGATTTACGCCAACGGTTCGAGCAACAAGGCCACCGCGAACGACACTGGCAAACAAATCTCTGGCGCTCCAAATATGACGGCTGCGCTCGGCTTGATTTATTCGAGTGGTCCGGTCGGGGCCTCGTTCATCATGAAGCGCACCGGAGCGGTCTACCAGCAGGAGTACGACGCAGCTAAACCAGCCAACTATGACTACTACCGCACCAAATCCTACGACAACGCCGACCTCGGCGTGTCGTACACGTTGACGGGTCTAGGCGTGTTTGGCAAGAGCCTGAAGCTTCAGGCCAACGTGTTTAACCTCTTCGACTCAGGCAAGGTAACCTCGGTCAGTCCGGGTAAGTTGTTGGCGGGCGATCAGTATCTGTTCCAGGCACCGCGCAGCTTCCAGATTTCGGCGAAGCTGACGTTCTAGCGGGCGTCGCTGTAGCGCAACGAAGTGGGGTTGCCTTGCACTACGCGGCAACCCTTTTTAGTTTTATCGACAGATTTTTCCGGACGACGCCGACGATGGTCAATGATCTTTTCAAACCCGCGTTCACAATGATGGTTGCCATGTTGGGTTTAGCGGGTTGCGGCTCGGCACCCCGTAGCGCCAACACTTCGCCGCTGGAAGCGCTCTTCACCGTGACTGCCGCCGACGAGCGCTCCGTCGTGCGGGTCATCACGCGCGCAAGTCAGTGCCCGGAAATTGTGTGGGCCGACGGCGTGCGCGCCAGCATGCAGGTACGCGCAGTGGCCGCGACGGTACCATTGCGAGGTGACAGTGCACAGAGCGACGCCAAACCCGCCGTGTTCGATGTAGTGACTTGTGAGGTCGACTGGAAGACGGGCGCAAAGAGCGCTACTGTGGCGGGCCGAGCCGTCCCTGCGCCGCGCAAAGATATACGCCGCATCGTTCTCATCGGCGACACCGGTTGCCGCATGAAAGCGTCCGAAAACGCCTATCAGGCGTGCAACGATAACGTGCTGTGGCCGTTCGCTACGGTGGCGCGCAGCGCGGCAGCCTTGAAGCCCGATCTCGTCGTCCACGTCGGCGACATCCACTACCGCGAAAGCCCATGCCCAGAAGGCAACAAGGCGTGTGTGGGCAGTCCGTGGGGCTATGGATTTGATGCCTGGCAGGCCGACTTGTTCACGCCCGCAGCGCCGTTGCTGGCGGCAGCGCCTTGGGTGTTTGTACGTGGCAATCACGAGTCCTGTTTTCGTGCAGGGCAAGGCTGGTTCCGATTCATTGACGGCGCACCACTGGTGGCCGAACGAACGTGCGATTCAACCGACCTGGACGCAATGGCCGATTTCTCAGAACCGTACGCGGTGTCGGTCGGCCACGGCAATCAATTCATCATTTTCGACTCGTCGAAATCCAGCGGAAAAACCTATGCGGTGACCGATCCCGCCTACCGCAATTACGTTTCGCAAATCCGAAAAGTCGCAACACTTGCCGACGCGGCAGAGCACAGCTTTTTCCTCAGTCATCATCCGCTACTCGCATTCGCGCCCGGGAAGAATAATGCTGAAGCAAAAGCCGGCGGTAGTGGGGGCCTGCAAAGCGCTTTCGCCAGCGTGCATCCGCAGCGTCTGTTCCCGGACAAAGTCAGCGTGCTGATGCACGGTCACATTCACCTCTTTGAAGCAATCAGTTTTTCGAGTGCTCACCCCGCGTCGCTGGTGTTGGGCAATTCCGGATCAGCCAACGAAGGTCGCGCTCCCGCGAACGTCGCCTCAGGCACAGAAGCGTTCCCCGGCGCGCTGGTCGACGACTATGTCGCGCGCTCCGAGTACGGGTTCGCGACGCTCGACAAAGTCGACGACGGTAAGGCCAGCCATTGGACGCTCACTGAGTACGACATCCGGGGCAATGTCGTGATCGGCTGCGAAATTCGCGATTCAAAAAGCCGCTGTCACCCGGTGAAATGAAGGGAATCAGATGACGAAGTTCACTACCGCTACAAAGTGACAACCCGAGCCTGCGATTACGAATCCGTGCCATACCGCATGGGCAAATCGTAGCCGCGAATCGAACACGAAAAATAGGATCCCCACCGAATAAGCGATCCCACCAGATACCAGCCAGACGACGCTGGTAACGGGGCCCTGTTCAGCGAGCGGCAAAACGCCGATCAGTGCCACCCATCCTATCACGAGATAAAGACCTGTCGATACGACGGGATGCGAGAGGCGATCAAGCACCTTAAGTGCGGCTCCGGTGAGCGCAAGTGACCAGATCACGCCAAGTTGCACCCATCCTGAGCCTCCGCCTCTGGCGGTCATGGCAAACGCGGTATAGGTACCCGCAATGAAGAGATAGATCGCAGCGAGATCGAGCCGGAGAAAAATTGCTTTGGCGCGTCCTGCAGGGAGCGCGTGATACAGCGTGGACGTCAGATATAGAAGCATCATAGTCACAGCAAACACCGCACCACCGACGACACTGGCGACGCTTCGCGAGTGCCCGGAATTCGCGACGGATAAATACGCTGTACCACTGACTACAGCGAACAGCGCCAGCCCGTGGCTGGCGCTGTTCGCGATTTCTTCGGCGCTGCTTTGCGCGCGGCCCGTCGCGCGCTGAGTCACAGGGGTAAGCAACGCAGCCTTATCCAAATGTCGTTTTGCCGCTGGTATCCACAGTGATTGTGCGTCCGATGCTTCGGGTGTAGGTACTGGATTTCACGGTGCTCATGTAAACGTATTCGCCCTTGACGGTATCGGCGGTGACCGTCATCAGCAAATAGCCACGCTGACTGCTGTTGGCGTATCCCAGATCGTCAATCAGCCCTAAGCCTGCGCCAATCGCTGCGTTGCCCAACTGGGGTACCAGAGCGCTGCCATCGAGCGCACTACCCACCGCGCCCAGACCAACGGCTTCAAACCCAGTCGAGGTCACTGACGTGCCTGCGAATTCGACGCCTACTTTTTCGTCGCTGAGTGTGGTCAAGTTATTGAACCAGCCGTCGTGTGAATCGCCCGAAAGCACGACGAGTTTTTTGTTCAGTGATTTAACCGATTGCAATACGCGTTCGCGCTCGGCGGGGTAGCCGTCCCACGAGTCGAGGTTGTACGGCAAGCGTGGGTTCCTGGAAGGGTCAAGCAACGCGACTTGTGTGGGTGTCAGCGCCGCCGCGCCCCCTGCCGCGCGCGTCGCTTTGGCCGTCAGATAGGCCTGCGTAGCGGCGACAAAACCGGCGGCGTTGCCGGTGTTGAAATTCTGCGTGACCGACACGGGAATCCACATTTTCCCCATGATGACCTGGTTGCCCAGAATTTGCCACGTCGCTTTCGACGTGGACATTTGCGAAGTGAGCCAGGCTTGCTGGGTTGCGCTGATCATGTGGCGCGACGCATCGGCAAGCACGCCGCTGGCGTTCGGCGTGATGCCCGCGATGTAGCGACCAAAACCGCCGTCCGCGTCGCCAAAGTTGTCGTACTGCTGGTCGCGACCCTCGATGCGGGTGTCGACCATGTGCAGCGAAAACAGCGAGCCAAAATCAAAGGAACGATAAATCTTCAAGAGATTCGAGGTGTCAGTGCGAATCGGCATCCATTCGTGATAAACCTTCGCTGCAATGTTCTTGCGCGTGGTCCAGTCGCCTTGCGTTGCGGGTTTGTGATTTTCTGCGCCGTTAAAGTAGGCGTTGTTGGCGAACTCGTGATCGTCCCAAATCGTGATCCACGGCATCGCGGCGTGCAGCGCGCGAACGTTCGCGTCAGAGCGATACAGCGCATAGCGCGTGCGATAGTCCGAGAGCGACACGATGTCGTTGGCGGGCGTGACAACGCGGCCCAGAGCTGCCGCGTCGGTGTTGCCGTACTGCGTCGGACCCGAGCCGTATTCATAGATGTAATCGCCGATATGCAAAACGTACTGCGCATCGGTTTTCAGCGCGTCATCGTAGGCATTAAAAAAGCCTTCCGAATACAGCGAACAGGAGAACACCGCGAACTTGAGCGATGCGACGCTTGCTGCCGGTAATGTGCGGGTTTTCCCCACGGGTGACACCGTATCGCGCGGCCCCAGAAAGCGATAGAAGTAGCTCGCACCGGGAGTGAGTCCGGTCGCATCAACCTTGGCTGTGAACCCGTTGGCTTCGGCTGCGTCGACGCTGCCGCTGCTGACAATGGAAACGAAATTCTGGGCTAGCGCGACCTGCCACGTCAACGGAACGGTGCGCACGTTGTCGGGCGCCTTGGCATACGTCCAGAGAATGACACGGTCAATGAGTGGGTCACCGCTGGCGACGCCATAAGTAAAGGCAGGCGGAATTGGAAACGGCTCTTCACCGGTGCCACAGCCAACGAGCGAGCTGCTAATGACTAACGCGGCTGCTGCGGACGTTGAACTAACCAAAAATTCGCGACGCTTGGTGTTGACTAAATCGGTCATGTGGAATCCCTTGAAATATGTCGTTGACTACAGGCTGCGCGGCATCAATGTCTCCGCGAAGCACAAAGTTTTCGGCGAAAATAGTGCGTACTAGCGCAACCGCTTGCCCATCATCACGCTGCCCATCTTGAACATGACGTCGGTGTTGTCGAACACGCCGCTGAAGCGCTCTGAGCCGACGCCGAACGCTGACAGCGGGACATCCGTTGCCGTGTGCACGGCGTTGTCGCCAGGTACCTGACCAGTGATCAGGAAGCCGCGATCCCTGTCGCGCACATTCGGGTCGAGCGGATAGCTGTTGAGCGGCGCCTGGCCGATAAAAGGTTGCTGGCTATCCTGCGTGGGTTTTTCGTTGGCGAGCCACGTCTCGTAGCGATCTGCATTGGCACCGTAGCCGATGAGCATCTTGCGATCCACGTCGGTGGTTTGTGGATAGCCGTCAGCCACCATGACGTACTTCGGAAATTTGGCCGCTTCAGAAGTGCCCACGACTTCGTCGCGCTGGCTCGCTGCCGTGCCCGTGCCAATCTTGCTGCGCAATTGCTCTGCGGTGATCGTGGCGGCACCGATGATGGCCGCGCCGGAGCATTCGTGATCTGCCGTAACGATTACCAGCGTATCTTTGTGTTGTTTTGCAAAATCCTGTGCGACCTTGACGGCGCGATCAAATTCCAGCGTTTCCAGTATCCAGCGATCCGAATCCATCAAGTGCGATTGCTTGTCAATCGATGCGCCTTCGATCATCAGGAAAAAGCCTTTGCGCTGTTTGGCAAGCACTGACAAAGCGGCAGTGGCCATTTCGTCGAGCATCGGTTGATCGGGGAAGCCGTAATCGTTGACGACAGTGCTCGCGCCACGTCGTCCGTTAATCTTGTCGAAGGCTACATTCATGTTCGAGTAACTGAACAGGCCTAACAATTTGTCCGCGCTACCAGCAACTTTTTTCAATACGGTCGCATCGGGTGCATAAGCGAAACCGGCCTTTTCAAAGTCACCAATGACGTCGCGACCCGGATCCTTCGTGCCTTTGCTCGCACCCCACCCGGCAACGATATCGTCGGGCAACACATAGTCATTCGCGGCGCGACGTTGGGAGCCATTCAGGGCCTGCGGTTTCACGCTATCAGACGCATTTGGCAAAAACCATTTGCGACCGCCGCCCATCAAAACGGTCAGACCGGTGAGCTGGCGGTCGTCCAGATACTGATCGACAATGCCAGTGCCAAAGCCACGATTTGCGGTGTGCACAGCATTTGCGGCAGGCGTGGCATCGAACACATCGGACGTGGTGACAATGCCTAAAGCTTTACCCTGTTTGCGATGCATGTATTCGGAAAAATATTCAACGCGCGGATTGTCGAATGCATCAATGGTGTCATCCGGCCACACGCCCTCCTGATTGTTAGATGCCTTATTGCCGGTAACGTAGTTCGACATGCCGGGCGCGGAGTCAGTAACAATAGAATTGAGCGATGAGGTCATCACCATGCCGGTAAATGGAAACGTGTCCATCGCCAGCAGACTGTTCGCTTTGCCCTGAGCGTAGCCCTGCGCCATGATGCGGGCGGCGGTACGGTGGGTTGCGCCCATGCCGTCGCCCAGCAAAAAGATGATGTTTTTCGCTGGACGACCATTGCCTGCCAACAACGCCACCACTTCAAAATTGCCTTTTGCCGTGACGGTTTGGCCGTTCGATTGCACCGCTGTTACGCTAAATTCATGTACGCCCGGCCAGGTGTTTGAGTACGCGCGGAGCGACACAACAGCGCTATTTGCGGCGAGCCCTTTGACCAAATCGGTGGCGACGAGGCTAGTGCGTTTAGCATCGACGTTGAGCTTGACGCCATCCACCGCGAAACTAAAACTGGAAATGCTTTGCCCCGCATCAGGCTGAACAGTCGCCTGCAAATCAAATCGCTGGTCGGGCAAAAAGCGGGCGATGATCGGCGGTTCGTTGCGACCACTGGCGAACAGTTCGCTCGGTGGTGTGAGACGTGACACCGTGGGTGCGGCATAGGCGCTTGCTGTGAGCGCCCACGCTATGGCTACGAGCGTGAGTTTTGGAACGAAACGGAACATAGTGAATCTCGCTGTGAAAACGGGAGGGCAATTAGTGGGAAGAATGCGTTGGTGTCGCCGGTACGGCGGGCAAGTACGGCACCAATTGAGGTGAAAGTTCCAGGCGGACGGCAGCCAGGCGGCCATCGGGCTGCGGTACTGCACCGAGGTGCAAAATGCCGTTAAGTCGTATCTGCCCGCGCATCGAATGCGCTTGAATGCCGGACGGAAAATTGACGTAGATCACATTTGGCGGCAGATCGTCGGACTCGGGCTCATCCTCGCCCAACAGCTGTGTCGGTATCGGAGCCAAAATCAGACGACCTGCCAGGGGTTCATCTTCGGCGACCATGAAACCCGTTACGCGCACCTGCTTGCCGTCAAGCGCGAGTAACTTCGGGCTCGGCACCAGACCTCGCGGCCCGACGGGCATTTGGTACAGCTCGCGAAAGGTCAACTCGGTGACGCCTTCGGCTAACGCACTGGCGGCGGTCAGCGCTGCGGGCGGCGCAACCGTTGCAGTAGTGCCATGTGCCCATAACGAGAGCGATAAACCGCTTGAGATAAGCAGTGCTGTGAGTTGACCAAATCGACTGCGGTACATGTGTTGCTCTAAATTGTGCAAATCAAGAGTTTGAACTACAACTATTGCAAGGCGTTTACAGTAAAGACCGATTGCACATCACCGTTTCTTCCGAAAGGCCACCCAGGCGGCGATCACAGTAAAGCTCACAATGATTGCCACCACGATCCAGAAGCCCCGCGGATCTTGTGCCAGTGGAATGCCGCCGACATTCATGCCAAACAGGCCCGCCAGGATATTGATCGGCAGCGCCAGCACGGTGACAACTGTCAGCACAAAGAGGCTGCGGTTGTTGTCTTCGTTGATGTTGGCGGCAATCTCTTCCTGCAACAGTTTGATGCGCTCCTGCAGGCTCAACATATCGCGTAGTACCAGCGAAAACTCCTCGGTCGAGCCGCGTAGCTCCTGAACATCCGGATCTGCCATCCATGAGGGGGGGCTCTGCAGTAATCGGAACAAGGCGGCTGGCTCCGGTGCCAACAATCGTTGCAGCCGCACCAGCAAGCGGCGCAATAGACCGAGTCGTGCGCGTTTGTGATCAAGCCTTCCAGCGAGCAGGGCGTCCTCAATGTCGTCAATTCGGGTGGTGACGCCACGCACGATGTTGACCAGTACATCGGCCTGCGCGCGCAGCAGGTGCTCCAATAATTCGGTGCTCGAGCGCGGTGCATCACCGGTTTTTACCGCAGCGCGGAGCGCATCGACTGAGCGCAGTGGCGTCGCGCGAGCTGTGATCACCAGACGCGGGCCAACGCTGATCCACAGCGTCGAGATGTCTGATGGCTCGAAACGGAAATCAAAATGAACGTCGTTGATGATGGCGATTAAAGCGTCATCCGAGCGCTCAATGCGCGTCGAATAAAGTCCGTCATGTAGCGCTTCAAAAAACGTGTCAGCGAGCCTGGCATGTTGCCTGAGCCACGGCTCAGCCCGCACGTGACTCAAGTTGAAGTGCAGCCACATATAGGCGCTGCTCGTCGTATTGTTACGTTCCGTGGATTCGGCAAGCCATGATGCAGCCTGAGCAGAATCCACCGCAGAGACCGGCTGCGGCCCACTTGCATTAAACAGATAGCCGCAAATCAATCCCGCTTCATCGCTCCCGTAGGTGTTTTCCGCAAGTTTTTGAAGCGCGGTCAAAGCGCGGCTGCTAGCGACCGGTTTCTTTGAGATACATTGTGCGAGCTGTGACCGCTGTATTCGTAAAGTCGCTGAACACACCGTCAACGCCCAGCCGTAAGAAGGCAAGATACTCCGCAATCGGGTCGCCCTTAAAGATGCCAGCCAGGTATTTTCCTTCATTGCGGAAGGTGTAGACATGAACGAACAGTCCTGCTTTGTGCGCGTCCGTAACGAGACTTGTTGGCTGGATCGTATTGACGTCGGCGAGTCCTCCGTCCTTGGCGGGCACGATAGATTCGAGCATGACTTGTGGCTTCCACGGGCCGATGCCATCAGCGTAGGTTCTGATCTCCGCCAAACCTGCGGGCGTTAGCATGGCGCCAAACGTTCGCGCGTCGCCCGCGACGGTCCAGCTGTAGGGGCGACCGTCAACGAAGGTATAGAAATCGTTGCTGATGTAATACACCTCGCCGGTTTTGTAAATGACGTCGTTACCGTCAACCAGTTGAACGGCTTTGGTCTTCAACCCAGCGCTGCGCAGGTACTTGAGGCTCTCTGGGTCGAAGCTCTGCATGAACACAGGCGCTTCCTTGGTATTGAGATTATTTGCCGTGAGCACTTTCAGAACGGCATCTTCGAATGGTCGGGTGCCGGCAGCGCCGCAGCCGTTGGCGATCGCCTGGGCGTTATTCCAAATTGGATTTTTGGTTTCTGGGTAAACCGAGATAGTTCGTCCCGTAGTTTTGCTCTTGGCGGTGGCGATGTCGATGACTTCCTGGAGCGTCAGAATGGGCAATTTACCGTTGAGTTCGGTCGGTCGCAGGGCTCGCGCGTCGTACGTGGTACCACCAATCCATTGCTTGAGTTCGGCTACCGTGAAATCGGTAATCGACCAATCGTTGGTATGGTCTTCGCCATCCACCACGAGCGATTTCAGCACTGATTTAGGATCACCGGGATTCGTCAAATCGGTCAAATATGTGGTCGGGCCGTTTGCGGGTACGGCGGGGTATTTCACACTTACCAGAACGCCGGGCACAGTGCGCATGCGGCTAGCGACGACAGCGTTCGTTTTGGCCACTTCGGATATGTTGGTGTTATCACTCAACCATGGGTTGTGCCGGGCAACGAGCACGCAGTCCTTGGTGAGATGCAAATCAAGTTCAAGCGAATCGGCACCCGCGTCTGCGGCACCTTCGTAGGACGCGCGTGTTTCTTCCGGGTAGAGCCCAGGCAGGCCACGGTGGCCAATCACCAAAGGAGCACTACCGTCGAGCGTCTTAAGAGCTTCAGGCGACGTGTCGCCGCCACCGCAGGCCGAGACGAGCAGGCTGCTGCCAACGCAGAAGATAAGAAGTTTCGCTGTCGGCACGAAACCGGATCGCATTTTCATAGACGCTCCATAGACAAATTTGGACTTTGTGATTTGACGTTTAAATCAACTTTCACTCGTGAGCTTAAGCAGGGGCTGTGACTGAATTGCGACGAACGCATGAATGTTTTATGACCGTTGTGCATCCGAACTCACCGTACAAAAGCTGGCTGCGGTTCGCGTAGCGCACACCTTGTTATTCGACAAGGCCACCCTTCGACGAAATGGCAGTGATATCGGTATAGCGACTGCTGCTGCTGTCGTTGCGCGAGCTAATGCGCATGGGGCCGAAGTCCATCACACCGAGCGCTCGAAGCGCGCTGCTGACCTTTGCCGGGGTGGGCTCGCCGTCGACGCGTTCATAGGCTGCCACCAGAAAGCGTGCCACGATGTAACCTTCAAGCGTGTGTTGTGATGGCGGTTCATCTCGGTACTGTTTCATCAGGGCGCGATGCTCGCGCTGGAAGGGATAGATCGTCTTGCCAGGCGGAGGAACGACCTGAGTGAGCATCATGCCTTTGGCTGTTGCGCCGACGAGTTCAATTAGCGTACGATGATCGACAGTGGAGAAACCCATCAATATGGCCTGCGGTGTGATACGACGTGCCTGCTGTAGCGCTGCCATTACGCCAATCGCGTCGCCGCTGATGATGACGGCACCGATGCGCTCTGCAGAGGGCTTTCTCGCAGCCCATTGTGCTGTTGTACCTTCGAAAGCCATTTTCAGCTGTCGCGCCTGTACTTCTTCGCGCAACGCTGAATGGCTCGCGCCCGCATCGGGGCCCTCCCCACGTACAAGTGCCAGGGAGCCGTCATTGAATGTTCGCAGTGCGTCGAGTAGGCTTTTCGCTTCTTCACGAAACGTTGCACGCAACGCGACAACGCGCAACGATCCGCCGCTCGCGTCGACTTCAGCGCCCGTAGGCGCGCCCAATAAGGTCAACGCAGTCGAGCGTAGTGTCGGCATATTGGCAGCAGCGGAGAGCGTCTCTGCGCTGGTAGGTGCGATCAATACATCGGCGTCCTGCTCGCGCAGCAATTTTTCGATGTTGACTTGTGCTTCGGCTGCATGGCCCGCGTCGTCGAGTTGTATGAATTGAATCTTCCTTCCGCGAACACCACCGCGAGCATTTACCGAGTCAAAGTAGGTGCGAATGCCGTTCGAGAAATCCTTGCCAAGGTTAGTGGCACCAGACAAGTCGAGACTTTGCCCCACGATCAAGTCTTTGGCTAGAAGGGATGAGGGCAATGTCAGCGTCGCCAGCAGCGCTGCGGCTGCTAGACAGTAGGAGGTTCGCATTTTTCGGGTAGCAATCAAGAGGAGGTACTGAGAGATGACGCCGCCGCTTTTGAGCGTGCGCAGGGTCTTGAAGAATTAACCAGCTACGGTAGGGTCTTTCTGTTACGCCGTTGTGACATCGTGGCAGCAAAAAACGTGATCGCTCTGAACGCACTGAGTACCGAATTGAGTACCGAAACAGTTGTCAGTAGCATCTACAAATATTCGACTCACCAGAAGCAGGTTACGTCGTGGATATCGTTCAAACCATTCTCGATTTCAATACCGGCCGCGATCCGGAACGTCTGGCGATGAAATACGCAAAGATGCGTACGAGCCCTTACGTTTTTCTTCGCGGGACTTGCCATCTCTTCTATGATCGTTTGCAGGCTGACTCTTTACCTGCCGATGCGCCCAATGCATGGATTTGCGGCGATCTGCATCTCGAAAATTTCGGCAGCTACAAGGGCGATAGCCGCCTCGTCTACTTCGACATCAATGATTTTGACGAATCTATGCTGGCACCTGTCAGCTGGGATCTTGTAAGGTTGCTGACAAGCGTATTCGCGGCCGCGACAAGCCTGCGACTATCGGACGAAAAGGCGGCGCGGTTGTGCGAGAACTTCATAGCTTGCTACGGCAAAGCGCTTGAATCTGGCAAAGCGTCCTGGGTGGATCGTGACAGCGCTGATGGCCTGGTTCGGGCATTGCTCGATAAGCTGCGAAGTCGTAGCCGCATTGACCATCTGGACAAGTACACAAAGATTGATAAGAAGCGCCGCGTAATTCTTTGCGACGGAGCGCGTTCGCTGAAGACAAGCCGCAAAGAGGCAGAGCGTGCGACCAACCTGGTCGGAGCCTATGCCGAGAGCCAGAAAGACAAGAAATTTTTCGACGTGATTGACGTGGCGCACCGCATTGCGGGCGCGGGTAGCCTGGGCGTTGAACGCTACATGGTTCTGGTGAAAGGCAAGGGCTCGCCCAACGAAAACTACCTGCTCGACGTGAAGCAGTCGCTGCCGTCGTCCCTGGCGGCGCATGTCAACATCAGTCAGCCGAAGTGGGTGTCGCAGGCCAATCGCGTGGTCACGTTACAAAATCGCATGCAGGCGGCAGCGACCGCATTCTTGAATGCAGTGTCTACGGAAAAAGGCGAGCGCTCCTATGTTGTGCGAGCCCTGCAACCCAGCGCAGATCGTGTTGCGCTTGATGACGCGAGCGTCACGTTCAAGCAAATTCTTGACGTCGTCAATCAGATGGGGCGAATCGTCGCCTGGGCGCATCTGCGAGGCTCTGGGCTTCAGGGGTCGTCGACGGCTGGTGCACTGGTGGCATTTGGCGCATCGAGCAATATGTGGCAACCCAAGTTGCTGGCTGCGGCTCAACAATGTGCGGCACAAACGGTTGATGACTGGAATACGTACTGCGCTGCGTATGATGCTGGTCACCTCTAAAAAATCATTTGTGGGGCGCATTGTGTCGTCGCGCGGTGCTCGTAATCCTCATGTACCAGGGCGCACATTGCGGTTGCTGCGCTCCGGGCTCCTAACACTGCATCCCCAAAAAATGAATTTATAGAGGTGCCATGCTGACACGTTCGCGCTGTAAAGCCGGGCGCGACAGCAACAAAAAAAGGGGCGCTAATCTGATCAGCCGTATTGTCTTCCTAGTAAAGCCGCATCGCCGCTTCATCGGCAAGGATGACATCGGGTCTTTGCGCCGGGGCGCGAACTGCCTTGCGTGATCAAGCGTGGATACGTGGTTTTCGCGCGAGAAGCAGCGCAACGGCCCAACGATTTGCGCTCCGTGTAGTGCCTTACCTGACTCTGCGCGTTCTCGACGGCATCTGCGATCAGCTTTGCAGCGCTACCCCACGTGCTTTTCTGAAGCTAACGACACACTGCCGGAGACCGCTTGCTCCAGTGCGTACTTCGGCCCGTGCTGAATGCGGTCAAAGTAAGAGCGATGTGCAGGCGTGCCTGCTGGCCACACCCGTGCAAAGTGATCAATCCACGTCGGCGCGTCGAAATGCACGGGTAGCGCGTCGAAGCGAACGCCCCCAATCGTGACACCGTAAAGTGAGTCAGGCGGGGGTGTTGGGTCAATAGATATGCGCGTGATCACGCCGTGGGTCGTACCAACAAAGTTGGCCATACCCGCCGCGCCATTGTTGATGATCAGGCGTTGCGATCCGTCGACAGAAAAGTCGCGCACATGCGGAAGGCAGGTGTGAGACGAGGCAAACGCAAGCACGTCAGCTTCCTTGAAGAACTTGTCGATATCGCGTTCAGGCGTGAGTTGACTGGAAGGCAGATCGCCAGAGCAACTCGCTGCGACAGACGACAAACATTCCGCTGCGAACGACCAGCCAGAAAGGGATTCGGCGTCGCCATGAACGATAGCAATGCGTTGTTCGCCGACGCAAAGAATTCGGCTCATGGGCAATTCGCCAAGCTGGCGCACGATATCTGGAAAATAGCTCGCAGTATGGCGAAGCTGCGTCATGATCTCGTTCGACCAGTCGACGACCTGCGGATTCACATAGTCCGGGTAATCGCACCCACAACCAAGGTCCTCTGGCGCGGCAATGGAGCATTCGACATTGCCGCAGATTGCGGTGTGCTTTAGCACTGTCATGTTGATTTCTTCGAAACTGGCAGCGTCGATATCAAACCAGTTATGGTCGCCGTTAAACACCAGTGTCAAAGAATGTCCGTGGGCAGATTCGGCCTGCTGCATGCGCATAATCTCGCGCAGCGCGAACACGTTGCCGTAGAGACCGCCAACAATATACGCAGTATTCGCATGCGTCGCAGGGCTGTGTCGAAGCGAGCCCGGAGCGTAGCGATGCTGCGGCGAGCAGATCGCACCTTCACTATTGGCAGTTAAAGACGGCATGTCGCTGAAATCACGCTTTCCCTCTGATACGACTCACGGCGAGCCCGATCTTCTCGATTACATCGTACATTTTGTGATTGGATTTTACAAAGAAAGTGTAGCGATTCGGTAGCAGCGCCAGCCTCATCCGGCGTTAAGGAAACCAGAATAGATGCACTTGTGCGGACACCGTTTTGGACGCGACAATCGCATCACTGGGCAGCGGGTCAGTTGTCCACACGATAGGCACGCTCTTGGCCTTGATGCGACCAGACGAGACACAGGGACAAGTAAGTCCACGGTGTTTGTCGTCCATCCTGCGTCAAAGCTTACAGTGATCGCCGTCGAGATTGTCTGAAGCCGTCCCAATCGGAATGGGCGGCGCGTTTGTACGGTCGATCAACTGGCAATCTGGCGCATCGATACTGGCTACAGCCGCTCGCGATATAGCCGCAAATTGACGAGTGCGCCGGTCACCTGACTGCGCCCCATAAACCAGACAATCCCGGCTGCCAGCCCCTGAATCGCGATTAACACGTCGACGCGACCCAGGCTGGCCCAGCCTGCGACTGAGCTGGGTGCGACCGATGATTCGCCAATTGAAGCGGTAAGTACTGTGACTGTGGTGATCACACAGGTCGCCAGCGCCATCCATTGGTAGGCGGATACTCTGGAGCCGCCGCGATAGTCTGCTCGTAACGTCTCCGAGTAAACGCGCCATGATTGTGATCCCCAGATCACCAGTAACGCGCAAGCCGCAAAATTCTGCCGCCAGAACAGCCACAGCCCAAGCAGAAACAGTACAAACAGCACCACGCTAGCGATGGATTGCACAGGCACGACAGGGGTGTTTTCCATATTGCTGACATACGATATTTTCTTGAGCGGACCGCGATAAGTGGTCGCCGTCCTGCCGTACAGTGCCCGTTGCAGAGGGCCGACATCCGAGAGTCGACGCCCATAGCAACAGCCGAAGCTCAAGCAACCGAAGCGGCCTATGGCCTCGCCGAGCACGAAAGCAAGGCCAGCTGCCGCGATGAGAGCAATTGCATTGAAACCGTCAGCCGCAATGCGCGCGCTAAGGAATAAGGCAATTGGCAGCAAAAGCGCGCCTGCAAATGTCGCGCCGCCGATGGTGAAATTGACGTTCCCACCTTCTACCCAGTGCGCAATCAGCTTTGACGCCGGCGTGCAGACAGCAAGCATCAGGCAAATGAATGCGAGTGTCGGCCACAGCGGTTGGCCCATGCTGCCGCACAGAAACACGAACGTTGCGGTCGCCGCTGCATAGGCCAACGCCGAAATCACGCCATAAAAAGTAATATTGGTTCCGATCCAGTCATGATCGGTCTGTTGCCGGTTGGGGCTCGGCAGGATGGCGGCAAATTGCCATCGTTCGTTTGGCAAATTTCGAAAGCACCACAGAAACACGGGCCACGCGCAGAGCGCTACAAGTGTCAATCCCAATTCAATATTCAACCAGTTCGGCATGAGGATGCTCCTGTTTCAATACGTGACATAGGAAAAAACTAGGGTTAGTAAACGGAAGCCAACGTCGAGCGCACACGAACCGCGCTCTCGACCCAGGGAGAAAGTAACCAGTGGCTAAAGCGACTTTGTACGTCGGTACGCGCCGCACTATTCGCAAGCGCGGGTTGCAGGCGTGCGCGACTCCGTGACCACAGTGCGATGCTGGTACTACTGCCTGGCCGAAACAACGCCATCGGTTGACCGCGACGGACAAAACTGCCCGCGCGAATTGCTTCCGGAGCACTGAATCGCGTAGCGCAGTAAGCGTCCTCAATGCGACCGATCATCATGGCGGCGACGTTGACCAGCACCACGATGCCAACTTGTGAGCCTTGATAGACGTCAGTATTAATCACAGTGACACGTCGCAGATTCATGACATAGGGCTGGGCGAAACTGACCAGCGCGGTTGGATTGCACGAGTGCAACGCACCGTCAATCAAATCGTGAGAACGCACAACACCGCTGACGGGTGCGTGAACGTAGTGATATGCCTCTGGCGTCAGTCGCACAATCACGCCGCACACAGACGCTAACTCGTCGACCAAAGCTCGCGACCCGACAAGCTCAGGGATCGCCACCCACTTGCTCTTGACCGGCAGCATAAAGTCTTCAGCGTGACCAAAGGCGAGCGCTTTGCCATCAGCGGGGGAAACGATTGTTCCCACTTGCTCCGCCATCGGACGGAGTTGCCAATACCGGATTTGGCGCTCAAAGAGATCGCGCAGCGTTCGCCACTGCCGCAAATCGCCGTGTACTTCGCCGAGATCGATGCCCATACGTTCAGCGGTTGCCGCTATGGTGCGGATGGGGCGTCGCAGCGGGAGATCAAACTCCCAGGCGGCGAGCGCTTTGGTAGCCAGTCTCGAGGCAGCCGTCCGCTGCAAGACTGAGGGTTGCTCTCGCGCAGTCGAATACAGAAAGTCAATGACCCGATCAGCGATCAGCGCTTCGTTAGCTGACCCGGCTCCGGTTAACGGGACATACTGATGTGCGACGCGCGAAGAGTTCATGGCATGCCATGTTCGTCTGGCGCAGTGACAGGACGGTGACAACAAGGCGCATGCCTGTCACCAACCCGTCATCGCCGCGCATCAGAGCGCGCGCAAGTTACTTCTTCTGTTTCTTCGGGCGACCGGTTTTAACCGGATCGAGCAAGTTCAGTTCCATCAGTTGCGTCGCGGCTGCGAGCGCCGCGAAATGGCGCAATGCTGCGCGCACGATTTCGCTTTTCTTGGTGCTGTCACGACCGGCTTTGATCGCGTCAAGCTTGCATTTTTTAAGTAGCTCCTGATCCGCCGTGGTCATGGTGAAACTGTCGCGCATGATGGGTGATACCGCTTTAGGCGTGCTGACGGGTTTGGTTGTTACGGCCCTCCCCCCCGGTTTGGCAACTACTGTACTCGCGACTGCGGTCTTGATGGCAGGCTTCGTGACGGGCTTGCGCGCGGTTGCTTTCGCAGCGGGTTTGGCGGAGGCTTTTGCCGCGACTTTAGTCAAGGGCTTCGCCAGCTTTACGGTTGATTTCATTTCAGATAGTCCAAATCAATTAAACAATAATATTGTATTACTGTTAATTTTGATTTGTAAAGCCGCGTGGTTTCACCCGTCTTGCCTGCTCAAATACAAGAACGGCAGCCGAAGGTGCCGCCTGGTCACACGGAAGTTCGGGACTAGGACAGGCGAATTTGCGACTGCTCTGCCGTGAGATACCCCACCGCAGCACCTGCGCGATCCTTGTAATTCGCCCGAACCAGCGGATCGAGCATCGCTTGAACTTTGCTGTGCAATGATGAGCTCCAGTCGCCCGCATGCTGGAAGTTGCTCATGATGTAAGTCCAGCCATTGATCTCGTCGACCGCATGCAGCCCGGTTGATTCACCACCTGCCGGAATCGACATCACGCGCGCGAGCGCTTTGGTGTCGACGTTGTAAGCCCACAGAAAGTTGTTCACGTGCGTGCTGCTGTCTTCACCGATGAATAGTGTGCGCAATTTCTCGGAGAATTTCAGGTTGTCGGGGTTTGATACTTTGTCAGGGTTGGCCAGGTTGCCCAGCGCATCGGCTGCGATGTCTTCGCCGATCAGTAGCGCTTTTGTCTGCACAGGTACCCATTCGCTGTTGATTGCAATGCCGTCCAGATCTTTCTGTCCTCCCGCGAGATTGTGAGCGAACACACCGCCCGCCACGATGGCCTTTTCGACGGTGATGTTGGCGGATTCGCGCCAGGCAGCGTTGCCGCGCACCATCGAGCTTTGGATGTTTTGCAATGCGGAGTACGCGATTTTGTCTTTCACGTTGACGGTCGTACCTTCGAGCTTGGTGAAGCCCATGCTCGCGCCCTTTAAGTTGGCGTAGCGGTGCGTTTCAAGGAAGGCGGCGGCCTTGTCCATACCGGGCTTGAGTTTGAGCCAGTTGACGACCCCGTCGACAATGACCTTGCTGAAACTCCCGTCGGCAGGGTCGGTCTTGGTTGCGGTCACGATGTCAGCAGCCGTTAACGAATTGGCGAGCGCTTCAATCTCCGCGCTGGTCGCGCTACCAAGCTTGATCCAGCTCAACGGTGCGCCTGCGGCAGCGGGGTCGACCGAAAAGCCAGCGCCAAGTTTGACGACATATAGCGTGCCGGAGGACAAATCCTTCTCGCGATCCGCGACAAACATAAACAACCCACCGTTGGTGTAATCGTCACCCATCAACACGGTGCGGTTGTCCGGCATCACCTGTACCAGTTCATGCGAGATGCGACCCATGCAGTAGTGCTTTTTGATCGAGCCGGTTCCATCGGGATTTACCGTAACTTCGGGCAAATGGCCGTAGTGATACGGGTTGGCTTTCGTTTCATCGCCGAACACATTTTTACTGAACGTTTTGAAGAATGCACTGCTACTGATGAACGGTGCGTCTGGCTCATATTCTTCACTCGACAGATGTGTGTTCCAAGGCGACAAGCTTGCGCCACAGGTGATCCACAAACCATGCGCAGCAGACGTATCAACGTTGTGATATTTCACCAGCGAGAGCTTGCCGGTTGCCTGATCCTGATCGAGTGTGAGCACCGCGATAGGTGATGGCAATGTGCCATAGGCACTCGCCCCAGCCTGATCTCGCGTCGTGTATTCAAACTGCACGACCGCGAACACGGCTTTGCCCTTGATGCCTGCGACTGTTGCGTTGGGTAACGAAAGCAGCGAAGTGCCGTCTGGACTATCGGAGAAGAACTGACGCTCCTTGCCCGCGACGGATTTGTCAACAATCGGCTGGTTTTTGATGTCCACGTAGCCACCCGAAAGCACCGTGCCGCCTTTGCCATCAGCGACCATATCGCCGGTGACGAAGAACGGCTGATAGGCCAGCTTGTACGCGACGGTGCGACCATCGCTCAGCGCAACGTTGAGCGACGAACCGACGGCAGTCGTGGCCATCGCGGCGGGGTTGGCAAGTGTCGGTGCGGCCATGCCAGTGAACGAGGCGGACTGGAACGTGGCGGCAATGGTATCGCTGCCGCAACCCGCGAGCGCTGCGACTGAGGAAAGCCCGCCCAGTGGCAGCAATGGTAGTGACAGAAATTTAAGGGCCCGACGGCGCGACGGGTTTTGAATATCGGACATGAGAAATACTTTACGGTTTGAAGAGAAACGGTTTTAGACGCGGGCGGCGCGTCGCGCTATTGCGCAGTGCGCGCACCCAGAAAATGTTGGGCATAGCGCGGGACCATGCGCTCGATCGGAAGCAGTACAAAAAAGTCCGCGCTGTCGAAATCCGGATCCCATGCTGGCTCGCCGCAGACCCACGCACCGAGACGCAAATAGCCTTTGAGCAGCGGCGGCGGCGCTGGGCGTGCGCCCAGCGGATCACCCAGTGATTGCAGGCCGCGAATTGGCTCCACGCGGAAGTCCACCGGTGCCAGATGCTTCGCCATCAACTCAGCACGGAGTGCGCCGAGATTGAGCGAGCCACTGTCAAGCGGCACGCTGGCGCAACCCGCGAGATACTTGACGCCGTGATCGCGCACATATGCGCCGAGGCCCGACCATAGCCGCGCCAGTGCACCGTTGCTGCGATACGCCGGATGAATGCAGGCGCGACCGACCTCGAAAATCTCATGGGCGATGGGCTTTAACGCGTCGATGCGGAACTCGCCCTCCGAATACATGCGCTTCACTGAACGCGCACCCCACGGCGACAAGATGCGGTAGGTGCCGACGACTTTGCCAAGCGATTCATCAACAACGATCAGGTGCTCGCAGGCGGCATCAAACATGTCGACATCACGTCCGTCGTGACGGTGTAAATCCGCCCCCATCTCCTCACAAAAAACTTTGTATCGCAAGCGCTGCGCGGCGATCACTTCAGACGCACAGTTGGCGAGACGAACGCTTAAATGTGGTTCGACTGCGGAACGTGCCGGGTTGGTAGCGGCGCTAGCCTGGTCGGCGAGATGGGCAACGGTGTGCATGCGTGCGGCTCCTTGAGATGACGCATGCAATGTAGAAATTCAAGATGACATCGACGTGACTGAATGGCGACGCCAATGTGACACGCGACGTGTCGAGCCTGTCATCAACGCGTCACACGCGCCGCAGAGCATTACGCTTGGCCTATCGCTCAATGCGGTGAACGACACGCGCAGATAGTCGCGTGGAGCGCACCGCTCAAGCGAGCATCAACACCATTGATGAAGCGGGACAGGCGGCAACGTAGCCCCTGTACTCGCGGGCCGCCCTAATTCTTGTCACGCCTTCACCACTAGGTTCGAATATCGAGCGCCACCGCAACACCAAACTTTGCCCAGCGCACCGTTTCTTCATCGATCAGAGCCGCCGTCAGCGGCCGTTTACCCAGCCAGGCGCCGTCAAGTTGCAACAGGAACGATTCACCTTGCGCGCGCAGGGCAGCCGTCGGCATTTCGTCCACGCGCCCATGACAAAACAGGGCCGCCAGTCGCAGGCAAACCAGCCGTTTCAGTAGCGCTGAAGGCAACGCATCGCGATTCAATTTTTTAAGCGTTCCCGTATGCCCGAGCACCAGCGTTGCCAGCGCGCTGCGCTCCTGTTCCGAGAAGCCATACAAATCCGAATGTTCAATCACGTACGCGGAATGACGGTGATAGTCCTCATGC
The DNA here is from genome assembly GCA_025354165.1 of Burkholderiales bacterium. Taxonomy (GTDB): domain Bacteria; phylum Pseudomonadota; class Gammaproteobacteria; order Burkholderiales; family Casimicrobiaceae; genus Casimicrobium. The sequence continues at coordinate 50,278 of JANXNI010000028.1, read as the reverse complement.
GCAATTGCCATACCGATTTCGTGAACGGCAGCGGCCCACGACAGGAGCGGATCCGGCGCGGGCTGAGCCACGCCTGCCCATAACGTTTGCGCCATCGCCGCCACACGGGCCGCCTGCTCCTGGTCCGCGCCGTAGCGATTTTGCAACCGCGACACCGTGATGGAGCGTGGGTCAGTGTTGGACTGCTCGTCGGATCGGTGCAACAAGTCATAGAGCACGCCCAGACGCAGCGCGCCCTCGGCGGGTTCGATGGCCCGCACATTCAGCTCTTGCATCAGTCCCAGTAAAATCGCGAGACCGCCCGGCAACACTGGCGCACGGCTTGATTTCAGCGCTGTCAGTTCAAGTCGGTTGACGTGCCCGGCATCGATCATCGCGATTTTTAATTTCAGCAGTGCATCGACCGTGATCGCGTCGCCGAAGTAATTTTCGGTCACGATTTCGTGCAGCGCGCGAATCGTGCCCGATGAACCGTACGCCACGGGCCAGCCCTGCTTGTAACGCTTTTGCAGAACTTCAACCCGCGTCCGCACGAATACCTCCGCCTTGCGGAATGCAGCCGCTGTCACCGTCGCACCGGGGAAAAAATTCTGCGATAAAGTGACCGCACCGAGCGGGAACGACTCCGTCAATTCCGGCTCGTAGCGCTGCCCGACGATGAACTCGGTTGAGCCGCCGCCAATGTCCACAATCAGTCGTTCCTGATCACTCCAGGGCAGCGTATGCGCGCAGCCCAGATAGATCAGCCGCGCCTCTTCCTGCCCGGAAATCACGTCAATATTCAGGCCGAGCGCGCGCTCCGACGCTTTCAGCAGCGCCACGCGGTTTTTGGCAACACGGTATGTGCTGGTGGCGACCGCACGCACGCGATCCGGCGGAATCGAAGCCAGGCGCTCGCGAAAGCGCTCAAGCGCGGCACAGGCCTCGGCGAGCTTTTCTTCGGCGAGTTCATTGGAATCGTTGAGACCACCAGCCAACCGCACACCTTCACGATGCGTGCTGATAGGCACAATCTGGCCACCGTCCTCCTTGGCGATCAAAAGGCGAAAACTGTTTGACCCCAAATCCACCGCCGCTAAAGGCTCGCCACCGTTTTGTCGTCGCGTCGTCATATCGTCACTTTGAAGCGTTAGGAGGCAAAAAGGAAGAGCATATTGCAGACGTGTGACAAGGGGGTGACGTGGCCCCTTTTCCTGGCACCGAAACCGCCCGCCTTGCTACTGCGTACAGATAGGATCGACGGCAAATCGCCGCGCTGTCTTGGCGCTGTCACTTGGGCACCGTACGCTCGTCGCAGCAATGAAGGACACCGTGCAGAAGTACGAAAAATTGAAAGGACAGCCATGTGGATCGCCCTGTCACTGTTAAGCGCCGGTGGACTCATCGTCGTAGCGACGAGCCTAGTCGTGTTCGGCCATCGCAAATTGGACAAAGTTCTAGCTACCTTTGGATGCAGTTTTGCGCATGAATGAGGGCGGAGAGCGCCTCGGTCTTGCTCAGCAGCTTTTTTGTGGGACCCAGGTGTCGCATGGGCCAGAGTCGTAAAGTCCCATAAGTCGATAAGCTTACTTTCCGGCCCGTAGCCACAACAAAATAAGGCTTGCAGCCTAAAGCGGTATACAGAGCCAGCGCAATTTTGGTGGTATTGCGACACGGCGTCGGTAGTCTTGCGCGTTCACGGTAAAACCGCTGCTATGCCGTGTGCCGGGCTCAAACCCATCGCTGATCTGCGCTCCACGTGCGGCGACCAGATCCGTGACAACGAATTCGTCGTGATGGCGGCCTGGGGCGCGGGGCTCAGTCAGATGCGAGCGATTACTCATACGGCGACTCAGCGCGCTCCTCGCCTGATGCTGCCGGGTATCCGGCAATTTGCCTAGATATCTATCAAACTCGCGGCGTTTGCCTTTTTCACTTCGGTGCGCAAGTAGTCGACGGTCAGCACAGATGCCATTTTTCGGCGGCGGCAGTGGCGACGAACTGATTCACCGAAATGTCGTCGCGCGTCGTTAAATCTTTTATCGTTTGATGCACAAAATTTGGTCAGCGACCGGTTGATGTGGCCATGACTGACTCCTAACATTACAAAAAATCACAGGGAGTAACTGCGCTTATGTTGCATCAGCGCCGCCAAACCTTAAGCCCGCGCAGCGATTCCATCGCTTCGAAATCGCTGTCGTTGTGCAGCAGTGCGTGATTGTGTTCGATGCAGTAGGTGGCTTGCAGCACGTCGATGGGGCTGGCGATGGTGACGCCGCGAGCGCGTAGCTCGCGGTAGTGCTGGGCGGCGGCGCGGCAGATGGCGTCGCCTCCGATCATCACCACGTCAAGCGCGCGCATCACGCGATCAGCGGCGATGTAGTCGCGCTCGTGACGAAATCCGCGCAACACCTCAAACAGCGCGAGATCGGCGATGGCGACGGGCGCTGCGGCTTCGTCCAGTAATTCGGCAAGTTGATTGACCGCAGCCGTCTCGCGCCCACGAAAGAAATCAATCCAGACGCTAGAGTCGACCAGAATCACTTGCTTCGAGCCTTTTTCGCGGCGACCTTCGGACGGGCGGACGCAGAGCCTGCGTAAGGAGGCGGTGAGAGGCTGTGGGCGACGAGCACCGTCGCAGTTGCGGCACCTTTTGGCAACGGGCCGTCATCCCATTGCAACTGCCCCCGGAGCGCGAGAATGTCGCGATACGCGGCCTTGCGCGCGAGGAGTTGCAAGCCCGCTTGCACTGCTTCGCGCTTGGTCGAGTAGGGCCCGGCCCGCATCGCCGCATCCATCAAGTCGTCGTCGATGTCGATATTGGTTCTCATAGCAAAAGTGCAATATGTGTATGATGTGTGTGTACTATACACACATATCGGAGGCGGTCAAAAGCGCTTTACGACAGAAACTCCGACAACACCTGTCCCGTATGCGACTTTGCACGAGCCTTGAGCAGTGTCGGCACATCGCCCGCAACGACGACATTGCCACCGCCGTTACCGCCCTCCGGCCCCATATCGATGATCCAGTCGGCCTCGGCGATGAGGTCGAGGTTGTGCTCGATCAGGATGACGGTGTTGCCGGCATCGACGAGCCGATGCAGGACGTGGATTAGCTTCTCCACATCGGCCATATGCAAGCCGACCGTGGGCTCATCGAGCACGTAGAGTGTGTGTGGGTTCAGTTTGCGCTGGCCTGGGCTTTTCTCTGCCTTCATTGAGGTTGCTTCAACGGCGGCTTTGGCGAGTTTTTTCGCAGCGGCTTTGGCTTTTACGCTCAGTTTTGGCGCTTCGTGCTCGGTGAGCTTGAACGTCGCTTTGACCTTTGCCAGTTCAGTAACGAGCTTGATGCGTTGCGCTTCACCGCCGGACAACGTAGGGCTCGGTTGACCGAGTGTTAGATAGCCCAAACCCACGTCACGCATGAGTTTCAACGGATGGTGGATCAAGGTCATTGACGAAAAAAAATCAACCGCGTCATCCACGTCCATCGCGAGCACGTCGCCGATGGATTTGCCGCGCCACAATACGGACAGTGTTTCGCTGTTGAAACGCGCACCGTTGCAGACATCACACGGCAGCTTCACATCGGGCAGAAAGTTCATCTCGATGGTGACGACGCCCGCGCCGGAACAGGCATCGCAACGCCCACCTGCCGTGTTGAACGAGAAGCGACCGGGGCCGTAACCACGCATTTTTGCTTCGGACGTTTCGGCATAGAGCTTCCTGATGTTGTCCCAAAAACCGATATAGGTTGCGGGGCAGGAGCGCGGCGTTTTGCCGATGGGGGTTTGATCGACTTCGAGTACACGATCAACTGATTGCCAGCCGTCAATCGAAGCGCATCCGACAAGTGCAGGCGGTCTCTTTCGGTTGTTGCGTGCGCTGACGAGGGCTTCGAGATTTTCGTGAATGACTTCGCGCGCGAGCGTGGATTTGCCGGAGCCAGAGACGCCCGTGATCACGCTCAGGCGGCTGAGTGGCACTCGCGCGGTCACGTCGCGCAGGTTGTGCAACGTCGCACCTTTGACCTCGACGAAACTGTCCGCCTTGCCTACCGGGGAACGCATGTGCAGCGGGTGTTTCAGCGGATTTCGCAAGAATTTTCCGGTGATTGAAAGGGGGTTGGCTTTCAATTCTTCCGCCGTTCCCTGCGCCACAATCTCGCCACCGCGCACGCCTGCGCCCGGCCCGAGGTCGATGATGTGATGCGCACGTTTGATCGTGTCTTCGTCATGCTCAACCACGATCAGTGTGTTGCCTTTGGCCTGTAATTTTTCGAGCACGTCGAGCAAGATTCGGTTGTCGCGCGCATGCAGACCGATGGTTGGCTCGTCGAGCACGTACGCCACGCCTTGCAGATTGGAGCCGAGTTGCGCAGCCAACCGGATGCGTTGCGCTTCGCCGCCCGAGAGCGTCGGCGCGGAGCGATCCAGCGTGAGGTAACCGAGGCCGACTTCGCGCAAAAACGCGAGCCGTGACTTCACTTCAGCAATGATGTCGCGAGCGATTTCTTCCTCTCTCTCGCCGAGTTTGATCTGGCTGATGGCGCGCTCAACATCAACCACCGATTGCGCGACCGCCTCATGAATGCCTTGCTCGCGAAACCGTACATTGCGTGCAATCGGATTCAGTCTTGCTCCGTTGCATGAGGTGCAAACCTCAAATGCTTCCTTCGCGTCGAGGAACGCATCAAGTTCGCGATCCGCGAACTCCTCGCTCACGCGATCGTCGCGCTTGAAGCCTTTCACACTCTCGCCCGTGCCCTGACACGTTACACACCAACCATGTTTGCTGTTGAACGAAAACAGGCGCGGGTCAAGTTCGGCGAAGCTGGCGCCGCAACTGGGACACGCGCGTTTCGTAGAGAAGACAACAAGTTCGGCCTCCACTGTGCCCTTCTTCCATAACAGCACATGCACGACGCCCTTGCCATATTCAAGCCCGGAGGTGAGCGCGCCGCGCAACTCTTTCTCGCGCTTCACGTTCACTTCAACGGTTGCAATCGGCAATTCGATATTGTGTTCGGCAAACCGATCAAGGCGCGGCCACGGTGCGACAGGAATGAGTTCACCATCCACACGCAGATGCGCAAAGCCTTTGCCTTTCGCCCACTTCGCAAGATCGGTGTAGAGCCCCTTGCGATTGATCACGAGTGGCGCAAGCACCGTCGCGTTCTTGCCTTTGCATTCGCGCATCACACGCGCGGCAATGGCGTCCAGCGACTGCGGCTCAATCGGCACGTCACAGGTTGGGCAATATTGTGTGCCGAGCTTCATCCACATCAGACGTAGAAAGTGATAAATCTCGGTTAGCGTCGCGACCGTTGATTTGCGGCCACCACGCGAGACGCGCTGTTCGATAGCAACCGTTGGCGGAATGCCATGAATAGCGTCCACATCGGGTCGCGCCGACGGCTGTACAAACTGGCGCGCATAAGCATTCAGCGATTCGAGATAGCGGCGCTGACCTTCATTGAAAATGATGTCGAACGCGAGCGTCGATTTGCCGGAACCGGACGGGCCGGTGACGACGGTGAAGCCCTTCGCGGGAATCTCGACACTGATATTTTTTAGGTTGTGTTCGCGCGCATGCAACACGCTAATGTTGCGGGCAACTGCGCGCGCGAGATAGGTTCCGCGCGGTTCTTCGACCTTGTAGGCATGCGCTTTTGTTGATTCGGCGAGCGTCGCGAGATCGCGGTCGTAATCGTTGAGCGCTTTGCCGGTGTGCGAGCGCTTGTCTTTGCGAATCGCGTCGGGCGTGCCTACGAACAACACCTCACCACCCGCATCGCCGCCTTCGGGGCCGAGATCGATGAGCCAGTCACTCGCTGCGATCACGTCAAGATTATGTTCGATGACGATCAGCGAATGTCCCGCGTCGAGCAGTTTGTCGAACGCGCGCAAGAGTTGGGCAATGTCTTCAAAATGCAAGCCGGTCGTCGGTTCGTCGAACACGAATAACTTGCCGCGCGGACGCTTCGGATCATCAGGTTTGATCCGCTTTGGTAGACTGGAAATCGGTCGGTTATCAACGCTCTCAGCCAGATGTCCTGCGAGTTTCAGGCGTTGTGCTTCGCCGCCCGAGAGTGTCGGAACCGGTTGTCCGAGCCGAACGTAGTCGAGACCCACATCAGCCAGCGGTTGCAGCGTGCGCAACACTTCTGCGCCGCCCTTAATGTCTTTGAAAAACACCAGCGCTTCACTTACCGTCAGGTCGAGCACATCACTGATGCTCTTGTCGTTGACTTTGACCTCACGCACTTCAGCGCGAAAGCGCGTGCCGTCGCAGTCGGGACAGCGCAAATACACGTCGGAGAGAAACTGCATCTCGACATGCTCAAAGCCGGAGCCGCTACAGGTTGCGCAGCGCCCGTTCCCCGCGTTGAAACTGAAGGTACCCGCCGTGTAGCCACGTTCCGCAGCGGCTGGCGCCTTCGCGTAGATCGCCCGAATGGCGTCGAAGGCACCCACAAAGCTCGCCGGGTTTGAACGCGACGATTTACCAATCGGCGATTGATCGACGAAGACAACGTCGTCAATATTTTGATGACCCAGCAATAGGTCGTAGGCACCCGGTGTGACGGTGGTTTTGCCTTTGGCTTTGTAGAGCGCGGGGACGAGAACGTCCTGCACCAAAGACGACTTACCGGAGCCAGAAACCCCCGTCACAGTCACCAGACCGCGCAAGGGAAAATGAACGTCGATGCCTTTGAGATTGTTCTCGCGAGCGTTGGTAAGCGTCAAACGATTGTCGTCATCCTGGTCGAGCGTTCGCCGCGTGCGATGGATGCGTTCGCGCCCCAGCAAATACGCCGCAGTCCGCGAATCCTTGGTCGTCGCCAGCTCACGCGGCGCGCCGTCAAAAATAATCTCGCCACCGCGTTCGCCCGGCCCCGGCCCGATGTCGAGCAGGCGATCAGCGGCGAACATGATCTGTGGATCGTGTTCAACCACGACGAGCGTATTGCCCGCGCTCTTGAGTCGCTGCATCACACCAATGATGCGCGACATATCACGCGGATGCAGACCAATCGAAGGCTCGTCAAGCACGAACAAAGTATTGGTCAGCGACGTACCGAGCGCGGTCGTGAGATTGATGCGCTGCACCTCGCCGCCGGACAGGGTGCGCGATTGCCGATCCAGTGTGAGATAGCTCAAGCCCACGTCGCACAAGTAGCCGAGCCGACCGCGTACTTCACCGAGAACAAGCGCGCCCGCTTCGTCAATCACCTCGCCTTGCGCGCTCAGATCGAGCTCCGCTGAGAACGCGCGCACTCGCTCAATCGGCAGCAACATCAGGTCATGAATGGTGAGCCCCGGCAGCGACTCCAGCGTCTCGCGCGAGAACTTGAAATGTTTTGGCGAAAAACGCTTCGATGGCACAAGGACCGCATCAGCATTCGCCTTCGAGCCCAGCCGAAAATTGATTGACGTCGGTTTCAGCCGCGCGCCTTCACACTCATGACACGGCGTGTAAGCACGGTACTTCGACAGCAGCACACGAATGTGCATTTTGTACGCCTTGCTCTCCAGCCAGTCGAAGAAGCGACGCACGCCATACCAGCGCTTGTTGGCGTCTTTCTCCCACGAGCGCCATGTGTCGTCGCCATCGATCACGTAACGACGATCATTCGGACCTAGATCACGAAACGGCACATCCATCGGAATGTTGCGCGCGATCATGTATTTTTTGAGATCGTCCTGACACTCTTTGAAACTCGGTGTTTGCCACGGCTTGATCGCGCCTTCGCCGAGCGTCTTGCCCTCGTCCGGGATCACCAGTCCAAGATCAACACCGATCACGCGACCAAAGCCACGACAGGTGTCGCAAGCACCGAGCGGATTGTTAAACGAGAACGATGACGCGTGCGGATCGCTGTACGTGATGTCGCAAACGGGGCAGTGCAAATCGGAGGAATAGGCCCAAACAGCCACTTCGCCATCCAGCACAAAGACATTCACCCGCCCCTTGCCATGCAACAGCGCCGCCTCCAACGCCTCCATCACGCGCGCCTTCTCAGCAGTGCCAACGCGCATGCGATCCTGCACCACATTGAGCACAGTGACGCCGTCTCGCTTTTCCTGTGAATGCACGCGCGTGTAGCCCTGCGCAGACAGGAATGCTTCGACCTCAGCCTCTTTGAAATTCTCGGGCACTGTCACCGGGAACGTGATTGCCAGACGTGGATCGCCGGCCTTTGCCACGCGCAATTTCAGATCAACATAAATCGAATCCGACGTATCGCGCTTTACTGCAGCGCCGCAGCCCTGACAATGCAACACCGCCAGCCGAGCGAACATCAGCTTCAGGTGATCATTCACCTCGGTCATCGTGCCGACCGTTGAACGCGACGTGCGCACCGGATTGGTCTGGTCAATCGCAATGGCGGGTGGAATGCCCTCGATGCGATCCACTTGCGGCTTGTCCATGCGGTCGAGGAACTGCCGCGCATACGGAGAGAACGTTTCGACGTAGCGGCGCTGGCCTTCGGCATACAGCGTGTCAAACACCAGCGACGATTTGCCGGAGCCGGACACGCCGGTGACAACGGTCAGCTCGCCCGTATGAATATCGAGATCGAGATTCTTGAGATTGTTCTGCCGCGCGCCGCGAATGCGGATGTCAGTGCTTGAGGCCGCAGAGGGGGCGTTGGGCGCGGAAGGAGCCACCGAGACGGCGGACTTTCGGGGCGGGCGGGCGCGGCTATTTGCCATGGATGAGCGTGCTCAAAAGAGAGGTAAAACAGCGCAGCCTCTCACCTGCGATCATGCCAACTAGTGTATATGCTTCCAGCGGTTGCTTGTCACGCTGCTGATGCCCGTTTCGTCGTTCGGGTGGAGCAAAACCAGTGGATTGTTCATATGTTTGGGTCAGGGTGGCAAACGCAACCTATATTTACGGCATGAAAAATCTGTTGCTACTTTCCAATTCCCGCATGCCGACCACGGCGTATCTTGAACACGCCGTCGAAGCGATTCGCGAGACCCTTGGCGACGCTAAAAAGGTTGTGCTCATTCCCTACGCCAGCGTGACCATCGCCTGGGATTCGACAGCCAAAAACGTGCGCAATTCGCTGGCATCGCTCGGTATCGAAATCACCGGTATCAATCACTTCAAAGATCCTATCAAGGCCGTCGCCGAAGCCGACGCCATCATGGTCAATGGCGGCAACACGTTCAATCTGCTGCATCACTTGCGCCGCAAGGAATTGATCGTGCCACTGCGTACGCAGATTCTCGCGGGGAAGCCGTACGTCGGCTGGAGCGCGGGCTCGGCGATTTGTGCGCCGACCATCCGCACGACGAACGACATGCCGATCATCGATCCGTCGGGCCTCGACGCGCTTGGCGTCATCGACTTCCAGCTCAATGCGCATTACACCAATTCCGTGCCCGAAGGCTGGATGGGCGAGACGCGCGATCAGCGGTTGGCGGAGTTTGTGGCGCTCAACCCGGCGGTGCCTGTGTTTGCTTTGCCAGAAGGCGATTGGCTGCGCGTACGTGGCAGCGAGATCAAATTGCACGGCCCGTTTCCGGGCAAATGGTTTCGTTCGGGACAGGAGTCGGTCGAGGTGGCGACTGGTTCTGCGGTCGCAATTTAGGCTACAGCTTTATAGCTAATTCACCTCTGCACAAGGGGTAGCGTTTCATTATGCGAAATGTCGACTAGTTATAAAATGTGGATTTAGCCCCATTGCAGTCGTGCTTTCACCCATAAGCTATATGGCACGCGCACAGTTGATGTAATCGGCACAATTGCGTCGCTTCTTCGGTATACGCAGATTCCAGCCACAGGAGACGCCACGAATTTCGAACTCCAAAACCTTGCAACGGCGCAGTCACTTGCGGACGAAAGGCACCGCACGCTGCGGCTCGCGTTCGGGCTCGCCTGCGCAGACCGCGTGCGCCATTTGCTGGAATCACCGCGCGCCGTTGAACTGCTTGACATATTGCAGGCGTTTGTCGATGGCCGCGCTGACGACACCGCGCTGCAAGCCGCCGCCACTGAGGCCGCGCATGTGGCGAATCATCATGGCGGATCAAGATCAATTGACGGCACCGGACACTCTGCGGTTTCCGCGACCTACGCCGTCGCTGCCGCGCTCGCGGGCAAGGCGCTGGACGCGGCCGAATACGCCGCTTATTCAACCGTTTACGGCTATGGTGGGTACGCCGTGAACGACCCGGATTCCTTCACCCCGGAATATTCGTGGCAGGTGAATGCGTTTGAAGCGTTGCTGCGTTCAGGCGCTGCGTTGACCCAGCGCTGAAACAACAAATTACTTTGCGGGTACTGCGTTTGCAGCAGGCCAATCGGAGTCGCCGATCCGCGTCAGTGCCATCTCGAAGAATCGTGCGGGCTCCTTGCCTGGTGCGATGCGATCACCGACCTCCTTCAGTACACCGTCCTTGATTACAGCGGTGTAGCGAATTGTCATTGGCCCCGCCGGGATTTCCCACTGGTAGCCATCATCGGTCGGAACAATCGCGAAATCCCCGTAGCGACCCATCGCATGTGAACGGATGCGGTAGCTTTTCGTCTCGGGGCTGTACGAAATCACGCCGAAGGCGTTAAATCCAACGCGACCGTCACCCTCGTAACCGCGACCCTCGATCACTTTGATCGAACCATCGAGAAACGGTCCGATGCGCTCAGTTTGCGTGATGTTGTGCTTCTCGCCCGAAGGCAAAATGGTCCACGCCGGGCCGCGCCACACGCCGTCCATACGAGCGAATTTCTCCAGGGCTGTTTTCTGTGCGGCGATCAGCGCGGCAGGATCGGACTGACCTTGTGCCGAAGCGGGTATTGGTAGCGTGACCGTTGCGACGACAAGCCATGCAGCAAGCGCTGGAATCAATTGGTATTTGGACACATAGCCCCCATCATGAAGTTGCGAATGCGAATCGTACCGCGCCCGAGCTTGATTGGGGGCGAATCTGCGTGACATCAGTGCACTTCGCAGACAATACGCCACAGCAAAAGAACCACGCAGGGCAACTATGAAGTCTCTGGGAAAACGCGCCGACGGACTGCGACTTGAGCGCATGCAGGACTCACCGATGTGGGCGGGCGGCGGCTTCCGCAACATTCACCCGACGCTTCCGGGCTTGCGCGACAAGACCGTCGCTGGCCCCTCGATCAGCGATTTTCTGTATGGCGGAGAACGACGCGCACCGGTCGGCACATTGCCCTCAGTGAACCCGATGGATGCGTGGCTGAAAAAGCCCGACACTGGCCTGCGCGCGACATGGCTTGGTCACTCCACGGTGCTGATCGAGATGGACGGCCTGCGCGTGCTCACCGACCCGGTATGGGGCCCCCGTGCGTCGCCTTCCCGCCTCGTTGGCCCCAAGCGATTTCAGCCAGTGCCGATCACGTTGCGCCAACTGCCGCCGATCGATCTGGTCGTCATTTCGCACGACCATTACGATCATCTGGACTATCCCACGATTCGCGAGCTGGCCAAGCGTGATGTGCCGTTCGTCACCTCGCTCGGCGTCGGCGCGCACCTCGAATCCTGGGGCGTTCCCGCGCATCGCATCACCGAGCTCGACTGGTGGCAGTCACACACATTGCCGCAGGCAGACTTAACCGTCACCGCCGCGCCGTCGCAACACTTTTCAGGCCGTGGTCTCAAGGATCGCAACGCTACCCTGTGGTCGTCGATGGTCATCCGCTCAAAGCGTCACAGCGCATTTTTCAGCGGCGACACCGGCCTCACCACCGAATACGCCACCATCCGCGAACGCCTCGGCCCGTTCGATCTCGTGATGCTGGAAGTCGGTGCCTTTCACCCGTCATGGGGCGATATTCATCTCGGTCCGGAGAACGCGCTGAAGGCGCATTCGTTGTTGGGCGGCGGCGCATTTTTGCCCGTGCATTGGGGCACGTTCAGTCTGGCTATGCACGCTTGGGATGAGCCGGTGGAAACTCTGTTGAGGCTAGCGCCGCAACATCGCGCGCAACTACTGATGCCAAAACTGGGCGAAGCCGTGGAGCCTGCGCAGATCGAGGTGGTGACACCTTGGTGGCGCGGCGTTGATGATGGAAAACGCGCCCGGAAAAAGATCGGGGAACCTGTTCAGCAGGCGCTGCCTGAATCGATGCAATGGCCCGTCGACTAAGCGGCGCGCGAATCTGACGCCAGCTACCGCGCTGTTTCCAAAGCATTCCGATACTTGACCATATCGAGCTCCGTGAGCGCGGGCGCAGCGTTGCCCCAGCTGCTACGCACGTAGCTGGCGACGTTGGCAATATCGGCGTCGGTTAGCAGGTGGTAGAACGGCGGCATTCCGTGTGGGCGCGGATTGCCCGCCGTGGCTGGGGCAAAGCCGCCTTTCAGAATCAGTGAAATCAGATTGGTGGGATTGGCCATCGTCACTGTGCGATTGCCGGCTAGCGCAGGGAAGTCTTCCGATTTGCCTTGGCCCTCGTCACCATGACAGCTCGCGCAGCGGTCTTTGTAGATGCGTTTGCCCGCGTCGTTGATCGTGCCATCGGCTTTGGTCGGACTCGCCCGATTATTTGTTGTCGCCGTGAGCGACTTGAGGTATTCACTCATAGCGGTGATATCGGCGTTTGTCGCGTGTTGCGTGCTCTGAAAAACGATCTCTGCCATCGGGCCAAGCGCAGCGCCGCTTGGGGATGTGCCGTCTTTTAGCCATCGTGCGATTTGTTCGATGGGCCAGTCGGCTACCGAAGCTTCACGGTTGTCGGTGAGCGACGGTGCGTACCAGTCGCTAAGCGGCATCATCGCGCCGTCGTAAGTGTGACCCGCGATCGGGGCGCCCAGCGAATTTCTCGTACTGTGACAGGCGCCGCAATGCGCGAGACCTTGCACCAGATACGACCCGCGATTCCATTGTGCAGACCGCTTATTGTCAGGTTGATATTGCGTCGGTTTGAAGTACAGAAAGCGCCAGGCGGCCAGCGCGTATCGGTTGTTATACGGAAAGGCCAAAGCGTGTGCAATATTGGGTCGGTTCACCGGTTTCACACGATTGACTAAAAACGAAAAGATCGCGTCCGTGTCTTCGCGTGTGGTGAGCGAGAAATGTGGATACGGAAACGCTGGATACAGCAAATGGCCGTCTTGTGAACGACCTTCGTGCATTGCGCGGTAGAACGCTTCGCCGCTCCAGTTTCCAATGCCAGCAGTTCTGTCGGGTGTCAGATTGCTGGCGTAGACCGCGCCGAATGGCGTATCGACCGCGCCACCACCGGCATACGCTTCACCTCCGCGAGCCGAGTGACAGCCGGCACAATTGCCGATGCGCGACAGGTATTCGCCGCGTTCAATTTTCTCGGGAGATGCGGCAATTTTCGCGGCATCAGCTGCCGCAACGGCGCTGCCATTCACGTCCCGAAACAGTGAGACAGTCAGGGCGGCAATGATGAAAATAGCCAGACCGAAAATCACAGAGATGATGCGTTTCATTGCGGCACTCCGCCGCAACGCAGAGGCAACGGAGCGCCCAATGCGGCGATGGATTCGGTCGGTTTACTGTTCGAAGGGACGGGCTGCGACGATAGCCACGCCGTCACCGCGCTAACGTCCTGCGGCGACAACGCCTTCGACATTTCGCCCATGCAGTCAGGCGTTTGTGCGTGACGTTGACCGGCGCGCCAGGCGCCGAGCTGCGCGCTCAGATACGCCGTCGGCAGACCTAGCAGCCCAGGAATCGCGGGAGCCACGCCCGTGAGCGGTGAACCATGACAGGCCGCACAGGCGGGGAGTTTACGGGCCGGATCGCCACGCAATACGAGCGTTTCACCGAGCTTGAGTGATTCTGCGGATGCGCTCGCGACATCAGGTGCCGGATACGGTATCTCCAGCTCAGAAAAGTACGCGGCGATCTCGCGCAAGTAAGCGCCAGATAGTGGCTGCAGCAAGTGCGTCATTACCGCATTGTTGCGCCGTCCATCACGAAAATTCATGAGCTGATTGAACAGGTAGCCCGCAGGTTTGCCTGCGATGCGCGGCAAGTATTCTTTGTTGACCGTGTGGCCTTCCTTGCCGTGACAGCTGATGCAGGCTTGCAATCGCTCGGTCATGGCTTCGTGTGACAGCACCGTCTGCGCCTGAAGGGATGTTGACGCTACGGCTAACAGGGCCGCAGCGGAGATGCAGCGCAAGAAATTTGTAAATCGTTTCATAGGGAAGGTGTGGTGTTGGCGGGCGCTTCGCCGTCGCTCAATCGCTTGATGTCTTTCAGGCGATCAATTTCGACGATATTGCCGCTGAAAACGATGTGAGCATTGCTGGTGCCCAGCGCTTGCGCCAACGGAATCAATGTTGCACGGGCGCTGGCCTCTACTTCTGGTCGGAGTTGTTCGATGAGCGTGTGTGCGTGGCTGTGTGCGTGCGCGGCGGCACCTTCAAGTAATCGGTTCTTGTCTTCTTCCGAAAAGCCGGGACCGAATGCGCCGTTGAGCAAATCGGGCAGCAACCAGGGCATAAATTTGCTGCGTTGTTCATCGTAAAAACGCAGTGAACGCACGCTGATCTCGGCGCGCACAGGGGGCAAATTGAGCTGAGCGACGCGACCCGAAGCGCTGTCGGTCGTCGTGATTGAAAATTGCGACGAGCGCAGGTCGTAACGAAAGTCAATCTGGAATTCGAAGATCATTGCGAGCTTCTTTTGCGAGAAGGCCCAGCGCAGATACTTGCGTCCAAACTCACCGAAACTGTAGTCAGTTTCGGTCACGATTTCTTTGGTGATGACCTTGAACACAGAGAGCTCACCGACCGCCCGCATGCCTTCGAGCGAGCTGTGCGCATGCGTGATATTAGCGCTGCGGTTGCCGTATTTCCTTGCGATTAACCAGCCCAGAGCCAGCCCGCAGGCAACGGCTACCAACGTAAACAAGACGTCCATGAACAAAGGTTACAGCAAGACGATATCGTAGCGTTCCTGGGTGTAGCCCGCTTCTACCTGTAGCGAAACGGGTTTGCCGATTTCGCCGGACAGATGTGCAAGCGCGGCGGATTCATCGTCGAGGAACAAGTCGATGACACTTTGTGCCGCGAGGATGCGGAACTCACGTGGATTGAATTGTTTGGCCTCGCGCATGATCTCGCGCAGGATTTCATAGCCGACCGTTTGCGCTGTTTTTATTTCGCCGCGACGGTTGCAGGTGGGGCATGTTTCGCAGAGCACGTGACCGAGCGATTCACGCGTGCGTTTGCGCGTCATTTCGACCAGACCGAGATGCGTGAAACCGTTCACCGTGAGTCGCGTGCGATCCGTGGCAATGGCTGCGTTCAATGCTTCGAGCACGGCGTCGCGATGCTCCGGCAAATCCATATCGATGAAATCGATGATGATGATGCCGCCCAAATTACGCAAACGTAATTGCCGCGCAATGGTTTGTGCGGCTTCCAGATTTGTTTTGAAGATAGTATCGTCGAATGAGCGCACGCCCACGAAGCCACCAGTGTTCACATCGATGGTGGTCAGCGCTTCAGTCTGGTCGATGATGACGTAACCGCCGCTCTTCAAATCTACCCGGCGGTGCAGCGCGCGCTCAATTTCCTGCTCGACACCGTACATGTCGAACAGCGGCCGCACCGCTTGATGCAGGCGCAGACGTTCGGTCACAGCAGGCGCATAGCGTACCGCAAATTCCAGCATCGCTTTGTGCGCCTCGGGCGAATCGACAAACACACGTTGCGTGTCCTCCGTCGCGAAATCACGCAGCACGCGCTCAGCCAACGTCAAATCGTTATGGATGATGGTGCCCGATTTCACTGTCTTCGCGCGCAGAAGCACGTCCGCCCATAGCTTCGTCAGGTATTCCACGTCGCGCGCCAGATCGCGCTCCGTGGCCTTCTCCGCCATCGTGCGAATGATGAAGCCGCCGTGCGGCACATTGGCGGGTAAAAGCTTGGTCAGCGTGTCCTTGAGCAGTGTGCGTTCGGCTTCGTCACCAATGCGCTGCGAGATGCCAATATGCGAGTCCTGCGGCAGATGCACAAGCAGGCGACCGGCCAAAGAAATTTGCGTTGACAGCCGTGCACCCTTGGTACCAATCGGGTCCTTGATGACCTGCACGATGATCGGTTGCCCTTCGTGCAGCCATTTTTCAATCGGCTTCGGCGTGATTTCGGGTGTGTGTTGCGATTGCCGAAATTCCCAGATGTCGGCGACGTGCAAAAACGCCGCGCGCTCCAGCCCAATCTCAATGAATGCGCTTTGCATGCCCGGCAGCACGCGCGCCACGCGACCCAGATAAATGTTGCCGACAATGCCGCGATGACTCGCGCGCTCAATGTGCAACTCTTCGATCACGCCGTGATCGAGCACCGCCACGCGCGTTTCTTGCCGCGTGACATTGATGAGGATTTCCTCAGCCATTAGCTGCCCTCAGAATGTTTATTGCGTTCGCTGCAGCCTCTGAAAAGCTGCCAGCGAAACCAGCAAACACTCAATCCGTTACAAGACGCAGACTCCGAATCGCGAGAGTAGCATTGAAGTCTCAAAAATGGGCAATCCCATCACGCCAGAGTAGCTGCCTTCCAGCCGCTCGATGAACATAGCGCCCAGCCCTTGTATTGCATAAGCGCCCGCTTTGCCCATCGGTTCGCTGGTGTTGATGTAGCCATTGATCTCGGCCTCGGTGATGTCACGAAAGCGCACGCGCGACACGCAGGTGTCGTGCAGTAGTTGCGTCCCGTCAGTGACGGCGACGGCGGTCAGCACTTCATGCGTGGTGCCCGAGAGCAGTTTCAGCATGCGTCGCGCGTCGGCTGGATCGGTTGGCTTGCCGAAGATCGTGCCGTTAAACACGACGATGGTGTCAGCGCCGAGCAGCGGCATTTTCGGCAGGGCACGCTGCTTGGCACGCAGGCTGCCGATCTCGGCCTTCATCTTGGCCATGCGCTCGACGTAGATAAACGGGTTCTCGCTGGCGAGCGGCGACTCGTCAACGTCGCGCGAGCGGCTGGTTTCCTCGCGCAGCAGCACTGTCTTGCAGGCCACGCCCATCTGTTGCAATAGCTCCAGGCGGCGCGGGCTTCGAGAAGCGAGATAGATTTCGTTCATTGAGTTAGTTCGGACGACGATATTGACTAATCACGATGGTAGGGATGTCCAGACAACAAGCTTACCGCACGATAGAGCTGTTCGACCAGAAAAATCCGGGCTAACCCATGTGGCAAGGTGAGTCGGGATAGGCCCAAACGGAACTGGGCCTGCGCTTTTAACGCGGCGTCAAGCCCGTCCGCGCTGCCAATCACAAATGTCGCACACGGCGCCTCGCGCGACCAACCGCTTAGCTGCTCCGCAAGGCCGCGTGTCGTTAACTGCTCGCCGCGTTCGTCGAGTGCGACGACCAGCGCTTGTTTAGGAATTTGCGAGCGAATACGTTCTGCTTCGGTCGCCAGCACCATCTCGGTGCTGCGGTTTACGGCGCGTTTTTCAGGCTTTAGTTCCGCCAACTCGAATGGCCATTCGGCGGGGAAGCGCTTCGCGTACTCAGTGACGCCGTCGCTCACCCAGCTCGGTTGGTTGTGGCCGAGCGCGATGAGTTTCAGCTTCACGGTTTACGAGGATTTTTTCTTGGCCGAAGGTCGTTTGATCACCAACGGCTTGGTAACCGGGCGCTTTGCAGCCGGAGCTTTGGCGGCTGGCGCTTTGGCTGACGGCCTCTTGATCTCGACGGTCTTTGCCGCTACCTTTTTCGCAGCCGGCTTTTTGACCGCCGGTGTTTTAGTGGCAACTGCTTTGGCTTTCGCGGCAGGCTTCTTCGCCGCTGGTTTTTTGACTGCGGGTTTCTTCGCGGCGGGCTTTTTAACGACTTCGGCGATTGCTTCAGCTACGGGCGCTTTGGTTTTAGCCGCCTGTTTCTTTGCAGCAGGCGTTTTTGTCGCTGCTGCTTTCTTTGCCGGAGCTTTTGCTACAACGGCCTCAACCACAGGTGCTTTCGCCGCTGCCTTTTTGGCGGGTGCTTTTGCGGGCGCTTTTGCCACCGGAGCCGACTCAACAGCGGCTTCCGCGGCTTTCGCAGCCGGAACGCGTTTAATCGGTTTTGGTGCCGTCCACAATTCTTCGAGGTTGTACAGCGCGCGCGTGGTCGGCAACATGATGTGCACGACGAGTTCGGTGCAATCCACCAGCACCCATTCGCCCGAGCCCTCGCCCTCAATTGAGAGCACCTGGCCGCCAGCTTCTTTAACCTTGTCGCTGACGTGACGCGCGAGCGCCTTGGTTTGCCGCGCGCTCTCGGCGGTGGCAACGATTAGCGTGTCATAAATGGCCGTCAGCGGACGGGTGTCGAGCACGGTGATGTCACGGGCCTTGATGTCTTCAAGGGCGGCGACGGCGGCTTTCTGGACGTTTAAAGCGGAATAGCGCAAGCGAGTTTTTCTCCGGCGGGGGAGCACCGCACAACGACTGCGCAGCGAAAATTCGTTGTTGCAACGTGCTCGCAATCCTCATGTACAAAAAAGTGCATTCCGGTTGCTGCGCGCGCTGCGCCTGGACTTTTCGCCGCTCGCTACGTTGTGCGAGGCTCCCCGATATAAAGTTGATGCGCACGAATATAGGCCAGCACGGGCGCGGGGAGCAACGATTCCAGTGCGCTATCGGCTGCACCCGCCGCAATAGTGTTGCGGATTTCGGTGGCGGAGATGGCTTGTGGCGTGACGGTGTGCAGATAAATGCTGCCGTGCGTGGTTTCCACGAGCGCCTCCGCAGAGCGCGTCAAGCGCCCCTGCCACACCTCCGAGAGCACCGGTGACAGCGCTTGTGACACGGCAAATCCCGGTCGGTTGAGCACGACGAAATGCGCCAGTTCGAACAGGCGCGGCCATTCGTACCAATGATTGATGTGCATGAACGCATCAATGCCGATCAGCCAGATCAGCGGGCGTTGCGGAAATTCTGCGCGCAATGATTCCAAAGTCAGCACGGTGTAGCTTGGCGTCTCGCGCTTGAGCTCACGATCATCCGCCGCCAGGCCCGGAACGTCTGCCACCGCTAGCCTCAGCATCGCCAAGCGTTGCGACTCGCTAGCGCCAGGTCGCGCACGGTGCACGGGCGTTTTCGACGGAATCAACCGGACTTCGGGCAGTTTGAGCGCTGCTCCCGTTTCTGAAGCGATGCGCAAATGCCCGAAATGCACCGGGTCAAAGGTGCCGCCCAGCAAGGCGAGTGGATTGGCGGACGACGCAGCATTCAATGGCATGATGCGAGTCTACGTGGCGGGAAATCGGACAATCAGCTTTTTTCTGATAGCGCCTATGCATGTGGGCTACCGCTTGTTTTATGCTTAAGTCGACTTAGGAATTTTTGCGTCACTAGCCCGCAAATAGTATGCGGTTAACCGATAAAGTTGCTTTGATATGCTAGCGTTTGACCGAGTCACTCTCAACACCCAGCGGCTGCGCTTGCGGCCCTACACACCGTCCGACGCCGAAGCGCTGTTCGCCATTTATTCCGATGTCAGGGTGATGCGCTACTGGAGCTACCCGCCGTGGTCATCCATCGACCAGGCGAACGAAATGATCGCCAAAGATGCCACCACGCTGGCCGCAGGCGAACATCTGCGCCTGGGCGTAGAAACCGTCGACGACGCCCGTCTGGTTGGCCACTGCTCGCTGTTTAACCTCAATGCGCAGTGTCGACGCGCCGAAATTGGCTACGGTTTGGCATTCGACGCGTGGGGCCACGGCTACATGCACGAGGCTTTAACTGCGGTGCTCAACTACGGATTTAGCGAACTCGCGCTCAATCGCGTCGAGGCTGACATTGATCCGCGCAATGCCGCGTCTGCGAAGGCGCTGGAGCGGCTTGGATTCCTGAACGAAGGCTTGCTGCGTGAGCGCTGGGTAGTGGACGGCGAAGTGTCCGACTCGGGCCTTTACGGCCTGCTGCGGCGCGATTGGCTCGCGCGAACGCCACGTTAGTGTTAGTTGTAGCCAATAAAAAACGCGCCCGAAGGCGCGTTTTTCCATTTAGCCCAGAAGGGCTAAACGTAGCGGCTGATTACTGGGCAGCGCCTTCAGTCACATCACGGTTGATGCGGCTTGCGATCCAGCTTTTGTCAAGAGCGCGCACTTCGGCACGAACTTCAGCGCGTGGGCGAGCGTCTGCTTTCGCCGTTGTTGGCACAGCAGCCGTGTCTTTGTAGCTGTCAGTAGCGGCGAGCGTTACAGCGCGGGCAGGTGCGGCTTGCACGGCAGGCGCCGTGACTTGCACGCTTGGGTTGCCCGCAGCAGCGGTGTACTCAGCGGCAAAAACAGAGCCAGTAGAAGCAGCGATAAGAGCAGCGATCAAAACAGATTTCGTATTCATGATGATTTCCTTGAGGAGTATGTGTCTTTATTTGGCCAACCACGTTATTGCGGTCGGTCTCGCGCGGCACCGGGGGCCTGTTCACAAAGTTCTTCGTTTACTTCTTTCTGGAACCAGAGAGCTTTGTGAACAGGCTCTTGTTGTCGCGTCGATGGAATGAATGTTAGGTATTGCTGATAAAAGAATAAACTAGACAAAATCGAATTGTTTATTGCTAAAATGGCAATAAATGAAGACTTGAAGGCTACATCTCGTTTTCGGTCGCTTTTGAAGGAATTGCAATGGATCAACTCCGCGCCATGCGCGTTTACGCCCGCGTCGTCGAAGAGGGCAGCTTTACCAAGGCCGCCGACCATCTCAACCTCGCGCCCGCCGTGGTCACGCGGCTTATCGCCGAGCTAGAGCAGCACCTCGGTGTGCGCTTGCTCAACCGCACTACGCGGAGCCTCGCGCTCACGCAGGCAGGCGAGCGCTATCTTGAGCGCGCGACGCGAATACTGGCCGACGTCGAAGACGCTGAGACGATGGCGAATCTGGAGACGGCCGAGCCGCGCGGCGTGGTGCGTGTGCTCGCCTCGCCCGCCATTGCCGTGCATCAGCTTGCCAAGCATTTGCCGCGTCTGCGCACGCAATACCCCAAGCTCACCATCGAGCTCTCGGTGCAGAACAGCGTGGAGACGGTCGACGACACGCATGACATCTCAATCCTCACGCTCAAGCAGCCGCTGTCCACGGGTAATTTTGTCGCGCGACTTCTGGCGCAATCCGAGATGATCACCTGCGCCACGCCCAACTATCTCAATCGTCGTGGCCGCCCCACCGAGCCTCAGGAACTAATGGGCCACGAATGGTTGCTGCCGTTCTCGCCCGACGGCAACAAGGAAACCACGTTTCAATTCTGCCCGCTGCGCGCCGCTGCGCAGGGCATCAAAGCGAAAAAACCGGTGACCTGCGAACAGCCACCGATGGCGCTGTCGACGCCGCACTGGGACACGCTGTTTCACGCCGCGCTCGCCGACATGGGCATCACCGCGCTGCCGTCGTTCGTGGCCGAGGACGCGCTGCGTAGCGGTCGCATGGAGCGCGTGCTGCCGGACTGGCACATGATGACCGTGTCGATCTACGCCGCGATGCCTACGCGCATGCACATCCCGGCGCGCACCCGTGTGTTCATTGATTTTTTAACCGAAACGTTCGGCGGCGCAGCGCGTGATCCTTGGTTGCGCTCGATTGAGGAGGCCGCGATGGCCGCGAATGATCAGTCGATGAAGGTGAGTGCGTAACGGATTATTGGTCGACGAGAGTTCAATTTCTCGGTTCCGGCGACTAATCACAGTCGTGCTGCACGTTCATCGGGTATGAGTAGAAACTCGCTTTTCGGATTTCAACGTTCGTTGAAAACACATTTTTAGTGAAAAAATAACTATAATTTCATCAAATTAGATAATTTCAACGTTTGCTGAAAATATGATTTCCAGTATGCAAGACGAGAAGGCGCTCGTCACCGAAGCACAAACTCGATTGCGCGAACTGTTGGCTCGTGTGCCGTTTGTGTCGATTGGAGTGGCGCAAGTGCCACATGGGTTCGGGTTGCTTGGCACCATGCAGCCAGACTTTATTCTGCCAATCAATGCACTGGGAGTGGCGTGGCAATTGGTCTGCGAGGTCAAGGCACTCGCGCAGCCGCGCCACATGCGTGCGGCCTTGCTGTTTCTCAAAGAATACGTACGCTTACTCAACCAGTCTGATGCCACGCCGATCATTGTGGCACCCTACATTTCTCCCGAGGCTGCGGAGATTTGCGTTGCAGCTAACGCGAGTTACGCCGACTTCGCAGGCAATTGTCATCTTGCGTTCGGAAGTGTTTTCATCGAACGGCGAGTGGCCACGAATCCAAAGGTTGAGAAACGTCAACTGCGCTCTCTATTTGCGCCCAAAGCATCGCGCATTTTGCGAGCGCTGCTGCGTGTACCTGCACGCGAGTGGAAGGTAGAAGACCTCGCAAAAGCGTCCGGTACGAGTCTGGGTCAAGTCAGCAATTTGCGGCGCGCACTGCTTGATCAGGAGTGGGCTCGTGTTGGTGCGGACGGAATTGCGCTCACGCGTCCGTCTGCACTCCTTGATGCGTGGCGCGCGGCGTACGCACCACCACGCGGAGAGCGGAAGCGTTACTACTCATTGGTACAGGGCGAAGCGCTTGATCAATCCATTTTGCATGCTTTGCCCAGCAGTACGGAGGCACGTTATGCCGTGCTGTCTGGTAACTCGGCGGCGATGTGGATCGCACCATTTGTTCGTAGCAGCATCCGTTCGTTTTATGCCGACGCGGCGGGTGAGGCGGCGCTCATGGGGCGACTTGAACTCTCGCCCGTATCGAAAGGCGAAAACGTGGTCATCGATGTTATTGACGACGAAAGTATTTTTGCCGAAGCGATTGAGCCCGCGCCGGGACGTTGGTGCACTGGGCTCGTGCAAACCTATCTCGATCTGTGGCGCACTGGTGAGCGCGGGAAAGAAGCAGCCGAGCATCTTCGTCTCACGCGCATCGAACCAACGTGGGAGACGTCGCGTGGTTGATCGCGTTAAAAGTGCTGAACCCGACGCTGCCACCGATTACGATGATCGTGGTGCGCGTGCGGTGTATTCCGTGCTCATTGAACTTGGGCAAGTGCTTGGCGCGTATCGCGACAAGTTTGTTGTGGTTGGCGGTGCGGTGCCGTGGCTCTTGCTGCCCGACGCACGACCCGCGCATATCGGCACAATAGATGTAGATCTCAATCTGGATGCCGAGGCATTGGGCGATGGCGAATACGCGAGTTTCCTGGAGCTTCTGGAGCGGGCCGGATACGAGCGCAATTGCGATGGATTGAAGCCATTCCAACTACGGCGTTGGGTCGATCTCGACGACGGCAAAGCCATCGCCGTGATCGTTGATTTGTTAATGCCAGACGATGCAAAAATCTCGAAAAACCGACCACCGCTTGTTCAAGCGTTGCGCGTGATCAATGCAAGCGGTGGACGCATTGCACTTGACGGCGCGATCCGCCATGAGCTGAGCGGCCAGATGCCGGATGGTCGGAACAACACGGTAAGCCTGCTCGTCGCTTCCATCCCTGCGTTTCTCGTCATGAAGGGCTATGCGCTGGTTGGGCGAGACAAGAAGAAAGACGCCTACGATATTTACTTTTGTGTGAAAAATTACCGAGGCGGATCCAACGCTCTGGCGAGCGATTGCAAAGTATTGATGCACGATGCTGCGGCACGCAGCGCCTTTGAGAATATCGCCAGCAAATTCACGCACGAAGACGATTTTGGTCCGCAAACAGTTCGCGTGTTCTTGCGCGATTCAGGCTCGCTCGGTGAAATGACTATCGATCAAGTTCAGGTAGACGCCTACATGCAAGTGTGTGCATGGCTGCGGGTGCTTGGCTTGGCACCTTAAGCTAATGCAAGTCCATCAATCCTCGTGATTCTCGTGCACGGCGATGCTGCCCTGCTTCCAGTAACCGGCCGCTTTTGTCCATTTCGGATTGGCGCCGTGCTCAGCAATTAGCTGCGCCCGCAACGCCTTGGCTGTGAGCGATTCACAGGCGATCCAGGCGTAAAAATCGCCCGCTGGCAATCCCGCTTTTGCTACCGCTTTCAACGCTTCGGCGAGCGTCGTTACCACCTGGCCATTCGATGAATTGGAATGCACCCACGTCACACTGAGTTGCGCCGCGCTGGTGAGCTCAATTTCATCTTCTTGCGTCTCAGCTTCCACCAGTACCACGGCGTTCGAGCCCGCCGGAAGTTCTGCCAGACGACGGCTGATCGCAGGCAACGCCGTCGCATCGCCGATCAGCAAATGCCAGTCAAAATCGGTGGTCATAACGAACGATCCGCGCGGCCCCCCGATGCCGAGTCGCTGACCCGGTTTGGCCTGTCGCGCCCACGCCGTCGAAGGGCCTGCCTCGTGCAGCACGAAGTCAACCTGCAAGGTGTTTGCGGTCGCATCAAAGTGATGCGGCGTGTAATCGCGCATCGTGGGCTTCGGTGCTCCGTCGCTCCCTTTTTCAACGGCCAGATTCGGCAACCTGATTTCGCCCGTCAAGGCGTCGGGAAGAATCACTTTCATGTGATCGTCAAAACCCGAGCTGATGAAGCCTGTCAACTCGTCTCCACCCAGTGTGACGCGCACGAGATTAGGCGTGATTTGCGCCACTTCGCGTACCTCAACATTGCGAAAGCGCAGTTCATGGCGCACGCGCACCGGTGTGCGATCTGCTCGTTGGGTTTCCTGAGTGATTGTCATATCAAATCCGTTCCAGATTTTGCGCGGCCGCGTCGAGCACTGCGGCTAATTCGTGTGCCTGTTCATCAGTCAGCTTTCCGCGCGACAAACGCATGCGCAAGGCCAGCTTGAAGTTTTCGAGGGCCCGCACGACTTGCGGTGGCCGCACGCCGGCGCCTTCACGCGCGCTACCGTTCATGCGCGCCAGCATCGCATCGGTTGTCTCGCGATTAGTAGCAAGATGCTCCTTGCCTGTTTCGGTGATGGTGTAGCACTTGCGCCCGCTAACGCTTTCGTCCACGCTGGTATAACCCAGCTCTTCAAGCAGCGTCAACGTAGGATAAACGACGCCGGGGCTCGGGCTGTATTCGCCATTGAAACGGTCTTCAATCGCTTTGATGAGTTCGTAACCGTGGCCGGGCTTTTCGCCGATCAGGTGCAGCAGCACCAGCCGCAACCCGCCCTGCTCAAACATGCGCCGCCCACCGCCGCCGCCACGCATGCCGTGGCCGTGCCCCTGTGCATGATGGCCGCGCCCGTGATGGCTTTCGCCCGGTTCGCCATGACGCAGACGAGGATGACCGTGGCCAATGTGTTTTCCAAATAATTTCATCGTTTACTTTCTTAAGATATATCTAATTATATTAGATATATCTAAGATAAGTCAAAGTAATACAATTTCAAGGAGAAATCCACACCCGATTGGCAGGCCTCACGGCGCGCCCTTCGCGCCGCCGCAATCGTCAGGCCATTTCAGCGCGCAGCACTTCGTAAAGCGGTGTGAAATCCGGCGCGGTGTCGTCGCGCAGTTGTTGCAGCGAATCGAGCACGAAATACGTCGTCTGCACGTCGTCAATGAGGAACGCCGAGCGCATCGACGTCATCACGTCAAACGGTAGACGTGCCGGAATGTCGCTCTCTAGCGCATAGATCAGCTCCTTCGGCGAAGACAGCACGCCAGCGCCGTAGGCAAGAACTTTTCCGTGCTCGCGAATCAGGCCAAACTCAATGGTGTACCAGTACAGTCGCGCCAGCCAGTCGAGGCCGCCGAGGCGTTTGGCCTTGAGTGCGCCGTGGCCGTATGCCTCCAGATGATCGGCGTAGATCGGCGTGAACAGCATCGGCACATGACCGAAAAAGTCGTGGAAGATATCCGGCTCGACGATGTAGTCGAACTCGCTCTCCTCGCGCAGCCACACCGTCACCGGAAAGCGCCGATTGGCCAGATGCGTGAAGAAAACATCATCGGGCAACAGGCCCGGCACGGCCACCAGTTGCCAGTTCGTTGCGGCTTTGAGCGCCACATTCACGTCAGCGAAATTGGGAATACCGTGGCGCATATCGAGCGCCGGATTACCGAGCACGGCGTTCAGAAATTCGTCGCAGGCGCGACCGGGGATCAGCGCCAGTTGCCGCTCCACCAGCCGCAACCAACGGGCCTGTCCGGCGTCGCTGTAGTCGCTCATGTGTTGCTGCACCGTGAAATCCGCCGCCATTGCCGCATAGTTGCCGCGCAGCCCGGTATTGGGGTCGCTGGTCTTGCCAGAAATATCGAAGGCGGTGGGTGGGGTAGCTACGGAGTCCATGCCGCTATTTTGCACGGCGCATCCGCAAGAAAATTGCCAAGTTGATCGTGCTATGGAGCCGCTGCCCTCGACCGCAATGCCGGGCGCAGCGATTGCTGCGGCTTGCTCGCGAAAGCGTTAGCGCTGCACCCCGTTCGGATGCCCGTTGCCGTGTTGTTGCTGGCCCATTGATCGCGCGGGTTGCGCGTGTTGCGCGGGAGCAACGCGCATTGGCTGCTCATGCATCGCCTGTGGCGGGTGAGCCGGATGAAACTGTTGTTGATGCGGAGCGAACCCCGCGTGCGGCGCAACCGCCTGCGCGCGGTATTGTGGATGGCCCGGCGCAAACCCGTTGTACACCGGGGCCCGTGAGCCCGGATGCCAGCCATTCCACTGGTCGCGGCGGTTGTACCAGGACTGACCGCGATAGTGATTGTCCCAATACGAGCCGACCGCAAAACCGACGATCGGCAAACCAAAGCGAGCGCCATTGCCGTAGATCGACATGCGCTGATTGTTGTACAGATACTGGAGGTGGCGAGCATTGGCCCAGCCGCGATACGGGCCGGACGTGATGTCACACCAGTTATAGCCGCGAACACAGCCATTGACGTATACCGAGGTCCCGCCACCGATCCAGGCCACTTGCGGATAGCCGCTATCTGGTCCGGCGCGAAGGCTGGTGCGGGTGTAAACATAGGCTTGCTGCGCATCGGCAATTGATGCAACGACCAGTGTCGATGTAGCCGCGAACGCGGCAAGGCAAATTTTTAGAGTTCGGACTGCGGTCATGACTTCCTCCTGTCGAAGCATATTAAGGCGATAGCCCTATGGACGTTTTGCCTCATGACAACGCGACACATCGACGCGAAAGCCTTTGATTGCGCTTCATCCCTATCCTTCCGCGCCACCCACCCGTCCCGGCGGAGGATTGCCCGGCCTCGGCATCGGTTGCGGACGTGAGGGTGCGACGACGCCCGGCGGCATTTGCCGGGGCGGCTGCTGAATCTGCACCGGCGGTCTTGGCGGCTGCGGCGTCGTGCCGGGAGGGCGCGGACGCGGAGGTTGTATCTGGATCGGCGGACGCGGCGGCTGCGGTCGAACAATCGGCGGACGCGGCGGCTGGACCGGTGGGCGATAACCGGGCGGACGATTGCCAGGTCGAAAACCGTTCCACTGGTTCTGGTTGCGATACCACGGACGATTACGGTAGTTGTCGTTCCAGTAGCTGCCGAGGATGAAGCTGATGATCGGCAAAGCGAGCGTCTGCCCGTTGCCATAAATCGTCATCGGCTGGCCCTGATAGGTGTACTGCAAATTCTTGGCGTAAACCCAGCCGCGATCAGCGCCTGCCGTGACGTCGCACCAGCGGTAATCGCTCTGGCAACCATTGACGTAAACCGTGGAGCCGCCCGGTATCCAGACGACCAACGGATAACCGCGATCGGGACCAGCGCGCACGTTGACATCTTTAATGGCGACGGCTTCCTGAGCGAGCGCGGCCGACGTAAACATCAGCGCCGAAAGCGTGAGCACAGGGATTGCGTAAAGTCGAGAAAACATCATGTGTGACATCGCTCATTCCAACCAAGAGCGCTCACTGTAGCAACAAAACCGACACCCGCCAAGAGGCTCGCCTCAACAAATGGCAAACAAACCGCGAGATCGCGGTGCCGTCCTACGCTTCGACACGGCAGCGCATACGCGCTAGCCCACGCGATCCAGTCGCCACATTTGATAGCCCAGCGCCGCCCGACATCCCACCACAATCGCCGTCACCGTAATGATCGAACCGAGCGCCAGCGTGGACATGCCGGACAACCCCTGTCCGACGGTACAGCCGAGCGCTGTAACACCGCCGAAGCCCATCAGCGCCGCGCCGATTAAATGATTCGACAAGTCTTCAACGGAAGCAAAACTTTCCCAGCGAAATGTCTTCGTCAACAACGCCACTGCCGCCGCGCCGACGATCACACCGATTACGCTGGCCACGCCAAAAGTGACGAATTTGCTTTTGTCGCTCCAGAAGCCCAAAAGCTCCAGCAGATAAGCCGGTGGCGCGGTGAAACTCAGCGATTCCGGACGCCCGGAATTAGTCGAAACCCAGGCCGCTTCCAGCGATTCTGGATGCTCGGCGATGAAGCCGACATGCCCCGTTGCGTACCAGCCCGCGATCACGGTGAGGCCCACCACGATGCCGCCGATCCAGTTCCACTTGTCGGCGCGAAACTCGCGACCGACGAAGGCGAACACGACAAACGCGAGCCCCACCAATGCAGCCACGATTCCCGCCGTGCTGCCGCTGAGCCCGAATAGCGACGGCAGATCCTGCCCGCCCGCAAACGTCACCGCAACCGTGTCCACCGTGGCCACGCGAAACACGCCCAAAATCCCGCGCAAGGTAAACCACGCAAACACCGCCATCACCAAAAGGGTCACCAGCGCGCGCAGACTGCCCGCGCCGGCGCGAATGAGGGTTTTGCTGCCGCAACCCGAGGCCAGCGTCATGCCAAAACCGAACGCCAGACCGCCGACGAGGTGCGATAGCCAGACCAGCTTTGGTGCGACATAAAACGATTTCGCGATGTCGACGGTACCAGTCGTTTTGAGCGCGGCTACGCCGATGATTGCAACGCCAACGGACGCAATCGCCATTCGCGCCCGCGTCCAGTCGCCAAAATTCACGGCGTCCGAAATCGCTCCCATCGTGCAGTAATTGCTGCGCTGCGCGACCGCACCGAAGACGAAAGAAAGCACAAACGCCCACAGCGCGGCGGCGTGTTGCAGAGTCACGATTTCAGGAGGCATAGGGTGCGCCGAAGCGGTTCAATTCAGTTGGTCGCAATTATCTGCGCAGCGCGATTGCGGTGACCGAATCAACGTGTCGAAACGCTATTGAGCGAATTTTTTGGCCTTGAGCGGCGATGGCAGCTTTTGGCTGCAAGCGCCATTTGATTGGGACTAGACGGTAAATTAAGATAAAGTCGACAATATACATAATGTGGCTACAGCCCCTGCAAAATAAGCGTTTTACGAGAAAGCTATAGGTTCGCGCCGTTCGCTTTCGGGCGCGAATGACAGCGTCATCGCATTGATCGCGGCGAGCGCTTGGCGATCCGGATTCCGGCGCGGCCTCGTGAAATCGCGCGCGTCGAGCTGACTTCTCACGCCGCCTCCGTTTGCCCGAGCAACTCCTGCAGCGTGCGAATGCCCACGCCGCCCCGCAGCAAATGCGCTGCAAACGAATGGCGCAACGTGTGCAAGGTCGCCAGTTTGGTCTCGCCCGACGATTGCGTCCCGCTCAAAGTCCATGTCCTTCGTGCGCGGTCACAAGCGCTCAAGGATGCGCATGCCCGTGCCGCACAGAAGCTGCGCGAACAGCGCGTGCTCCGGCGGGCTTGTTGCGAGGGCCGCGAGCGTGCGCTGCACTTCATCCGCCGTCAGCACCTCCGGCAATCGCCGCGCCATTTACGGTCGCCCAATTTCATGCAACACCGGTGGATCAACGCGCAGCACATCGCGAGACAAAAACAGAAGCGCCGACAGCGCCTGATGGTGGGTTGGGGTAGACAGCTTGAGCTCAACAGCAAGGTAATTCAAAAAGCCTCCACCCCCGCGAACCCATTTCAGTGGGATGACGTGCCATGAAAACGAATGGACGCGCGCATCCAATACACATAGACTTTCTTCTCGGTCGCAATCGCCTCAACCTGCGACACTTCTGTAACGTCCCCGTTAACACCACTTCGAAGGAAGACCATGAGACAACTTGTTGCAATGATCGCGCTGGCTCTTGCGTTCGTGCCTCTTGCACATGCTGCAGAAACCGTTGGCCAGGAGGCGCGCGAAGTCAAAGCAGAAGCCGTGCAAGCGAAACGCACAGCAGGCAAGGACATCCGCCAGACTGGCCGCAAAATCAAGAAATCCGGTCGCAAGGCGCGTCAGGCGGTAATTACTCGGTGTGCCGATGGCCGCCATACGGTGAGGGGCGCATCCGGATGCGCAGGCCACGGCGGAGTGCGCGACCCAAAGTAGCTTTCAGCGAGCCTGTTCGAAGCTACGAAAGGCTCCCACACCCGACGTCGGACTCGCCGTGGACTAACCTTCCTTGGCGCGGAAGTGCCAAAGGCGGCTTCGCGCCCGTTGGCCCGCCGCGCAGCTCAAGCATCAGGCGTCACAGGCTGTGTTACGTAGTCACTCACCCACCCGAGGAACAACATGTCCAAGCTTCGTGTAGAAAGTTTCACCATCTCACTCGACGGATTTGGCGCTGGCCCCGACCAGGACATCGACAACCCACTCGGCGTGGGCGGTACCTCGCTTCATGCCTGGGCCATGTCCACACGAACGTTTCAGAAGAACTTGTTCGGTAGCGACGGCGGAGTAGCAGGCATTGATGAGGACTTCGCCGCTCGAGGTTTTCGGAACATCGGAGCGTGGATTCTCGGCAGGAACATGTTCGGACCGGTTCGCGGACTTTGGCCGGATGAGAGCTGGCGGGGTTGGTGGGGCGACAATCCCGTCTATCACGGCCCCGTGTTCGTACTGACCAACTACGCACGCGCACCGCTGGTCATGGAAGGCGGAACGACCTTCCACTTCGTTACCGAAGGCATTGTCGCCGCTCTGGCGCACGCTCGCGAAGCGGCTGAAGGCAAGGATGTTCGTCTTGGTGGCGGCGTAAACATCATTCAACAATTTCTTCGCCAACGCCTGATCGACGAGATGCACATCGCTATTGCGCCGGTTCTGCTTGGCGCTGGTGAAAGACTCTTTGATGGCGTAAACCTCCCTGCCTTGGGCTACGCCTGCACCGGGCGCGAAAGCTCGCCACTTGCCACCCACGTCGTTCTTACCCGGCAGTGATCACGGTGACGTCAAACGTTTCGAGCGGACCACTCCGGCATAGCGCTTGACCCGCAGGCCGCTGTGCTCCATCATGCGCCTCGAGGGCCAAGCGCTGCACCTGAGCGGGCGGCTCAGCTCAAACGTCAGGTCTGCCGTAAGCAGAGGCGTTGGAGAAATGCCGCCGTTCCAATCGCTACAAGTACAAGGAGATGGAAATGAAAATGTTCATGGCAACACTTTTCGCAACGTTGATCCTGTCAGTTGGCCCCGCTGTCGCCGCACCCGAAGACGAGGTGAAGGCGGCGTTCGACCAATTTGTTGTCGCCCAAAACGCACATGACGTGGCCGCGGTTCGGACCCTTCTTTTGGACTCTTCAGGTTTTTTGTGGATCACCCGGGGCGCGCCAATCTGGGGGCGTGATGCCGCGATGAAGCGCTTTGAAACACTGTACCAGGGGACGTGGAAGCTTTCCCCCGACAGTTCTAACCTGAAAGTGGTCATGTTGAGCGATACGACCGCTCAGCTATTTGTCCCGATAATGTTCAACATAGGGCCGTCGGGCCAGCCCGCGCCCGATACGCCGTTTCTCATGAATCAGACCCTGGTGAAGAGTGCGTCGGGTTGGCGCATTGCCAACATTCTGCCGATCCCACTGCCAGCACCAACCCCCGCGCCCGCCAAGTGATTCGCGCGGGCTAACCAGTTGTTGCCGCACTGTCGCTGAACGCCAACGTCAGGCCTTAGAACCCCCATCACGTCCAGTGTGAATCCTCAGAGCTGGACGGAGCCGGTCAATGCCAAGACAAATAGTTTTCACGCCAAACGCGGCAAAACCTCCGCCGATGTACAGTCAGGCCGTTAAAGCAGCCGGACTGATATTCGTCTCAGGCACAGCGCCAACAGACCCGACCACCGGTAAGTTCAAGGGCGAGACGATCCAGGAACAGACGCGGCAGTGCCTGACCAATATCTCAGCAATTCTTGAAGCCGCTGGCAGCTCACTAGAGAAGGTGGTGAGCGTCACCGTCGTCATGGCTGACGAGGATGAATTTGGTGGCATGAACGAGGAATGGATGAGGTGGTTTCCGGTCAATCCACCGGCACGGCAAGGCGCCAAACTGCCGGCACGTATTCCCGGACTGAAGGTCTCCATTGCAGCCATCGCTGAGGCTTAGCCGTTCGCTCAACTCAAACGTTGTACGGCTTGGGGGAGTATCCACCGATGGCAAGCACCGGAAATCCAGGTTCCTCCACAGTCTTGTCGCCGCTTGTTCCCGGCTGCGCAACATTGAGGGCTAGCTACTATGCAAACGATTAGGCAGTGCGTGGCCTGGAGCCATATCATCTGACCCAGTGTCATCGGCTTCGGAGTTTAGTTTGAAACCAGAATTACCCGTACAGCGCCAACTGGAGGCCTACAACGCCCATGATGTTGTGCGCTTTGTTGCTGAGTATGCCGAAGACGTTCAGGTATTTCGTCCGCCATCTACGGAGCCAATCCTCTCCGGAAAGGCAGCCTTTTCTGCGCACTACGCGAAGAACCGATTCACACTCACAAACTTGCACGCTACCATCGTCAATCGTATGGTCGTAGGGAGCAAAGTCGTAGATCACGAGCGCATCGTTGGCCTGGAAGCGGGCGTTGTTGAAGCAATCGCAGTTTATGAAGTGGTGAATGACAAGATTCAAACCGTCTGGTTTTTTTAAGCCGGCTGAGGTCAAGTGTGGCGGCATAAAAAAATAACGCCCTGGCCACTCACTCACGGGAAGCGCCAACCTTTTAGACATCGCAACTCAGGCTGTCCTTACCTGGCACCTGCCCAAAGCCACTTCACACTCACACACGCTCAGTGCATCTCTTCCTTGAAGGAACACAATGAATCCAGTCATTCGTGAAGCTCGTAGCGCGCAAGACTACTCCGCGATCTCGACGCTCATCGCCGAGTACGTTTTGTGGCTCCGCGCCCGGTACCAGGACGACTCATGGTTCATCACCGAAGTCCTCGACAAACAGTCGCTTAGCAGCGAGTTGGAGAGTTTGCCGCAGATGTACGGTCCACCTAATGGACGCGCCTTTGTTGCGACAGACGGCGGTGAAATTATTGGGTGCGGTGCGTACCGCAGGTTTGACAGTACCTCCTGCGAGATGAAACGAGTCTTTGTTACCAGACAATTTCAGGGTTCGGGGCTCGGCCGAAAAATATGCAACAAACTGTTGTTGATGGCAGAGCAAGACGGCTACGAATACATGAAACTGGACACTGGCAAGATAATGACCGAAGCGACGGGTTTGTATCGGTCTCTCGGTTTTGAGCCGTGCCCGCCATACTACGAGTACCCGGAAAAGCTAATGCCCTACTTTGTTTTTCTGCATCGCTCGCTTGGCAACCTTGCTAAAGCTCCGCGATGAAAAGGGCAGTCCTCGGTGGGGTAAGCGCAGCAATGCTTAACCCCTCGCTCACGCGGAGCGCTAACGGCAGGCCACCAAGCGCAAGCTGGCGGTACGCGGCGCATTTTCACCGGCCCGGCCCTCGCGTCCTTCCGTTGTCATCTGCTTAGCTCGCGTTGTACTTCATCGGAGAGACACAAGAATGCCACAATCCACAGAACAAAATCGCCAGAACGCCATCGCCTTCTACGACCTGATGTTCAACCAGTCGAAGCCGGGTGAAGCCGTCGAGCGCTACGTCGGCCAAACGTACACCCAACACAATCCGCACGTTGCGGATGGCAAGGAAAGCTTTATCGAATACTTTGAACGGATGGCTCGGGAGTATCCGGGTAAGACCGTCACCGTGAAGCGATCGGTGGCAGAAGGAGCGTTCGTGGTGCTCCACTGCCACCAAGTCTGGCCAACCGATCAGAATAAGGATTGGGCAGGGATCGACATTTTCCGCTTTGACCAAGATGGAAAGATCGTTGAACACTGGGATGTACTCCAAATAGTACCAGCCGAGTCCGAGCACTCAAATACCATGTTCTAGCTTCAAAGGTGACGCTTAACCCTTCGCTCAATCGCCCCATCAATTCAGGAAACCCGCCGTGTACCTCGTGTCTTCGCCCACTCGCAGCCTTCAAGTTTGGCTTATTGCCATAAGCCTTATGCCAGGCAGCGCATTCGCACAGTTAGCGCGAGCAGAGCTCCCGAATGGGCGTGTGGGAGATCGCTGGGTGCACGAGCAGAGAGACGCCACCACAAAGGCAACTCTCGAGCGAGTAGTTCGGACCGTACGAAGCGTATCGCCCACGCGAATAGAGGGATCTTACGAGCCGGAGATCGGCAGGGCGGGATCAAAGACACGCACGGCAACATCTGGTGGGTATCGCAGCGCGTTGTTCATGTACCCTACTCAGCGTGAGTTGAATGCGCTCTAAGCCTTCCGTCAAGCCAACCCGCTTACTGCGATTCGCTTGACGGAAGGCTTAGGCATCAGAAATACCCCTTTGCGGAGCGCTCGCCATCAATACCGAACACCGAAACACGCAGCCTGACGACTTCGACTTCATCATCGGTAGCTGGAAGGTTGAGCACAGCAGACTGAAGGAGCGCCTCGCCGGATGTGATGAATGGATCGGTTTCAGCGGCGAATCAACGACCAGGAAAATCCTCGGCGGCCTCGGGAACATTGAAGACAACCTGCTTCATCTGCCTGAGGGCGACTACCGCGCCGCCGCTTTCCGCTCATACGACGGAGCGTCGAAAAAATGGGCAATCTGGTGGTTGGATACAAGAAATCCGCACAGCGTCGAGGTGCCTGTCATCGGACAATTCAAAGACAAAGTAGGCGTGTTCTACGCTGACGACACCTTGAATGGCATTGCAATTCGTGTGCGCTTCACGTGGTCAGTTCCCGTAGATGGCGCTCCTCGTTGGGAGCAGGCATTTTCAGCAGACTCGGGAACCTCCTGGGAAACGAATTGGAAAATGAAATTTACTCGTGTGGTTCCAGGGAACTGATGGCTGATAGCAATGCCGAAAGACCCGGTTCACAAGGCCGTCGCCGGCAAAGAACTGGCGACGACTTAGGTCAGACACTCGCCTCCGAGCGCACGATTCACCCAACTACTTATCAGGTCGAACCATGACTGCTATCTGGAAACAACCCGTCTCTGTCGAATCTTTGACGGCGATTCACGTCAACACGACCGTCGCACATCTCGGTATCGAATTTCTGGAGGTGGGCGACGATTTCATTCGCGCGCGAACCCCCGTCGACAATCGCACCCGACAACCCGTCGGCATTCTGCATGGCGGCGTATCTGTGCTGCTCGCCGAAACGCTCGGTTCGTGTGGCGCAGCGTGCGCTTCGCCGGTCGGATATCGCGCCGTCGGTCTCGACATCAATGCGAACCACATCCGAAGCGTCAGCGACGGCTGGGTCACGGGCATCGCCCGCCCGATCCACGTGGGGCGCACTACGCATGTCTGGCAAATCGAAATGACCAACGAAGCCGGGCAGCTTACCTGCGTCTCCAGAATCACCATGGCGATCCTTGCGCCGAGCGCCTGACGCGACGACGTTAATCGCCAGACCATTTGTCGGAGCGCTCATGGCCGAAGCCAAGACCCAACGAAACGATCTCAGCGTCGACGCTTACGTCGAAGCGATTGCCGACGAGGCGCGTCGGCAGGATTGCCGCGAGTTGATCAAGCTGATGCGCGGCGTGACCCAATGCGAGCCCAAGATGTGGGGCAACGGTATCGTCGGGTTCGGCATCTATCACTACAAATACGCCAGCGGACGCGAAGGCGATGCGAGCCTCACGGGTTTTGCTTCGCGCAAGGGCGACATCAGCATTTACCTGATGTGCGGTTTTGACGGCCACGAAGCGCTGCTGGCGAAACTCGGAAAGCACAAAATGGGCAAGGCCTGCCTCTACGTTCGGCGCTTGTCAGATATCGAGTTGCCGATCCTCAAGCAATTGATTGCGCACTCGGTGGCGCAGATCAAACGCCGCTATCCGTAATGCGCAGCTCAATTTGAAAACAGAAATAGCCATGTCAAACGTCGTTTCCCCGTTGGCTATCGCAGCAACGCTGACAGAACTGTGGTCGCCGCGCGTCGTCGGCGAAGTCGATGACGCCTACGTCAAAGTCGCGAAGGTACATGGCTCGCTGGCCTGGCACAGCCACGACAATGAAGACGAACTGTTTCTCATTTTGAAAGGCCATTTGCGCATCGAAATGGAGACCGGTAACGTTGAGCTAGACGAAGGTGAAATGTTTATCGTCCCCAAGGGCGCGCGCCACAATCCCGTTGCGGAAAACGAGTGCCTTCTGATGCTGATCGAGCGCAAATCGACGCTTCACACCGGCACCACAAACACCGGGAAAACACGATCACTGGCCGAGCAGTTGCGTCCTGTTTAAGGAACCATCGTAGGAAGAATTATCTATCAGCTTTTTCGTGCAATGACCTCCGCACGGGGAGTATCGGCCAGAAAGCACAATTCTCGACTATCCAACATATCGCGCTCCATTCCGCTAAAAATAAGCATTGCAGCGAAAAGCTGATAAAAGTCCAAAGCACATCATGCCACTTAAACCACCCGTTGTCATCGAATCAGACCGCCTGCTGATCCGACTCGTTGAAGAGACCGATTTGACCCATTTGCTCGTGATCAACGGAGACGATGAGGTGACGCGCTATCTGCCTTACGCAACGTGGCAATCGCCGGCCGACGGAGCGGCCTGGTTCAAACGCATTGAGGCGTTGCATGCGACCGGCAACGGTTTGCAGTTCGTCGTGCTCGAGAAGTCGGCGGGCAATATAGTGGCAACCTGTTTGCTGTTTCGCTATGACGAGCAGAGCGCTCGCGCCGAGCTTGGCTACGTGCTGGGCCGCGAATATTGGGGCCGCGGCGTCATGCATGAGGCACTCACTTCGCTCATCACTTACGCCTTCGATGCCTACGCGCTGCGTCGTCTGGAGGCCGAGGTGAATCCCGACAATGGCTCTTCCAATCGGTTGCTCCAGAAATTGGGATTTACCCAGGAAGGCCTCCTGCGCAAGCGCTGGTTCGGTAAAGGCAGCGCCCACGACACCAACATCTACGGCTTGCTTCGAGATGAATGGCCACGCCCATCGTAATCGCGTGTAAAGTGACAGGCGAACAGCCATTCGAACCCCGCCACACAAGGAAAATGTCATGGGCCGATTCGTCATCGTTGCATTCAAGCCCAAACCCGGCCAGAGCGAAGCGCTCGCGGTGGTCGTTGCCAAGCACCTTGAAGTGTTACGAGCGCAGAACCTTGTCACCGACAAAGCGCCCTACGTCATGCATGCTGCCAACGGCACAGTAATTGAAGTATTTGAGTGGCGCTCGTCCGACGCGATCACCGCCGCGCATGCAAACCCCGCAGTACAGGCGCTGTGGGGCGAGTTCGCTGCCGTGTGCGAATACGTACCATTGGCGAGCCTTGACGAGGCGCAGCACATGTTTGCCGAGTTCGATGCGGTCGAATAACGCTCCGTAACTTGTGTCTTGCTGCGTGACGGCATCGTTGGCCGCTAGCAAATTCGACAGCCAATACGACCTCGCGCAAACACAAGCAAATTCATCAAACACGCATGGACTCTATCCGCAAAGAAATTCTGATCACGACGCAGCGCTTGAGGTTTTTTGCCGATGGTGCCAACAAAAATCACGTCGTCTGGACGGCTGATTTGCTGCCCACTAATCAGGCAGCTGCGACTGCGGCGATGATCGATCAGAGCGCCGCGGTCATGCAGCGAACGCTTGATAAATCCGCCAGCGAAGGCTAGCGTTCGCCACCCCAAAAAACCTGTTCACGTCGTTCATCCAAGGAGAAAACACCATGCCCATTAGCCAGCGTATCGTCCAGATTTGTCTTTTTCTCGTCGCAGCAATCTGCATGTTTGGCGGCGCGCTACAGATGTATCTGGGCGAGCCGGACACCATTCCCCGGCTCGACAACGTGCATCGCTTCATGGCGGGTGTTTACCTCTCCACGGGCTTCATCAACCTGTGGGCCGCGCTGACGATTCGCAAGCAGGGCACGCTGGTTTACCTGCTCGCGCTAGGTGTGCTCTTCGCAGGCATCGGTCGGCTGGTGTCGATCAGTCAGGTGGGGTTGCCACAACCTTCTGCCGTTTGGCTCGGTTACCTTATTCCTGAACTGTTGTTGCCGTTCGTCATTGCGTTTGCGCACCGCGCCAGTCAGAGCAATCCCGCAACCGCG
This sequence comes from Burkholderiales bacterium, assembly GCA_025354165.1. Taxonomy (GTDB): domain Bacteria; phylum Pseudomonadota; class Gammaproteobacteria; order Burkholderiales; family Casimicrobiaceae; genus Casimicrobium. Next base: position 12,103 of record JANXNI010000028.1, on the reverse strand, counting down.
TCGCGTGCATAAACCGAATACGCAACGCTGCAAGGGCTGACCGATGAGCCGTTACCTGCTGTCAGTCCTCGTCTTGCTCGCAGTCGGATTCGCCTACGGGGCGCTGCGCAATCGCGCACGCGTCACAAAGCGCATCCCCGTGTGGATCATCGGCATCCTGCTGCTGGGTATTTTCTTTGTCGGGTTACTGCTGGCGTTTGCGACAGGCAGCACAACGCTGGGCTGGATCTCCGGGCTGTCACTCATGGTGCTGTTTCCGGTGGTGATGTTTCTGGGAATCGGTTTCGCGATTGGCTCGCTGTTTAATCGCAGCAAACCCGCCGTGCCCAGTCCGCCCATCGGGCATGAAGCCCCCGCCGCGTTGATTCAATCCGCACCGGTTCCGCCGGCCGCGAACACGGTCACCGTTGCCGTGGATCGCGACAGCGTTGCCGCCGGGGATGACACCGAATCGCATGCGGCCACTGCCATCGTGCCCGTTGCCAGCAACGTGATGGAACTGGTTGCCGCTGCGCTGCACGTTTGCCCGTTGGCCAGCATTTCCGGCGACAAAGCAACGTGGTTGATTGACGCTGATGCCACGTGCATCGGCGTGATCGCGCAGCAATGGCCACGCCCAAAATTCGTCATCGCCGAGCACACCAGCGTGACCGATGTGTTCGCCGGAAAAAGTAAATCGCTGCACTTCCGGTATTGGTGTCAGGCCGATCCTGACGCGGTGTTTGAGGCCGTTCGCAATGGGCAACCGCTACCGCCGCGCTACTGACGCAGCCACTGAATTCTCTTCCACCGTCACTCTCGCCACCAACGAAAGTGACGAATAATTGTGTAAATCAGTTGCTTGCCGGTCGCATAATGGACGCGTCAAAGCCGCAAAAGTCAATAACGCCGGCGATCACCCACGTCACCCAAAGGAGAGTTGTCATGGTTCCCGTTCAGAGGATTTTTATCGCGGTTTGCGCGACGCTCGCGTGGTTGCTCACGGGGTGCGCGCAAGCGCCCGTGCAAGGCGAAACCCACCATCATGCTCGGGTCGAGGGTGCAACCGTCGCGGGCGGCCCGCGCTACGCGGTTGACGCAAGCTGGCCGAAGCCGCTGCCCAACAACTGGATTCTCGGGCAGGTCGCGGGCATCGCAGTCGACAAGAACGACACCATCTGGATGATCCATCGGCCGCTCACGTTGACCGATGATGAGAAGGGTTCGACCTTCACGCCACCACGCAGCAAATGCTGTTCGGCCGCACCGCCGGTGTTGCAATTTGATCGCGCGGGCAATTTGCTGCGGTCATGGGGCGGTAAGGGTGCGGGCTTCGACTGGCCCGCGAATGAGCATGGCATTTATGTCGACCCGAAAGGTGACGTCTGGATCGGAGGCAACGCCAACAACGATGGCATGCTGCTCAAGTTCACGGCCGACGGCAAATTTCTCATGCAGATTGGTAAAGCAAGCAAAAGCGAAGGCAGCAACTCCACCACACAGCTCGGCCGTCCCGCGCACATGCAGCTTGATCCTGAAGCGAACGAGCTCTACGTCGCGGATGGTTATGGCAACCGTCGCGTGATCGTGTTCGACGCCGCAACCGGCGCCTACAAACGGCATTGGGGCGCGTATGGCAAGCAGCCGCAGGACGGCGACTTCCCGAATTACAACCCCGAGTCGCAGCACTTCGGCATGCCCGTGCACTGCGTGCGCATGACTAAAGACAACCTCGTTTACGTGTGTGACCGCATGAACAATCGCGTGCAGATATTCAACAAGAAAGGCGAGTTCATCAAGCAATACGTTTACGACGCCGCGACGCAAGGCTCCGGCGCAGTGTGGGACCTCGTGCCGTCAGAAGACGCCGCGCAGCGCTACCTGCTCATCGCTGACGGCACCAACAATGAAGTGCGCATCGTAGAGCGTGCCACAGGCGAAAAAATCGGCTCGTTTGGAAGGCCGGGAAGACAGGCCGGCGACTTTCACTGGGTACACAACATCGCGATTGATTCGGAAGGCTCGGTGTACACGAGTGAGGTGGATACCGGGAAGCGGGCGCAGCGGTTTCGGCGGGTTAAGTGATGCCGGAAGGCTTCGCGGCTATTTGCAATATCAATGTCATGCTTGAACCCTGTGCCTCGGTCGAGCAAGAAGGATGGCTCCCCCTGCGCCAAGCGCTTTGGCCGCACCGCTCCAAGGTCGAACATATTGCGGAAATGAAGACATTCCTGGTGCAAACGACGCGGTTCGCCCAGTTTGTCGCCTACGCGGGCACACATCAGGCCGTCGGCTTCGTTGAAGCATCGATTCGGGGCGACTATGTCAATGGAACTCAGAGTTCGCCCGCCGCGTTCCTCGAAGGCGTCTATGTACTGCCGGAGAATCGCTGCCAAGGAATCGCTCGTAGTCTGGTCGGAGCAGTGTCGGCATGGGCTGTCGCTCGTGGCTGTCGAGAGTTCGCATCTGACGCAGCGCTCGAAAACGAGTTGAGCCACGACGTCCACAAGTCGCTCGGGTTCGAGGAGACCGAACGTGTTGTGTACTTCCGCAAAATACTGCGGCCAAGCGAGTAGCGTACGCATCAGAATGCGCACCGTCGTTGCACCTATCAACATGTCGATTTAACGGACGATTGGCGCTCACTTTGGCGCAAACCCTATGGCACTGGCTTTTTCTTGAAATCGCCGCAGCATAGGGGCCAGCAGGCAAAAATGGCAATTCTCGACAATAGCGCTATTTCGCGTTATGCCCCCATGCAGCAATGCGTTCAACGAAAAGCTGATGCCACAAATCATTCGCGTTTCGGCGAGATGTTTGTTGGGTACGCGCCTATAAAAACCATCGTTTCGATCATTTTGTAGTAACGTTGCTACATTGAAAGTCGCCACCGCAGGAGGTTACGACATGTCCATCACCACGTTTTCGAGCCGCGCGTTCAATCAGGACGCGAGCAAGGCCAAGAACGCCACTAAAGACGGGCCAGTGATCATCACGGATCGTGGTCGTCCGGCGCATGTATTGCTCACGTTTGATGACTACAAAAAACTCAGTGGTCAGCGCACCCGCATCGCCGATTTGCTGGCCATGCCTGCGACCGCTGATGCCGACGATTTTGAGCTGATGATTCCGCCGATGGGTGAGCTGGCGCAATCCGCTGATTTGAGCTGACCGGTCTAGCAGACACTGATGTTTCTGCTTGACACCAACGTCGTCTCCGAACTGCGCAAAGTACGTCTCGGTCGCGCAGACGCGAACGTGGCCAGATGGGCCGACAGCGTGGACGCCCTGGATCTTTACGTTTCAGCGATCACCGTTCAGGAATTGGCCATCGGTGTGTTGCTCGCCGAGCGGCGCGATCCGGCGCAGGGCGCGGTCTTTCGCGCGTGGCTGGACGGGCAGGTGTTGCCCGCGTTCGCGGGGCGCGTTCTGAGTGTGAACGTGGCGGTTGCCGAGCGCAGCGCGCCGTTGCACGTGCCCGATCCGCGCCCGATTCGCGACGCACTCATCGCAGCCACGGCGCTGGTGCATCACATGACCGTGGTGACGCGCAACGTGGCGGACTTTGAGCCGACGCGCGTTGCAACGTTGAATCCGTGGGACGGTGCGGCTGATCTGCCGTGATCCACGCTTCGACTACGCGCTGCGTGCTAATCGGGCTACGAAACTGCACGAATCGGCCGCACTAGCCGAACAACATCGACAGCGCGCGCACCCCCGGCGGTGTTGTCGCTAACGCGCGCCCTGTTTTGTCCTTTCGCAACCACCCCATCTCAACGAAATGCGTGAGGAGCCTGGTCGCGAAAACACCCGCCAGATGCTCACGTCGTTCCGACCAGTCCATGCAGCTATACACGAAGCGTTTCTTCGTCGCGTCGCGCTGAAGTGAGGCGATGGCATCGTCGCCAAAGCGCGCGTTGCGCAACCACTTGGCCGCATCCTGACTCAACGTGAGCGCACCGTCCGCGCCGTGCACCAACACACGCTGAGCGAGCAACGCATCACGCTGTCGCACGCCAAGTTCGCCGGCGAGATGACAGTAGCAACTGCGTGCGTATTTGAGCGGTTTGTAGGCGGGCGTGTCCCAACGCGAGCGCACGTCGTCACGCTCGACTACCAGCGACAGGGCCTCCAGCAGGTGCGCGACGTCGGCGTCCGCCAAAGTGAAGTAGCGATGCCGTCCCTGCGCGCGCAGCTTCACCAGCCCGGCGTCGAGCAATTGCGCAAGGTGCGTGCTCGCGGTTTGCGGCGTGATCGACACGGCACGCGCCAGCTCGCCCGCCGAGCGCGCTTCGCCGCCGAGCAACAGCGCCAGCATGCGCGCGCGCGATGGCTCGGCGATCACCGACGCGATGTACGCGAAGCGGGGTTCGGGTGAACGCATTTGGACTATCGCTTGCTCGCAGGCCAATTAATGAGCGCGACGCCCACGACGATGATGGCGAGTCCGACCAGCACGGTCCCCGACAACTGTTCGCCCAGAATCAGCAGCCCAAGCATCACGCTCACGCCCGCGCGCAGATAGCTCTGGCTCGCCACACCCATCGGCCCGAGCGTTTTGATCAGGCGAAAGTAAATGATGAGCGCCACGCCCGTGCCCAAAATCGCCAGCGTCGCAGCGGCAAGGCTCGCCTTGGCGGTGGGCTGGAGGTTCCACGGCTGATCGAACGCGAGACTGAGCGGCACCAGCGTGATCAGCGCCCAGAGCATCGTGCCGGTCGCCGTTGCCAGCGGTGACACATGCGCCAGACGCTTGCCATTGATCGCGGCACAGGCATAAAGAAACGCCGCGAACAGCACCGCACCCTGCGCCAGCGCCTGTTGTCCAAGACCCTGCAATGCGTCGAGCCCGACCACCAGCGCGACGCCAACAAACCCGAGGAACACGCCCACCCGTTTCGGGATCGAATTCGTCGCGTCGGCCGACAACCCGGTCAGCAAAAACACAAACAGCGGGGACGTCGAATTGAGCACTCCCGCCAGCCCGCTCGCCAGAAATTGCTGCCCCCACGCCAGTGCCAGCCAGGCCAGGCTGGAGTTGAGCAACGACTGTACAAACAACATGCGCCAACTGTGACCATCGCGCGGCAAATGTTCGCCGCGAATGCGCATGACCACAGCCAGAAACGCCGCCGCCAGCGTCACCCGAAACGCCATTAGCGTGATCGGTGGATACGACGTGAGCGCGATTTTGATGAGCAGATACGACGAACCCCACAGGCTAGCAAGCAGCGCAAGCAGGGCGAATTCGATGGCGAGACTTTTGGGCGGATGGGCGGTCATTGTTGCGAGCGACTAAAGGGCGCTTCTGAAGCGAGATCAGATGCGGCGAGCTATGCAGTCTATGGGCTTCAGCGCGTAAATGCTTCGGGCGGGATCGAAGCGAATGGCGAGGGAATTTGCGCGAAGGCGACGGGCCGCAGCGGAGAGCGCCGTGGTCGCGCTCAAAGCGGAATGCAGACTGCGGCATTCCGACGGAGCGCCTGTAGCCATTTGCCAGCGTTGCCTCGCCCGAAGTGAAATTCGGCGCGCAGTATGTCCACGCGCAACCGTTCGCGTACGGGCAATGTGAACTTACCGCTTTGCGGCGAAATGACGTCTACACAAGGGCTAATGCACTAAATATTGCATTGTCAACAATTGACTAAAACGCTCGCTAGCCCCGGTGTAACGGCGCTTTAACGTAAAAGCTGACGCCTCATGATCGTGCGTTGAAACCGCCTTCTCCGTCATGCGACAGGTGGTGCAATCTTCTTCCGTTCAAGCCGGTCTTCCAGCTCGCCGATGTACGAGGCCAGCGTGTTGCCGGATTGCTCGATCGACGCGCGAACATTGGTCTCCAGCTGCCCCATTTTTTCGGTGAGCACAGACTTTGACGTCGCATGCAGCGCGATTTGCTGCGCCATTTCCGCTTCCATGAACTTGCGCAGTTCTGTGAACCGTGATGCTTCCGCCTGATCGGATAACTCGCGACTGGCTTGAACCTCGCGTGAAAGCTTGCGGGTTTCGAGCAGCGTCGACGTGAGCTGATAAAGCGAAAACGCCAGAAAGACGGCCGTCACAATCACCAACAGACCAAGCATCACCAGCCCCAGCGGCCACTTGACCGTTGAAAAGCCGAGCGACAAGTCCGTCGGTGTTGTAATCAGACCCCAATTCAGCGTCGTAAAGGCACCGATCAGCGTCAACATCAGTATCAACAACAGCGTAGCTAACTTCATCGCGAACTCCTCCTAACGCATCAGTATGACAGCTAATCACCTGTCAGCTTTGCCCGCCGGGCCGAACGGGTCTTCGCCCTGGTTTTCCGACCGCGCCAGGGCGTTGACGGGTCAGCAACACACCCGCTGGCGGGTTTGCTATCGAGGTGGGAGCTTGTTGACTATCGCATTGACGACACGTAATATGTGCGCACAGTACAGGATTAATTATGGCAAATCTCACCCTTTCCGTCGACGAAAAAACCATTGACCGTGCCCGCGAAACCGCTCAGGCAATGGGCACCAGCCTCAATCAACTGGTGCGCGAACACATCGAGCGTTTGGCCGGGGCGGATCAGCGCGCGGCTGATCACAAGGCGTACGAAGCGCGCGCAGCCGCCGCCAAAGGCCAGCTCAACGGCTGGAAATTTGACCGTGAAGAAGCCAACGCACGTGGCTAGTTTTATCGATTCGAATGTGCTGGTTTATGCCGAAGCGAGCGACGAACCGGTCAAGCAATACGCCGCGCTCGCGCTGTTGTCGCACTTAAAGCTCAGCGCGAACGGCGTGATCTCCACACAGGTGTTGCAGGAGTTCGCCAACGTTGCGCTGCGCAAAATGAAGCTCGACGCGCATCATGTGCGCGCCCAACTCGCCGCGCATGAGCAGTTCGAAGTCGTGCAAATCACGCCGCGCCTGATTCGCGGCGCGCTCGATTTGCACCAGACGCGAAGCCTGTCTTTTTACGACGCGCTAGTTGTTCACGCGGCAAGCATCGCGGGCTGCGACACCCTCTACAGCGAAGACCTGAACGCGGGCGAAATCGTCGATGGCGTCACCATCGTCAATCCGTTCACGACGAAGATTGACTACGCCTTGCATGACTTGGGTTCCGCAAGATCGCGCCGATCCTGATGCGTATGTCGACGCTCAGACAGTCCGCAGCGTTGACCAACACGTAGTCACGCCATCGCAAGATTGTGGCCGCTACCGCTTCGGACTAGGCACATGCTGATCAAACAGCAGTGTGTTGCCATCAGGATCGGTGACCATGAAGTGTGCTGGCCCTTCGGTTGTTTCGTTCGCCTCGGGCGCCATCTTGATGCCACGCGATTTCAATGTGCGCTGAATCTCGCGCACGTCCTGAAAGTCAGTCATCGTCTCTTTGTCCTTCGTCCAGCCGGGGTTGAACGTCATGATGTTCTTGTCGAACATGCCCTGAAACAGCCCGATTCGCGCGTTGCCGTTTTGCAGCACGATCCAGTTTTGTTCGAGCTTGCCCGCGACCTCCTTGAAGTCGAGCTTCTCGTAGAAGGCTTTGGACGCCTTGATGTCCTTCACCGCGAGGCTGACTGAAAAGTTTCCGAGTTCCATGAATTTCCTCTCATTGGTGGGTGGCGTGGCGGGCGTGACCGCTGCACAGCCCACAAGGGTCAGCGCCACAGCGCCCGCGAGCGCGAAGATAAGCGATTTCATAGGTACTCCCAGGTATCCGCGCCATCGAGCAGCCGAACCGGCACTTTGCCGATGATCGACGGCTCGAAATTGCGGGCATTCACGCCCGTCCATGTCTCCGCGTCGATGGCGAATTTCTTCCACTGCATCACGCAACCGCAGTGTTTGCAGCGAATGAATTTTTGCGTCTTGTCGCCCCAGACGTATTCGTCAGTGGCATCATCCGCCGCAGTGAGCGTGACCTCGACGTCCCCGTAGTACGCCCACAGCACGCCATAGCGACGGCAGATCGAGCAATTGCAGTCCGTCACACTCTCAGGCTCGCGAGGAACCTCAACTTTGATTGCGCGACAGTGGCAGGTTGCGGTGAGCATTTATTTGGATCCTCGCCGCTCTGGAAATCTACGCATCAGTCGCCTCGGCAACCGCTTCGGACAGTTCTTCATCGTACAGTTCTGTTCCGTCTATAAATTGAGTTGCAAGCCGACGCTTGGCCTCCGGGAGAGCCAAACTTAGTCCTCTTCGCTGACGGACGAATGTCGCCAACGCGTAGTTTGAAATCTCAATCACCGGCACCGACCAATTGGCTCGGCACCGAGCGATGAGACTGGATTCGAATTCAGGTTCGGCCCACGGGCCTTCCACGTCTGCGACGCTGCGTGCTTCCACTTCTGGTACTGATGTTGGCGGTGGCCGATCTGAAAGAGGCAGGTCAGGGTCAGGCAAGATCGGCATTTGGGTCTCCAAACGTCTGATACATGAGATGACTCAACTCAAATTGGTTGCATCCGCGCGTGGCGATGCCACCGTGGCGAGTTGGTTGTTCGATTTCCCAACCTTCCTCGACGTCAGACCAGTACAAAATCTTCCCTTGGTGTTCAGCGACGACATAGACGAACGCTCCGGGCTCGTTGTCGACAGCAACTAACCGAGGGCTAATGCGTATCGCTTCGAACTGAATCCGATGTGAAGGGTGGAGAGTCGATGTGCTTTCCTCCAGAAGGCGCTCAACACCACTTTTCGAAGTCGGTTCAAAAGTCATGAGTCATCTCTCTCTAGCAATTCGCCGCAATTTTGATGCATCGAATCGGAAATTTAACGTGATGCTGCATCCCGCAGACAGCTCTATCCAAAATCATAAGGGTCAAAATCCACGGCCCAGCGCACTATCGGGCGATCTGCGACCGTCGCTTCGCGCAGCAGTGCGAGGCCTGTCAGCGAGCCCCAGCGCGACGCTTCCGGAGGGCCGCAGCCCGAACATTTCGGGTTTGCGCCGCGCCCCGCAACTCAACCTTACTGAAACGCCGTCCCGCAATTGGCGTTGAGTCCGTCGCGAATGGTCGCCCAGGGCGTCGCGATTCCGGTGCCTGCGGTCACAGCGCTGCCGGTGATTCCGAGCATCGCACGCGTGAGAATCAAACCTTCTACCGTCGCGAGCAACGGGTTGTTGCCATTCATGTGCAGGTCGCAGACGATTGGTGGCGCGTTGACGCTGAAGCTCAGCGTCGCCGTGGCGGCGTTGTAGGTGGCGTTGCCGGCCTGGCTCGCCTGAATCGTGCACGTGCCGACCGCGAGGCCGGTCACGGTACCGGCGCTGATTGAACACTTCGACGGCGTGGTACTGGTCAGAATGACCGGCGTCAGCCCTTTGTCGGAAGTCGCGCCGATGCTGCCGGTGCCGCCCGTGGTGATCGTCGGCACCAGGCCAAAGATCAGCGTCTGGAAACCGCCGCCCACGCCAAAGCTCAAGCTTGCGCTGGCTGGGGAGATGTTTGCATTGCCTGCCTGATTGGCCTGAATCGTGCAAATGCCGGTGCTGACGCCAGTGACGGTGCCTGCACTGACACTGCACACCGACGGCGTGGTGCTGGTGAACGTGACCGGAACCAGTCCCTTGTCTGATGTTGCGGTCAAGCTGCCGCTGCCGCCGACGACTACGGCGGGGGCAGGGCCGAAGCTGATGACCTGGCTGCCCACGCCGATGACGATGCTTTGCGTTACCTGCGGTGCCGCCGTGTAGTTGGCGTTACCCGGCTGGTTGGCCGCGATGACGCAGGTCCCGGCGGCGACTGCCGTGACTAGTCCCGAATTGGTGTTGACCGTGCAGGCGGTGCTGGCGGTGCTGTAAGTCACCGGCAGGCCCGACGTCGCGGTAGCGGTCACTGTTCCGGTCCCCCCAACGACGATGGTCGGCGCTGTACCGAAACTGATGGTCTGGGTGCTGACGCCGACGTTCACCATCGTTGCGCTGCTGGCGATGCCGTTGACGATGATTGAGAGCGAATATTGGCCACGCAGCAGACTTGATAGCGGCGCGCTTTGATAGCTGGTGGCAGAACGGGTACTGCTGGTCGCCGGAGACGCCCACACGATCTGGTCGCTGTCGAGTCGACGCAGCTGCAGCAGCGGATAGTTGGTTGCACTGTTGTTGCTGCTACCGCCAGAAGCTTCGCTGTCCCCGGTAAAGCCGGTACCGGTGACCGTTAAGCTGCCGCCGAGCGGTATCGGATTGGTTGCGGTGCTGATCACCGGACGGCGGACATCGGCAATGCCGAAGTCCTCGAGGTACAGCTCAGCGCTATTCAGGGTGCTGCTGGCGCCGAAGCCCGCCGCGAACAATACCTTGCCCGAGGGCAGCAAGGTGGCGGTGTGTGCGTTGCGTATTGCCGTAAGCGAGCCCGCAGGGCCCCAAGTGTTACTGGCGGGGTTGTAGAGGTCGACGTTGCCAAAGGCGGTTCCTCCTGCGACCAGCACCTTGCCCGAGGGCAACAGTGTTGCCGTAGACCCTGGGTGTGGAAACGAGAGTCCGCCCGCAGAGGTCCACGCATTGCCGGTCGGATCATAGAGCTCGGCGCTGGTCAACTGGTTGCCACCACCGCCACTATCCTGGCCGCTGGCGACCAACACCTTGCCCGAGGGTAGCAAGGTGGCCGTGGCCTTGGCGCGCGCAGTGGCGAGCGTAGCCGCGCTGGTCCAGATGTTGGTGGTGGGGTCGTACAGTTCAGCGCTGTTCAACGCGGCAGCGGGGCTGATACCTGGCGCGCCGGATGCGACGAGCACCTTGCCCGAGGGCAGCAGGGTTGCCGTATGCAGGAGGCGCGCTGTGCCCATCGCGACCGCACCGCTCCAGGTGTTGCTGTCGGCGTCATAGATATCGGCGCTGTTCACGGCCCCGATGCCCGTGGTGGTTCCACCGGTAACCAGTACCTTGCCCGAAGACAGCAACGTAGCGGTGTGGGCGTAGCGCGCCGCACCAAGGCTGCCCGCGTTGCTCCAGGTGTTGCTGACGGGGTCATACAGCTCGGCGCTGCTCAACGCGCTGCCGCCGCTACCTTGTCCCCCGACGACCAGCACCTTGCCCGAGGCCAGCAGGGTGGCGGTGTGCGCGTAACGCACGGTGGCCAGCGCTCCCACAGTGCTCCAGTTGTTGCTGGCAGGGGTATAAAGCTCGGCGCTGCTCAGGGCGACACCGCCGTTGTTGCCTCCCGCCACCAGCACCTTGCCTGACGTCAGCAGGGTGGCGCTGTGCTGGTTACGTGCGTTGGCGAGCGCGCCCGCACCGACATATGTGTTGCCCGCCGGGTCGTACAGTTCGGCGCTGCTCAGCGAGCTGCCGCTCAAGGTTGCCGCGCCCCCGGCCACCAGCAACTTGCCTGTGGCCAGCAGCGTGGCGGTGTGGAGAAGCCGTGTGGTCGACAGATTGCCGCCGCTGCTCCATGTGTTGAGGGCAGGATCGTAAAGCTCGGTGCTGGTCAGACCAAAGCCCGCTGTGACCAGCACTTTGCCCGAGGGCAAGAGCGATGCGGTGTGGAAGGCGCGCGAGTCGGTGAGACTGGCCGCCGCGGCCCAGGTGTTGCTGACGGGGTCGTAGAGCTGGGCGGTGTTCAGCACCGTACTGCCGTTGCTACCCTGTCCGCACGCGATCAGCACCTTGCCCGTGGCCAGCAAGGTCGCGGTGTGCAGGCTACGCGCCGTCGTGAAGCTGGCAGCTGCGCTCCAGTTGCCGGTGGCTGGGTCATACAGCTCAGTGGTGGCGTAGGCTACGCCAGAGAGCGAGGCCGCTCCGCCAGCGACCAGAACCTTGCCCGAGGGCAGCAGCGTTGCCGTGTGATTGACGCGCGCCGTCGCGAGGTTGCCGACGTTGCTCCAGGTGTTGGTGGCTGGGTCATACAGTTCGGCACTGCTCAAGGCACCTCCGGTGTTGCCGCCCCCAGCGACCAGTACCTTGCCCGACGGTAGCAACGTCGCAGTGTGATTGATGCGTAGCGTAGCCAGGTTGCCGGCACTGCTCCAGCTAGTGCTCGCGGGGTCATATAGTTCAGCACTGGTCAGCATGGCGCTGCCTGGGCCGATGCCCGCAACGAGCAGCACCTTGCCTGAAGGCAACAGTGTGGCGGTGGCCCAGAAGCGCGCCGTGGCGAGGTTGCCGCCGCTGCTCCAGCTGTTGCTGGCGGGGTCATAGATCTCGG
>JANXNI010000027.1 GCA_025354165.1 Burkholderiales bacterium | reverse complement strand
GAGGAGGCCTGCTGATCGGCAACGGCAGCGGGCTTTGTTTTGCCCGATCCGTCCAGAAACTACAGAAAACTACGGAAGGCGGATTTCGCATGTAGCAGGGCAACAAGTTTGGCGTACAATGTAATTTCGCGCTCGATTTGTCGCGATTTTGCGGGCAATTTGGCAGTGCTAGCGTTCGCTGACAAATCGAGCGCAAATCTGTTTGTTGGGTGATCGGTTAAATCATTGAAACTTGACGCTACGATTGCGCCCTATGTTTCGAGTTGCCTTTATTTGCGGGGGTTTCGCGGCTTTTGCCTTTGTGGCTTTGGCTGCTGATCGTTCTGCGGGCGAAGTTTATCGGTTCCGCAAAGGTGATCTGTGCCCCGTGACTCGACACATTAAAGGCGCTTGCCCTGGCTATCAGGTTGACCACATTGAGCCCCTGTGTGCGGGCGGCGCGGATCATCGCGCGAACATGCAGTGGTTAACCCTAGCCGAGCACCGCGCCAAGACACACGCCGATGTGCGCCGCTGTCGCCTTCTTCGTCAATCCACCCAGGTTAAACCATGAAACTGCAAATCGCCCTCGTTTTGTTCGGATTTTGTTCGATTGCATCAGCCGTTGATCTTAAAGGCATTCCTCTAGGCTCCCCGCGAGGCGCGGTTGAAGCCAAGATGCCCACTCAGAAGTGCGGCGAAGAGCTAGTGAGCTATCAGAGCTGCTTCGTCACGGGCGAAACGTACGCCAACAAAGTGCCAGTTCAGTTTGAAGTTATATACGTCGCTGGGACATTCGAGGGGTACGGTGTGAGGCTCGAAGGGCGGTTTTTTGATGACATCAAAACCAACATCGAGGAGCGCATTGGGCCGCACGACACGCTGGAATCGTGGCAGAAGCCTGACCCAATGAGGGTAATCGTCGGAACTGTTACGCAAATTGTGCATTGGACAAAACCTGAATTGCAAGCATCGCTGATGTATTTCCCGGCCACCGATGGCCCTCCGCAACGCCCTGCGCAGACGCGAATTTCTGTATCGTCAAAAAAGGCAAATGACGTGGTTATGGCCTATGCCGCAGCGAAAAAAGCACGCGCAGCCGAAAAGGCAAAGGCCGATATGTAGTTGACACGCTGCCAATTCGGTCGCGAAATCCCGTTCGGTACTGAAAACACCAAAACGTTAGAGGGGCCCCACGGACATCGGTGGCGTGCCCAACGCACCGTCAGGCCGGTTTACAGAGCCAGAGCTGATCGTAATATTCCAGCCGAGATTTAATCGACGGGCTGCGGGCGATGATCTCTTGGCCACGAATCAGGATTCCCCGAGAGTCCAGGCGGGTGATGAATGCGTGATCGAGCGGCGGCAGGACATTTTGACCGGCCTGATCAGCTGAAACCAGCATGGCACGGAACCTTACTGGCGCGCCGGTCTGATCACGGCGATAGGGCTCAAAGACGACGAGGCCGAGCCGAGCGCCAGCACGCTTGACGTCGTCATCGTCCTGCTTTTTGCCGCCCACATAAAACCGATATACGTTGCATTTCACTGTGCCAATATACAGTTTTTGGGTGGCGGTTAATTGACCGACCAGTTAAAGACATGGGCCGTCCAGCGCTTCCAGAATGGCAGCGGGGGGACGTGGCTGGGGGCTTTAGTGCTCATGGTGGTCGCTCATCGGTTAAAACCAACAATGTAGCGGTTTGTGAGCACATCACCTAGTCACTGAGTCACCCGGACTGGCGCTATTTCAGCCAGTCCGGGCGCTCCTGATCTGATTGTTAAAGAGCGAACATCACACTAGGTGTGACGTTGTGGTTTTCAGTATTCGCCGAAGGTGGCGCTGGTGCCGTAATAGTTGAGCATGGGCTGTGCGACGCCTTGCCAGGCGGTGAGTTTGGCGGCGAACTGGTAGTCGCGCTCTTTCTTGCCGGTGGCACCGGGCCAGGCGGAGACGTAGACGTCTTTGCCCTTGCCTTTGGTGCGGATCAGGTCGAACATGAAGTTACGATCTGTGGCGGCCAGGCGCGCGAAATCGAGTTGCAGCTCGCGCTTGATGGGGCCATTGTCCTGGCTGAGCAGCGAGCCGCCGAGCGTTGTGCTTTGCGTGGTCGGGTCGATGGCGTTCAACGGGTGGCCCCAGTCGAAGTTGTAGGCCAGCTCGGTGTAGCCGCCGACGATCATGCGCGCGGCGGACAGGTAGCCTGCGGGGTTGGCCGCGTCGGTTAAATCAATGGTCATGCTTTGCGCGTTGACCGCACTGAACCACAGCACCGAGTTTTTGTAACCGATGAAGCTCGGGTCGGTGATCGCGTCAAGCGTGCCGATCCCGGCGCTGTCGTACGCGGTGACGGTGCCTGAATCGTAGACTGACGTGGTGAATGCGTTGTCGCTGTAAAGACGAACGCGCCAGGTGGCTGCTGCGGTTAAATTGTGCTGGCACAAGGCTGCGGCGCTTACGCTTTGCGCGCTGCCCCACACGGCGCGGATTTGCTGCGCGCTCACGCCGGTGGTGCGCAGCACGTCGCCACGCATCGCGGTGGTGAGGTTGGCCACCGGAAAACTGGCGTTTTCTGACGGCGACACCGAGAGCGTGGCGCTGTCGGTTTTGTTGGTGTGAATAATGCGAAGCGGCATGAATGGGTGCGGTTAAGTGGTGACCGGGAAATAGCCGTCCAGGTCGGTGAGCAGCGTGAGCGACACCTGGCCGGTGGTGAATTTCTCGCTCACGGCGGTGACGAGGAAGTTTTTTCCGACTGATGGGTTGATGCCGTAGCGGCTGGTTTTGATCCTGACCTGTTTGCCGACCTGAAACGCATTGAGCGCTTGCCAGGACACGGTGAGTGTGAACACACCCATTTGCTTGGGGCAGCACAGGATGCCGTGGCTCAAGTGGTATGCGGCCTGGCTGCCCAGCTCCAGCGCCGTCTCAAACATTGGCAGTCGACGGCGCTCACCCTTTTCGCCCAAATCAAGGCCCGCCAGGTTGCCGCTGCCGCCGAGATTCAGGGTGCTGATCGCGAATTTGCGCGCAAGATATTGCACCAGGGCCACGTTGGCATTGATCACACCCGCCAGGTCGCTTTGTGACTGCGGCGTGTAGTTTTTGTCGTAGCCGACCGAAGCGCCTTCGTAGCGATCCACCGGCAAGAGCTTGGCGGTCAGGCGCAGTTGATTGGACGGGTCGACCAGGTCATCGGTGATGGTGGCCGTGGGCGTGGCGGAAAAGTCGGCGTCCAGAATGTTGGCGATCAACGTGCCCAGGCGGTTGGTACCCCAGGCGCTCACACACGACAGTGCCAGCCAATCGATCAAGTCAGCCAGGTTCGCGGGTTGATCCACCCACACGCCGACGCGGTTGCGCCAACTGATGTTCGTGCCGTTGGTTTGTAGTTGTGTGGAAATCAGCGGATCGGACGCGCCGACCAGCACCTTGAGCGCTTCAACGGCTGAGCCGGTATAAGTCGCACCACCAAAGCTCTGGCCGCGCAGCGTGCAGGTGATTTGACCGGCTGGGTTGCGCACCAGGCGAAAGGTGGCCGCTGCCGCGTCGACGATGACGGCCAGCAGCGCGCCCACGGTGGACAGCGGCTTGTACACCGAATAGCCGCTGGCGTTCGGCGTGGTCGTGCCCGCAATGCCACCCACGCCAGAAAACGCGATCTGCGCGCCGCCATTGGAGTTGCGAAAGCCGTGCTCGACCGTGTTGATCGCAAACACCCAATAGCGCGTGTTCGCGGCGATTGGCGGCGTGCCCGTCGTGGTCGGGCCGGTCACAATTTCGTCGTTGTTGGCATAGCCGTGCGCCGAGCCGTAGCCCCAAAAACTAAAGCCCGCGTAGCTCTCGGTTTTGGTGGTGGCCGTCAAGTCGATCACCGCGCCGCCCGAGGTCAAACTGAATGACGCTTCGGTGGTCGTGAGGTTGGTCGCGCTCACGTAATACGAATTTCCCGCGACCAAGGGTGATGGGCAGCCGGTGGTGAACTTCACCAGGTCGTTGGCTGCGAAGTTGTGTGCAGCGCCAAAGCGAATGACGTCCGTGCCGGGCAATGTCACCGTGGCCACCTGCTCACCGTTGGTGCCGCTCAAGGTGATCACTGCGCCGCCGTACGTGGCCGACACGGTAAACGTGTCGCTCGTTGGCACGCTCTGCACAAAGTAGTTGGTGCCGGTGGTCAGCGGGCTGGGTAGCGATCCACTGGCCCAGCTCACCGCGTCGCCCACGACCATGCCGTGCGCGACACTCGTGCGCAGCGCCTTGGTGGCGACGTTGTAGCTGATCAGCGTAAACGCGCTGTCGATCAGGCCCACGCCCTTGTCAAACACCGCCACGTCTTTGATGTTGGCCTCGCCAATGCGATAGGTCAACGTGGCCGAGTCGATCAACACCGGCGTGACGCTGTCGGAGAGGCCCGCTGAAATCGGAATCGGCTTGCCGGTGTTATTGCCCGCGCCCACCAGGTTGCCGCGTGCCACCGGCTTGTCATAGCGGCTCATGGTGTCGCGCAGCTTCATGCGGATCGCGCCAGGCTCATCGGTCACGTCGGTGACCTCGCCGGTGAACACGGTGGCCAAGTCATAAAACGGCCACGACCGATCGCCGTAGCGCAGCGTGACCACGGCCTTGTTGGCTTTGGCCAGCAGCCAGTTATCGCGAACGCCGTTTGGGTTGGCAATCACCAGATCGCCCGCCGTGATGTTTTGCCGACCGAGTAGCTCCGCTGGCAATGCGCGGCTGAATTCGGGAAAGTCGACAATGGCCTCGGCAAACGCCTGATTGTCGAACGGCCAGGTGCTGCCGCTGTTGTATGGCACTGTCGCCGCGCGCAGCACGGCAGTGGTGTAGTTGGTCACATTCGAGCCGTCGTAGCCCGGCACGAATAGCTCGGCGGTCATGACACGGGGCGCGGATGCCGCGTGCGCCAATTTGAGCCATTTATCGTAATAGGCCGGGTCTAACCGCGAGCGCGGCGACACGTCCTGCAACGCGAGCCCTGACCCATCGGAGAGCCCCACGTAATCAAACGCGCCCTTGCCGCCCGAGCCCGAACGCCCGAAGCCCGGCGACCAGGCGATGCCGTAGGTAAACGTCGATCCGGTGTAGCTGACAAAGCCGCTCACCGCGCCCGCGTTGCTCACCGGCGCGATGCTCAGACTTGCACCTGTGGTGGGTGAGCCGAGTTGGTTAAAAATCAACTGAATCCAGGCGGGCTCGAAATCACTTGACGAACGCCACACGCCCGAGCCCAGCGATCCGCTCGCTAGCAGCGTGCCGCTTTTGTAGAGATTGGCGACACCGGTCACCACGTCGATTAACGCGTCAAACTCCGCGTTGACACGGATGTAGCAACTGTCAAACGTCCCCGGAATCATGCGCGCCTTCACCAGCATGAAACAGGTGCCGCTGCCGCTCGGTGGCGACCACAGCGTTGCGCCGTTGGCGGCCAGCACGGCATAGCGCGTCGTGTCGTCGCTGGTGACGGTTAAGGCGGTGCCCGTCCAGTCCTCTGGATTTTTTGCGGCGAGCGTTCGATAAGCGGCATTGCTTTTGCGGTACGGTAGAAAGTCGCAGATGTATTTGACGGCCATGACTACACCGCCACGCGCTTGTTGCCGACCGGTGCCAATGCGTCGACGATTTTTTTAGTCGACGCTTCACGGCTGGCCCGGTTGGCCTCGCCCTCGTCGTCAATTGAAAATTTAACCGCCGCCATGATCGTGGCCAGCGCCTGCGTCGCGACGTTTGCCGCGCGCTCGGCGGATGCGGCGGATGCAGCGGCAGCGCGCGATTGCAGCGCGCCGCCGCCGCCAAAGTTGCCGCCCGACCCACCGACCACGGGCACATTCGGCGTGGGCACCACGGGCACGTTTTGACCGTTGGCCAGCGCCTGCATTTGCGCGAGCACAGCGGCGAAGATCGCGGCATACTGCGCGCCTGATGCGTAGAAGGAACGGGCCTGTTGCAGGTAGGCATCGGCGGCGCGCGTGATCGCGTTGGCGTCACCCGATTGCAGAGCAGTTTCGTACTGGCGACGCGACTCGTCGAGCTGCTGTTGCGGCGTGAGCGTGGTCAGCGAGCTGTTGAGCAACAGGCTGTTGATCCATGCCTGAATCGTGGCGCTCAGTGAGCCCAGGCCGGTGCTCACACCGCCCGTCAAAATCGCGTTGCGGCGCTCGGCGTAGCTCTGCTCAATCAGCAGCAATTGATTGGCGTTGCCGTTGGCCAGCGCGATCTGCTCTTGATGCCATTTTTCGAGGCTGAACATTTGATCGGCCAGTGCGCCGTATTGCGCTTGCAGCACCGTGAATAGGGCCAGGTCACCGGCGAGGCCCGCTTGTTGTGCCAGCACCGCGTCACGCGCCGCCTTGATGGCGAGCGAATCGGCCAGCACGTTGCCGCCGTTGCGGGCCACGGACGCGTTGTAGGCAGCATCCAGCTCGGCAGCCAATGCGGTGGTGGCCGCGAGCTTGCGCTGCATCTTCACCTGGGCGGATTCGCCCGTGCTGTCGATGATGGCAAACAGTTGCGACAGACGGTCGCTGGCGAGCTGCGTGCCGGATTCCAGCACGCCGCCGATGTTGATGGCCATCTGCACCAGGCTTTGCGCGGCTTCGGTGATATCGGCAAATGCGGGCGCGATACCCATCAGTATGTTGTACATCATGCGACCACTGGCAGTCGTGAGGTCGCAGCTATCGACCAGCGCCTTGAATTCCGCGCGGGTTTTGGGGATGGCGATGCCGAGATGACCGAACGTATCGTTGACTGACTGTGTGGACTCGGCAAACTTTTGTGCGCGACGTTGGGTCTCGGTTAAAAAATTGTCGCTATAAAACTGTGAAGTCTCCGCCTTGCCGGTCAACGGATCAGCAGCAACCTGCAAACGGCCCTTGCGCGGCTCGCTGGCCACCTTAAGCACCGTGTCCAAGGCGGGCGCGAGCGCCATCAGTGCCACGAAGAGTTTTTGGCCCGCCTCGGTCGACAGGTCAATCCCTTTGACGAGGGCCACGAACTGCGCACGCGAGGTAGGAATGGCCATGCCCAGCGCGGCGAATCCGCTCTCTAATTGCGCCTGCGCCTGCTTGCGCGCAAGGGCCGCGCGCTCCTCGTCCGTGAAAAACTTCTCCAGGTAGAACGACACGCCCGATGACAGCGATTGCAAGCCGCCTGCCAGGGTCACCAAGCGCTCACGCGCCTCCAGTGAGGCCAAGCCCACGGCACCGAACGCATCCGCGCCCTTGCCCATGATCTCGGCAATTTGCGTAGTGCTCTGGAAGACGCCGACCACGCGGGTGAGCGTGTCGGCCAGGGATTCGCCTTCTTTTTGCAGCGCAGTGAGCTGACCCAATGAAAGCGATTCGCCAATGACCGCCTTGAATGCGTCGGCATTGGTTTTGAGTGTTTGCATAACGCCCAGCACGCCACCGAGGAACTTGAGCAGCTCCTCGCTGGTGCCAGTGAAGCCACGAATGCTGGCCGCGATCTTGGGATCGACCTCATCAAACACTGCGCCGTAGCGCTTGATCAAAAACTCTTTGGTGCCCTTTTCGATGCCCTCTTTGTCGAGGTGCTGCCAGCTCGTTTCGTTCTGAATCGAGTTGATGTTTTGACGAATCTTGTTGATGACATCGCCACTCAGCAAGTCCTTCACCAGCAGGTCATCAATCGTGTTGATGGCTTTGGTGAGCGTGGCGTACACCGCTGGATCGACGCCGCGACCGCTATAGTCAAACGGGGAGAGCGAGTCCGGCGTGAAGTGGCTCGACGGGTTGCCGACGTTCGTCAAGTTGTTATCAATCTTGAAGCCGGGCTCTTTGTCGTGGCCAAAGAGTTTGAAGGCAGCGTACGCGGCAATGGCGATCCAGCCGACCACGGGGATCATCGAAATCACAGAGCCAACCACCGAACCGATACCACCGGCCACACCGGCGATACCGCCTGCGCTCGTGGCCAACCCAAACGCGCCGGTTGCACCTGCGAGCCCACCTGCCGTTGCGCCGGCAGCACCCAAGGAATAGCCCGCGCCCAGCGCGCCAAGAATGCCACTGCCGCCCATGCCGATCACGCCGCCAAGGGTGCCGAGAGAGCCCAGCGCGCCGCCGAACAGACTGCCGCCGATACTTCCGCTGCCCCCACCGCCGAACAAGCTGCCCAGGCCGTTGACGATACCGCCCACGCCACCGCCTGCGCCCCCGGAACCGCTGACCGCCACGTTCATCACGAACTGTTGCGAAAGCTGTTTCAGCAGCCAGTCAAAGAAGAAGTTTTTGAGATAGTCGCGAACGCCCTTCCAGCCGCCCTTGATCGACTGGAAAAAACCGTCCCAAAATTGTTTTTGGTCATTGAGCGCGCTGCTCTGGTTAATGATTGAGAGCGTGACATCGCGGTTGGCAGCCGCTCCCGCGCGAATTGCAGTGGTGGTGTCGTTGTAACTCGCCGTAATAGCGGCGATGGCGGACGGGCTTGCGCCGTCGCGAATAGCATCTTCCAGCGCCTTGTTGTATTCCTTCTGCGCGGCAGTGAGCTGGCGACGCATTTGCAGCTCAATCTGGCGCTGCGCCTGTAGGCGCTGCTGCGTCAGTTCCTCCTCGCCTAGCAGCGACAGCTCAAACTGTTTTTGCTCTAGTTCTTCGGCATTGCTGACTGCCGCGTCGCGACGAGACTGAGCCAGATCGGCCAGGCTTGAATTCTGGCGAGTGCGACGCGCCAGCTCTTCGGCGAATGCCTTGCGCTGCGCAGCGGCGGTGGCCTCGTTGGTTTCGACTTCGATCTTTAACCGCTGGTTGCCGAACTCCTTTTGCTGCGCCAAATAAGTCGCGAAATCCTTCTTTTTCGCCTGGTCGCCGCGCGCCACAGCGTCGCGTGCTGCCGCTACTTCGCGATTAACCGATTCTTCATATTGGGCCTGACCGATGATGCGAATTTCGCCGAGCCGCTGGTAATACTCGGTCTCCGTGATGACGCCTTGATCGCGCGCAAATTTCAGCGTTTCGGTTTCGTCTTTAAGCGTCTTCTCAAGGGACTTCTGAAATCCTTCCTCGCGTGCGATTAGCTCGGCGTAATGCGCTTGAGCCGCCTGCTTGGTGTCGCCGCCATAAATTTTTTTGGTGGCATCCGCCCGCAGGGCAGCGATTTCGGCTTCGGTTCGATTGCTGTCGTTCTTGTATTTCTCGTCAATCTCGTGCATTGCCAGGCGCAATTTCGCCTGCTTGTTACCGGTCGCCGCCAAGTCTTTCAGGTACTGCTCGTCGCTCGCTTTGCGCGAGTCAAACAGCCCCTGAATTAGCGTTTTGTTTTTTCCGGCTAGCTCCGCACGATCACGGTACTGCTCGCCCTCAATGGCAAGCGCGTCGCGGCCCAACGCTGTGGTTGCACCATAAAACTTTGCATACTGTTGGCCGAGCAACGCGAGTTGCCTGTCGATTTGGCCTTGACGGGCGGGTGCATCGGCGAACTCCGCGCGAACCTTCACCAGTTCGCGCATCTTTTCGACCAACTCTTGCGCGGCAATCTTGCCTTCACGTAGCTTGCCCGCTTCGGTCTCCGAGCCGCCGCCTTCAATGAAGCGTTTAACCGTGTTGTAGCCGTTGGCGATCTGCATGAACAGACCGCCGCTTTCGGCGCGCGTGACTCGGATCGACTGCGCTAGATTGTCAAAAAGTGTAGTAAGCGCGCCGACCGCAGCGTTCGGTCCGCCGAGCTGTGATGCTTCTTGTTTTAGATCAACGAACGCGTTGCTTAGACGATTGAGCGCACCCTGCGTGCCTTCCGCCGCTTTCTGGGGGGTATCGCCCAACTCTTTGGTGAGCTGCGCTGCAAACTTTGGCAAGAAATCCGTGGCAAGCACCTTGCCGGTTTCGAGCAGCTTGTTAAGCTCCTTCTCGGTGACGCCCATCGACCGGGCGGCAATACCAAAAGCACCCGGAAGTCGCTCGCCGAGCTGGCCGCGCAGCTCTTCGGCCTGCACGTTTCCTTTGCTCATCATCTGCTGCACCGCGAGCAGTGCGCCCTCTGTTTCAGAGGAACTCAATCGCAGAGCCGTCGAGGCTTTCAAAATCGAATCGAATACCTCACGCGCGCCCTCACCTGCAAGGGCAGAGCCGCGCGCTGCCGCGTTGAACTTGCCCCAAGAGTTCGCTACTACGAGAAACTCTAGTCCCAGGGCATTGGCACGCTCTTTCACGAACGCAATGTCACGCCCTGCCGCAGCCAGATCGCCACCGTTGGCAAACAACTGGGTCGCGTTTAACTTTTCGACCTGTAGGCGTGCCTCGGTCAGCGCATTTGTGAACGCGATTACCGATGCAATCAAAGCAGCAGGTGCGACCCAATTGGCGAGCAGACCAGACACCCCACCTGCGACACCAGCGAACTGAGTGCTTTTGGCGGTTAGCGCGTCAATTTGTGCCCCGAGGGCGCGAACGTCTGTCAACTGCGATTGCGTGGCTCCGCGCATGCGTGCTTCCAGCTCGCGGTGCTGTGCGGTCGTGTCCTGCAACATACGTAGCTGCTTGCGCAGCTCGGCAGCGTAATCAGCCGCGCTGCCGCTTGCGTCTTTGTTGCTGGCTGCCACGCGCTTCTGCGCATCGGCCAGCTTATCAACCTCACCCGAAGTCTGTTTGACTACCGTCACCGCCGCTGCGCCATCGGCCCCGATCACGAGTCTCAGTTGAATATCTTGACCGCTCATTCGGGGCTGGGCTTTCGCTGGGTGGGGTTGGGTTTAACCGGGCTTTTGCTGGCGTGCTTTGGTGGCGGCAGCGTCCATCGCCTCTTGTGCTTTTTGGTAATGCACGGGGATGGCTGCTCGCTCCATCACGCGTAGGTCGTCGTAACGTTGTTTGCGTTCGGCCTTGTTGGGCACGGTGAACGCCAGGTGCGCGAGCACGGCGCTGTAGTTAAAGCCGGTGTCGATGCCGTTGGCGTCTTTAACCCACTGCGTTGCGAGTTCGCCGTAGGCGCAGTACGCGTCCAGGTTGTCGGGCCACAGCTCATAGCGATGGCTCGGGTCGGTGGGCGGCAGCTCATCGTCAGGGTCGGCGAGGTGCCACCCTTCCGCGCGCTTACCTTCAAATGCGGCTGCCGACCCACCGTCCGAACTCGTTTCATCGTCATGCCGCCGACCCGCTAGGACGCGAGCGGCGGCAGCGAGTTTTTTTGTCGTCCACCGGTCATGATTTCTTCGATGGCTTTGTTGATGGCGACTTCTAGTCCAGGAACGCCCTCGATCAGGTAGGCGCGGTGCTCGGTGTTGTCCGGGTCGAGCGGGCTGCCTTCGGCGTCTTTCATGGTGCCCACGGGCCAGCCGAGCCACCATTTGGCGCGGTACGCCTCTGCATCAAAAATTGCGTCGAGACGGGCCTTGCGCTCGTCGTCGGTTAAAACGGTTTCGACCTCCGGCGCGTTGGCTGCGGCCAACATATCCGGCGACAACAGCCCCGGATCAATGGCATCGCGCTGTGCCTGCGTCATCTTGCGCAGCGGCGCAGCGAAGCGCTCGTCCATGTCTTTACGCTCGCGCTCGATCCGCTTGTTGCGTGCCTCGATATAGGCTTTGGTATCGGACGACAGCGGGCGCTTGAAGCGCATGCGCATCGAGATTTCGATCTCGGGGCCGTCTTCCTGTGGCTGAAACAAGTTAACCGGCCACATGATGGGGGCACGGCTGATGGTGAACTCGGGGAGCTTGGTGGGGGTAGACATGGTGGCTTTGTCCTGGGTTGTTGGGTGGGTTGGAGTGAGGCCATTTGCCGTAGCCTCACCGCAACCCTCTCCCGCGCGGGAGAGGGTGGATTGCGATTAAGTGAAGGTGACGGTGAGCGCGGCGGTCGCCTTGCTTGCTCGCACGAATCGCAGGTCGAACTGGTTGGTGACGTTCATGTCGACGTCGCCATACTTGGGGCTCTTCAACTGCACGTTGGCTGCGGCGATGGTGCAGATATTGCCCGCCACCGTGCCATGCACCATTGAGAACGCGCCCGTGGTGGCGGCTTTGACGATGCTGAAATAGTCCTTGCTGGCAATCAGTGGATCGCGGATCGTGATGGAGCCCGTGCGCTCGCGGTCGGTGAGCGAAATGTCTTCAACGCCTGGAATGTTGGTGTGGACAATCTTGTTGCCGAGCTTGGCATTGAAGTTGTACATCGAGGTACTGAACGCGTGCAGGCTCGGAATACCGGTGTTCAGCTTGTTCACTGGCAGCGGATCAACGTAGTTGGCGAACACCAGCGTGCCCGGCGTGACGTCCGTGATGCCGCCGTAGATGCCGGTGATCTCATACTGCATCATCGGGATGCTGCCCTTATCGAGGGTGACGCTCCACTCGCCCATGCAGAACAGCGCCTTGTGCAAGTGGCCGCTGAAATAGTAGTAAATCGTGGCAGACTCGAACGCCGTATCCACGTCGTCGCTGTACGCCACACTGGTGACCGCGACCACCGTTTTCTTGAGGCCGCAGATGCGATCCAGCACGTCATGGTTGGGCGCGGTGCCTGCGACGCCCGAGCCAGACAGCGCAACCTTGACGGTTAACTTGATGCGCGTACCGACCACCAGCTCGATGTCGGTGCCGATGTAGTCGCGGGCATAGTTGAGCGGCGCGTAGTCCAAGTCCATCGGCGTGACGGTGACCTCGTCCATGATGCGCACGGCATCGGTGCCGACGACCGGGACGGGATCAACGCCCGGCGTGACTTCGATTTTGGCGAGTAGCGCCTTGGGGCGGCTGGACGACATTATTTAGCTCCCTTGCTTTTGTTGGTGACTGCGGGCGCGGCTTCCGCCACGGGCGCAGCCGAAGCGGCGACCGTGGGTTCTGCACTCGACGGCGCTTTGGCGGATGAATTCGTTGCGGCGATGGCGGCGTGATCCTCGGCGGTTAAACCGAGGCCACCGATACGGGCCGCGCGGTCGCGGTCGCTGATGAGGTCAGCCGGGATCGCCACCAGGCGGGCATGCTTTTCAACTTTGGACAACGCGTCAAATGGCACGTCAAAGTTGCGATCCCGCTTGAGCGTGTTGCTGCCCTTCGGGTTGATGTAGAAACTGCCGCCTTGCCCTTCAAATGGGTTCGGTGCGGCTTCGTCTTTTTTCGGTTCCATGATGGCGTCCTTAATTAAATTCGTCGTAAGCGGTGCTGAAATCTTCTTGCCAGACGTTCACGCGTCCGTCTCCGGTTGACCCTTTATTGCTGCCACCTTGCAGCTCAATGGGCGTGTGGCAACCGGGCGGCGCCCAGCCCATCAAGCACGCACGCAGCGGCTTGAGCACAACGTTCAATTCATCGGTGGACGCCTTGCCGCGCTTGTCGCGCACGTTCTTGGCGATCACCAGGGCACTGAACTGCACCTGGCCGAGCTGGCGGGTTTTCTCCTGGCCATCGGTGGGATCAATCTCGCCGGTGCCTTCCTTGACGGTGGCGAACCGCTCCGACAGCGGCATGATGTAAACCCACAGGTCGCCACGCTGCTGCGAATACGCATCCTCCAGCGCCGCGCCGATGCCAATGGCAAACTTCACCCGCTTGAGTGCGCTGACCTGGCTTTTCAGGCGATCCACAATTGGCGTTAAATCCATCGCGGGCGATCAGTACCGGCACGCAAAATCATTGCGTGATTCGTTGAACATCGCCGTGCCGATGGCTCCGCCCGTGGTGGACGCAGGCGCGAGCGTGGCGTCGAGCAACACCTTGCCGGACTGCACCAGCTTGAGCCAATCCGTCGATTCGTCGTAGCCGTCTTTGACATACTGCGGCGCGCCATTGCCGAACAGGTAATAGCGCGTCACGTTCTCGGCGGCGGTTACAACGCCAATATCAGGCGTGACCATTGGCAGCGCGTAGCGCGTGCGCAGATAGCCGTTGACGTAGCCATCGGCCCGCAGCGCGTCCACATTGAACACGGCTTCGTCCACGACTTCCATCGCGGGATCGGCGCGGTCGGTGAGCTGGATCAACTCCTGCTCACCAAAGCGCGCGACCATGTTGGCCAGGGTGGCGTACATCGGTTAAATCGTTACTTCTTTTTGGCGGCGGCTTTTTTGGCGGCTGCGGCTTTGGTCGCAGCAGCAAGGGCCTTTGCGTCGGCTGCGGCCTTCTCGGCGGCCAGCTCTTCCTCGCTGACCGGCACCTTGACAGTTGGCTCGTCGTCGCACGGCTCAACCGCGCTCACGCCAATTTGCTGGGCAGCCTGGCCGTCCGTCAACGGCACCACATCGCCAACGTCATAGCTCTCGCCGTCGTGGTTGAAGTTGGGTGTCAGCACGCGATAGTTTTTGTGACTCATAAGGTGGCCCTCGGGTTTGTCGCAACGCAATGCCCGTGATTGCGCTTCGAGAAACGCTCCCGCCCGAAGGCGGAAGCATTGAGCACCGGATCGTCTACGCGGTTAAGCGACGCAGTTCTGGAAGTAGTACCCGCACTGCGAGGCACTGATGACTTCTTTCACGCGCTCGGTAACGATCACGCGCTGCGAGCCATCCACGCCCAAATCGGGCTCGTCCTTCTGGCGCACGTCGAGCACGCGACGGTCACCGGTAAAGCCGAACGTCATGCCGCTTTGTGGGCCTGCATCACGGTCGCGATAGATCAGCGCGGCGTGCTTGCCCCAAGCGCGGGCATAGCTTGGCGTCTGACCTTCTTTGGCGCTGTTGATGAAGCTCGCGCCGACGTAGATTTCACGCACTTCGAGCAGATCAGCCACCGCACGCTTGGCCACCATGCCAGCGGTTTGCTGCGTCAGGTTGCAGGCTTGCACGATTT
Source organism: Burkholderiales bacterium (assembly GCA_025354165.1). Lineage (GTDB taxonomy): Bacteria > Pseudomonadota > Gammaproteobacteria > Burkholderiales > Casimicrobiaceae > Casimicrobium. The sequence continues at coordinate 27,670 of JANXNI010000027.1, read as the reverse complement.
TTGGGTGACGGCGCAGGTTCGTCCACGCCACCTGGCCCAGCACCAGAATGTTCGGGCGCATGATCGGGACGTCCATCGCGTCGGTGATCGCCTTCAACGGGTCGCTGTTGGTTTGGTCGCTCCACTGCGACGTGCCCGACAACGTTTGTTGCTGGCCGCCCACATAGGTGGCCGCGTTGAACACGAGGCTTGCTACGCGCACCTCACGCGCCAGGCGCACCAGGCCCGTGGTGAACGCCGTTGCGTTGCCCAGGTAGTCAACGCCCTGGTTGTCGTCCAGGATGTCGGAATTGGACACAAGCGACGACAGACCCCAATCCTTGACCTCATCGGCCACTTCGACTGCCGAGTAATCGACCTCAGTGGCTTTGGACTTGCGGCCCATTTTGGCGTCAGGGATGGTGTAGCCACCGGCTTGATCCCACGACAGCCATTTGAATTTGGCCGACACCGGCGTGCGGGGCAGCACGTCGTCAGCAATCAAGTCGACATCGCGCGGACGCCATGCGATTGCAATGGGCGTCAGGTCGGTGCGGACGGGAATAGAACGGGAACTCATTTAAGCGGTCTCCTCGAATTGAAAGTGGGGTTGCGCTTACAGCACGCCAGGCGCGTAGCGATAGGTGATGACGTCGCCCGCCACACCGGACTTGAGCGCGATGCCGCCGATGCGGTGACCCACAGTGACGGTGGCGATGGCCGCGCCGGTCGCGTCGGACGTGAGCGGGTTGCCGCGCACGACGGTGCCGCCGAGCACCACCTTGCCGATGTCGCCCATGAACACGTCGAACGTGTCACCACTGGTGACGTCGTGCGTTTCGCTGTTGCCGATGATCAGATCGGTTGCAGCGGCGGCGACGATGGCGGTATCGTCATCCGCGCCGAATTTGACAAAGCGGTTCTTGCCAACAGCGGCGCCCGCTACGAATGCTTTTTTGGTTCCGGTGACCATGATGGTTAAGCCTTTCCGCCTGAAACGTGAGCGACGGCGTCCGCCACGCTCACGGTGTTACCGATCTTTTCCTGGTCGTCCTGATAGGCGCGAGCCTTCATGGCGACTTGCTGCTGAGACAGCGACGCAGCGCCTTCGCCGCCCTTGCTTTGCGTATTGGCTGGCACGAGCGCAGGCGCATCCTTGGTGAACGCCTTGAGCGAGTCGACCGTTTGCGTTTCGGCCCATGCCTTTTGCGCGGGCACGAGCTTTCCGGCTTTGAGCAGCTCTTCGATCAGGCTCGATTGCTCGGCCTTACTGATGCTCGCTTTGAGCGTGGCCAGCTCGGTGCTGATGGCCTGATGCGTTTCGACCGGCACATGCTTGGCCGTGTCGAACTGGTTGGCTTTGAGCGTCGCGATCTGCGAGCTGGCGGCGGTGACTTCGTCGGCTTTCGCCTTCAAAGCGGTGACTGCCACAAGGCAGGAATCTGGCGTGGTTTCGGCGGTTAAGCCGAGCGCAGCGCACAGCGATACGAGCAAGTCCATGCTGCGATCTCCGGTAGGTTGATTGGGGAATTCGTCGTCGACGCCATCAGCGTCGGCTTTCAATTGCACTTCGCCCAGGACTAAGCCAGGGTCATTGGTGAGCGCGCCCATTGCGACGCGGCGAATCACGCCGTCTTCGGTGCCGTAGTTGATGACCGGCGAGACGTAGCGATACTCTTTCGCCTCGATCATGGCTTTGGCACGGGCCGTCCATTCGACGGCGGCGAACAAACCGCGACCGGCAATAGCGACCATGTCTTTCACCCAACCCGAAGCCGGGGCAGGCTGGCCGTTGCTGGCCGAGAGTTGCGTTTGATGCTCGTAGTCAAACGGCATTTCACGCTTGCGGCTCTTGAACAGAGCGAGCACGTCTTTGGCGCTTACATCGTTGAATGTCCAGTGTTTGAGTTTGGCGGGGCGTCCGTCGAGCGCGCGAAAATCCCCCCAGGGCAAGAGCTGCACGTTGAAACCTGCGGGCAAGCCCGCCTGGTCTTCGGCACTCAACAGGGCGATGGTGAAGTTGTCTCGGCTCAATTGCATGAGCTGAATTCTTGATTCCGCAGACTCAAGATAGGTGCGCGCCGACGCGAGCACATGGCGCGCCGCGAAGCGATGCGCGCGCGAATTACCTTAGCATGATTTCAGCAATTCGTCAGCGGGCAAAGTTGAAGATGTACGCTGCCGTCTGCACCAGCATCATGTCGCCATCGGCATCGGACACACCGAGTGCGGGCCGCGCTTTCAACGGCGGATGCACGACCGATTTAACCGGGCCGCCCGTCATGCCGGGCCACGCCAGCGCCTTTTTGTTTTTGGGGCGAATCACGTAGGCGCTCTTGCCGCCGAACTGGTGAATGGCCGCGTTCGGATTGTTGGTGGCGATCACCAGGTTGTTGCCTTCGTTCTGCCAGAAGTAGGAGCTGGCCAGGTCACCCGTGACGAGTAGAGGTTTGCGTCCACCCAGGCGCGTGCGACCCGCTTTGTTGAGCGAGTCCGCCGTGTTGCCGCCCACGGGCTTGCCGCCTTTGGTTTTGCGCAGCGACTTGCCGAAGCCTGCGACGTATTGCTCCAGCGTGCTGGGTGCGAGCGCCGCCCAGGCCGAACCATCCGGCGCAACGCTGTCAACGTAGCGGCGACGCGTGGATTCGACCAGCAGCTCACCGATCAGTCCACGCAGCGGCCTGGTGTCTTGCAGCCCGGCGATCATGCGGCCAAACTTTGCAATTACCTCGTCGGCGTTGCTGCTCAGCGTGACGGTACTCATGCGGGCAAGCCCTTGCTGCGCAGCAGGGCATCGAAGGCGCGTGAGATCTCGGGCGGCCACTCGGCACGTTTGCTTTGCGCGAGATCCTGACCGCGCTCGGCCAGTGTTCGCCCTGGCGTGTAGTTCCAGCCCGGATCGACGCCCACCGGCAGCGTGGACACTTCGCCGGTTTTGCGGTTGGTGTACTGGTAGGTTTGCCCTTCGCCCTCGGGCTGGCCAAACTTGTAATGCGCGGCCTGTGCCGTTTCGCGGGTGACCACGATGACATAGCAGCGACAACCCCAGCCCTTCGGCCCCCAATGCGCAAGCATCCACGGGTCGCCCACCGGCTTAACCGTGTTGTTCCAGCTCAAATGCAGGCGGCGCGGGTGCGACACAAAGTCGCTGTGCTTGTACACCCACACGTTGCCGTCATTCATCAGCGACGGATCGGTGAGTTGGGCATAGCGCCCGGCGCTAAAGCTCACCGCTGAGTTGGTTTGAAAGATGATGCGGGCGCGCCAGTCGCGATAGTTCGGATCATTGAACTTGGGGTTCGTCGCGCCCCAGCCGTGATCGGCGACGATGCGGTCAAAGTTTTCCTTGAACCAACGAATATCCTTGCCGTCGACGATGGCCGTTTGCACGGCGTCGCGCAAGTCGTTCACCAGATCAGCCTGCATTGCGCCGGTGACGTAGAACGCGTAATCGTTGTAGGCAGCGGTTAAATCGAGCCAATCCTTGACGGCGATATTGAGCTTGCCGAGAAAGAAATCGACCTGCTCTTTGAACGGCTTTTTGAATTCGGCGGCAAATGTCATGCTTGCCCCCGATCAGGAGATATGCAGAACCATCGGTTAACCCCGGTTAAAAACGATTTGGCGTGGTCTCTGGCTACGTGCATATGTCCGAGGCTTGAAAAATCGCTCTAAGCGCGTTTAGACGGTTTCGCTCAAATTGCCGTTGAGCACGTCGGCCCGACCGGCTAAATCCGCAACCGCATAGGCCAGCCCCATCACCTGCACCAGCTCGTCACGCGGCAGGTCGCCAAACCCTGCCACCAGCATTTGCTGCAACGTGGCCAAGTCCGGCGCATCGTCGACGATCTGGCGCAGCGCCTTCAAGGTTTCAGCCATCGCCGGAGCGGCGACGCGTGCGAGCTGCTCGCTGTACTCGGTTGACGGCCCTGGATCAACCTGGGCGCGGGCGAGCGCAGCAGCGCCACCAGGCTCGCCCGCAATCGTGTCGAACAATGCGCGCAGCGTGGCGGCGGGGCGGATGTTGACGACTTTCTTGTCTGACGCGGGCGCTTTGCCTGCGGGCGTGCCGGGCGCAGCACCGGGCTTGGTGGCCGGTTGATTGGTGGTCGCTGGATCGCCAGACGATGCGGCAGGCGCGACAGCGGCGAAGGTGGCCTTGAGCGGTTTCTCGCCGGGCTTCAATGCGCGGATGTTGAAAATCTCGCGGCCCTGATCTTCGCCGATGTCCACGCCGCTGGCCAGAATCTTCGGCAGCGCGTCTGACCAGACGGTGATGTCTTCTTTCTCGCGCGTGTCGAACACCAGGCGCGGCAAGCGGTTCTTCGGAACCTTGCCAAAATTGAGGAACACAATCGGTGCGGTGAGCTGGTCGTGGAGCGTCTCCTCGGCTTCCACGGCGTCGGCTTTGGTCACATCATGCGCGCCGTCCTTGTGGACATTGCCGAGCGCGTTGGTGCTGCTCTTGCCATCCGCCTGCGTGGTGAGCGTGCCGTGGTTGATGGCCTTGCTGGCCTCTTTTTCCGCCCAATCGCTCATGGCCATGAACGGTTCAGAGCTGGCGTTGACGGCCTCCATCAATTCGACCAGCATCGTGTCGGGCATGATGCCTGCCGAGCCGTGGCCCAGACTGGTCACGGCTTTGAGGAGCGTTGACTTCTCTGCGTCGGTCGAGCCAGACGGATATTTGCCGACCGGGATCGGCATGCCGTGTTTGTGATTGAACTCGGCGTGATCGCCTTTCGCATAGGCCCAGAGCATGAACGTGTAAGCGATCACGCGGTACAGCGCCGACACGGCGACGTTGCCTGGCGTGGCCGCGTGACGATGCACGAGCCAGTTCATGTTGATCAGCTCTTCGCCGTCCTTCGCGCTTTGTGAACGCAACAGCACCTTGCTGCGCGTGTCAGCGTCGGTGGTGAACCACCACTGCGGGCGCAGCCAATGCTGGCGCGGCAACTGCATGCCGTCCTGATAGCCCCACACGCGCTCAATCGGCGCGAAGCCCTTGCCGGTGGCGTCGAGCATACTGAACACGACGCTTGAGAAATTCGGAATGCCTTTGTATGCCTCGCTGACTTTGTTCGATAAATCGGTGTCGTCCTGATTGGCTTCTTCGGGCGCGCGAATCTCCCATTCAAGCCCCATCACGCGGCGCTTGCGTTTGTCCATCTCGGCGAAGAGATGCGCCCAGCGCTCCTCCATATCCTCAAACAGTTCAAACTGTCGTGCCCACTGCGTGCCCTCGGCGTCGCGCAGGATTTGCTTTAACCGCTGCGGCGTCAAGCCAGACGCGGGATGCTCCGCGAACAGGCGCGGCAAGTGCGACATCGCGGCGGTTTGCGGCGTCTTGAGATTGGCCATTTTGAACGGCTGGCCGTTCACATCTACTAATTGCGGCATGGCTCTCGCCTCCTAATAATCTGAGCGACTGGCGCTGCTGTCGCTGCCGTCGTCGTGGCTGTATGCGGACTCGCGGCCTTCGAGCCGAGCCATGTCGTTGACGCTAAAAAACTCCACGTTGCCGATGCGCGAGAACGCGAACTTGACGAGCATTTCCAGTGCGTCCGGGCCGTCGTCGTGGTCGCCGTTGGGAAAGTGCTTGAGCTGCTCGATGAGCGTCAGGCAATCCTTGTGAATGTGAATGAAGCCGCCGTCCATGAACGGCTGCAAGGCTTCGATGCGCAGCGTCTTGTCGCTGATGGGCTGCGTGGCGAACGCAGAAATCGGCACGCCCGCGTCAATGGACTGACGAACAATCTCGGTGCGCAGAAACTCCTGGAACTGCACGGCCTCGCACACCCACGAGACGCAGTTAAATTCGCGTTGCAGCGCGATCATGTCGCTGATGATCTTGGTTGGCAGGCGCTTCTTGATGTTGGCGCGCCACACGTAGAGCCGCTTCAACGGCCGATCCAGTGCGCCCACCAGGATGGCGGACGGGTCGCGGCTTTGCCCGGCCTTGCCGAGCGACGGGTCGACCGAGCCGAACCACAGCCAATGCGGCTGATGCGACATGCCGCCGAACAGTTTGATCGAACCGGCCAGTGGTGCCGCGTCGCCCGCGCTCGGGTCGTTCTGCTGCTCGCGGTCAAACGCGTCGTGGCCATCGGTGGCGCGCTTGAGCATGAGCACGTACAGGTCGCGGAGTGCTGGCCAGCTCACGGTTGCGCCCGCGTTCATCTCGTCGATGCGTGCCTGGTAGAACTGGCGCGCCGCTTCGCGCCCGTCGTTCAGCAGCAACGCCTCCCACTGATCCCACAAGTCCATGTTGTCGGGCCAGCTCAACATCGCCTGCATGTGCTTGGTCGTCCACAGCTTGTTGCGCAGCAGACGCGCGAGCACACTGTCATGGTGCAGGATGGTGCCCAGGATGATGACATCCATGCTGCCATCGGCGCTGCCCAGGTTCAACACGCTGCTTTTTAACCAGCGCTCCAGCTTGTCGCGCTGCGCGGGGCTGCGCACGTTCTCGTCGTTTTCGAGATCGTCGCCGACGACCAGATCAGGGCGGTGCGGCCCGTGACGCTGGCCGCGCATCTTGGTGCCAGAGCCGAACGCTTTGAGCTTGACGTCGTTTGCGGTGACGCACACGCCGTCACGCCAGATGCGCCCGCGTCCGGTGGCTTCCGGGAAATCCATTTTCAGGCGCGAGTTGTATTCCAGCTCGGCCTTGGTCGCCTCCAGCATTTCGGCGGCTTGCTCGTAGGTGTCCATCACGATGATGGCGAAATGCTTGCGTCCTGTGACCACGCACCAGAGCACAAACAGTTGCGTGACGATGGTGGACTTGGCCTCGCCGCGCGGTGCAGCCATCGCCAGGCGCAAACCTTCTCGCGCGTTGACCGACCGGGGCAGCGTGGCAAACACCCACTCGTGCATCTTCGAGGGTGCCGCCGTCGCGTAGTGCGGGAAATACGTCGGGACAAAAAAGCCGAAGTCATCCCAGGCGCGCGCGCGGCGATCTGCGCTGGCCTGCGCATCAATCGGAAAGCCCTCGACATCAGTGTCGATCTGGAGCTGGAGCGCGTAGGCCAGATCGGCGAGCGCGCTCTGGAACTCCTTGCGGTTAAATTTTTCAGCGCGAGCCATGCGCTAGTTGTCCAGTTTGCCGACGAGGAATTGGCCGAACGGCTCCAGAATTTCCGCAAACGCCAGACGGTGTTGCGGAAACTCGCGCAGCACAAAATCGCTTTGCAGCTTGAGATACTCCATCACCATGCTGGCGCGATTGAGCGACGGATTTAACCGGCCCAGCGCGTTGCTCGCCTTGACGCTGGCATCGGTTAAACGCGTCAGGGCAGCGACCTTGTCGAGCACGTCCATGTCTTTCTTGGCGTCGAGATCGCGAATGGTGGAATTCATCAGCCCGAAGAAGAGCGGCACGAACGTGTGCGTGATGCTCTCCGGCCCACCGGGGCCTAGCATGTACGCCGAGCGCGCTTTGTCCCACGCCTCGCCGCGTTCGCGCGCACGCGCCATCCAGTTCTGCACGGTGCGCTCGCTCTTACCGACGACCTTGGCGATTTCGGCAGGCGTCTTCGACTCTTCGACGTAGAGCCGGTACGCCTCGCGCTTGTACTTCGGTTCGGTGGCCATTGCTAGGGGCCGATTTTGAAGAGCGCCTTGATACCGATGACCAGTGCGGACACCGCCAGGCCGCTGCCGCCACCCGCGAGCACCGCAACGGTGGCGCTGCGCTTCGCGCCATCGGTTTCGACGGCGCGCAGACGGTTGTCGTGCCCGTCAATGCGGGTGTGAATCTTCGCCGTCTCCACGTCAATCTTGGCCGACAACGACGAGCGCACGCCGTCGATCTTGTTGTCGAGCTTGCCAAGCTGATCGAGCTGGTGATTGTTCTGCGAGATGATGCTCTTCAACTGGCCGCTAATTTCGCCGAGCTGGTGCGCAAATTGTTCGTTATTCATTTGCCGTGTTGCTTTTGATGAAATTCGTAGAGCTGGGCGCAGTCGATGCAGCGCTTAACGTTGCCGAGTGCCCGGCGCTCTGCCGGGATCGCGTCGCCACAGTTGGCACAGTGTGAATAGGTGCAGCCCACCAGCGCACGTCGCGCGGCAGCAATGCCTTCGTCACACTCCGCCTGGCTGATCGCAGCGGCGCGATCCAGCTCGTCGGGTAGTTCGGCGAGGTTCATGGACTCGTTCATTGATTAAGGCTTTGCGGCCGCGAAATCGAACGCGCCTGATTCGGCCAGTAGCTTGTACAGCCCGTCGCTGATTTCGTCGTAGAGAATCTTCGACCCGTCTGGCTTTTTGCCCACAATCGGCATGACGCTTTCACGCCCGAAGCCAAAAGGCTCGCGGGCAAGTTCGTGGCCGTTGATGCTGGCTTTCCATTGGCCATTCACACCGCCCGCATCGGGGCCGTCGCTGATGACCGTGAAGGTAACGATCTTGAATTCAACGTCGAAGTTTTTGATGGTTGCCATGATTACAGTCCGTAGAAAATTTTCTGGTTTACGTTGAGCAGCGTCAACTGATCCGGCGCAAGCGACGCATTGAACAAAAGAACTTCGCCCATTGCGGAATCTGCGTATTCCGTGGCACCATTAGCGAACAATTGAACTTGATTTAGTGTGGCAGACGTTCCCAATCCACTGATAGCCTGTACGCCATTGACGCGTATTTCCTTGACGTTTTGCACGACCGAGTTCCGTGTCACGAATGCGGCAGAAACGCCCGTCGTGACAGTGCTTGCCACATTGATACGATTTGGGGAGCCAGTGCCACCAAAGTCAAAATAGAAGGTCGTAAGGTAGGGTACATAAGTGCCGATACGAGTGGACGAGTTCAAGATGACGTGACTTGCCGTGCCACTGTTTCTGTTCACATGCACGATTGACTGCGTAAACTCAGTGGACGCCGTAAACGGCGGCGTCGCGGCTATCAGCGTTTGTGCGCCGAATCCACGAACGCCGGGGCTTTGCGCTCGATTGCCAAGTATTTCAAGAACGCCTGCATTCAAAATTAGCGGCTGCGTGCCAGCCGTGGCCTGCGTTAGCGCCGATGCGGCGGACGCAAATTGATCGTACCAAGTCACAACAAACGCCGAACCGCCCGCGCCTGCAAAAGAGCGGATAGCCTCAACGTCTAACGCGTCACCCGCAAAGTAAATGTCCCGCGTGGCGTTGTCGCTACTGCGGCGCACGTTCATACACGGGCCGGTGTAGCGCCGAGTCAATCGTCGCGTGCTCACGCCCCAATTCGGGCGCACTGATAGCAGGTCGCCAATCAGCGCGCGATTCGGATTCAGTAGAGCGTCGCGCATCAGTCTGGCAGCACCGAAGGAACGAGCGTAAACGTCTTTCCAGACGCTGGCGTGAAGGCCGCATTGGTGCGCAGCGTCCAGTAAATATCGGTGCCGCTCGCGAGCTTGAATGCAATTTCAGGGAACCCACCGTCTGCTGCGCACATGGCGACGGCTTGATCTGCGAACTGGCGAAACGTTCCCGACATCGAGCCAAGCCACTTGTCACCGTTGGTGGCGACGGCATACGCGCCGCCGTCGCCGTTGGTGAAGGTGGGCGCGGCTGACCACAGGTCGACCGTGAAGTTGATGGCGTCAAGCCCACTCAGGTGGTTGCTTTTGAGCAGCGCGGAACGGATGAGGCCAGAGCCCGCCGCGATGCGAGCGACCGTGACAACGGGCACGACGACAGAGCCCGCCGTGGTGCTGCTAGCGACCAACGCACCTGCGGTGTAGGCCGTGGCATTCGCTGGCCGTGTGAGCGTGCCTGACGCGGTTGTGGACGTGTATGTCGTCGCGGAAAAAGAACCGGTGACAGGCACGGGCGTGGCGCGGAGCTGGGCATCGGTCAGCGGGCCGGTGACGGCCACGGTGCCAGACACCGGCACCGGTGTGGCGCGAAGCTGAGTATCGGTGACAGGGCCAGTGACGGCGACCGAGCCGGAGACGCCGACCGTGCCGGACACCGGTACGGCGACCGCGCGGAGTTGCGTATCGGTCAGCGGGCCGGTGACGGCCACGGTGCCAGATACCGGCACCGGCGTGGCGCGAAGCTGCGTGTCGGTGACGGGGCCAGTGACGGCGACAGACCCGGAGACACCGACCGTGCCGGACACCGGGACGGCGACCGCGCGGAGCTGCGTATCAGTCAGCGGGCCGGTGACTGCCACCGCACCGGAGACGCCGACCGTGCCGGACACCGGCACGGCGCTGGCGCGAAGCTGTGTGTCGGTTAAACCGTGATCGGGGATGAACGGATCGCCGGTGGAGCCGCTGCCCGTGGCCTTGACTTCTACGGTAGCGCCGGTGGCGTCTTTGACTTTTAAGTTGGCCATCTAGATCGCTCCGAGGTACATGCTGTTGTTCGCGTCCGAGAAATCAAGGCTCGCGCCCGAGGGCGCAGGGATGTCTAACGTGAGCGTGATCTGCGTGATGCGTACGAACGCGACACCGAGCCGCGCAAAACGGACATAAGCGGCGCTGCGCAGGTTTGACACACGCACCCACGCCGCGCTGCGCAACGTTGAAATGACGAGCCAGGCAATCATTTAGTCGGGACGCCGGAGAACACGTCTACGGCCCCATAGACCAGCGTCTTTTTGATGCCGCCCGCTTCGGTGTACCAGACGCGGTAGCCGTAGCTTTTTGTCGCTTGAAAGTACGAGCCTGCACCGGTGATTCCGCCACTGGCCACATTGCCCAGGTAGTAGTCCACCGCTGTTGCGCTACCGTCGCTGAATGCCACCACCAACGCGACGGTAGCGTTCGGCGTTGCGCGCGGCCACACCTCACCCCCGAGCGTTGCACCTGTGAGTGCCTGCACAGCCTTGGCCGCGTTGAACAACTCAACGCGATAAGGCCCCAGGGTGTCGCCAACGCGAACCTGCACATCCTTGCGCAGGCCGACGTCGGACACGGCTTCTAAATCCATGCCTGCCTGCTACTTCGCGCAGTCGCTCGTCAGGGTAACGACCGGGGCGGGGTTGGTGGTGCCTGCGTCGCTGCCGGTGGCGGGGGCGGTGACGGTGGCGACGGGGTTGCACGGGCCGGGCGAGGACAGGCGATTGCGGGTGCCAGACTGGCTGACGTTGCCATTGCCGATGGTGATGTTGCTGCCGTCGCCTGCGGTGATTTGCGTGGTGGGCGTGCGCGCAAAATCGCGCACCGCGCCAAAGCCGGACGCCGCGACGCCGCCGATCTGCACGAAGCCCTCGCCCGCGATGCCGCGCGCGGTGATGAGGCCCATGCTGCCGAGGTTGACGGTTTGCGTGTTCATGTCGACGAACGCGCGGTTGGTACTTTGCGTTGCGCCGAGCGCGTTGTTGGATTGGACGATGCCGAGCTGCGTCGAGTTTTTGGTTTGCTCCAGGCCGAGCTTGAGCTGCGCGAGCGCGGGGATGCTGGCGAATGCGCCATCAACCAACTTGCCAATGCCCCAGCCGAAGCCCGCGACGACGCGCTCACCGAACGTGGGTTGTGGTGGCAGCGGGGCGGGTGGCTCGGGCGCAGTGACGGCCTGCGCGAGCACGGTGCCGCCACCCGGTGTGGCGCGGCTGGCACAGTTGAGCAGGCCGACCTCGCGGGCGAGAAACAGGATGCACGCGTCGCCGCTGCATTTGGTGGCTGCCGCCATGATCTTGTCGGCCATGACGCCGCAGGCGGTGGCAAGGCCCGCATCGCGCTCGTGCTGGGCGGCGGTTTGATCGTTGATAAAGTCGAGCTTGGCTTGGTAGTCGGATTTAACCGATGCGTCCTGCGCATGCACGATCGGTGCGGCAATGGCAAACGCGGCGGCAGCGAGATACAGCCAACAGAGGGTTTTGTTCAGTTGCTTCATGGGGTGACCTTCCAGATTTGTTTGATGCGGTCGGAGAGCTTTAGGCGGGCGGGGCGGGGCGCATCGGCTGGCGATAGTGCGGGTGCGATTGCAGCGCCCACCGTTGCGCTGCTTGCCACTGATAGCCCTTGAGCGCTAAGGCTTTCGCCAAACTCACGGATGCGCCGTTTGTCGCTGTTGCTTTCAGCGAGCGCGGTGCGCATGGCAGCGGCGTAGGCTTCAAGCTCGTCATTGCTTGCGCCGATCTGCGGCACTTGCGGGGCGGGCGTCGGGGCCAGAAAGCTGGCCGGGATTTTGAGTACCACGGGCACCTTCTGAATAACGGGCGTCGTGCTGGCGCAGGCGCTCAATAGCAGCGTCAGGCACACGAGCAGCGCCCCAGGCAGCCAGCTCAGGATTGGTTTTGGCTTGTTCACTTTGCACCTTTCGATAAACGGTGATGACCTTGACGTTGTCAGCGCGCTCTGCCGTGGCCTCGGCATAGAGGCCATCGGTGATGGCGCGCAATCTGTCCATCGCGTCGATGGCTTTGCCCTGTTCGTCCATCGCGGTGTGCGCGGCGGTGAGTGCGGTTTGCAGCGGCTTGACCTGGGCGGCCTCACCCCGGAAATACGCCGCAACGCCGCCCAGGGCGACGATCACGGCGAGCAGCGGGATGAACAGGTAGGCGATCATGGGCGCAACAGCAGGGTCGCGGCAACGCCCCAACGCATGCGATAGCCGCCGCTTTTTGGCCAGCCTCGTTTGCCCTTAGTCGCCGAGATTAATGGCGCGCAGTGGCGTTGACGGCCTTTGCCTGGTTGCGCTTTGGTGCTCACGAGCAACTCCCTTTGCCAAATCCGGCTTTGATGTAGCGGGGCTCGATGCGCAGCAAAATGCGCTCGGGGTAGTCCGCGTTTTCTTTTTTGAAGTCGGCGCGGCGGCCCGCGTTGGCGTATTGCGCCGCGCCGAAGAAGACGCCGCGCGGCTTGCCGCTGGCGTCTGACACCGCACGGTCGCGCAGCACCCAGCCTTCGCCGCCGTTGTAGGCAGCCAGGGCAAAGGCCATGCGTTCGCAGTCATTGGCCGCGCCGCGCGCACCACGGCCATTTTTAAGGTCGAGCATGTACTGCGCTTGCGCGCGAAACGCCCAACGGGGATTACGAGGGTTCGGCGGGTAGAGTGAGTCCGGGTAGCGCTTGGCCATGTCGTTGGCGGTGGCGGGCATGAACTGCGTGCAGCCGACTGCGCCGACCCAACTGCGGGCATCACAGTTCCACCCGCTCTCCTGATGCACCTGGGCGGCCAGCGTGGCCATTGGCGCGTTCAAGCCCCACACGGCTTGCGCTTGCTGGCGCTGCACATGCTGGTGACCGTAGGCGGCTGGCGGCACTTGCCCGAAGGCGCATGCCGCCAGCAACGCGATGATGATTGCGAAAATTCGCATCGCTCTCGCCTTTGGAACTATGCGGCCAGCGCTGCGCCGAGCACGCAGGCGGCAACGATGATGGCGCGACGGATGCAGGCCGTGTTGAACGCGTTCGCCAACAAGGCAATCTCAGATTCGGGGAAGGCGGCAAATCCCGCATTGCGCGCGTCAATCCACGCATTCTGCAAGTCGCCCGGTCGCGCATACGGAAACAGCCCCCGGTCGCCGTAGTAGCCGAGCAGGCCGCCGATGGTCAAGAGCGGCACCTTGCCGATGATGACGCCCACGCGATCAATGGCGGAGCCGACAAAAAACAGCAGCACCACGATCAACAGTGCGGTGATCAGCCATTCTTTCCACATGCGCGGCAGCGCGCTATCGAGCTTGGCCATGATGCCGCTGGGCGCGGCGGGTTTTGTTTCGTCCATGAATGTCTCCGCAAGAAATGAATCTGGTTGCGGAGGCAGGACTCGAACCTGCGACTTATGGCTTATGAGGCCATCGCTCTGCCAACTGAGCTACTCCACGGAGAGGAGTGTCGATTCAGCCGGGGCAATGTTGGTGCTCGTGCGCGCGAGCACATAAAGAAAAGGGCCGCGACGCGGCGACCCTTTGTTGTGGCAGCGCGTTTGATCAGCGCGCGCGAATAGACTAACCCGGCGAATCTGACTTTGTCAAATGGACGGCGCAAGGGCTTGAAAGATAACCGCCAAACGCTGTACAACAGTGCTTCACAAGCAAGGAGTTGATATGCGAAAGATTAGCGAACTGGCCGTTGAAATCGAGGCCGATCCAGCGTGGAAAAAAGTGACAAGCACCGACGCGCACAAAATATTGAAAATGATGAAGACTGCGGGACTGGTGAACGCCACTTTCGGCGCTGATCTTAACGGATGGCCATTGCTCGCAAGCTTTAGGAGCTGCACTCATCAATGGAAAGGGCCAGAGGCTCGCCGCTTGCGCGCCGAGATTAAAAGTTGGGAGCCATAGCGAATTCACGATTGCCCCTCGGTTAAAAACAAGTCAACCGTATCAGGATCGCGGCGATGCGCCAAGCCGCCGAAGCGTGGGACGGCGGCATTCACCGGCGCGTCGACGTTGTTCAGGATGGCGCGGATGGTGGACTCGTGCAGCTCGTATTTGCGCACGAGCTGGTGAACGGTGAAGGTGTTGCTGTCGAAGTCGGCACGAATGTCGCGGTCGCGCTCCTGGCGCTTCCAGCTCTTCGCCATCGGGATCGTCAGGAACGTGTCGCCGTAGAGCTGGCAGAGCTGCGCGGCTGCATCGCGGCCAATGGCGTCCACCAGCCACACGGGCGGCTTTTTCGGGATGCGATGATGCTGGCCACCACACTTGTCGACGAGCAACATCGTGGCATCCTTGCCGAGCGCGGCGAGGATTAAGTCGATGTTGGTTTCGGTGGTCACAGCTTGATCGCGTTTAACCGGCGAGCCGGTGACGCTTTATGCCGGTTACGCCAGGGGGCAGTTTTGGCGCGTCGACTGGCGCTTCAATAAAACCCGTTCCGCCGTCGCCGGTGACCTTGCAAAACTCCACTTCGACCTTTGCCGATTCGATAACGCGGCCCGCCACTTCACTGATGGCACGTGCGCGATCAATATCCATTGGCGATTCTTTGTTGCGCAAATCGGCGAGCGTGTCAAAAAGAACGCTTCTCAAATCGGCAATCGTTCGGCTGGGCGCGGCCTTGTCAGGCGCGCTGTTGTTTTCGCTCATGATTGGTAATCCTTCGGTTAATTGCACCCTTGAGGGCGATGACTTCTTTCAGCGGCGCTGGAAGGTTGTGAATGGTGTTGCGCAGCATCATTGCTGCGCGCGTGATGCACTCAAGGTTTTCGATGACGACGTTGGTCTTGTTGCCATCTTTGAACCGGATGTGATGGCCGGGCGGAATTTCGCCGTGATGCTCTATCCACACCAGGCGATGCACGGCAACCCAATCGCGCGGTGGGTAGCCGGTGTCGGTCATCTTTCGACACAGATAGCCCTCTTTGCTGAGGCGATGACTGCCGACTGGCACCCAATTGTGCGGCTTGCTGCCCTTGCCAAACCAACCCTTTTCGGAGCCCGGCGCATGGAAGCCGCGCATGCCTTTGTTCGGCGGCACCTGGCCTTTTTTGAAACGGTACGCCGCGCCAATGTTGTCGCCCCGACGCAGGCGGCACGCGGCCTCGCTCGCAAGGAATTCGGGCGTCTTGCCGATGCCGAGCGCATTCGCCTTTGAGTAGGTTTGCGCCAGCGTTCGACCGACCGCTTTCGCGACCACCTCTCCGCGCTCGTGCGGGTATCGCGCGCGCAGGATGGCCAGCTCGTCATCCGTCCAAAAACGGCGACTCATGCCGCATCCTTTTTAACCGCGCCTGCGCGCACTTTGTCGAGTTGCTTGGTCAGCGCCGTGACGATGCCGATGAGCTGGCGCGGTGCGAGCCATTCAAAGCGGTCGACCTTGTACATGCGGCGACTGATGCCGTCTGCGTAGCTGTCCGAGAGGTTGCCCAGGTGCAACAGCAGGGCGCGGATTTTGCCCACGAGCGGTTGCTTTTCGTCGGCCAGCTTTTTGGCCCAGCGTTTGTTCCAGTTGAGCTTTGCGCCGCTGGCGACCATGTGCTCCAGCACTTTGCTGCGGCCCGCGTCGCCAATCTCGGCGGCACTGCGTTTGCCGGTGAGCGCGAAGAGCATGTCGCGATAGCCCGCGTCATCCAGGCCGAGCTGCTGTTTGCCGATGTGGATCATGCCCAGCTCTTTGCTGCGGGCGTTGATGATTTTGGGTTTGGGCATGGTCAGATCGAGACGTCGTTGCGGGTGTAAAAGACGTTCTTTTTTTGATTGATCAGGAGCACCGTCGTTACGAGCACCATGTCGATCTCGAACTTTTTGGCGACCTCGCCTAACGTGATGCCGCTGTAGATGGCGGCGTAAATCTCTTGTCGGCGCGCTTGCGGCCAGCTCATCACTTCCTTGCGGTGGGCGGCTTTGGCTTCGCGCATCTTTTGACCGATGGGTTTGAACAGTTCGCGCATTTCTTCGCGCTCTGGGCCAGCAGGCCAGAGCTTTAATTTGCGCTCCATCGCTTTGGCTGCGGCAGCGGCGGCGAAACTGAGGGGCTTCTTGGTGGCGGGCATGGCTAGTGGATCGCGGCAATGACGCGCCCGCAGTGTGTGTAAGCGATGCGTCGCAACGGCTCGTCGATAGGCAAGCCGCGTACGTAGTCGTCGACCAGACGGTCGAGTACGGTCAGCGCGTCAACCCGATCTTCGCTTGGTGTGAGCTGTTTGCCATTTGCTTGAGCGGCTTCGGCGGCTAAGGCGTCAATCACCCGACGAGAAAGCCCGGCGTGGTGAATTGCAGCCGCCAGCGCAGCGGCGTCTGAATGCCATTTAATGACTTCGTCCCAATCAAAATCTACGTCGACGCTGGTGGTGATTGTTGGCATAGGGGTGGCTCCTACTTTTCAAATTGGGTGGACAGGTGCCAGCGGTGGCAGACGTGGCAGTGGTAGACGGTCATGCCCTCGAAGCGGCCTTTGCGCACCAGGGCTTTGGCGCGGCCAATGCCTTTGGCTTTGCTGGGGAACTTGACTTTGTCGTCGCAGCCCTTCCAGCGGCGGGCGTTTTGCTCTGCGTTCGGGTTGCGTTCATTGCTTCGGCTCATGGGGTGCTTTTGTCGGTATCAACAACTGTCTGGAAATCCCGGATAGTTGTTGATACCGCTCTCCCGCGCACGGGAGAGCGTGGGGCTACTTCTTGCCCTTCGCGGCAGGCAGGGCGTTGAGCGCCTCTTTGAGTGCTTTGCCGGTGGAGAACTTGACGACGGTGGCGGCGGGGATGTCGATCTCGGCACCCGTAGACGGGTTGCGGCCTTTGCGTGCGGCGCGCTTCGTGGTGGTGAAGCTGCCGAAGCCGACAAGCTGGATACCGTCGCCGGATTTGATGCCCGCCTCGATGTGGGCAATGACGGACTTCACGGCAAATTCGGCCTCGGCTTTGGTGCCGCCGAGGTCGGTGTGAACGGCGTCGATGAGGTCTGCTTTATTCATGGTGGTGTGTTTCCTGTTACTCAAGGTTTGCCGGTGGCCGACCGGCTGCGGTTTGTAAAAAGTGTTCGATGGGTTGGCACATGATTCCGACGCTGCTGGCGATGTAGTGCTCCAGCAACGCGCCGCGTGACAACTGCCAGCCGGGCAGCAGCGCGACGAAGTCACAACGCGTAACGAGTGCGGCGATGTCTTTGCGCATGCACTGCATCCAGTCGCCCGGCGCGCCCTCCTGCTCGCCGTTAATTTCAAGCGGGCTGACGGCGTGATAGCCCTTGCGGTTTAAGTCGCAGGCGGCTTTGCGGAACGCCGGGAAGTTGTGATGCGGTAGGCCGGTCATGGGGCCAGCGATGTAGACGCGACACGCTTTCGCGGTCGGTACGGTGTTCATCGTGACGCCGCCGAACTCGGCTGCGCGGCTGATGCCGGGGATCATGCTGCTTTGGCTTCCATCGTGCCGGTGCTGTCGCTCGGCTGGATGTAGAAGTCTTCAACGCCGGTGTTGATCGTCAGGCCCGCGATGCCGCGTGCGGCTTCGGGCTCTTGCAGGATGGCCTCTTTGTTGATTTCTTCCTTGCTGCGGATGAAGCGGGCGAGGCCGAGCTTTTTGAGCGTTTCGACGACGACATCTGCCGCGCGCACCGACACGCTCGGCGGGCGTTGACGCCAGCCCATGATGCCGGTGGTGTATTCCACGCTTTTGCTCTTGCCGCCATTGGTGAGCTT
Organism: Burkholderiales bacterium; assembly: GCA_025354165.1. Classification (GTDB taxonomy): domain Bacteria; phylum Pseudomonadota; class Gammaproteobacteria; order Burkholderiales; family Casimicrobiaceae; genus Casimicrobium. Next base: position 9,679 of record JANXNI010000027.1, on the reverse strand, counting down.
GTCGCGGTTGCTTTCGGCGTAGCTCTGCACGGCGTCTTGCCGGGCGGCGATTTCGCCGCTGATGGGCTCGATGCCGTGGCCGAGGTTCTGCTTGATTTCGTTGATCTTGTCGTCAGCGTCTGCGGTCATGCGGACTTTTTGCCGTTCCAGATCGCCGATCTGTTTGATCATGGCGATGCAGTCATCCTGCGTGGCGCAGTTGAACTTTTGGGCGGCGGTTTTGAGGCGGTTGGAGGCCATTGGTGGTTCCTTTTTTTAGGGTGAGGAGGGACGGTTAAATTCGGGGTTGGGTCAGTCGTCGAGATTGATCTGGCCGACCAGGGCGGGCAGTGCGGTTTTGGTCATGCGGCTGATTTGTTTCAGCGTTTTGGCGGCGCGCTTGAACATCCAGTCGGTGGTGCCGGTGAGTTCGTCGGCGGTGGCGGCGATGTAGTAACCGGTCTCGGGTTTGCCGCAGAGCTGCACGCCGTCGAGGCGCAGCAGCTCGATGGCTTTGCGGCAGATGCGTTCGTTCAACAAGGTGACGGCAGACAGCTCGGCAACGTGCATGCCCCGGCTGGCACCGATGCGCGATTGCAGCGCGGTGAGCACAAGCGCTTTGCGCTCCAGGGCGAGCATTTCATTTAATGCGGTGGGGGTCATCGGGCGTTCCTGATTGCAAAGTCGATTTCGGAGGTGATGCCGTTGAAGGTGCTGTCGAGCGCGTGCCACCATTCGCCGTGGATGTCTTGAATCCAGACGCCGTCCGCCTCTTGCGCGACGGCGGTGATGGCGCTGGGCGCGAGGGCGACCGGGCCGTGTTCGTTACGGAATCGAATGGTGGCCATCAGGCAGCTTTCAGATAGTTGACGGCGACGAGCAGGCGACGGTTGATGTCGTTGCCCACGGGCTTGAGTGCAATGGTGGCCAGCTCGCGCGCAGTGCGGTCGGCGGTGTTGCCGGTGAACTGGACGCTTTCAATGGTGCCGACTTCGAGCAGCAGGGCGCTGTCGCGCATGACGGGCAGGCCACCGGTTTGCGGATCGGGTGCGATCTTCACTTTTTGGCCGATGTGGAATTTGGGTGTGGGGGCGGTCATAGGGCCAGCTCGGAGCGGTTAAACGGGATGGTTTGCAGGCCGTTCCTGGGGAACGTGATGGCGACATAGACCTGGTCGCCTGCGACGCGAACGATGGTGCCGCCCTTGCCCTTCCATTTGCCTTTGGTGACCTGCGCCATTTGGTGCAGCAGCGGATCGGCGGGCGCGTCTAGCGCGGCTTGTTGTGCGCTGACGGCTTGCATGGATTTGTTGCCGACGAGCTGGGCGAACGTGGCTTTCACGAAATCGGGGATTTCGCGCGGACCTTCTTCGGCGATAACGCAATCCTGATCGGACTTTCGTTTAACCGCACTTTCGTCGCTTAATGTTTCGCTTAACCGATCATTGAGCACGGGGCTGCGGCGCGCTTGCTCGGTGGCGGTCTCTTGTTTGGCCTCGGTGACGTTGGCCATGTTGGCGATGCAGCCGAAGAGATACGCGTGATTGGTGAGCGGGAGCTTTCGACGCCCGTCTGCCACGGCGGCAAACACGGCGTCGAAAGCGTCCGGCCAGACAGCGAGGGGTGCCGACCAGTCGCGGCCTTTCGCGTTGACCTGGGCGGCGTTAACCGTCTGCACGAGGCTATCGAGCAGGGTGGCGGCGCGATCCATCGTCAGGCCACGCTGCGGCGCGTTCGGAGAGACGAACAGCCGCAGATACCGGAAGCACTGCGCCGATAGCGCAGGCGGCAGGTGCATGGCCGCGACTACGGCCTTGCGGCCATAGTCGTGCTGGATGAGCGCGTCAAACTCATGCACAGCGGCGCAGGTAGGGCACGTGGCGCGCAGCATTAGTGGGCGCGCGCCTTGGTTTCGGCGGCGTGCCGCGCGTTGGTTTGCGCAATCATTTTCCGAGCCGCTGCTTCGGAAAAATTGCACTCACCCAACAGCTCGGCCAGCGCACGGCTATGCAACGCCGACCCGGTGCGGTCGCCGCATTGAATGAGCAACGTATTGCTGACCGCCGTCATCATGGCGGCGTACACGACGGCGGCCATCGACTCGATATCACCTCGATCCAGCTCGCCTTTTTGTACGCAGGTTCTGAGGAACTGTGCGCTCATCGAGGCGATGGGCCGTCCATCAGCAATCGTTGTTTTCATGTGGATCGGCACGATCAGCCCCTTGCCGCTGTTTGAGCGAACTGGTCAGCGCGGCTCATGGCCTCGGGCTGCTGGGTGAACACGGGAATCTGAATGCCCTTTGGGCCGTCCAGCTCGACGCCCGCCAGGCCGGTGGCTTCGGTGGGCTCCAGTGGCGCTGCGCCTGCGTTGGCGCAGTTGGCGTCGGTGCTCACCGCTTCGGTGGCCGGGCGGCTTTGACGCAGGAACGCCTCGAATTTGTTGGGCGTGAACAGCGGGCTCAACGGAATGCCCACTTCACTGTCAAACGGGCTGGGTTGTCGCTTATCGTCGGGGTGGTCGAACAGTTTGGCGGTGATCCGACTGAGCACGAGCGACGCGACGTGCTGCGCGAAGACATCAGCGTCGAGGTTTTGTGCCAGGTAGCCCGCAATCTTGCTGGCCTCATCCGCGTTGAGCGTGATGTTGCTTTCGCCGTGAATGATCGACACGTCGCCAGACATCCACACGGCGCAGTCGAGCACGCCTTCTTGCTCTTCGGCCTCGTCGGCCTCTTCGCTTTCGGCAGCGGTTTCAGCCGCTTCAACGCGGGCAGTGCGGCCCGATTTTTTGACGGGTACTTCGCCCGACGCGAGCGCGGCACGGCCTTCGTCGCTGATTTGCCAGGTGATCGGTTTGGTTTCGATTTTTTCGACCAGGGCGGGATCGCGTGACGCCATACTCATCAGCATTTGGCTGGCTTCGGTTGCGTCTTTCAGCAGATCGCATTGCTGATTGACGTCGCGCGCAGTCATGTTGTCGACGAGCGAGAGGATTCGCAGAATTTGCAGGCGTTTGGCGGAGATTGGGAGGGTGGTGGACATGGGTGGCTTTCGGTTAAGGGTGAAATTGCGCGACGGGACGGGTGGCAGCGGTTGCGGGGCGGGGGCGCTGCACCTTGATGCAGAGCCGGTCGATGTTTTCTTGCGTGAGGGCGACGCGAAACGGCAGCTCGTCCCAGCAGGGCTCGGGCGCTTTCATGGCGGCGGCTTCGGCCTGCATTTGGGCGTTCACCTCGACATCGAGCACGGGCGCTTTGGCGATGGCGAGCGCGACGACGATGGCGGCGACGACGATGCCGGTGGTTTTGATGGCGTTCATGCTTTGGTCTTTCCGCTTTCGTTTTGATGCCAGTGGGCGGCGCTGTAGGGGCATTCCTTGCAGGCGCGCCAGTGCGAGAGCGCGCTGGGTGAGCTGGTGGGAATCTCTTTTTTGTGGAATTCCGCGCAGCTCACCAGCGATATGGTCTGCTGCAAAAACGGGCACTGCACGGTGTCGTACTGCGCGACGACTTTGGCCTCGACGGCCTGGGCGTTCGCGGGATATTTGCCGTTGAACCAGAGCACGACGGTGGCCTTGCTGACGCCGATCTTTTGGGCGATGACAGCAAACGACGCAGCCTTGTCACGCGCGCGCAGGTCGGTGATGAGTTGCATGGCGCGGGTCACTCGCTTTCACCCACGACAAACACGCCCGCGTTCGGGTCAAACACCTGGCCGCGCTGGCCGACCGTGGGGGCGATGGGGCCTAAGTCATTGGTGAGCAAATGCGCCTTGCCCTTGCGGGTGATGATGTTGACCGCTGCAAGGCCCGCGAGATAGCGCAGCACGCGCGGGCGGGCGTTGTCGGTTTCGCCGTCGTCAACTCGGGACAGGATTTCGTCAATGGTGAGATTGGGCGTGATGCGCAGCGCGCGCCAGGCAGCGCCGCGAATGCCGTTGGCACCTTGCGTTTGCTTTTGCGTGGCGGTGGCGGCGATGCCAGTTTTGCTTTTGACGACGCCCGCCTCGCTCTTAGCGACCTGCACGCCGAGCGCGGTGATGCGGTAGCAGCCGCGCTTGTGGTGCTCGACCAGCGCCCGCGCCATGAGGTAGCGCACGGCGGCGTCAGCCTGGGTGCGGGTGAGGCTGGTGTGAAAGCCCGCAATCGTGCCGACGCCCAGGCATTTGCTGCTGCTGTCGTTAATGGCGCGCAAAGCGAGGGTTGCATCCGTGTGCTGCTTCACCGGAAGTCTCCTTTGTCGTCGCTGGGTTTGTGCTTGCGCGCACGCTCACGACCCGCGATGTCGATGCCAACGGCCGCACATCCAATGATGCAGATGATGAGCAGCAGGTAAGCGAAATTCGAGTCCATTACGCGCGCCCGTAGAGTGGTGTGCGGGTGGCTTGCCAGTCGACGCAGAGCGGCACGCCATCTGCGTCTTTGGCGGTGACCGTTTTGAGGCCGTTGGTGCTGGCGATGCGCTCGACGGCGGGGATGGCGTTCATGACCAGGCGCATGAGGCCCTTGCTGTCTTTTTTGACGCGGGAGACCAGATCGGCGGAGACGGGCACTTCGCAAAGCTGTTTGAACACGGCGGCGATGTCGTTGTCGTCGGCAAGCTCGAACTTGATGTGGCTGGCGATGCGGCTGGCGAGCTGGGGGAAGCGGCCCAGGCGTTCCCATGCGCCGTTTTCACCAGCGACGAGGATCACGGGGCTGTTGGTGCGGTCGCTGAAATCGCGGATTTTTTCGAGGATGGCGGCGCGGTTGCCCAGGCAGTGCTGCACTTCGTCGACGACGATGGCGGGAAAGTCGCGCTTGGCCAACTGCATCAGGCAGCGCTTGAACAGGTCGCCGCTGCGCCCAGCGGTGTCGACCGAGAGTTCACGCGCCAGCTCGCCGAGAAAGTAACGCGGCGTCCAGTCCACGTTGGCGCGCAAAAACACCCAGCCGTTTTGCGCGGCGACACCTTGCACCGTTTCGGTCTTTCCTGCGCCGGGCTGGCCTTCGACGAAGAGCATGCCCGCTTCGCGTGCGCCGCGCTCTTCGACGCTGCGAAACGCTTTCATGAAGCGTTCGTAGTTCTTGGTTTTGACAAATTGATGTTTCACTGGTAATTTCCTCTGGTTGGTGATGTGTGTCGCTAACTCCGGCTGCTGCGTGATTCCAGTCACGCGGCAGCCACCTTAAAAACTTCGCCGCCTGCGCCGTGGGCCGGGCCGTAGGCGATGCCTTCTCTCTCAAAGATTTCCTCGCAGTCGCGGTACAGCGCGCTGCTGGCGAAGCCGCGCAGCCAGTTGGTGTCGCTGTCGGTGACGGCGTCGCGATGGGCCATGAGCCAGCGGAATTTGTCCAGCTCATCCGCGAATCGGGCGGGCCGGGCGTCTGCCTCGGGCTCGGGTTTGATCGGGACGACGGTGGCGTCGTCTTCCACGTCGAGCACCGGCAGATCGGGGCGGGCAAAGGCTTGGGCGCTGTAGTGGACGATTCCGGCGCGCTCTTCGGCCAGGTCGTCCGCTTTGCCTTGCAGGCGCTTGGCCTGGTTGTCGATGCGGCGCAGGCGGGTTTGCTCGACGACTGACATGGGGAAGGCGTCGCGGGTGTTGGCGTCGATGGTGGCTTCGCACAGGAAGCGGCCTTCTAGATCGGTGATCCAGGTGAGGCGCGGGTCGGTCACGTCGTAGTACACGCGGACATGCTTTTCGTCGGCGAGGGTGTACAGGTCGGCGTGGCCGTAATACTTCTTGAACAGGGTGACGCGGCCACGGCGCGCCGGGACGATCAGGTACGGCATGAACATGAGGCGCTGGGCGTCGACGCTGACCGTCTCGAATGCGCAATCGGGATGGGTGGCCAGGTGTGCCCAATAGTCGTTGGGCGAGAAGTGCAGGCCGGTGGCGTCGTTTTTGGGCAAGCCGCGATGCGGGCGGCTGTTGTACTCGTCAATCGCCTGCGTCATGCGCTCGATGAACTGCGTGAACGGCGGGAGTTGGTTGATCGGGACGACGTTGGACGGGTCGCGCTTGGCCAGCCGTAGGGACTTATCAAGGGCGATGGTGTTGCGGCGCAGGGTGTCGCGGTCGACGGTCTTACCACGGAATAGCGGGTTTTCCTGGGCGACTTCCATCGCATGACTGGCCCACGCGCGCTCGATGACGCCACGCCCCTGCGGATTGCCGGGGCGACCGGTGCGGTGATCGATCCCGAACGTGGCATAAAAGCCGCGCACCGGGTCGTCCATGTCTTTGGCCGTCTGGCCCGATCCGCCGTCGCTGTAGGTAATGCCTGGCACGCCAAAGTCGCGGATCGCGTTGAGTTGCGCCTCGCGCACGGCCAGCGCGTTCTCGGACAGACTGACCGACCAGCCGACGACTTTGCGCGTGGCCCAATCCTCGACGGCGGTGAATTCAGGCGTGAAGGGCTTGCCCGTCTCAGGGTGCGCCCAGGGCGCTTTCATGCTGTGGCCATCGGTCACGCGGATGTCGTTCGGCAAGAGGTTCGCTGTGCTCCTCGTGACGTGCGGCTTTTTGGCGGTTAACCCCGCGCCGGTGTGGCGGCGCTTGTGCATGACGCTGGCGGGGACTTTGTCGCGGAGGGCGCGCGTGGCGCGGTGATACAGGCGGTTAATCTCGACCTCATCGTGAATGAAGCCGTTGGCGCGGGCGTACTTGCGGCAGGCGGCGCTTAGGCTGTTTCCGCTGGTGTCGAGCAGCGCGATGGTGCCGAGCACGTCAGGCGGGAGGGCGAGGGTTTTAACCGGGACGATTTCCGCCAAGGCGGTGATCTGCGCGCTGGGGTTGTCGGCGGCGCTCTGCAAGTAACCGTGCCAGCGCATGAGGGTACGGGCGCTGATGGCGTCGCCCCTGGCATTGGCCACCGACAACAGCGATTGCAGCTCGGGCGCGAGGGTGCCGCGCGTGGCGTTGCGGGCGACGGCGTCACAGGCTTTTTGCAATGCGAGGCCGTTGGCGCGCAGTGCATACACGGCGCGCAGCAAGGTGAGCCGCGCCGCGCCGTTGTCGCGCTGGGCTTCGGTCAGGTTGTCGGCGGTGGTGGTGAGATTTAACCGGGGGCTGGCGATAGCCAACTTGGTGGGAGCTTTACCCGTGACTGCACTCGCACCAGAGGAGGAGGTTTTAGCAAGTGCAGTGGTGGCAGGACGCACCGGGAGCGAACCGGATGCGCCGACAGGCAAAGCTCCCGCCGAGGTGGCTGCGGCGGGGGTGGAGAGGTGGCGCTCAACGAGCGCCGCTTGCGTTTCTTCGGGTAGATCAGCGAGCAGGTAGCCGACGCCACCGCCCTTGCCGGTGCGCGCTTGGGCGCGCCATTTGCTAGCGGCGGCATGACGCTTAACCGTGCGCTCGGTGGACGGCATACCAGGCAGCCCGGCAAGCTCTTTGGCAGAGTAATGTGACTTACTCATAATCCGCCAACAATTGAGCAACCGCGCCGCTAAAGGCATTGATTCTGCGAATCACGAAATGCGGAGATAGCGCCTCAAGGTCGAATTCGACCTGGCGTGGCCACAAATACAAATGGCCACCGCCCGCTTCTTCTCGCGGCACGCGAAACCAATCCTGCTTGGCCGCCCTTGATCGGACGGTGCCCGCAGACACGCCAAGCTCCCGGCCTATCTCAGAGGCAGTCAGCCAGCGGTTTTTGATGCGCGCCTTCATACGGCCACCCTTGCAAGCGCTTTCAGGTCTTTCACTTGGCGTGCGGCTGCGTCAGCGACACATTGCAGTCGCCCAATTTCGGCGTTAATGGCCTCTGCGCCGAGCAGCAACTTGCCGCCACGCTTGGCCACCATCCAGGCGGTGAGCGCGTGGCTTTGGCAGGCAACTTCAAGCACGAGCGCCTTACTCATGGGAATGTTGAAGGTGTCGCGCGACTCTGCGGCGTAGCCGTCGAGCATGGCCTTGCTGATGTCTTGGCCGGTCAACCGACTCATTTCGGAGGCGACCGCGTAGCGATCCTTTTCGGCTAGCGCGGCATCGGCGAGCATGCGTGAAACGAGCTGACTGACCTCCATCCGGTAGTCGTGCGTTCCCTCAACCACCGGCGCAGGAGCGGGAACCTCGAAAAAATCCGGCGTGGCGATGATCTGCGCGCGACGCATATCTAAGCGGCCTTCCGCGCTTGTGTATTGCGGGCGCGAACAGTTGGGCGTACAGTCTTGTCAATAGAATTACGCGGACGCCCAACGGGGCGAGCGGTGGGTACGCCGTCTGCGTCGTAGCGGTCTGGAAACAGCTCTTGCACCTTCACGTCAAGCGCTTTTGCCAGAACAGCTTCGACGCGGGGGTACGCCACATATTTGGCGCTCTGCACTGCGGAGCGACTGATATTGATCGTTCTAGCGATAGCTGACAGCGAGCTGCCACGCCCTTTCATGTGGGCCACCAGCCACGACCAGCGGCGAGCTGGATCACGAAGCACTTTTGTTGAGGGTAGCGACATATGGCGATATCTATTTACTGGATTATGCTGAATATTACTGGATTTCGCGAACGTGTCAAGCGATATCCAGAGAAATTTGTTTGTCTGACTTGTCTGAGATGTCCAAGTTTGCGAAATATCGCCGCGAGCGGCGCAGAATCAAGCGCTCCGCCAACTCGGACAATGCGAGATCAAGGGGGGCGCTATGTCTGAGTTGCCCGCTGAAAGTCCGTCGAACTCGGACACGATGCGAAAGCGCATTGCGGAACTGTTGAGAGTCGGGGTGCGTGCTGCCGGTGGGACGCAAGTCATAAGCGACGCGACCGGCATTCCGAAGCGCACACTGGATGCCTACATCACCAATGAAACGTCGATTCCTGGTGATCGTCTCATCACTATTGCGATGACCGTCGCACGCATTGATCCGCAGGCGTCCGGCATGCTGTCGGGCTTGGTGCGGTTTTCACAGGCCGTGGAGTCCGCCGACACCAATCAACCGTTGCTTGGACAACAACAATACGAAGACGCGCGATCAACGGTGCTGACGACGGACGGGCAACCGCCCGCGCATGAGACTCGATACGCCGCCCAGCTCGTCGAGATACCGCTGTATCGGAACTTGTTGAGCGCTGGCGAGGGCATCATGGCCGTCGATGACGAGGTGATCGGCACGCGCTCATTCAATCGGCAATGGTTGGAAGAAGAGCTGCGTGTCCCGCCGACGATGCTGGCGCTGGCCGTGGTGCGCGGCGACTCGATGAAGCCGACGCTGTGCAGCGGCGATATCGTACTGATCGACAAGCGCGACACCGGCCCGGCGCGCGATGACATCTATGCAGTGCTACTTGACGGTGAGGTGTACGTCAAACGCTTGCAGCGCGGCCTGGATGGCTCGCTGGACGTGATTTCCGATAACCGTGAGTTTTACAAAACGCTAACGCTCACGAGCGACGCGATGAACCAGCGCGAGTTTGGAATTTTGGGACGCGTGGTGTGGTGGGCGCATACGAACGCAGATTAAGCTGCTTTCGCCCGAAGTTACTGCCAAATCGGCCGCAAATAATCGGTTAAATACAAATCGCTGCGCAAATCGGTCAAATTGACTGCGTAGATACCAGAATCACCGCGAACGCCCGTGCATCACGCCTCGGCGCGCGTTTTTTGTTTGTTTGTTCTTTCTTATCTACTGACAATTCATTCACTCCCCCACATAAAACGGTTAATTCATGAAAATGCTGTTAGTCAGATAAAATTAAATCGATAGTTCATTGATCGAAAAA
>JANXNI010000015.1 GCA_025354165.1 Burkholderiales bacterium | reverse complement strand
GAGTCCGATGCCTGAACCAAGATACAAAAGCGCAGCCAACAACCAGGGGTCGATCTTCGCGAGCAATACTCTGGCCAGCGGTGTACTGGCCCCAAACAACGCCACTGCAATCAGCGCGCACGCAGCACCGATTTGTTCAGTTCGATAACTACGCACGGCTCAGTGCTCCGCGTGACACGCGCAAGCCTCGCCGTGCGCGGCCGAAATCAATTCATGCAGGATGCCGCACTCATTGGTTGAGTGTGGTTCACCACATTGTTTACGCAGTGCCGTCAGTTGCTTCTCAAGTGCACGCATGCTCTTGAGTCGGGCGCGAACTCGCCCGAGTTGATTGTCGACCAGCACATTAATGTCGCCACAGTCAGACGTTGGCTGCTCGACGAATTTAAGTAAACGCGCCACGTCGGCCAGTGGCATATCAAGGGCTCTGCAATGGCGAATAAACGCCAACCTTTCAAGATGCGTTTTGCCGTAACTGCGATAGCCATTCGCCTCGCGCGAAGGCGGCAGCAGCAGTCCCGCCTTTTCGTAATAGCGAACTGTTTCTACGTCGACACCAGTGGATTCTGCGAGTTCGCCGATGCGCATTTCTTGCCTTTTTAGTGACGCGTTACTTGGCAACTGGATTTTACGCTTGACTCTGTAGCAACTACAGGGTTTCTAATATGCGAATTCCTTTGCATCACCGGTGTTGCCATGTCGACCTCTAAAATTCCAGAAGCCACCTCAGCATGCACAAGCGCCACGTGCTGTGACGCCTCGTCGCCAGTTTTAATTGCGAATCCGTCGCCAGTGGTGGCTTCAGGCGAAAGCACCCTTTGGCGAATTTCAACTATGGACTGCGCATTAGAGGAAGGCGAAATTCGTCGTGCTCTTGAGCCGATTGCAGGTATTCAATCATTGACGTTTCAGCTTGGCGCACGAACCCTGGCAATTGATTCTGATGCGACCGCATTGCAACTGGCACTTGACGCGATTCGCAAGGCGGGCTTTTCACCGCAGCCGGGTGCCAATGCCGCTCGTCCAGCCGACGTTGCGAGTGCCGCAGGCGATGAGTCACATGATGGAAACGATCACCACGATGATGATCACAGCATTGAATCGGGTAGCGGCTGGTCAGAAGTGACCCGCTATGTCGCAGCCCTCGCCTTTGCCGTCGCCGCCGAAGCGCTCTCGTTTTTCGCGCCGGATGCGATGCCGTGGAAGATCGCGGGCATAGCGCTAGCCGCCGTTGCTATTGGTTTGGCGGGACTATCCACGTACACCAAAGGCTTCGGCGCGCTTCGCCACGGTCGACTAAACATCAATGCCTTGATGACGGTTGCCGTCACCGGTGCTTTCCTGATTGGACAATGGCCAGAAGCAGCTATGGTGATGGCGCTTTACGCCATTGCTGAACTGATTGAGGCGCGTTCCGTGGATCGTGCGCGCAATGCCATCAGAAGCCTCATGGCGCTCGCACCTGAAGAGTCAGACGTTCAACAGGCAGACCGCAGTTTTGCGCGAGTTCTGTCGAGCGCAGTGCCACTTGCGGCTGTGGTGCGCGTGAAACCAGGCGAACGCATTCCGCTGGACGGCGTGATTGTCCATGGCAACAGCGCAATCAATCAGGCCCCCGTGACGGGCGAGAGCATTCCTGTTGACAAGCAACCGGGTGATGCGGTGTTTGCTGGCACGATCAACGAGACGGCAACGCTTGAAATCAAGATTACCGCCGTGGCGAGCAACAGCACATTGGCGCGCATCATCCACGCCGTTGAAAAGGCGCAGGGTACGCGGGCGCCCACTCAGCGTTTTGTGGATCGCTTTGCGGCCATCTACACCCCGGCAGTGTTTGCGCTGGCGCTGGCGGTTGCGTTGATCGCGCCATTTGCCCTCGGCTGGACATGGACATTGGCTGCTTACAAAGCGCTCGTACTGCTGGTGATTGCCTGTCCGTGTGCGTTGGTGATCTCAACCCCGGTGACTGTCGTAAGCGCGCTCGCGGCGGCGGCGCGTCGCGGCATCCTTATCAAGGGCGGGACGTATCTCGAAGCTGCGCGCAAACTCAAAGCGATTGCGCTCGACAAAACCGGCACCATTACCGAGGGCAAACCCAAGCTGGTCGCGTTTGAAATGCTCGCGGATACCCCTTCGCGCGAAGCCGCGTCAACGCTGGCGCATAGTCTCGCGGCGCAGTCGGATCATCCGGTGTCGAAAGCCATTGCGGCAGGATTGGAAGCTACACCGCAAACCGTTGAAGCGTTTACCGCGATTGCAGGTCGCGGCGTCAGTGGGATCATCGATGGCACGGAGCATTGGTTTGGCAATCATCGCCTGATCGAAGAGCGTGGTCTCTGTAGCCCCGCAATTGAAGCCAAGCTCCACGAACACGAAAATCAGGGTCGCACCGTCACGTTGCTAGCGACCGATAAAGCGGTGATTGCTTTGTTCGCGGTAGCCGACACGATAAAAGCTTCGTCGCAGCAGGCGGTGGCCGAATTAATTGCCCTGGGCATCACCCCCGTCATGCTGACCGGCGACAACGCCGCCACAGCGAGCACAGTCGCCGGTCTTGCCGGCATCAAAGACGCCCGAGGTAACTTGTTGCCGGAAGACAAGCTCAAAGCCATTGCCGACATGCAGAAGCAATACGGTGCGACTGCGATGACCGGCGACGGCATCAATGATGCGCCAGCACTTGCGCAAGCGGATATTGGTTTCGCGATGGGCGGTGCGGGTACTGACACGGCGATGGAAGCGGCTGATGTTGCCGTGATGAATGACGACCTTCGACGGATCCCGGAAACCATTCGCCTGTCAAAAAGGACGCACAACATCTTGTGGCAAAACATCACGCTAGCACTCGGCATCAAGGTCGTGTTCATGGGGCTCGCACTGTTTGGCAACGCGACCATGTGGATGGCTGTATTTGCCGACATGGGGGCAAGTTTGCTGGTAGTGTTCAACGGCTTGCGGCTATTGCGGTCAAAGGAACCTTCCGGGCAACTGGTACATTAGGAGAATATGCGCCGGTTTGTAATTTTTCTGTTGCTCTGCGTGTTGCCGCTCCAGTTTGCACTGGCAGGCGCGGTAGATGTATTCGATCATGCGAACGATGGGCATTCCGAGCATTCATACGTCACTGTGGCTGATGCCAAGGTGGTGGGCGTAGACTTCGGCAGCAATGACGATTCGTCGTCGCGTGGCCATGGCGACTGCGGTACCTGCCATTTCTTCCATTCGCTGGCGTTGTTTGCTCCGTACGCGGATCCAATCAGGCTCACGCCTGCGCTCGACCCACCATCCCCTGGTAACGCGGTACATCAGAACCGCTTTACTGCGCTCCGCCCAGAACGCCCAAAATGGTTGCAACCCGCCTGATTCGGCGAGTTCGACTACTTACCTGTCTTTAAGATTTCCGTGTAACTAGCGCCTCGCCGAATTCTTCCTCTTTTGTTTCAACAATCAGGAGAATTCGATGCGCAATCCTGCGTTTCATTCGGTATTGCTGCCGCTTTCAGCAGCAGCGCTCACAATCGTTTCAGGAGTAGCAGCTGCACAAGCCAGCTTACCCGACTTCGTTTCTAGCATCGCCAGCTCAGGCACTGCACACACACCCATCGCAGAACCCGCAACTCCGTTAACGCTGGTACGAGCTATCCAGTTTGCGCTCGCGAACAATCCGGAAATCGCAGTCGCACGCAGCGAATACGCGGCGACTGAGGGCGCGCTGATTCAAGGGCAGGCGCGCCCGAACCCTGAGCTTTCTTTCATGCAGGAAGACACGCGAAGTGCCAACCGCACCAGCGCCTTGCAGATCAATCTACCCATCGAAATGGGCGGCAAGCGGCAAGCACGCATGGAGGCGTCGCAGCGCGGTCGGGAACTCGCCGCCGCCGAGTTGACACAGCGACAGGGCGAAGTACGCGCCGCCGTTATCGGCGCGTTCTTTGACGTGCTCTCGGCGCAGGAACGCATTCGTCTTGCGCAAGAAACGCTCTCACTCACGCATCGAGTCACCGATATCACGGGCAAACGCGTGGTCGCCGGAAAAATCTCGCCCGTCGAAGAGACGAAAGCAAGAGTCGCTGAGGCACAAGTGAAAGTCGAGTTGTCGCAGGCTCAAGGTGATTTGCGTGGTTCACGGCAAAAGCTGTCGTCGTTATGGGGTAATGCCAGGCCCCGTTTTGAGCGAGTGGAAGGGGCAATCGTTGACTTGCCTGAAGCTCCGTCGGTTGAGTCGCTTGATCGGCGCGTGGCCTTGTCTCCGAGTCTGCGCCGCAACGAGGTCGAACTTCAGCGCCGGGTCGCGCTGACGCGCGTTGAGCAGACGAAGCGCACGCCAGACCCAACGATCAGCCTGGGTGTAAAGCGTGCGCCCGAGTCGACCAATCAAATCCTGTTTGGCGTGTCGGTGCCGCTACCGTTCTTTGACGGCAATCAGGGCAATGTGCTGGAGGCTCTGCGGCGCGAAGATAAGGCGCGTGACGAGATCACCGCTCACCGTCTTCGTCTGCACAGCGAAGTCCTGCAAGTGCGCGAGCGTCTGTTGACTGCACGTACCGAAGTGGACGTGTTGCGAAATGAAGTACTGCCGGGCGCAGTGAGTGCTTATGAGGCCGCTGGCACAGGCTTTGACGCAGGCAAATTCAGCTTTCTGGAAACGCTGGATGCACAGCGCACCTTGATTCAAGCGAGAGTGCAATACCTGCGGGCCTTGGCGGAAACGCATCGCGCCGCCGCCGAAATCGAACGCTTGCTGGGCGATACGTCTGTCGAGCAAAAGCAATAGGACTGAATGATGGCTACTCAAATTAATCAATCGTTGATGAGCAATGGCAAGAAACAACTGATTGCGGTTTTGTTGATACTCGCACTAGGCGTTGGTGCGGGTGCATACCTAATGCGCACCGACAAACCGAAAGACGACGATGGCCACGGCCACGGGGCTGCGGCCCACAGCGATGCCAAAGCGGGCGATCACAAAGCCCACGCGGGACACAGCGATGCTGAAGGCAAAGAAGTTACACCCACCAAGGGCCCGAAAGGAGGCAAGCTCTTCGTAGAGGCAGGTTATGGTCTTGAAATGACGATCTTCGAAACCGGCGTTGCGCCCGAGTTCAGGATCTACACGTATAAGGATGGCAAGCCTGTCGCACCGAACTTGAGCAAAGTAACGGCGACCATTCAGCGGCTCGGACGTAAGCCACAAGAGTTCATCTTTGCGCCTGAACGAGACTACTTAAAAGCCAAAGGCACGGTCGAGGAGCCACACTCATTTGCCGTGCAAATCTTCGCCCGATACGACGGCAAGCCGTACACCTTCGACTACGAGCAAGTTGAAGCACGTATCACCCTGACCGATGCGCAAATGAAGAGCAGTGGTGTGGAAGTGGCCGCTGTCGGCCCCGCCAGCATCAAATCCATGTTGCAGTTGACCGGTGAGGTTGGTCTCAATCAGGATCGCTCGGTGCAAGTGGTGCCCCGGCTCACCGGATTGGTGGAATCGGTGTCGGTCAACGTCGGGGACCGCGTTCGACGCGGCCAAATATTGGCCGTTGTTTCCAGTCAGACCCTCGCCGATCAGAGAAGCGAGCTACAAGCGTCCAGCAAACGTCTCGCGATGGCGCGCTCCACCTTCGACCGGGAGAAGAAACTCTGGGAAGAAAAAATTTCTGCGCAGCAAGATTACTTGCAAGCGCAGCAAGTGATGCAGGAGGCGGAAATTGCCGAGCAGTTGGCGCGCCAGAAACTCGCCTCGCTCGGCGCGTTGACGTCCAGCGCGGGCCGCTTGACTAGCTACGAAATTCGCTCCCCCATCGACGGTGCGATCACCAGCAAAAAAATCTCAGTCGGTGAAGTGGTCAAGGACGATGCCCACATTTTTACCGTGGCTGATTTGTCGACCGTTTGGGTTGATCTCAATATCTACGCCAAAGACCTCAATACGATCAAGACCGGGCAGAAAGCTACGATCAGGTCGACCGCGTTTGAGGCAAGCGCGGCAGGCACTGTGTCGTACGTCGGCGCGCTGATCGGCAACCAGACGCGCACCGCGCCTGCACGCATCGTGCTGCCCAATCCGCAAGGCATCTGGCATCCGGGACTGCCGGTGACGGTGGAACTGGTGGCCGATGAGGTCACCGTGCCGATGGCAATTTCAGTGGATGCACTACAAACCCTGCGCGATGCACCGGTCGTTTTTGGTCGGTATGGCGACCACTTCGAAGCTCGTCCCGTAGGCACAGGGCGCAGCGACGGCAAGATGGTTGAGATTACCCAAGGCCTGGAGGTCGGGGAGAAATATGCTGCCCGCAACAGCTACGTAGTCAAGGCAGACATTGGCAAAGCCAGTGCTAGCCACGACCACTGAGAGGAGGCAGATTCATGTTTGAGAAACTGATCCGCTTCTCCATTGAGCAGCGCTGGCTGGTGCTGCTGGCCGTGCTCGGCATGGCATCGTTGGGGGTATACAACTACCAGCGTTTGCCGATTGATGCCGTGCCCGACATCACCAACGTGCAGGTGCAAATCAACACGTCCGCACCTGGCTATTCGCCACTCGAATCCGAGCAGCGCATTACCTACTCGATTGAAACCGCAATGGCGGGCCTGCCCAAACTCGCGGAAACTCGTTCGCTATCGCGATACGGTTTATCGCAAGTCACGGTGATTTTTGAAGACGGCACTGACATCTTCTTTGCACGCCAATTGATCAACGAGCGCATTCAGGAGGCGAAGGAAAAGCTGCCGGCAGGCGTTGTGCCTGCGCTCGGCCCTATCGCTACGGGTCTGGGCGAAATCTACATGTGGACGGTGGAAGCGAAAGACGGCGGGCTGAAGCCCGACGGCAAGCCCTACACGCCCACAGACTTGCGCGAGATTCAGGACTGGATCATCAAGCCGCAGCTTCGCAATGTGCCCGGCGTTACGGAAATCAACACAATCGGCGGATTTGCCAAGCAGTTTCAGGTCGCCCCACTCCCTGACCGGCTGATGGCGCAGGGGCTGGCGCTTTCCGATCTGGTGCAAGCGCTGGAACGTAACAACGGCAACATGGGTGCGGGCTACATTGAGCGGCGCGGCGAACAGTACCTCATTCGTGCGCCCGGTCAGGTCGCAAGCCTTGAAGACATCGGAAATATTGTGATCAGCGCACCGCAGGGGGTGCCGATCAAGATCAAGGATGTGGCCGACGTGATGATCGGCAAGGAGTTGCGCACCGGTGCCGCCACTGAAAACGGACGAGAAGTGGTGCTTGGTACGGTGTTCATGCTGCTCGGTGAGAACAGCCGTACCGTGTCGCAAGCGGTCGACAAAAGAATGCAGGAGATACGCAAAACACTTCCCAACGGCGTGGTGGCACAAACGGTCTACGACCGTACGCTGCTGATTGACAAGGCTATCGCGACAGTCAAGAAAAACCTGCTCGAAGGCGCGCTGCTGGTTATCGTGATTTTGTTTTTGTTTCTCGGCAACATTCGCGCCGCGATCATCACTGCGTTGGTAATTCCTCTGTCGATGTTGTTCACGTTCACCGGTATGGTGAACAACAAAGTCAGCGCCAATTTGATGAGCTTGGGTGCGCTGGACTTCGGCATCATCATTGACGGGGCAGTGGTGATCGTTGAGAACTGCGTGCGTCGACTTGCCCATTCGCAAGCGGGCTATGGTCGCAAGTTGACGCTGGCGGAGCGCTTCCACGAGGTCTTTGTCGCGGCGAAAGAATCCCGTCGCCCACTGATCTACGGTCAATTGATCATCATGGTGGTTTATCTCCCGATCTTCACACTCACAGGTGTTGAGGGTCGCATGTTTCATCCGATGGCGTTCACAGTCGTAGCAGCGTTGATCGGTGCGATGATCCTGTCGGTTACCTTTATCCCTGCTGCTGTTGCGCTCCTCATTGGCGATAAAGTGGGTGAGAAGGAAAACCGCCTCATGGGTTGGGCCAAACAGGGGTACAAGCCTCTGCTGAGCTGGTCGCTACTTAACAAACCTATCGTGTTGGCCGTGGCCGTCGTGTCCATTGTGCTCAGTGGCTTGATCGCATCGCGCATGGGCAGCGAATTCATACCGAGCTTGAACGAAGGTGACTTCGCGCTGCACGCCATGCGGATCCCGGGCACGAGCCTCACACAAGCTGTCGAAATGCAAGCCGAGCTGGAGCGAACCGTCAAGGCGTTCCCTGAAGTCGACAAGATATTTGCGAAGATTGGCACGGCGGAGGTGGCCACTGACCCGATGCCCCCCAACGTCGCGGACAACTTTGTGATGCTTAAGCCGCAGTCCGACTGGCCTGATCCGAAGCGAAGCAAAACCGACTTGGTTGCCGCTATTCAAGTCGCTGTGGAAAAACTGCCGGGCAACAACTACGAGTTCACCCAGCCCATTCAAATGCGCTTCAACGAGCTGATTTCCGGGGTTCGCAGCGATGTGGCGGTGAAGGTGTTTGGCGACGACATGGGTGTCATGAACCAGACCGCTGAGCAAATATCCAAAGTAATCAGCGGTATCGCCGGGGCCAAAGACGTCAAGGTCGAACAGACCACCGGATTGCCCATGCTTACCGTGAACATCGACCGTGCCAAGATTGCGCGACTGGGTCTCAACATCAATGACGTGCAGGATGCGTTGTCGATTGCGGTGGGTGGTCGCGAGGCAGGCTTGTTATTTCAAGGGGATCGTCGCTTCGATGTAATCGTGCGTCTCCCGGAAAACCTGCGCACCAATATAGAGTCGATCAAGCAAATCCCGATCCGGTTGCCGATGACCGAGGGTGCGCGCGCGAGCTATGTGATGTTGGGCGACGTGACGAAGTTTGACATTGCACCCGGCCCTAACCAGATTAGCCGAGAAAACGGCAAACGTCGCGTCGTGGTCACCGCCAATGTGCGTGATCGCGACATCGGCTCGTTCGTCTCTGAGGCGCAACAGGCACTTGATCGACAAGTGAAAGTGCCGACCGGGTACTGGACGACGTGGGGCGGCACCTTCGAGCAATTGCAGTCAGCAAAAAAACGGCTTGAAATTGTGGTTCCGGTCGCATTGCTGCTGGTGTTTGTGTTGCTCTTCGCGATGTTTGGTAACGTGAAGGATGGGTTGCTGGTGTTCACCGGCATCCCGTTTGCGCTTACTGGCGGCATTCTCGCGTTGTGGTTGCGCGGCATTCCGCTGTCGATCTCCGCAGCGATTGGTTTCATCGCGCTATGCGGAGTGGCTGTGCTCAATGGACTGGTGATGATCTCCTACATCCGCAGCTTGCGGGATGAAGGCATGGCATTGGACGAGGCCATCAACGAGGGTGCACTGACACGGCTGCGCCCCGTGCTGATGACAGCGCTGGTCGCGTCGTTGGGGTTCATCCCAATGGCGATCGCTACAGGCACTGGCGCAGAGGTTCAACGACCGCTGGCGACGGTGGTCATTGGTGGCATCTTGTCCTCAACACTGCTCACGTTGTTGGTGCTGCCGTTGTTGTACCGACTGGCGCATAAAGTTGATGAATCCGTAGTCGATGTCAGCACTGAACCAACGCATCCCGCAACAACCGCTGATTCGCTGGTCGCAGGAAAAAGATAAATCTCCGCCAGTAGGTAGATTTATTTTGCGAATGTAGCGAGTGATGACCCTTCCAGCAGCATGCTGGAAGGTGGCTGTTTACAACAATACGTTGTTGCTATACTGCGCGTAAATATCCTATCCCCTAGGATAGGATATTGCAGTATGTCAACACACACCTCGCACCCCGAAATTGTCAAACGTCTTAAGCGAGCCGAAGGCCACCTCAAAAGCGTGATTGTGATGCTTGGTGAAGGGCGCGGCTGTCTGGATATTGCGCAACAACTTCAAGCTGTCGAAAGCGCCATCAGTAACGCCAAGAAGACATTGGTTCGCGACCATGTCGACCATTGCCTTGAGCGCGCCGTGCGCGAAGGAATTCAGGGAGCAGACGCAACCATCCGCGAATTCAAAGCCATCACCAAGTATCTGTAAAGCACGATTGCATGACTGATTTTTCGACCCTTCTGCAACAGGGCAACGCCTGGCTGTTTATCCCGAGCGCGATTTTGCTCGGGGCTTTGCACGGTATGGAGCCCGGTCACTCCAAAACCATGATGGCAGCGTTCATCATCGCGGTTCGTGGAACCTTGCCTCAAGCGGTGTTGCTGGGCCTAGCTGCCACCGTGTCGCACACTGCAATTGTTTGGATCATTGCCCTTGGGGGCATGTATTTCAGTCAGCAATGGAGCGCAGAGACCAGTGAATCCTACTTACAGGTTGCCTCCGCCGTGCTAATTATTGGTACCGCGTTGTGGATGATGTGGAGCGCATGGCGACAACAGCAAGTCGCGGAACGAACTGGCGAACACAATCACAATCACGATCATGATTACGGTTACGACGAAACCAAGCGCATCGACACCGGCCATGGCATTGTTAGGCTGGACGTGTTCGAGGACGGTGTTCCGCCGCGCTTTCGACTGTTCCGCGACAGCAAAGATGGGCAGGTGTGGTCAGCCGATCAGGTGCGGGTCGCAACAGAACGCGCAGATGGCAGTCGAGCATTGTTTACTTTCGTGCAACGCGACGGCTTTGTTGAATCCGAGCAAACCATTCCCGAGCCGCATGAATTTGTTGCCCGTTTGACGCTGGGCCACGAGCAGCACAGTCATGACTACGACGTTGAGTATGTTGAACATGGCCATCATCACGTGATCAAGGACTACGAGGGCTTGGACGTAGCTGCGCCGGGCTATCAAGACCCGCACGAACTTGCTCACGCCAACGACATCCGACGCCGCTTCACCAATCGGGAGGTGACAACGGGACAGATTGTCATGTTTGGCCTGACCGGTGGACTTATTCCCTGCCCAGGCTCCATCACAGTGTTGTTGCTCTGTCTGCAACTTAAAAAAATCACGCTCGGGGCCGTGCTGGTACTGTCTTTTAGCGTTGGCTTGGCCGTGACCATGATACTCGCGGGATCCATTGCAGCACTTAGCGTGAAGCATGCCTCTAAACGCTGGAGCGGATTTGGAGAGTTTGCCCGGAAGCTTCCGTATTTCTCGGGCACGCTAATTTTGTTGGTGGGTCTGTATGTCGGCTATCAGGGACTGAGTGCACTGCTGTAGCGGGGCCTCAATGCCCTCAGTACACGAAGACAAATCGGAATGAACGACACCCACTAGGCGATGATGCATCACACCTACTTGTGGCTGTCCATGCCTGCCGTCGTGTTGATATTGGGCGGCCTACTAGCTCTGTTTTGGCAGCCGAGCAAAACGCTTATTGGACTCATTCAACATCTTGCGGCAGGCATCATTCTCGCCGCGTTGACAATTGAAGTTTTTCCTGAGATGCGGCGCGGGGCTACCGAACAG
>JANXNI010000081.1 GCA_025354165.1 Burkholderiales bacterium | reverse complement strand
CCGCGACCCAAGTTCAGTTTAGTCTTCCATTTCAGACTTAGCCGCCTCAACATCCAGGCACTCCATCGCGTCCATAGGCTCCGACGCCGCAGCTTCGGCGTACAGCGCCTCCACATCCTTCATCTTCTTGTCGCCAAACAGCTTGTAAAGTCCGTCCGCTTTTTCGGTGTGGGCGACGGCGGATTCGGGGTTGAGTTTTAGCGCTTTGTCGTAGTTTTCGACGGCGGCTTCTTTGCTAACGCCGTAGGTCATTTTGCCGATCAGGCTGCCTACTTTTTCGATGATTTCGGCGTTGAAGGTGCCGAGCGCGATGTGGGCGTCTGCGTGTTTGGGCTCCAGTTTGAGTGCAGTGTTGAGGGCAGTGCTGACCTTGCCGCCGATGCCTTGTGTGAGGGCTTTGGCGACGCCGATTAGCTGACCGTAACGTCCAAGCGCGTAGGCTGCGAGGTAGTACGCGTTGGCATTTTTCTTTTGTGCGGCTTGCAGTTCTTCGCAGCGGGCGGCGATTTCTTCGTATGCCTTTTGCTTTTTGGCGTCGCTGGTTTCGAGGTAGTTGTTGTAAATGCAAGCGGCTTTGTTAGCAACGTTGTAGCCGTCGAGCCCGGCAGCGAGTCCAGCTTCATACGCGCCCTGAAAATCACCGGCGTGATAGAGCCGCCAGGCGCCTTCAACGGCCTTGTCCGTTGGGAAGGGTTCGGCGTCGCCTTTGTGCAGGCGAGCCCAGTTTTTTTTGAGTGCTGCGCCTTCGTAAACAAACGCGCTGTTGTCGTGAGGGAATGCGGCCCAGCCGCCTTTTTTTGCCATGATTAGTCTCCTTTTTCCTTACCGGTATTCACCAGCTAATTTCTCAAACAACAAACGCGCATCACCTTCGAGATACGGCGCCAAAAGCACCATCACCTGAAACACGCCTTGCCCCATTGCATTGGCTTCGTCGAGCTTCCTCGGGTTCATCACGTAAGAGTACGAATGCCAGTAGGTGGCGAGCATGACCAGGTTAGTGGCAACAGCGCGAACCTCGCCATCGGTCGCCTTCAACTGGTTGATGGATCGCATCTCCAGCATCAGGCGCTCGGTGTTTTTCTGCGCGTTTTGCAGAATCGTTTTGAAGTGCGTTTCGATGATGCGATTTTTCGACAGGAGGTCGTTCAGATCGCGATAGATGAAACGATATTTCCAGATTTTTTCGAACAGCAGATGCAGCCAGAACCACGTGTCTTCGACGTTGGCTGGTCGGTCCTTGCCCATCGCAAACAGCTCGTCCAACTCGCGTTCAAACTGCGCGAAGATTTTGGTGACGATCTCGTCTTTGCTGCGGTAGTGGTAGTACAGATTACCCGGCGAAATGTTCATCTCGTCGGCAATGGCGTTGGTCGTTACGTTCGGTTCGCCGAACGAATTGAACATCGCGAGCGACACTTCGAGAATGCGCTCTTTGGTGCGGCGGGGGGCTTTACGCTCCATGTAAAACACCCTCGCGTGTCATCACGCCAGACCGTTCCGCCAACGCCGCAGAATTTACCGATGGTCGCTTCGTCAATCGCACAACAAATCCTCCTCGACTTATTTTTGTTGATTAGATTGTGGAGCAAGTTCGCAAGTCGCGCAAGAAATTAGAGTGTATGCGACAGCTTTTGTAAAAAAGTCCCATTTGACAATGGCTAGAAATGCAAAATGCCAATAGTCGACAAATAGCAAAATGCAGCGCTGGCCCCATCGCTCAATAGTGTTCACTACAAAGCTATATAGTTTTCACTTCTCCTCTCAGTAGCGACGCTTGAAAAAGGGCTAGAAACCGCTTCCATAAAGCACATGCGACTGTTAAGATTTGTCTCGACTACAACGGCATCACTGGCGTAAGTGCTGCGATAACTAAGACTGGAAGTCCCTCAATGAGCACCCTGACCTGTAGCGATGTTGCCAGCGCAAATAGTTTTTCGTTGGATTCAACGTGCAAGCTGCGCCCCGTAGCCCATGCGCTCGCGGTGCTCGGCATAATTTTCACAAGCACTTGGGCCGCCGACACGCATGCTCAGGCTCAATTGCCGACGTGTAATTTGCAGCCTGACTTTTTCAGCGTGGCGGCCAACAGCAGCATTGCGGCGGTCGACGGCGCGAACGTACTGGCCAACGATAGCGGCGCTAACACGTTGACGGTAGTGTCCATCACCACGCCGTCTGGCGGTGGTAGCGCGGCTGTCGCAACGGACGGCACCCTGACTTACACGCCACCCGCCAGCTACATTGCGCAGGACACCTTCGTCTACACCACGGATCTAGCTAGTTGCAGCGGCGTACACAACGCCATGGTCACCATTGACATTTCGCCTGTGGTCGTCAATGACAATTTCTCTACGCCGTTCAACAAGCCATTGGTCATCCTCGGCACTGGCACCAATTTAGTCTCAAACGATTTTCTGCCGTCAGGTGGCTTTTCCTTGACTTGCCCGACGGTATCGACTCAAGGCGGAACCGTGAGTAACTGCTCGGTCGACGGCTCGTTTGTGTACACACCGCCGACCGGGTTTTCCGGCACCGACACATTTACTTACGACGCGTTCATCTTCTCAAAAGAGTCGACGCGCTCCGCGAATGTCTTTATTACCGTCGCCGGAAATTTGCCCCCAAGCGCCGTCAACGATGGCCCGTTTGCGCTTGCATTCGGCACCAACTACGTGGGCCCGGCGAGTGGATCCGCCAACATTCTGAGCAACGACACCGACCCAGAAAATCAACCTCTGATTGTGGTCGGCAATAACCAACCCGCTCGCGGTAGCGTCGGTAATGTCGCGAGCAATGGCGTCTTCACCTACACACCAAATGCAGGCATCAGCGGCACCGACAGTTTCAACTACATCATTAGCGACGGCAATGGCGGTACGGCCAACGCAGTGGTCTCGTTCCTGATTTCGCCCAAAGCGACCAACGACGCCTATGGCACGCCGTTCAATACGCCATTGAATGTCCCCCTCGCCACCGGCGTACTCCAAAACGACGGCGGCAGCGGCCTCACAGTCTTAGGTAGCACCAGCCCCGCACACGGTAGCGTCACCGTCGCCAGCAACGGAAGCTTTACCTACACGCCTACCACCGGCTACAGCGGTCCTGACGCGTTCACCTACACGCTGAAAGATCAGGCCAATAGCAATGCCACCGCGACGGTCAGCATCAACGTTGGTGTCGCGCCGCTCGCGTTTGGCTTTATCGACCCCACTGGCGCAATCACCGACACACCGAGCAGTGGGCGAGGCGCGATCCAGCGCACGATTGTGTCAACGCCGTTCCCACAACCACTGACCGTTAAAGTCATTCAGAGCGGGTTGCCAATAGCGGGCCAGCGCCTGTGCTTTGCCCTGAACCCGGCGGGCAATGGCGCATCCGCCACTTTGTCGGCCACCAGCGCGCTGACCGGTGCCGACGGCGTGGCCAATATCACCGCCACCGCTAATGGCATTGTCGGCAGCTATACCGTGACTGTGACGCTTTGCCCAATTCCAACGGCTAGCGCATCAAATTCGCTGAAAGCCGCAGCGGGCGGATCGCTGGTGATCTCGCTCGCCAATGACCCGGCGCTTGTTCCAGTGCCCGGGATAGTCGGCTGGTTGGCAACCTTGCTTTCCGGTCTGTTGGGACTGGTGGGTGTGGCAGTTGGCGGAAAGCGTCGGCGTTAGCGACGCTCCAAACCTGAATCGGACTCGGTCGCGGCGAGGCGATTGAGCCTATCAGTTGGGCGCGCGCCACCTCGACGGCTTCGCAATCAAATCGTCGTGATCGTCCGATACTTCAGTTATCTGGAGCCCAGCGGCTATGGCTTGTCGGCCATCACCACTTTGCGTGCATTGCTGAATGCGGGCTTTGCGGTTGAATGGCTGCCGCTGCGGCGGCTCGGTGAGCAGATCGCCGTGGCCGCCGACGACACGCTTAATCAACTAGCAGCCCTACTTGCAGCCGACGACGTGTCGCTCAGTGATCTCTCGGCGATCATTCAGGCCACCCGAGTCAATGACGCTATACGCGGTGCTCGTACGGTCATTATGCAGCTTACCCCGGAACACTTTGCCACGGCGCTTGAACACGCTGGATCAAGCGTGATGCGGCGGATCGCCTACACCACATGGGAGGCGGACAAAATCCCGCCGCACTGGTTGTCCCTCTTGCGTCGAACGGACGCGCTGGTGGTGCCGTCAAGCTTTAATGCGCAGGTGTTTGCCACGAGCGGTTATCCACATTCAATCCATACCATTGGCCACGTACGACGGCACCGATTCAACGAGTTTTCCAGCGCTGACTTATCCGCGACTCGCGAGGCGCTGGGCATCCGGCCAAAGGACAAAGTGTTCTACACCGTCAATCGCTTCGATCCGCGCAAAGCCATTGACCAGCTGGTGCTCGCGTTCGCTGCCGCGTTCAACGCTCAGGATCCCGTAGTGCTGGTGATTAAGACCTCGAGCGAAGGCTACGGGCCGCCGCCCTGGTATCCAAGCATTAAACCGCAAGAGGAGATTGCTCGCGTATTGTCAGTAGCAGCCAACAAAGGCTTGTTATCTGCTTCGGGCGGGCCAAGAATTCGCGTGGTGGCCGAAAGTCAGGCCAGCGGTCGCAGCGTGGACGCATTGCATGCGATTGCTGACTGCTACGTATCGCTCACCCACGGTGAGGGATTTGGTATGGGCGCGTGCGAAGCCGCCACGCTGGGCACCCCCGTCGTCATGACCGCGTGGAGCGGGCAAATGGATTTTTTGGGGCCCGCGTGGCGGGGTGGCCTGCCTTATCGCCTCGAAGCGGCTCCAGTGTGGCCGATCACGCGGCCGTCATACTGGTCGGATCAGCGTTGGGCGGTCGCCGATCAAGCCGCAACGATTGAGCGCTTGCGTGATTTTGCAGCTAATCCGGCGCCGTTTCAGGACGAGGCGCGGGCATTGCAAACCCGTGTTTGCAATGATTTCAGCGAAGCACGAATTGCACAAAAATGGCGTGCGGTGTTGCAATGAGCACGTTGGGAAAAACTCAGGATTTTCATTTCATCTTCGGTCTGAAGCCGCAGACCGAACCCTTTCATCTCGCTTTTTACCTCTGCCTCGCATCGTGCCGTGCGCTGCACCCAGGCGCGCGAATTTTTCTGCATTTGCGCAACACGCCGTATGGCCCGTGGTGGGATCGGGCTTGTGCGCTGGTTACCATCGAGCGCGTCGCTGACACGCCGACCGACTGGGTGCGCGGGCGCTATCAGCAGAGCGGTGAAGGCCAGTTCATCGCGCGGACGGGTCTCGACTATGCCCATGAGGCGGACTTTTTACGACTCGATATTTTGCTGGAGCGTGGCGGTATTTACGCTGATATGGATACGTTATTCGTTCACCGTTTCGAGCCTGAATGGAGTGCGATCAGTTGCGCGATGGGCGAAGAGCAAAGCATCCCCGACGCACGCGGCATTGACCGCCCATCGCTTTGCAACGCGGTAATTCTGGCACGACCTGACGCGACATTTTTGCGCCGCTGGCGCTCACGAATGGGTGACGCATTTGACGGCAGCTGGAACAACCACAGTTGCGCGGAGGCGAGCCGCTTATGGCTTGCCATACCCAAGGAAATAACGGCGCTGCCGCGAGAGCTTTTCTACTACTTTCCGTGGACCCGAACCGGCTTATCGAGATTGTTTGAAGGTGATGAAACTGCGGATCTGAAACGGCGCGGCGTCTACAGCATTCATCTGTGGTCGCATCTGTGGTGGAGCGAAACACGAACGGATTTTTCAGCGTTTCATGCGGGTCTCATTACCCCCGATCTTATTCGACGCGGGCAGTCAACTTTCTATCGATTGGCGCAACGCTTCCTTCCTGAGGACGCAGCCTAGCAACCGATGAAAGTGATCTCAAAATCGCCACTGCTCCGCGCCGCATGGCACGCTGAGCTGCGGCAGACCGGGCGCGTAATCCGCCAAAGCCGCAGCCAATCTGGCGCGCTGGGCGATAAGCCGCGCCGCAGGCAGGTGCTTTGCTGCGGCGATGGCTTCGTGATGGGCGGCATCCCACGCATTTGCCCCGTGATACGAGTAGATATAGCACCAGCCGACACCGCGCAATCGGGCCACAACGAAACCCTCGTCGTGACTCGCGCGCAGCAAGTCCCACGTAAACGCCGTGTCCTCGCCGCGCCGAAGCTCCGGGTAGCGTGGCATACGAGCGCGCTTGCACAAGAGCGTGCCTTGCACGAAATTCATCGGGTAGGGCTCGCTGTCCCAGTCGTCCCAGTAAAGCGCACCGGTTTGTCGAAACCAGTGCAATTGGTCGACCAGAAAGCAGCAGTCAGCGCGTTCACGCTGCGCCGCCTGCCATTGCAACTGAAGGCGCTCGGGGTGGTAGCGATCATCATCGTCCCACTGGCAAATCCATTCACCGTGTGCACGATCCGTGGCGATATTCCTGAGCGCGCCGAGCGACAAACCGGGCTCGGCGCGCTCGACGCGAATCTGTGCGCGTTCGCATTGCATGGCGGGGGAATCGGCCAGTCGGGTCAAGCGCTCGTGCAAGCCGGCATCGCCGTCATGCACAATCAAAAGCTCCCGCGAAACGACTGTTTGCCGGGCGAAATCAGCCATCGCATCAGCGACCATCGGTTCCCGGCCCGCCTGTGTAATGGTGATACAACTAATCATCGTGCTCCGCTTTTATCTAACTTGCCGCAATGAAAACTGCCAGCTACATTTTGACCTATCGATCCGGAAACGATACAGCGCGACGCGCGAATCTTGATGCGGTGCTCACCTGGTTGGCCTCCTTTCCGCTGTTCGAAGTGATCGTGGTTGAGCAGGATCGCACGCCGACGTTGCATGGCGCTCTGCCACTGGCCGATGCACGTGTCGTGTTCGCCTATAACCCTGGCCCGTTCAACAAGAGCTGGGGCTTTAACGTCGGCGCACGCATTGCCAGCACACAAATCCTCGGATTCGCTGACGCCGACGTGATATGCGCGAGTGTTGGCGAAGCTACGAACGCGGTCGCCCGAGGTATCGGCGTCGTGAATCCTTACCGGCGGCTCATTGATTTAACAGAAGTAGAGAGCACGCAAGTGCGTGGCGGGCAGTTTGATTTAGTTCCGGATCGCGCCAGTGGCGGCAGCATGAATCGAGCAGGAATTCAGGAGCACATTGTGTTCTGCGGTGGCATTGTTTTTTTTCAACGCAACGCGTTCGCGCACACGGGTGGGTGGGACGAGCGCTTTGTCGGCTGGGGTGCCGAAGACGACGCGATGACGCGCAAAGTGCAGCGCGCACGGATCAGCGCGACGGAGCTGGACAGTCATGTCGCCATTCATTTGCATCACGCGAGAGACAACGCCCATCTGCAGGAGACGCCACATTACGCTAACAACCTGCGCCTCCTCGACCAATATCGTGATTTGAGCGACGATGCCCTAATGCGACTGTGCGAAGTGCAATTGCAGCTGAGTGGCTTCCGCGAAAAATACCGTCCGGCGGTGGCACGATGAACGCGATTGAACCGCCCACCACTATCGTCATTCGGCCCAACGTCATGATCGGCACGCCCGCCTATGCTGGCATGGTGCATATGGACTACGTGTCCACTCTGCTCGAATTCAAGCAGAACGGCATCCTGTTTTCGCTGATGAGCATCGGCAATGAAAGCCTCATCACACGGGCTCGCAACACCATACTCTCGGCGTTTCATGCGCGACCAGAGTTCACGCATTTATTGTTTCTCGATGGCGACGTCAAGATGTCGTCCGACGGCCTGAAGAAGATGCTGATGGCACATCGCGACGTGATCGGCGCGCCAGTCGCGCTGAAAGGCCGCAACCCGGATGGTTCGCGCATCTGGAACATTGGCCCCTGTCGCGGTGAGGAAGGTGATTTGTACATCACCGATCGCGTCGGTACTGCCGCCCTTCTGCTTTCGCGAAATGCGACCAACGCGCTGGTCGCTGACGCCGCCGCCAACGCCCGCGTTTATTCGCGGTCGCGAACCAGTCGTGGCGATTTTGACGCGGCGCTTCACTATGACGCGTTTCAGGTCGGCGTGGTCGATGGCGAATATTTGTCGGAGGACTATTGGGCGTGTCGAAGGCTGCGCGATTTAGGCTTCAAGATATACGTGGATGCGACTGTGGTGACGCAGCATCATGGCACCGTAGCGGTTTAGGTGCGCGCGCATTCAGATTGTTGAACTGAACAACTTGAATAGGATGCGCCAACCGATTGATGGGTTCCGGGCGCGATCGCAGCGACTTTAGCGCAGCAGCGCTACTTCGAGTGAATCCAACGCCTGCGTGAGTTTTGACGCGGCAGCGCCAGTTTCGCCACGCGCCACTTTTCGCGCCGTGGGCAGCAATTTGCGATGTGGATCGGAGAGCGCATTCAGATTTAGCCTGACGCCGTACTTGGCGAATTCCGCAGCGATGGTGTCTGCCCGTGCAAGCAACTGCGCGCGTGTGTGCTGGTACGCGTGCTCGGCAAGGCGACGCCGATTGCCGTAGCTGAAGAGATTGGAGAAGAACAGATCAGCGTCGCCCTTCGACGGTTCGAGCACGATGAGCCTAGCGTCCTTGTAGCTCGTTGCGTAGCTTTGCAGGCTCTTCTCAAGACGCGAGTGAATCAGTGCACGGAAGGTTTGAGAGAGAACCGTTGGCAAACCACGTTCGACGAGATGCGTCTGCGCGCGAGCGGCGACGGTGCCATCAAACGGCACCAGTGGATTGACACAAATCACGAGCTTCGCGCCAGCGTCTAGCGCGCTTGACGCATGCAGTGTTTTGTTGAGGGCACCGTCGACGTAATGCCGTGCGCCAATTTTCACGGGCGGATACATGCCAGGCAGCGCGGCGCTGGCCTGCACCGCTTGCGAGATCGGGATGTGATTCATCGTGGCGGAACCGAATTCGACGGTTTCGCCGGAATCAAGATCGGTGGCGATAAGGTAAAGCTTGGTGTTGAGTTCGCGGAAATCGTTGGTTCGACCCGGCTTGGTGAGCAGCGTCCGCATCGCCTGCTCTATGGCGCGATTGTCGAAAAGCCCTGTCGGGATGACAGCGCTCAGGCGCTGCAATTCGGAGAGCATGCGGCTCGGTTTCAGTGAGCGCGCACTGGCCCAGAGCGCCGCGACGACGGCAGAGGGCAGGTTCGACAGGCGCGAGGCGTATTCGCGCAACGCCGGTCGCATGAACACGCCGGGCGCGAGCGCGTCGCCATCTTCCCCTTCGTTCTCGATGAAAAGTTGCACCATCTCCGGCGGCGTGATGCCGTTGGCCAACCCAGCCGTGACAAATGCGCCGGCGCTGACACCTACGTACGAATGCAGTCGTGTGAAATCAAGTGTGGGCAATGCTTCGTGTAGTGCAGCAATTGCGCCAACTTCGTACACTGCGCCCAGTGGGCCGCCACCCGCTAGTGCCAGGGCGATGGGGGGAGTGGCAGTCGGTGGGTTCAGAGTCATTTGGAGCAACAGAGATAAAAGTGAGTGAGCGGCAAGCGTGCTCAGGCTCACATCATAGAAAAACGGCCACCAAGGTGGCCGCATTTCGACGTAGTTCGGAACTACCGAATTACTTTTCCGTTATTTCTTCGCAGCAGGCTTGCGTGCAGCTGGTTTTTTAACAGCGGCAGCAACAGCGGCCACTGCTTTGACCGGAGCAGCTTTTGCCGGCGCAGCTTTACCAGCATTCATTTTTTGAACCTGCTTGGTCAGCTCTTCAACGCGTTGCGTGAGCTTGGTGATGTCGGCCTTGGTTGGGACGCCCAGGCGACCAACGGCACGGCCTACGCGGTCTTCAAACACGGTTTCCAGACGATCCCATGCGCCAGCGGCTTTGCTGGTGGCCTCGGTGATCTTGCCGGAAACTTCGTTGGTCACGTCATTCATACGTGAGTCAGCGAGTGAACGAAATTTCTTTTGCAGACCAGAGCCTTCTTTAACGAGTGCTTCAAACACTTTGCTACCTTCTTCTTGAGCTTTGGAAAATGCGCCGAGGCCTGCCAACCAGATCTGGCTGGACGACTCTTTGACGGTGCCGAGCAGATTGCTATCGGTTGATTTAGCGTCTGCAGTTTTGCTGAATTTCTTGACCATTTGGTATTTCCCGTTTGAGTGAGGTTTCGATGAATGAACTTTATGCCTCGTCCATAGAGCGCGCATCCTAGAAACCCGCTATTTCCCTAGGAGAATGGCTCTAGAATGAATCGAGGGCATTTCGCGCAGCAGCGTCAATGCAGTTTGAAAACAAGGAGGCCACATGACTTATTTCGTAACCGGAGCATCCGGATTTATCGGCAAACGACTGGTTAAAAAACTGCTCGGCCGCAAGAACACGACCGTCTACTTTTTGATTCGAGCAGAAAGCAAAAAGAAGGTCGCGAAACTGATGGATTTTTGGGGCAGTGATGCAGCCAAGCGCTGCATCCCCGTCGTGGGTGACATCGCGAAACCGGGCCTCGGTTTGTCAGCGGCTGACAAGACAAAGATCAAAGGCAAGATCAAACACTTCTTCCACCTCGCGGCCGTGTACGACATGTCGGCCAACGCTGAGGCGAATCAGCTCGCCAACGTTACTGGAACGGAAAACGCTGTGGCGCTCGCCAACGAAATCAAGGTCGGGCTCTTCCATCACATGAGCTCGATTGCAGTAGCTGGCAATTACGAAGGCGTGTTCCGTGAAGACATGTTTGATGAAGCGAAGGATTACCTCGATCATCCCTACATGCAGACCAAGCATGAGAGCGAAGCGTTCGTACGCAAAAACTGCGACATGCCGTGGCGCGCGTATCGCCCAGGCGTGGTGCTCGGCGACTCGAAGACCGGTGAAATCGACAAGATCGATGGCCCCTACTACTTCTTCAAACTGCTGCAAAAAATGCGGGCGATGTTGCCGCCCTGGATGCCGGCGATCGGCATTGAAGGTGGCCGCATGAACATGGTGCCCGTCGATTTTGTCGTCGATGCGACCGATCATATTGCGCACTCAACTGACAAAGGCTTGAACAATCGGGCGTTCCACCTCACTGACCCTGCACCGCTGCGCATTGGTGATTCGCTGAACATATTCGCACGTGCGGCGCATGCGCCACAGATGGCGTTGCGCGTGAACGCGGCGCTGCTTGGATTCATTCCGCAAAGCGTGATGAAGGGCATGATGGCGCTGCCGCCAGTGCGTCGCATCAAGAACGCGGTGGTGAAGGATCTGGGCATTCCAGAGGACACGCTGTCGTTCATCAACTATCCCGTGCGCTTTGATTGCCGCGACACGTTGAAGGCACTTGAGGGCACGAAGATCGCGGTGCCGGATCTTGAGAGTTACGCGTACAAACTGTGGGATTACTGGGAGAGGAATCTTGATCCCGATCTGTTCATCGATCACACGCTGAAAGGTCAGATCAGCGGCAAAGTGATTCTGATTACCGGCGGTACCTCCGGCATTGGTCAGGCGACCGCGATGAAGATTGCGGCAGCGGGCACGGCGAAAGCGGTGATCGTGTGCGGACGTGATCAGGAGAAGATCGAAGAGACCTTGAAGCTCGCAAAAAAGCTAGGCGTCAAAGTGTCAGCCTATCCCGCAGACGTCGCGGACGAAGCAGGTTGCAAGGCTTTCTGCGCGATGCTGGAGACGAAATACGGCGGTGTGGACATTCTAGTGAACAACGCAGGGCGCTCGATTCGTCGCGCGATTGAAGCAAGCTACGACCGCTTCCACGATTTCACTCGCACGATGGATGTGAATTACTTCGGCGCACTGCGCATCACGCTCGGCCTGATCGACGGCATGGTCAAAAAGAAAAAGGGCCACGTCATCAACATCTCGTCAATTGGCGTGCT
Source organism: Burkholderiales bacterium (assembly GCA_025354165.1). Taxonomy (GTDB): domain Bacteria; phylum Pseudomonadota; class Gammaproteobacteria; order Burkholderiales; family Casimicrobiaceae; genus Casimicrobium. The sequence goes on along the minus strand of JANXNI010000081.1, from coordinate 68,702 downwards.
GACCAACGCCCCGCGCTTCTCGGCTTACGTCTCGTCGAAGGCCGCGCTTGATGCGTGGACGCGCTGCGCGGCGTCTGAGTTCGCGGACCGTGGCGTGAGCTTCACTACGATCAACATGCCGCTGGTGAAAACGCCAATGATCGCGCCAACGGCGATCTATAACAACGTGCCAACATTGTCACCGGAAGAAGCGGCTGACATGATCATTCGCGCCATCGTGTACAAGCCAGTGAACATCGCCACGCGCCTGGGAACGTCCATGCAGGTGCTGCACGCACTGGCGCCGCGCATCGCGCAAATCGTGATGAACACGAGCTTCCGTATGTTCGGTGATTCGGAAGCGGCGAAGGGCAAAAAGAACGAAGTAGTGGGTCCGTCTGCCGATCAATTGGCGCTGTCGAATTTGATGCGCGGGATTCATTTGTAGGCGCGATACAGCTCTTTGCTGAAAGGCCGTTTCTCAAGGGGCTAGCTGCGTATTTATGCTTGAAGTCGACTTCAGGCAAATCTTCGCACTAGCCCGCTTGCGTTATCCACAGCGCGAAAAAAGCTGTTTCCGATGTAAAACTGTTGCGCAGAGGGAGCTTTCGCAAAGAAACTTGTAAAAAAGCCTGTTTTTGCACTAGCCATAGCGCACAAATTGGCATTTAATCCGGCTTGAACTTTTCGATGTACGCCAGAGCGAAATCTGGGCGCACAAAGAAGTTCAAAAACACATGTGTGCACTGTTAACAATCGATTGAATCTCAGGAGAATCTAACTATGGCAGCCGCCAAAAAACCAGCCGCAAAAAAGCCCGCAGCAAAAGCCGCAGCAGCCAAACCTGCCGCGAAAAAACCAGCAGCAAAACCCGCAGCCAAAAAACCAGCCGCCAAAGCACCGGCCGCCAAGCCTGCCGCGAAAAAACCTGCCGCCAAGCCCGCAGCAAAACCAGCCGCCAAAGCAGCAGCAAAAAAACCAGCCGCCGCCAAGAAGCCAGCCGCCAAGCGCGCGCCAAGTGCTGCGTTCATGAAGGCCATGACCCCATCAGCGATCCTCGCTGCTGTGGTCGGTGCCACACCGATTCCGCGAACGGAAGTGACGAAAAAAGTGTGGGACTACATCAAGAAGCACAGCCTTCAGGATGCAGTCAATCGCCGCATGATCAACGCCGACGCCAACCTGCGCGCGATCTTCGGTAAAGCGCAAGTCTCGATGTTTGAGATGACCAAACTGATCTCGAATCAGCTCAAGTAAGCGTTAGTTTCTTTCGCTTGAAAAAACCGGCTTCGTGCCGGTTTTTTTACGTCCCGATTTTTTCAGCTCAGCAGGGTGCGTTTTGTCCTACAGCGATTTCAGCGTTCGCCGATGGATCGATTGCCGATGCAAAACTATATTGAAGGTGTGGCGCTGATGATCTTTTCGATCAAGCCAATTTGGCTAAGCGCGCTGCAATTTACCAACTGCAAAAAGGAAATGAAGCTATGAATAAAGATCAAGTTGAAGGTCGTATCGATCAAGTTAAAGGTGCCATCAAGGAAACCACCGGTAAAGTGGTAGGCAATGACAAGCTGACGGCTGAAGGTCACGCTGACAAGGTCGTTGGCAAGGTGCAAGCCGATGTTGGCGACGCCAAAGAAACCATCAAAGACGCAGTCAACAAATTCGTCGACAAGGCGTAATTAGCCGTGCAGGACTTCGATCAAAATCAGGGCATCGATATCGAAGTGCCCCAACCTGTTGAAGTGCCTCAAACGCCATCTCCCCCGGAGATTCTTCCGCCACAAGAGCCGCCGATTCCACTAACGGATCCGGCTCCACCTGTGGTGGAAGTGCGCGCCTAGACGCTGAAACTAAGGAAATCATCATGCCATCAAAGTATCAAGACAAACCGCATTCGGTGCGAATGACAATACGTAGCGCGATTGGTTTAAGCCTGCTCGCGACGCTGCCGATTTTGATGGCATGCGAAAGCGCTGACTCGACGAAGACCGTCGGTCAAAAGCTGGACACTGCGGTGGCCAAAACCGAACAGGCTGCTGCTGATGTCAAAGACGCAACCAAAGCCTCCATTGATTCGGCAAGTGCCACTCTTCGCGACGGTGCCGCGCAGGCTAAAGATGCGGCTGAGCGCGTGGGTGTTAACATGAATATTGACGCTGAGGATGTTGCAATTACCGCCTCAGTTTCCGCTGGCTTGATCAAAGATCCGGATCTGAGCGCATTAAAGATTGATGTCGACACGAAGCAACGGGTCGTGAGCATGTATGGCCCAGCACCATCGGAAGCCGCCCGTGAGCGCGCAACGGTGATCGCCAAAGCCGTCAAAGGCGTGTCGTCGGTGGAAAACAAATTGACCGTCAAAACCAGTTAATGCCGACTTGCTGGCTAGCAGGTGTTCGCTTTCATAGTCTGACGTTACGCCCTCCAGGAGAGGGCGTTTTCTTTTGCTATTACCGTTCAGACCGGTGGCATCTTTCCCCAAAGCCCGACTCCGCACTAAAATAAAAGAATATATTTTTCGCAAAGAAATATCGATGGCAGTACCCATTAATGATGTCGGTGATGACCTGAAAAGACCACTGCAGAAGACTCAAGCCGTGAGCGCAGATCTGGAGAGCGCGTCCAGTCACGCAATGGTGATTGGTACGGTTCTCGCTCAGGAACTTCCGCAAGATGTACAGGTAGGCGAAGTCGCGCAGGCTATTGAACAGACAGAAGAGTTGAAAGACAAACTCGCTGAGTCAGCTCAGACTCTGACCGAGGTCAGCGCTGAACTTGAACAGGAAATCGAAAAGCGCCATGAGGCCGCCAAGCAATTGGATGCAAGCCGTGCGCAAGTCGAGCAGCTTGCGGCGGAAGTTTCGGACTTGACCAAATCTGCATCCTGAAGAGAAAACCATCCGGCAATAAAAAAGCCGACCGTTAGGTCGGCTTTTTTCGGTCTGCACATTTCAGCGTGTGAGCTGAAATCAGCTTGCTCGGTTACGAGCGAAGATGCCTAGCTACGAACGACGATGTCGTTGCGAACGCGCTTTACGCCATTAACTTCGCGCGCAATGGATTCGGCTTTAGAACGCTCTGCAGCGGACTTGGCAAAGCCCGAAAGTTGCACCTCGCCCTTAAGCGTTTCAACGCTAATTGAGATCGCTGCGACCACTGGATCAGCCGCCATGCGCGATTTGATCTGGGTGGTGATCGTCGCGTCATCGACGAATGCGCCGACAGTTTCCTGTTGACGAACAACGGCGCAACCTGCGCTAAACAGAGTAACTGCAGCAAAGGCTGCTGTAGCGATAACGTGGATTGATTTTTTCATGTGTGTCTCCTGGTGGTGAAAGTAAAAGTAACTAATAGCTGCGATTTTTTTTGGGTCAGTTGATGCGAAAGTCGCAGCGCGCAATCGAACAACTATCTAGCGAAAACAAATATTAAGCCGACAGCCAATCGCTCAACTCATCAGCGTGTTCTTCCTCATCGGCAAGAATCGCTTCGAGCATGCGGCGCGTGGTCGGATCGAGCTCGCCAATCAGATTAATCATCTGGCGATAGCTCTCTACGGCGATGCGCTCGGCAACAAGATTGGATTTAACCATCTCTTTAAGATCAGCTGAGTCATCGTAATCGGCGTGGCTTCGGGATGTGAGCGAATCAGGTGAAAAATCCGGACTTCCCCCCAGCTGGACGATACGCTCGGCAATACGATCCGCATGGCCTGACTCTTCATTAGCGTGAACCAGAAATTCTTCGGCAATCTTCGATGAGTTCACACCAGTAGCCGTGAAGTAGTGACGCTTATAGCGCAACACACACACCAACTCTGTTGCCAACGCGCCGTTCAGAAGGTCGATGATATCTTGACGGTGTTTGGTGAAGCTCGGCGTGACTGCGCCTTCGTCGAGGCTGCGAGCAGCCGCATCCAATGCTTTTTGATCGAGCTTAAGTCCTGTTGAATGGTCTGATTTTTGTGTTTTCTCACTCATTGTTGATCCTTTTGTAAATTTTCGGCAACCGTGGCCACAAGCGAAGCAGCCATAACGGGTAAATTCGAGGAGCGCACGAGACTCATTCCGAGTGCGGTCACTGATGCGATGCGCCAAGGGCGAATGACCACCAATGCCGCACCTGCCGCAGCGGCAACCGCGAGCGTTGCCACCGGTTTTCGCCTGACGTAATCGCTTACGACGGGCCTTAAAACCGTAGCGCCAACATGCAACGGATGATCACGCCACCACGTAGCGACGCCCGCTTTCACAAGCCCGATCCAATCTATGTGGTTGACGTTGTTGTTTCGCGCGTGGGCGCGACGTTCTCGCGCAGTTTTACTCCGTGTATCGGCGTTAGAAGTCGTCGCCTTCCCGATACTGTCGTCATGAACAGCCTTACCGGATTTCGCTGGAACCGGCTCGCCCATCAGAAACTCTCGTAGTTCACGCCGGGTTTGATTCAGCACTGCCTGGGCGTTGATGGTGTGTGCCGCTGAATCCGACGCAATGGAAGTGGAGGAGTTGCTCATGCGCCGTCCTCTTCCGCCTTAATTACTTGCCTAAAAGCTTGAATATCACGCTGAATGTTATCGGCGAAAGATGCCTCGGACACATCCGTAACTGACTTCATCGCCACGATCGCCGCGATGATGGCAGCCACAAGAACAACGGCTGGCACCCAGATCAACGTCGCTGTCGTTCCAACTGAGGACTGGGTCTGTATGCTAGCCACGCTCGCCAGCATAATCGCCACACCGGCTAGCACGATAAATGCAACTGCAAAGACCAGCGCGACTGCACCCGCTATCGCGCGACGAATCATCTGCTGTTTCGCGCTGCTCAACTCATCCTGAACGAGCTTTAAATAGCCCGCCAAGTGATCGATGATTAGATCAGGTCGATGTGTGACCAGATTAAAGAGCGGAACCAGCATGACGATCTTCTTTCCTGCAGATTTCGTTAGCGAGGCAGTGTTTGGCTATCGGCCGTTGTACTGAGTGCGATAGTTCGAACGGTTACGCGCCAGAATTAATAGCGCAGCCAACGTTGCGCCTGCTGCTGCGGCGATAGCGACCGATTTCATTGGTTGCTCGGTGACATAGTTTTCGCAGGCGTTGGCGTAGCGCGATGCTGTTGCCTTGGCGCGGCTGCCGGCCTCGCGGGTGGCGTCGAGCCCGCTTTGTGCCATTTCAGCGCTACGGGAGGCGAAGCGCTCAATCGCAGGCTTCAGGCCACTCTGCAAATTCTCAAGTTTGCCTGAGGCGTTGGAGAGGGCGCTCTGGGCTGCATCGTGGGCTGAGTCAATACCATCTTCGATACCGTTGACAATCTGGTTGCCGCGCTTGCTGATTTCGTCTTGAAGGGTGTCAACAGAGGATAGAGTGTTAGCGTATTTCATAATATTTTTCCTGAGAGTAAGGGGTTTAAATTTGGGTCAGTGCGACTGGTTCTGCGGCGGAGCGATTACTTACGAATCAAGCTCAGCACGAAAGTCACGATCGCGATGAAGGCGAATATGTAGAAAAGAATCTTTGCGATTTCCACAGCTCCGGCGGCGATGCCACCAAACCCGAAGACCGCCGCAATGAGGGCGACTACTAAAAAGACAACTGCGTAATGCAACATGGTGAACTCCTAAAGCTGGGTGGCTGTTTGGCTTGCGCTTGAATAACAAGTCGTTGCCATAGGAGAGATTTTGTTCGGGGCCCGAGGCTCAGAACATCGGTGAGTCGCTTAACGTGATGTCGGATCGCCGACGGTGGCGGTGTAGGACGGCGCTCACAGTACGCATCGTTAGCGAGGATCGTGAGTACAGTGCGTTAGCTAATGTGGGGCGACGGTGGCGAGCTAGTGGCGTCGGCGGCAAACGCGTCGCCATCGGCATTTCCGTCACCTATGCGGCTCGCACTGGCGGCAATTATCTTCGGTCGGGGGAACACGGCATGTACGCGCGAGCCATGTCCTGGAGACGACGATACTTTGAGCACACCGTTGAGTGCCTCGATGCGATGGCGCATGCCAGGCAAGCCATGACTCGCGTTCTGACGATTGTCGACGTCAAAGCCTCGCCCGTTGTCGTCAACGCTCACCTCAATGTGATGTTCGTAGCCATGTAGTGATACCACTACCTCTTTTGCGTCCGCATACTTCGCGACATTAGTGAGCGATTCCTGTACCGTTCGATAGACCGTCAGCTCCGCATCTGGCCCTAGGTCAACGGCTTCGATGTCCGTTGTCACTTGAACACCGGTGCGTTCGCTGAATTCGCTGGTCAGAATTGCAAGCGCGGATTCGAGCCCAAGATTCGACAGCGACGATGGGCGCAAATCCTCAACGATTCGACGCTTAAGCGCAATGCCCGCATTCAATGATTCGTTCAAATGCGTTAGCCGTTTGGAAAGTTCCGGATTGTCAAGGGGGATCTTTGATTTGATGCGTGCCACGTCGAATTTGGCCGCGGTCAGTAACGCGCCAAGCTCATCATGCAACTCCCGGGCAAGGCGATCTCGCTCCTTCTCCTGCACTACCTGAAGATGGCTCGCGAGTTCTGACAGGCGCGCCGTCCGTTCACGCACCAGCTCGCCCATTCGATCGCGCTCTCTGGCGAGCATGAGGCGCTGCGTTTCACCCGCAGCATTCAGCTTTTGGGTTTGCCGAAGGTACAAATGAAATGCCAATAACCCGAGAAGCGCCGCGAGCGTCACTCCGACACGTGAAATGGTGAGACTCTGATCAATTCGGATGCGACTCACGGCGATATCCACCGACGCCGCAGAGATGAGGGCATTGCCCTTGTCCCGCACTGCATCCATGTAACTACGGCCCACGTCGGTACGTACAACCTGCATCCAGTTCTCGGTCTCTCCGCCGAGTTGGCGCAACTTAATCGTGACTTCAAGCTCGGCGAGTTTCTTCGACACACTTCGGGACAGTTCGGAAAACTGCGCAACTTGCGCACGGTCATTGACGTAGAGATCGCGCAGCTTGTCGAGATCAGGCGCAATCTGGACGAGAGCGTCACCGTAGGAATCCAGATATTTTTGATCTCCCGTCAACAGGTAACCACGCTGCCCGGTCTCTGCATCGAGCATGTTTTGCAACAAGGCATTGAGTGCGCCCCGCTTTTCCTGTTGCAACGACATGTTTTCTGCGCTAACGATTGAGCGCTGATAGCCAAACTCGTTGAGCGCGACAAGGCATGCGACAGCAACGACGGCCATGGGGAGCGCCAATGTCGATTTGGTTTGCTTGAGCCATTGAATGGGGTGGAACTTGATCGCCATGGCGGCCCTCTAAAAATCGAATTTGTTTGCGCGCTGGCGCGGATCAGGCTGAAAGCAATGACGACTGACGCTAAACTCAGTTAGCTTCAATTTTTTTAGGTAGTGCATCGAATGATCAAGATCAGAATCGGCATTGTCGACGACCACAGCATCGTCAGATCCGGCCTGCGTCAGTACTTCGAGGACGAATCGGATTTGCAGGTCGTCGGCGAAGCAGGCAGTGGCGGTGAAGCAATCGATCTGGTTCGCAAGACAGAAATGGACGTCCTGCTTATGGATCTGTCGATGCCGGGACAAACCGGCATCGACGCGCTCGCGATGATTCGCGCCAAGGCACCGGACCTCGCGATTCTGATCTTGAGCGGCTACCCGGAAGAGCATTACGCATTGAATCTCATTCGTCAGGGTGCCAGTGGCTATTTGAGCAAACAGTGCGAGCCGTCGGAAATTGTGGCCGCCATTCGCACCGTAGCGCAGGGGCGGCGTCACATCACGCCTGCCGTAGCGGAGTTGTTGGCGCAACAACTGACGCGCCCGGATGAGGGGTTGCCGCATGAACAACTGTCGGAGCGTGAATTTCAGGTATTTGTTCGACTGGCCAAGGGTGAAACGGTTGGCGACATCGCCGAAGGGTTGTCGATCAGCGTGAAGACGGTGAGCACGTACCGCACACGCATTATGGAAAAAATGGGGCTGACATCGAACAGCAGTCTGACGTATTACGCACTCAAGAACAAGGTGATCGACTGATCGTTGATTGCTGTGGGTGACGAAATTAGCGCGGGGCGCGATATTGGCGCCCATAGCCCGCTGACTCAGCGGCCGCTTTGCTCGACGCAAAATTCCACCAGTTTTTCGATATCGTTGGACTTGTCAAATACGGCGTCTGCGCCCAGTGCCATGCAACGTTCGCGCACCGCAGGCGTCGCGTAATTGGTCAGCACGACGAGCTTTTTTTCAGCTGTCCGCGTGCGGCACGCGCCAACCACTCCCAAGCCGTTGCCCTGCTTAAGAAATAGATCCACGATCGCCAAATCCCAACTGTCAGCGTTCGCACCAAGCCAGTCAATTGCTGCACGCTCGCCGTCAGCCCACCCTACAAATTCAGTGTCTACCAATTCCGTTAAAGTAGACGTTAGATTCTCGCGAATAAGCAGGTTGTCTTCAACCAGATAGATGCGCAGCGCCAAAAGAAGCTCACAGAAAGTTGTTGACGCACTCCAGACAGCGTGCGAACAGGGAAAAATCGGCCAGTTGATTATCGTGTGTATTGAATATTAGCCTTCAGTGGACCCCGAGCACGTAGGCGAAAACGCCGTCGTCTTGTAGGCGTCTCGTTTTTGACGCGGTTTTTGCCCCAAATTCGCGTCAGGAGTGCGCCCGTTCGAGTACAGATATCAACGTGCGGCGAGCTGCCTTTCCGCTGGGCATGCTGACATGTCCAGTGCCGGAAATTTCAACGTTTGTGGCCTCGGACATCCTTGATGAGTCTTGCGGCGATATGACCGTGTCATGTGCGCTAAAAATACTGGTGAATGGCACCGTTACCGGCGTTTCGCCAAGTGTCAGCAGCCAGGGGTTGCCGGGTCGCATTTGCAAACCGTTCGCGCCGCTTGCCAGATAGGCGTGGAAGGTGCCATGGTGCGGAGAGCCGAGCGTCACCAGTTGCGCCACTTTTGCAACGCCAAACTGCCGCAAGTAGGCGCGGCAGATAAGTCCACCCATACTGTGTGCAATGAGGGTGAGATGTTGCTCGCCCGTGAGCACAAGAACCTCGTCTAGGCGCCTGGCCAGTAGCTTTCCCATCACATCGATCGATGCAAAAACCGGTTGGTCGATAGTGAAGACTCGGAAACCCCTGCGTTCGAGCGCACGCGCAGTGAAAAACCACACTGCGCCGTTGTTGACGTAACCGGATTGAAGCAACAGTACTGGACCGCGTGCATCACTGTTGCCGCGTTCGCTTGCCGTGTGAAACAAGCCACGAAACGGGATCAGGATCAGGTTCTGGATGCAAAGATGAAAGCATTCAATTGCAAAGAAGTGAAGCCATGCGAGCGGCCCCATCTGCATCGCGACTGGCACCGGTGAGCCTTTCCATCGTGAAAAAAAATAGCTCGCCAAGGCAACTAGCGCTCTGACGCCCAGCGCCAATGCTATGACCAGAACGGCGCAACCTGCCAACCGTCCGGGTTGAAAGTAAAAGTGGTTCACCAGCCAACTCCACAGCGCAAATTCAACCGTTAGCAGCATCATGGATGCGGTCCAGAGCGGCACCGGGAAAACGCGCCCGGTCTGACCCCCCAGCGGCGCGCTCACGATTTAGCTACGCCGCATGTCACCAGCCAGGCGGGCCGCATTTCGCCACGCCAGACCGTAGACGGAAAGCTGCGGATTCGCACCGATGGAAGTCGGGAATACCGATCCGTCCATCACACTTAAATTCTCCACCTGATGATGTCGCCCATATACATTCACTACGCCTTCTTTTTCATCCTTCGCCATATTACAGCCGCCCATTACATGAGCGCTGGCGACGCGTGTGGAAAGTGGCTTCAGGTCAAGCGCGGCAAGGCCCGCTTTGGCCTCGGCCCAGGTTCGATAACCGTTGATTCGTTCGTCCACAGGGAACACCTCCTTCGCACCTGCGGCAAACTGAATTTCAGCCATCGCCAGCAACGCGCGTTTCGCGGCATCGAAAAAGTAATTGTTTAACTTATAGTCAAGCTGCGGCATTCCATCACCCAAAAGTCTCACGCTGCCGCCCTCGCTATCGGGATGAAAACCATCGCGACACAGCGCAATAGTGACCTGCGTGTTGGCCATATTAGTGATTCGTGCACGGTGATGCTCGCTCATGCCGTTAACCGTAATCGCATAGAGCACGGGGTGCACCGGTGGTACTTCCAGCTTGAAGCCCATCGGGCCATCAATGGCTTGCGTACTCAGGTAGTGATCACTGTAAGTGGTTTGCGGCGCACCCTGCCAGCCCTCCACTTTGTTGCCCATGTCAGCACCCGATACCAGCGACGGGTGCAAAAACGTTCGACGACCGAGGCGGCCATACGGATCAGGCGTTTTTGACCGCATCAACAACGCTGGGGAATTGATTGCGCCGCCGGCAACGATGAAATGCTTCGCCGTGACGCGCACGTGAACGTTGCCCGTGTCATAGCCAGTACCCTGCATGGCTACGCAATCAACGCTCGAGACACGACCGCTGTCGAAAACGAGCTTCTCAGCTCGAGCGCGGCTCACGAGCACGGCACCGCGCGACAACGCCGCCGGAATCGTCGTAACCAGCATTGATTGCTTGGCGTTAGTCGGGCAACCCATGCCACAGTAGCCCAGGTTGTAGCAACCTTTTACATTGCGGCGGATTCGTTCCACCTTGATGCCGAGTTTGTTGCCACCGCGCTCAAGCACGGCATTGTTTTCATTTGGCGGCACGGCCCAATCGGTAATATTGACGAGCGCTTCGGCGAGCTTGAACCAGCCCGCCATGTGCTCGTCCGTCAGCTCGCTCAAACCAAACCGTTCGCGCCAGAATTTGAGCGTAGGCGAGGGCGTGCGAAAGCTGGTAGTCCAGTTCACTGTCGTCGAGCCACCAACCGTTCGGCCCTGCAAAATATTGATTGCCTTGTCAGCGGTTTTACGTGACGCGGACTCTTGATAAAGCGTGGGATAGGCCTCGGACTCAAGCATGCGGAAATCAGTCGAGGAGCGCAGCATACCCTCCTCGATCATCACCACTTTGAGGCCTGTGTCGGACAGCACATCTGCGGCAATGCCCCCCCCAGCTCCGGTGCCAATGATGCACACATCGGCTTCAAGCACGGCGTCTTTCCCGAGTTGGGACGCGTCAATGTGTAGCCAACCTTTAGCCAGGCCTTCACGAATCGGATCGTTAATCATTGGAGTATTTCAGGTCGTTAAGCCAATTTAGGAGGACCAGGGTAGCCCGTTGCGCCCCAGGTGGATGGCTCAGCGTAAAAACTGCCAAGCAGCAGATCATGCAGGGCGAAATACGCCTGCTGCTTTAGACCGATTGAACTGTCGCGAAGAGCGGCTAGAAATATCGTTACTGCCGGGATGTCCGCTCCCGCCCAATCCCCCGAATAACCGAGAAGAGCACGCACGGGTTTGAGCGCAAGCAGACCGAACAGGTCGGCGATTTCTTTACGCGTTGACGGCGGCAGATTTGCAATCAATGCGCCCGTAGCCGTCGTCACGCGGGTCAGTTCGTGATTACGTGGGTCTGCTTCAGTCGGCAACGCCGATCCGAGCAACGCTTGAGCAACGGCGCGCAACATGTCAGCGTGCTCGGAGGCCAACGCAACTCCCGACGGAGCGGCACCCGATGAACCTAGCCGTGGCAACACCAACGCCGCGCCCGCAGCTACGGCCCCCGCCACTCCCACAAAGATAACCCTGCGTCGTGACCACATGGATCGCGTTCTCCCGATTCATCAAACTGCGCCGATTCTAGGTAGTCTCGTTAGAGCGAGTTATCTACACCCAGTGGTATTCTGGACTCATATTTCTAGCGATACCAGCGAACTGGTTACGCTTCGGTCATGGCGAAATTTAATTCCGTTGAATCATTGTTACGCTCGCACTTTGCTGCGGCGCGTACTGAGCGCATATCGGCAGCGAGCTCGGATATTGGCGCGGCTGACCGATTGGCGGTTCGCTCCTGGCAGCAAGCGCGTCTTGCGATGACCCATGCTGCACTGCTGAAATCGCCGAAGTATGGTCCTGCCACCACGTTCTTTTTGACCGAGTTGTATTCGACAGAAGATCTCACACAACGCGACGCAGACATCGAACGCGTGATCAAAATTCTGGTGAAATTTCTTCCGGATAGGGCGTTGCGCACGCTGGCGGCAGCACTTGAAATGGACGCCTTGTCGGAGCGCATGGACGGGCTGATGGTAAGGCAATTGCGGACGACGCAAACGGCAAGTGCCCCGCTCGTCCTCACTGAAGCATCGTACGCTGCCGCCTATCGGGCGATGGGGCAATTCGACCTGCGCTTGCAGCAAATTGAATTGACGCGCGACATCGGTCTCGCACTCGACAAGCTGTCGCGTTTGCCGTTGCTGCGTGGCCTGCTACGCATGATGAGCGGTCCGGCGCAGATTGGTGGCGTCGGCGGCTTGCACACCTTTCTGGAGCGTGGCTACGCAGCATTCGCACACATGGACCGTGCGCAGGATTTCATCAAAGCCATCGTTGATCAGGAGCGCGAGGAGCATATTCGGCTGATTCAGTTGAATCAACCGCTTAACTAGAGCTCGAGCATCAATGCTAAATAACGGCAGGCCGCCCGCTTAGCTTTTGTGTTTGCTCGCCGGCGGCTTCATTGACCAGGCCGCAACGAACCAAAACGCGGTGAGCGCAGCGCAAACATAAAACACCGCGCTATCGCCAAATCGCTTTGACAGCGTGCCGCCCAGAACGCCGCCCAGAAACAGACCAAAGGCTTGCGTCGTGTTGTAAACCCCCATCGCGAAGCCCTTTAAGTGCGGCGGTGCCAGGCGCGATACCAACGACGGCTGCAGCGCCTCAAGCAGGTTCAAGGCAATGAAAAACAGCAGCAAAAAAATCACCAGACCCGTTAGTGCCGCGCTCGCTGCAAACGGCGCAGCGAGCATCGCCACAAACAGCAGCGCCACAGCGCCCAGAAACACTTCGCGAATCTTGCCCCGTCGCTCGGCGGCAAGCAACGGTGGAATCATTGCTGCGAATGAGACCAGCAATACCGGTGCATACACCATCCAGTGCTGCGGCGATGGTAGATGGCCGAGATGCACGAGTTGCGTCGGCAGGACAATAAAGATTGCCGTCTGGCAGATAAATAGTACGAAAACACCTAGATTCAGCCGTAGTAGCTGCGGATCAAACAATACGTCGCCGTGGCGCAAAGTTTCGGCCGGCTGCGGTTGCAACGGTGCCGACGGAACCACCCACACCACGATGATCACGCCGCACATTGCCAGCGCAGCGGTCAGCCAAAAAAGCCCCGACAATCCAATCCACGCGGTCAACGGCGGCGCACTGATCAAGGCCACGGCGAACGTGACGCCGACCGCAGCACCGACCATCGCCATCGCTTTGGTGCGCACCTCTGCACGCGTCGAGTCCGCAATGAAGGCTGACGCAGCGGCGCTGACAGCGCCCGCCCCCTGCAAAGCGCGGCCGACGATGACACCGACAATCGTCGTCGACATCGCCGCGACCACGCTACCGAGCATAAGAATCAACAGGCCGATGACGATGATTCTCTTGCGGCCAAAACGATCCGATGCGGCACCAAACGGCAGCTGAAAAAGCCCTTGCGTAAAACCGTAAATTGAAATCGCCAGCGCAATCAGGTACGACTCCTGGCCGCCGGGCAAATCTCGCCCATAAATTGCAAATACCGGAAATATTGAAAACAGCCCGAACAGGCGGAGAGCAACAATGCTGGCGAGCCAGCCGCTCGCGCGTCGCTCGTGCGGCGTCAAACTGGAAGGGGAAGACAAAACAGAGTGAAGGAAATACGTTGGCGGGAAGTGTGAAGATGGCGCGCCCGACTGGAGTCGAACCAGTGACCCTTGGCTTCGGAAACCAATACTCTATCCAGCTGAGCTACGGGCGCATTGGCAGGATTATAGGGGGCGGCTTCGGTGGCCGGTCTGCTGGCTGAATCGCTCACCAGTACGCCTCGCTATAATTGAAAGTTGTCAGACGCAGCTTCCGCAAAGCCGTCGTCCATCCACGTCATAGGCAAAATCACAGGTATGAGCGAAGAACACGGCACACTGATCAAGACACCCAAGCAGCTTATCGTCGTTTGCATTCTGGCGCTGATAATTCCAGTAGGCATCGCTGTACTTGGCGCGCAACTTGTGACCGGTAGCAAGCACATTGACGCGACCGAGTCGAAAGCGTCCGTGCTTCAGCGCATCCGCCCAGTGGGAGAACTTGTGAAGTTCGACGGCGCACCACCGCCTGCCGCTGCCGTCGTGCCAGTGATCGCGGCCAAAGCAAAAAGTGGCGAAGAAGTTTTTAACGGTGCTTGTGTAGCCTGCCACGGCGCAGGTATCGCTGGCGCGCCTAAGATGGGTGATAAGGGACTGTGGGCACCGCGCATCGCGCAGGGCGTTAGCACCTTGTACGAACACGCGCTCAAAGGATTCAAGGCAATGCCGGCCAAGGGCGGTCAAGTCGCGCTGAGCGACGAAGAAGTCAAAGCAGCCGTCGACTACCAAGTTGCCAAGTCAAAGTAATGTCGCAACGCTTATCCGTCAACGCGCCTCAGGGCGCGTTTTTTGTTTCTGCTGACGCAGCGCGCAAATCATGGGCCTCACTGAAAATTCATTTTTGAGGATGCAGTGTTAGAAGCCCGGAGCGCAGCAACCGAAGCTCCCGCCCTGGTACGTGAGCGCTTTTGGCAAATGCGCGAGCACCGCGCGACGACACAATGCGCCGCACAAATGAATTATTAGAGGTGCCCTCGTGAGTACATACGTCATCGGTGATATTCAAGGCTGCGACGACGAGCTGGTCGAGCTACTAACGCTCATTCGATTTGACGCCACTGTAGACCGCGTTTACTTTGTCGGCGATCTGGTTAATCGCGGGCCGAAGTCGGCTGAGGCTTTGCGCCGCGTGAAAGCGTTGGCAGACGCAGGTGTGGCTGATTGCGTGCTCGGCAATCATGACTTTTTTCTGATCATGGCGTTCGAGCGGTTCTCGAAGTTGCACAGCGGTGACACGCTGGATCAGGTGTTGCGTCAGCCGGACGCACGAGCGCTTGTCGACTGGTTGCGCCAACGGCCACTAATAATTGAGATTGGCACGAACGTCATCGTGCACGCAGGTTTGCTGCCCGCCTGGACTGTTGCTGACGCGGCGGCACTGGCGCGCGAGATTGAGCATGAATTGCGCGGGTCGAACTATCGTGAATTTCTACGCAAGCTTTTCGGTAACGAGCCGCGCATCTGGCATGACGATTTAGCGGGTGTTGCCCGCCACCGTGCCGTCGTAAACGCGTTTGCGCGGCTGCGCTTTTGTACAGCATTTTCCGAGATTGAATTTCACGAAAAGCGCGATGCGTCGTTTGCGCCGGACGGTTACTCGCCGTGGTTCGCGTTGCCTGGACGTCGATCAAGCAGCGCGCATGTCATTTCGGGGCATTGGTCGAGCGAAGGCCTGCGTCTGTTGCCCACTGTCAGTCTGCTCGATTCGGGCTGTCTCTGGGGCGGCGCGCTGACCGCCAGGCGGCTCGACGATGGAGCGATTTTTCAGGTGCCGAGTCAACAGGCGATGTCCCTGATGTCCGACTAGCGGGTGCTTTCGCCGTCCGGTTCACAGGTGGATTCATCGGACGAAATAAATGCACGGATGGCCGCTTCTGCACGCTGGGCCACGGCGCGGCGACTCAAGCCCGCACAATTGATCGCTTCGATGAAATGCAGCTCCGCCACCACCAGCCCGCAGTCGTGAATCAGTTGCAACGATTGCAGTAGCGTCATATCGCCGATGTAGGCCGCCGCATCCGTTCGCTCAGTGCCGTGCCCACGAAAATAGCGAATCGCGACCACCCACACTTCGCCCTCGGACGCCACAATCGGCTCCAGCAGCGACGCGTGAAACTTCAAAACGCCGTGGCCGTCACTCGTCGTGCCCTCGGGAAAAACCGCCACCGTCTCGCCCGCTTCGAGCAGTTCGTGCACGACGCGCTTCAGCCGATGCGTTTCTTTGCGATCACTGCGATTAATGAAGATGGTGCCAACGTTAGCCAGCAGGCGTCCAGCGAGCGGCCATTGCCGTAGCTCTGCCTTGGCGATGAAGTGACAGGCGCGCTGCGTATTCAGCGCGAAAATATCAGCCCACGACACATGATTGGCGATCAGCGTCACGGGCCGCTCAGAGTCGGTCGGGAAGCCAATGGCACGAACGTCAACGCCCGCAAGATGGAGAATCTCGCGCGACCAGCTGCGAATAATGGCGTGCCGCCGCACCGAATCGCCACGGGCGAACGAAGTCACCGAAATCCAGAGTCCGATCAGAAGTTTGCCGGTCAGCCGTGCAAGACGCCAGTAAAACCACACTACGGTTGGCTCCTGCAGCTAACGCGGACAAGTGTGCAGGGCTTGCCCGGTGGTCTTAAACCCCGGATTTCACTATCATTGCCGCCACTGATAGAAACTTTGACGCTATCCGTGCGTGGCATGACACTTTGCGCCGGGCGATTGCGTCTGTTCCAGTACACCGACATTTTTTCAGGAGACACTTTCATGTCACGAATTCTCGCACTCAGCCTGATTGGCGCAGCGATAGCGCTTGCTGGCTGTGACGCCACCCAGCCCAAAATAGGCTCAGACCAGGCCCGAACGGCCGCGACTGGATCCACGGGCGGAGCTGCAGCACAAAACGTTAACGCCAAGCTTGGCCGTTGCGATCGTCCGGCGGGCACTATCGCGCTGGTTGAAGACAACTCGCTTGACTGGTATCGCGCCTACACGGACAAGTACCGGCTCGGTTCGACCGCTCCGGTGTTACGTCTCCTGATCCAGCAATCCAACTGCTTCATCGTGGTGGAGCGCGGCCGCGCGATGGCCAACATGCAGCAAGAGCGCGCATTGCAAAACTCCGGCGAAATGAGGAACAACTCGAACTTCGGCAAAGGCCAGATGGTTGCTGCGGATTATTCGCTGACGCCTGAAGTGCTGATGAGCGCTCGCGGCACCAGCGGCCTCGGCGGGGCGCTGGGCGGCTTTGGCGGTCGTCTTGGTGTGCTCGGCGCGGTGGCCGGTGGCATCCAGACCAACGAAGCGGCCGTGATGCTGACCCTGGTGGACAACCGTTCAGGTGTTCA
The DNA here is from genome assembly GCA_025354165.1 of Burkholderiales bacterium. GTDB lineage: Bacteria > Pseudomonadota > Gammaproteobacteria > Burkholderiales > Casimicrobiaceae > Casimicrobium. Next base: position 51,585 of record JANXNI010000081.1, on the reverse strand, counting down.
GGTAGCGGCGGCTGAGGGCTCTTCGTCCAACACCGACTTCAACCTTGGCGCTGTGCTGGTGGGTTCGAACGGTTTCGGTGGTGCGGGTGGTTACACCAACACCCCACAGGGGAAAGTGGTCACCGCTGCGTTTACTGACTCATACAACAACATCATCAACGCGGTGAAAAACTACAGCCCGCAGTCGATGGGTGACCGCGGCATGGGTACCGGGGGGCGTCTCGCCGTTGAAGGCGGCTCGCAACAACAAGGCGCGTCCGTACAGTCCAGCCAGGCAGCAGGCCCGTCGTCACATGCCGGCGCAAACGCCAACATGTCGGTGCGCGACGCGCAAGTCAAGTTAAATCAACTGGGCTACAACGTCGGTTCGCCTGATGGTCAATTGGGTCGCAATACGGTTGCCCAGATTCGCGCATTCCAGCGTGACCGTCGCCTGACGATCAGCGGACAGCTCGATCAAAACACGATGAACGAACTGGCGAAATAGCGTTTCGTCCTCTGCACCCGTAAGGCCCGCTTCGTGCGGGCCTTTTCATTTGCTTTGATCGGCGAGCGGCCTGTGACCGTAGCTCGCAATGACGGCGGCTACGTGAATGTCTTGGACTTGCGGTAATTTTTTGCTGTGATCCTGATTGTCAGCTTTCTTTTACAAATACCTTCCTGCTTGGATTAGACGCTTAAAAGCTCGTAAGTCGACTTAAAGAATAAATCGAACACAGCCCCTATTAAGCGGCACTTTCACGACAAAGCTGTAAATAGAATTCACGCCGGAAAGCAGCCGTGGATCATCACACGCGACGCGCAAACCGGTGTGCCGCCGTCACTCCGTCAGCACAACTCGTCACACGGGTGTCAAATTTCGTCATGTTGCAACACGAAAATTGACTGCGAAACCGTTTTTTTTCGGATGAATCCCCGGGAAAGTGCTCAGGCACGCACCTTGCCATAGAGTGAGCAGATCACTGAAACTGAGGGCGTAATATGGGCTTCATTGCAAATTGGTTTGGCGGCAAAACCGGCGCATCGTTGGCGACGAACCGACTAATGCCGTCGTCACCCGGGCATGCTGGCAACCCGGGCATTGATCCACATCTTGCGCATACGCTCGCCGTGCTCGGTGATTCACTGTCTGCTCTCGGCGCAAAAGACGAAACCGGACACAAGATTCGCGACTACACGATGGCCCCCACCATCACGCCGTCCGAACTCTCCAAAATCATGCCACGGGACGGCGAATGCACGATGGCCGTCTCCGGTCTCGACGGCGTACTGACCATCGGTAAAGATATGACGATGACGACGGATCAGCCGATTTACTGTCAGACACTGCGTGTGCTTGGCACGCTGGAGGCCACCGTTCACGCTCATAAAATCATCATCGCTGAAGGGGGCCGCGTGATGGGTTCCGTCCGCGTCAATGAAGGCGAAATTCTCGGCGAATTCGATGGCTCGCTACAAGTGCGCGGTTCACTCGCGGTGTTCCCCAGCGCGACGCTGATCGGAAAGATTCGCGCCACCGAAATTGGTTTGGCCAAACAGGCCAAGGTCAGCGCCGCCGATATCAAGCGCGTCGTGCCAAAAGTGCTCGACGGCTTCGACCTCGGCCCGATGACCGATGGCCGCTTTGAAGATGGCTATTCGTCGATGTCGATCACGGTGTCGCAGAAGTCGGCGATCCGGGCGTAACGCTAATCCCGCACATTTGGAAGTGCGGGCGCTGGGGGCGCGTCTACCAAGCCTCTTTCCACGTCGTCACAAAGCGCTCCCGAAGCGCATCCACACTTGACTGGTGATTTTGACCGCCGCGCTCGCCGATCTTGATCGAGCCCAGCAGGCTGCCCAGTTTGCACGCCTTTTCCACCGACCATTGATGCGCGATGCCGTACAGGAGGCCAGCGCGGAATGCGTCACCACAGCCCGTTGGATCAACCAGCGTCGTCGCTGGCACCACCGGCACGTCGGTGAACTTACCGTCAGCATAAATTCGTGAGCCCTGCGCGCCCAGCGTCACGATCAGCGCCTTCAATCCCGGCGCGAAGGACTCAATCGGGCGACCGGTTTTCTGCGCGATCATTTCGGCTTCGTAATCGTTCACCGTCAAATAATCGGCCATGCCGATCAGCTCGACGATTTCATCGCCGGAGAACGCAGGCATCGCCTGACCGGGATCGAAGATGAAAGGAATTTTTTTCGACGCGAAACCGCGCGCATGACGGAACATGCCATCGCGACCATCGGGTGCAACGATGCCGAGCGCGATCTTGTCGATGGCGGTCACGTCATTCAATTGCGACTGAAACATCGCGCCCGCATGAAAGCTCGTGATCTGGTTGTCATCAAGATCGGTCGTGATGTGGCAGTTCGCGGTGAACGAGCCCGGCGCGACGGTGACGGCGTCCAGGCCAATGCCAAGCCGCGCCATACGATCACGATAATCTGCGCCATCGTCGCCAATCGTCGCGCAGATCACCGGCGCACCACCCAAGAGCCTCAACGAGTAAGCAATATTGCCCGCGCAACCACCAAACTCGCGGCGCATGTTTTCAACCAGAAACGACACGTTGATTTTGTGCGTGGCACCCGACACGATGTGATCCGCAAACTTCCCCTGAAACACACAAATTGTGTCAAAGGCCATAGAGCCACAGATGAGGACACGGGGTTCTTGCATGAAGAGGATTTTTTCTTTGATGAAGCGAGCATTCTATTCACGCCGAAGGAACTTGCGGCAGTGCAGGAAATGACAACAGAGACAACTGCGCAGGGAGTACACCGACATCGCCGCAGGCCTTTCGCCGGCGTCCATCGGAACTTCTTAGAGTATGGCCCTACTCTCTGACCCGTTTCGCCAGTGAGCGAACCTGAGCATGTTGCCTGCGGCTCACAGGCAGGCGTTCCGGACGCCCGCGCAGCGTAACGATCCACTGCGCCTCACCGTCAGCATCGGCATCGCGCTCAAACGTCTCAATCAAATCAGCTCGGGCCAGACAATTGCGGTGAATACGCAAAAATCTGCCACCGAACTCCTCGTCGATTCGGGTGAGTGAATCCTCCAGCAAGTGCTCTTTTTCGGCGGTGACGACAGTGATGTACTTTTGCTCAGCGCGAAAAAAAATCACATCATCGCTGGGCACTAGTAACAGGCGGCCACGCTCGCTGATGCTCAGGTAACGTCGAGCGCCACGCGGCAACGCTTCAAGCTGGGTTTCGGTCAGTGGCGCGACGCGTTGCAGTGCGGCCAGCAATCGCTCACGACGCACCGGTTTCAGCAAATAATCCACCGCATGAACTTCGAACGCAGCGAGCGCATGCTGCTCATACGCCGTAATGAAAATCACACTCGGCGCGTTGTCCATTTTGAGCAAATGGCGTGCGGTTTCGAGGCCGTCCATTTCGGGCATGTTGATGTCGAGCAGAACCACGTCGGCGCCCTGCTGCGCAGCCTGCAGCGCGGCGCGACCGTTGTCCACCTCGGCCACAACAACGTGCGGGAACGCGGGTTGCAGCTCATCCAGCAGGTCAAACAAACGGCGGCGCGCGGGCGGTTCGTCGTCGGCGATGATGATGCGTTTGGGGCGGACAGGGGCGGCCATATTGGTCATACTAGAGATCGGGTGTCAGTGGTTTTTGTCATGGCGACGTAGGGCAACACGAGCTGCACCTGATAGCGACCATCGCGCGGACCGGAGCTCACGCGTGCCTCGGCGTCAAAGTGCAGCGCTAGCCGTTCGCGAATATTGCTCATCGCCATCTTATTGCCGCCGTGATGCGCCCCAGCCCGTTCGAGGAAGGGATTTTTCACGGTGATAGTGATTTCACCCCTCAATCGTGCGACTTCGATTTCGATCACGCCCGGAGCTTGCGTTGGCTCGATGCCGTGATACACGGCGTTCTCGGCAATCGGCTGCAACACGAGCGGCGGCACGACAGCGTCAGGCGGCATTTTGTCCAATTTCCACACTACGTTAAGGCGATCACCGAGGCGCATTTTTTCGAGGTTGAGATATTGCCGCGTCAACGTGATTTCGTCGGCAAGCGGCTGTAGATCGCGGTTCTCGCGCATCAGCACACGAAACAGGTCCGCCATGTCTTCCAGCGCGGTTTCCGCCCGCTTCGGGTCAGCGCGTAACACGCCCAGCACACCGTTGATTGAGTTGAACAGGAAGTGCGGTCGGATACGCGCCTGTAGTGCCTGCAATCTTGCCTCCGTGACCGCCGGGGACAGCGCGCGACCCAGCGTGTGAAAGTAAACCAGAATCGCGACCAACCCAAGTAGTGCAAGTGGCACAGCACGCCAGGGCGGCGCGTCGGTCAATCGTGCTCCCCATGCGGCCACCATCACCGTCAGCGCAGTTAGCAGCCATGCCGCTTGCCAATAGGCGAGCCGACGCAGCCACGGGGTCAATAAGGCCCACGCAGCGCCGACCAGCGCTGCCACTGGCAAGCCAGCCGCCAGCACGACAGCAATATTGATGATCAGGTCATACGGCTGCGCGGTGATCGCGAGCGCATAGGCGAGCACCATCGCCATATACAGGATGAGCGCGCGCGCGAGAATGCCGACGTTCCTAAGGTCGGGAAACACCGCCTCCCGCGCGTCACGCTCCTTGCGGGCTAAAATTTGCGTCTTCATGGTGTGAATGTAATCGTCCTCGGCGACTTATTCGCGCCTGCTTATGGCTCTACGTCTTCGCGACTTTCGAGCCTATTCCAGACCACCCGAACATGCAAGCATCCCCATCAGTCGCCGTCAACCCTTCCTCCGCTTCAACCTCCTCTGGCTGGTCCGGTCGCTTCGATGAGCCCGTTGCCGAAATCGTCAAGCGCTACACGGCGTCGATTCCGTTTGACTATCGGCTCGCCGAATTTGACATTGCCGGTTCGCTCGCGCATGCGCGCATGCTCGCCGCCGTCGGTGTGATCACGGCGCAGGATCTCGCCGACATCGAGCGCGGCATGGCAACGATCAAGGACGAAATCGCATCGGGAAAATTTGAATGGTCGCTCGATCTGGAAGACGTTCATTTCAACGTTGAAATGCGTCTGACGAAACTCGTTGGCGATGCCGGAAAGCGCCTGCACACGGGCCGTTCGCGCAATGATCAGGTGGCGACCGATGTGCGCCTGTACACCCGCGCGGCATGCGATCAGATCGCGCATCTGCTGGTGAAATTACAGCTCGCGTTTGTCAAGTTTGCGGAGTTTCACACCGACACGATTCTTCCAGGTTTCACGCATTTGCAGGTGGCAATGCCGGTGACGCTAGGTCATCATTTGATGGCTTATGTAGAAATGTTTGCACGTGACCATGAGCGGATTCTCGATTGCCGAAAGCGTGTAAACCGCTCGCCGCTCGGAGCGGCCGCGCTCGCGGGCACGACGTTTCCGATTGATCGCGAGATGACAGCGAAGGCGCTGGGCTTTGACGCTGTGTGTCGCAACTCGCTGGACGCCGTGAGTGATCGTGATTTTGCGATTGAGTTTTTGAACGCATGCACGATCACAATGATGCACCTTTCGCGCATTAGCGAAGAGCTGATTTTGTGGATGAGCCCGCGCTTTGGTTTCATTGATATTGCGGATCGTTTCTGCACGGGCAGTTCGATCATGCCGCAGAAGAAAAACCCAGATGTGGCGGAGCTTGTGCGTGGAAAAATGGCGCGCGTTCAGGGGCATCTCGTGGCGCTGACGACGCTCATGAAAGGCCAGCCGCTGACCTACAACAAGGACAATCAGGAAGACAAAGAGCCGCTGTTCGATACCGTAGAAACGATCACGCAAACGCTGATTATTTACGCCGACATGATCGGCGGCATTCGCGTCAAAGCGGATCGCATGCGTGCTGCGGCGAGCGAGGGATTTGCTACGGCAACCGATCTCGCGGACTACCTTGTGCGCAAAGGCGTGCCGTTCCGTGATTCGCATGAATGTGTCGCGCGTGCGGTGAAGGCGGCCGAAGTTAAAGGCGTTGATCTCGCGGAGTTGTCGCTCGTGGAATTGCAAGCGTTCTCGTCGGTGATTACTGAGGACGTGTTCGCTTCGCTCACGCTCGAAGGCTCGGTCGCGGCGCGCAAGCATGTGGGCGGCACCGCGCCTGAGCGTGTTCGTGAAGAGATCAAGTTGGCGAAGGCAAGACTCGCTTGAACGCTGAAACCCTGGGCCTGATGGCCGGCACCCTCACCACCGCGTCCTTCATCCCGCAAGTCTGGAAAATCTGGCAGACACGCTCGGCGCGCGACCTGTCGTGGGGCATGGTCGCGGTGTTCACGGTGGGTACATTTCTATGGTTGCTGTACGGCATCAATGTCGGCTCAATGTCGATCATGACCGCGAACGCAATCACGTTCGGACTCTCACTCGCAATCTGCGTGATGAAACTGTTATTCGATAAGACTGTAACTGGAAATACACAATGAAATTAGCATTCTTGGGCCTTGGCGTAATGGGCTTTCCAATGGCCGGTCACCTGCAAAAAGGTGGCCATAGCGTCACCGTTTACAACCGCAACGCCGAGAAATCAGCGATGTGGGTTGCGGCCTTTGGAGGAGCCTCGGCAGCGACTCCGCGTGAAGCAGCACATGATGCAGACATCGTCTTGATGTGCGTCGGCAACGATAACGACGTGCGCTCGGTGATCTACGGCACCGACGGCGCGCTCGCGGGTTTGGGCGCTAACGCAGTGCTGGTCGACCACACCACGGCTTCAGCCGATGTCGCACGTGAGGTCGATGCTGAAGCCAAAAAGCTCGGCAAACACTTCATCGACGCACCCGTCTCCGGCGGTCAGGCAGGCGCTGAGAACGGCAAGCTCACCATCATGTGCGGCGGCGATCAGGCTGCGTTCGACTCGGTGAAACACGTGCTCGCGCTTTACGCGAAAGCCGTCACACTGATGGGGCCAAGCGGCGCGGGGCAACTCACAAAAATGGTGAACCAGATCTGCATCGCGGGCCTTGTGCAAGCACTCGCTGAAGGCCTCGCGTTCGCGCAAAAAGCGGGCATCGACGCCAAGCTCGTGCTCGATGTCATCAGCAAAGGCGCAGCGCAAAGCTGGCAAATGGAAAATCGCGGCAGCACAATGGTCGAGGGCAAATTCGACTTTGGTTTTGCAGTCGACTGGATGCGCAAGGATTTGGGCATCTGCCTTGATGAGGCCAAACGCAATGGCGCGAGGCTGCCTGTCACAGCGCTCGTCGATCAGTTCTACGCGGACGTGCAACAGGCGGGAGGCAACCGGCTGGATACTTCAAGTTTGATCAAGCGATTAGGATGACACGCATCAGCCAAATGCTTGCTTTGGTCGGCTTGTTGTTCGCGTCAACGGCTGCGTTCGCGCAGCGCTGCGACGTCGCATCCGCTTTCGCAGGAACGATTGCTGAAGCGCGCACGCAACTCGAAGCGGCGGTGGTACGAGATCAGTTGGTTCGCAAAAATCTGGGCGGGGTCGGTGATTCGTCAGCGATGAATCCGTTATCGCCTGAGGAGAAAGACAAGCGGATCAAAGAACGGCTTACAGTCGATAGAGAAAATCTTGCGCTGCTTGACACGATCGTTTGCAAATTTGTCTGGCCTACGAAATCTGCGTTCGGCGAGAAAGCTGCCCTCGCCGCATTTCTGATCGTGCAACACTCGCCGCTACCGGTTCAGGAAACGTATCTACCGTCGCTCAAGGCGGCGGTCGTCGCCAAGGAGGCCGATCCAACTCATCTGGCAACACTTGAGGATCGCATCAATGTGCGCAATGGGCGACCACAGGTCTATGGTTCGCAAGTTTGCTACCGGCCCGGAGGAGGCTTTGCGTGGCGACCGTTGGTCGAGGAGAACGAAGCCAAACTCGACGCAATCCGCGCAAGTATTGGGCTAAGGTCAATATCACAATATGCCGCTGCGTTCGGCGGGCGATACACACCGCCATCGCAATTGGGCTGCAAGTGACGTTGGCAATTTGCGCTCACGTATTACGATAAATCGACGATCAGCCCGCACGCAGCAACCATTTCACCAAAAAAGCTGATACAAAAACGGCAGCCGAAGCTGCCGTTTTGCGTGATCGACGCGGTTCGAACTAAACCGTCGCCTCTTCCGCTGCCTCTTTTGGCACGTCGTTTTCCGGGAATGTAAGCTTCACTTTGCCATCCCCTTTCGCGTCGACATCAATGTCGATCATCACCTTGCCGCCGCCGACCAACTTGCCGAACAACAATTCGTCGGCCAAGGCACGACGAATCGTGTCCTGAATGAGGCGGGCCATTGGGCGCGCGCCCATGTGCGGGTCGAAGCCTTTTTTGGCGAGGTAATCACGCAGCGCTTGCGAGAATTCGGGATCAACCTTTTTCTCGTGCAGTTGACCTTCGAGTTCAAGGAGGAACTTGTCGACCACTTTCAGGATGACCTCGTGCGTGAGCGCGCCGAAGCTGATCGTCGCGTCGAGGCGATTTCTGAACTCGGGCGTGAACATGCGCTTGATGGCCTCCATCTCGTCGCCGACTTCTTTGCTGTTGTTGAAGCCAATGACGTTTTTGGTCAGCGTCTCCGCCCCCGCGTTCGTGGTCATCACGATGATCACATTGCGGAAGTCCGCTTTGCGACCGTTGTTGTCGGTCAGCGTGCCGTGATCCATCACCTGCAACAACACGTTGTAGATGTCTGGGTGCGCTTTTTCGATTTCGTCGAGCAGGAGCACGCAGTACGGATTTTTTGTCACGCCTTCGGTCAACTGTCCGCCCTGGTCATAGCCCACATAACCCGGTGGCGCGCCGATCAGACGGCTCACCGCGTGTCGCTCCATGTACTCGCTCATGTCAAAGCGCAAAAGCTCTACGCCGAGGCTAAACGCAAGCTGCCGCGCGACTTCGGTTTTTCCCACGCCTGTCGGGCCAGAGAACAGGAACGAGCCAATCGGTTTGCGTGGATTGCCGAGGCCACTACGCGCCATTTTGATGGCGGATGTCAGCGCTTCGATTGCCTTGTCCTGCCCATAAACCACGTTCTTCAAATCGCGATCCAATGTGCGCAAACTATTGCGATCATCGGTGGAAACCGTCTTCGCGGGAATGCGAGCAATCTTGGCGACGATGTCTTCAATCTCGCTCTTGCCGATGGTTTTCTTCTGCTTCGATTTCGGCAGAATTTTTTGTGCGGCACCGGCCTCATCAATCACGTCAATGGCCTTGTCGGGCAGATGACGATCGTTGATGTGACGCGCAGACAATTCAGCAGCAGCGGTAATCGCAGCGGGCGAATATTTGACGTTGTGATGCGCTTCGTATTTGGGTTTCAGTCCACGCAGAATCTCAACGGTCTCGCTAATGGAAGGCTCAACGACATCGATTTTCTGGAAGCGGCGCGCGAGCGCATTGTCCTTCTCGAACACCTGACGGAACTCGGCGTAAGTCGTCGCTCCAATACACTTCAAGCCGCCATTTGACAATGCAGGCTTGAGCAGATTCGAAGCGTCAAGCGTGCCGCCACTGGCGGCGCCTGCACCAATGATGGTGTGAATTTCGTCGATGAACAGAATGCCGTTGGCTTTTTCGGAAAGCTGCTTGAGCACCGCCTTCAACCGCGCTTCAAAATCACCGCGATATTTAGTGCCAGCGAGCAACGCGCCCATATCAAGCGAGTACACCACGCAATCGGCGAGCACGTCCGGCACTTCTTTATCGACGATACGTTTGGCGAGACCTTCAGCGATGGCAGTTTTGCCCACGCCAGCCTCACCCACGAGCAGCGGATTATTTTTGCGACGACGGCAGAGGATTTGCACGAGACGCTCAAGCTCGTTCGCCCGACCGATCATCGGATCGATCTTGCCCGCTTTGGCTTGGGCATTCAGGTTGACCGTAAAGTTTTCGAGCGCGCCTTGCGGGGCCTCTTCCTTCGCGGTTTCGCCTTCACCGGCTTCTGCTTTTTCGTTCTTGTCTTTCGGGACTTTGCTGATGCCGTGGCTGATGTAGTTCACAACGTCGAGACGCGTGACGCCGCGCTGATTCAGGAAATAAACCGCGTGTGAATCCTTCTCGCCAAAAATCGCGACGAGCACGTTGGCACCAGTCACTTCTTTTTTGCCCGACGATTGCACGTGCAAAATCGCGCGTTGAATCACGCGCTGGAAACCCTGCGTCGGCGTCGTGTCGCTCTCGCTGTTTTGCGGCAAGCGCGGCGTATGTTCGTTGATGAAATTGGCGAGCGCGGTGCGCAACTCGTCGAGATCAACGGCACACGCGCGCATCACTTCGGCCGCGCTCGGGTTGTCGAGCATGGCGAGCAGCAAGTGCTCAACGGTGATGAATTCATGGCGCTTTTGCCGGGCTTCGACAAATGCCATGTGCAAACTGACTTCTAACTCTTGCGCGATCATTTGAATTGCCTTGCTGTCGACGAATCGTCGACTTGTAACTGTCGTATCCACGGCTGCGCGATAGCAGCGTTGGTGGATTCGCCTAACTGCGCGTTGTATGTTTTTGACGTTACCGTCACCAACGAAAACACTAGTTAGGCTCCATCGTACACTGAAGCGGATGCTGGTGGGACTCTGCGAGTTCTGCGACTTGCGAGACCTTCGTATCCGCCACTTCTTTGGTGAAGACACCACAGGTGCCAACGCCTGTGCGATGCACCTGCAGCATCACTTGCGTGGCCTGTTCACGCGTCAACATGAACACCTGCTGCAGCACGCCGACCACAAAATCCATCGGCGTGTAATCGTCGTTCAGCAGTAGCACCCGATACATCGGAGGCGGCTTGGTGCTGACGCGCTCGGCTTCGAGAACCGAACCTTCGTTTGGGTTAGAGCGGGGAGAGTGGACTGCCATGCTGAGTTTGTTTCTTACTAACCACGAATATCGGTTGCGAAATCGGGATTTCAAGAGCATACGGCATGCCAATCCGGTTTCGCACTCGCGGGTTGGTAGCAGTAAAACCTCGTACATCCGTCAACTTTCGGTCGTTTCGCGATTATCCGCTTGACGAAGAGGGTTGTATAAATGTACAACGTAAATGGCAGGCGCTCTGGCGTCGGACTGGGGGGTTCCTTTCCGATGCCGTATGTGTGTGTCACCAACCAAAACAAGCTTTATGCAGTAGGGAGTATTTTTATGACAACAGGCACAGTGAAATGGTTTAACGACGCCAAAGGGTTTGGCTTTATTAAGCCGGATGACGGCACCGATGACGTGTTCGCGCATTTCTCCGCGATTCAGATGGACGGCTTCCGTTCGTTGAAAGAAGGCCAGAAAGTAGCCTTCGAAGTGGTTCCGGGCCCAAAGGGCAAGCAGGCATCCAACATTCAAAACCCACCGCAGTAACGCCGTGGGGAGCGCCCAGTTCGATCTATGCGAACTCGGGGCACAAATAGAAAAGGGCCGCAACAGCGGCCTTTTTTTTGCGCTATGTCTGGATTTACATTCGCGCGATCATCGCGTCGTCAAAGGCTGAACACGACACTTCCTTCGCGCGAACTCATAAGGGCACCTAGTCGCCAATCGTCGCTTCCAGCGATTTGCACCACGGACCGTGTCAACAGCGTATTTGCCCCGGAATCGTTGTTGACTTCCACCCGTATCCACTGGCAGCGCGGTTTTTGAATCGCCACGGGCAACAACGACAGACCGAGTCCGTTCGATCGCGTCAGAGCGGAGTGGTCGTGTCAAAAAAATGGTTAACAGCTTTACCGTACGGCCCAAGTTTAATAGGGGCTAAACGCTGGTTTAGGCAAAAGTCGATTATCGACATTTTCCGCGTTCATCCCCTATACAATCGGCGCTGTAGCAAAAAGCCATAAAGAATTGCACGCCAATACTTCTTGTCGGCGACATCTGCCAGCTGTTTCTTTTGTCGCCTCATCGCGCAGATTTAAGAATATTTAAGGACAGGGGTACGGTGCGACTCATAGACTGGCATCACCGTTTTTTTCAACCCACCTGAGGAAATTTCAATGAAACTTCGTTTGTCAGCAGTCGTCATCAGCGCAGCGCTGTCCACCTTGTCAGCCGCACCAACATTCGCCGTGGATTTCGCCTACTTCCAGAAGCAGTCCTGTGCCGATCTGGGCAAGGAAAGCGACGCGCTAGCCAAGGCAGACCTGGCCGTCGCGGACGGAAAGAAGAAAAAGAGCAGCGAAGCCGCAATCAAAAACACGGTCGGCTTTTTGCTGACGGGATGGCCCTGGTGGACCTCGGCTGACCACGGTAACGCCGACGCTCAACTAGCAGAAATTCGTGCGGATCTGAAGATGGTGAAAGCAGCGCAAAAATCCAACAAGTGCGCAATTTAGTCGGCTACTGACAAAAGCGTCCCAGATCGGGACGCTTTCAGTCGCTGCGTCGTTAGCTAAGCGCTAGCGACGCGGTCGCACGTGTGACTGTGCGACTACGCGACTACGCCGCCGCAGCCAGCACCGCGTTGAGCGTCTGGCTGGGCCGCATCACTGCATCAACCTTGGCGTCGTCTGCTTTGTAATAGCCGCCGATATCAACCGGTTTGCCTTGTACTGCCGCAAGCTCAGCGACGATCTTTTTCTCGTTATCCGTCAGTGCCTTTGCCAGCGATGCAAAACGCGTAGCCAACGCGGTGTCCTCCGTTTGCGCTGCCAGTTCTTGCGCCCAGTACATCGCCAGATAGAACTGGCTGCCACGATTGTCGAGCTGTCCGGTCTTCGGCGACGGATTCTTGTTGTTATCGAGCAATTTTCCGGTGGCCGCATCCAGCGTTTTGGCGAGGATCTTTGCGTGGTCATTTCCAGTCTTGATACCAAGATCTTCGAGCGAAACAGCCAGCGCCAGGAACTCACCGAGTGAATCCCAACGCAAGTGGTTTTCTTCAACGAGCTGCTGAACGTGCTTTGGCGCTGAGCCGCCCGCGCCGGTCTCGTACATGCCGCCACCGGCCATCAAAGGCACGATGGAGAGCATCTTGGCGCTGGTGCCGAGTTCCATGATCGGAAACAAATCCGTCAAGTAGTCACGCAGGATGTTCCCGGTGGCGCTGATGGTGTCCAGTCCACGAATCACGCGCTCCAGCGTGTAGCGCATGGCGCGCACCTGACTCATGATCTGGATGTCAAGACCCGCCGTGTTGTGCTCATGCAGGTACATCTTCACCTTGGTGATCAGCTGGGCTTCGTGCGGACGATAAGAGTCGAGCCAGAACACCACGGGCATGCCGGAATTGCGCGTGCGGTTGACGGCGAGCTTGACCCAGTCGCGAATTGCGGCGTCCTTGACCTGACACATGCGCCAGATGTCGCCTGCCTCGACGTTCTCGCTCAGCAGCACTTCGCCGGTGGCCAGATCGGTGATGTTGGCGACACCATCCTCGCTGATTTCGAACGTTTTGTCATGCGAGCCATATTCTTCAGCCTGCTGGGCCATCAGACCGACGTTCGGCACTGTGCCCATCGTTCGCGGGTCGAATGCGCCGTGCCATTTGCAGAAATTGATGATCTCCTGATAGATGCGAGCGAAGGTGCTCTCCGGCATCACGGCCTTGACGTCTTTGAGGCGTCCATCGGCACCCCACATCTTGCCACCGTTACGAATCATCGCTGGCATCGATGCGTCAACGATCACGTCGTTCGGCAAATGGAAATTGGTGATGCCTTTCGCGGAATCGACCATCGCCAGCTCGGGGCGACCTTCATGACAGGCGTGCAGGTCGCGCTTGATCTCGTCCTGTTTACTTTGTGGCAACGTAGTGATTTTGTCGTAGAGATTGACCATCCCGTTGTTGACATTGACGCCCAACTCTTCGAACAGTTTGCCGTGTTTCTCGAAGGCATCCTTGTAGAAGATACGCACACAGTGGCCGAATACGATGGGGTGCGACACCTTCATCATCGTTGCTTTCACATGCAGCGAGAACATCACGCCGGTTTTGTGCGCATCCTCAATCTCTTTCTCGTAGAAGTCGAGAAGCGCCTTCTTGCTCATAAACATGCTGTCGATGATTTCGCGGTCGAGCAGCGCGACTTTGGGCTTCAATACGATGGTCTTGCCGCTCTTGGTGATGAGTTCCATCTTGACGTCGCGCGCTTTGTCGAGCGTGATCGATTTTTCGCCGTGATAGAAGTCGCCGTGATGCATGTGCGAGACGTGCGAGCGCGAGGCCTGGCTCCATTCGGCCATGCTGTGCGGATTCTTGCGCGCGTAATTTTTGACCGCCAGCGGTGCACGGCGATCCGAGTTGCCTTCGCGCAGCACCGGGTTCACGGCGCTGCCAGTGCATTTGGAATAGCGGGCACGAATCGACTTTTCTTCGTCGGTCTTCGGATCTTCCGGGTAATCGGGAATTGGGTAGCCTTTGGCCTGAAGCTCTTTGATGCACGTCATCAGCTGCGACACCGAGGCGCTGATGTTCGGCAGCTTGATGATATTGGTCGTCGGCAACAACGTCAGTTTGCCCAGCTCGGCGAGATTGTCAGGCACGCGCTGCGCCTCAGTCAGAAACTCGGGAAATTCGCCCAGCACGCGCGCTGCCACCGAAATGTCACTGGTTGTGACGTTGATGCCCGCAGGTCCCGTGAAGGCACGAATGATGGGCAAAAAGGCGTGAGTCGCCAGCAGCGGGGCCTCATCGGTCAGGGTGTAAATGATGGTCGGCTGCGATTTTGTCATCGGGGTCTCCGGGAATAGTGATGGATTCGACATCGGCGGCACCACTTTTTTGGTGGCCGCGCGGGCGTTTGCATTGCTTATAGGCCGTAGTTTGCCTGAACTTGCTTGCAAACCTCTGACGCCGCGTAGCCGCGACGAGACTCAACGATACTTGGTCAATCAAAACCCGGTCTTCAATCGCCTGCGTCACGGTGATGACTTGGCGGATCGCGAGCTTGTCCGGAAGCGAACTTCGACCTGTGACCGCTCGCCGCGCGGGTAGCGCAAACGCCATGAGCGGAATAAACTTCCGTGCATGAGCTCATTCTCCGACCTACTGCAAAAAGACCGCGCCTCGACTGATAGTTTCATCGCGCGTCTTCCCAAAGCCGAATTGCATCTGCACATCGAAGGTTCGCTTGAGCCCGAGATGATGTTTGCGAAAGCGAAGAAGCACGGTGTTGCGCTGGCGCATTCGAGCGTGGCCGAGCTGCGCGCGGCCTACGATTTTGCGAACCTGCAAGAGTTTCTCGATCTCTATTACGCCGGAGCCAATGTGCTGCGCGATCAGGACGATTTTTATGATCTAACCTGGGCGTATTTGCAGCGCGCGAAAGCGGACAACGTCGTTCATGTTGAAATTTTCTTCGATCCACAAACGCACACCGCACGGGGCATTGATCTCGAAATCGTGGTCGAAGGTATCGTGCAGGCGCTGCATGATGGCGAAGCGGAACTTGGCATTACCTGGCGATTAATCCCGAATTTTTTGCGGCATCTGAGCGAGCAGGACGCGATTGATACGCTCGCCGAGCTTGAGCCCTACATGGAAAATTTTCATGGCTTCGGGCTCGATTCGAGCGAGGTCGGTTTTCCACCCTCCAAATTTGCGCGCGTGTTCGCCGAGATTCGTTCGCGCGGTTTGCCGGTCGTCGCACACGCCGGTGAGGAAGGCCCGCCCGAGTACATCTACGAAGCGCTTGACATCCTGAAAGTCTCCCGCATCGACCACGGCATTCGCGCGATTGAGGACGAAGCGCTGGTCTCGCGTTTAGCCCGCGCACAGATTCCGCTCACCGTCTGCCCGTTGTCCAACGTCAAGCTCTGCGCTGTGCCTTCGCTCGAAGCGCACCCGCTCAAAAAGCTCATGAAAGCAGGCGTGGTTGTCACCATCAACAGCGACGATCCGGCTTATTTCGGAGGCTACATCGGCGAAAACTATCGCGCCACAGCGAAAGCGCTTGATCTCAGCAACGACGAGCTGAAATCACTCGCCGCCATGAGCATTCGCGGTAGCTGGCTGCACGAAGTTCAAAAGGCGCGGCACCTGGCAGTGATTGACCAGCTTTAGGACACCTCTAGTCAGCCTTGATCAGCATTTGTGTGAATGCCCCCTTTTTATAAGGGCGAGCCGCACATTTATCTACTTGTCGACAATCGCAAAAAACCGGCGCTAATCCTTTACCAACGGGGCCTACGTCAATAATGCTGCTTCGCGGATTTGAGTTTTTCAGCGACGTCATAACCGCTCATGCCTGATCGAACCGTCCGGATACTGCACCGCATATAGCCGGTCGGGTTGAACAACGAACGCTCGCCGTTGGCGCTCTTCCTGCGCTTGCATCGCGGCCGAAATCGCGGCCAGATTCGCCGTTTTCCACGTTCGACGCAGCGCGATGTGGAAGAGCCACGCGATGAGCGGCAACATGAGTCCGTTCACCGCGACAAACACGCCGAGCGCAGCATCGTGCCCGACCGTAGATGGCATCGTTTCGTTGATCACCCATTTCAGCGCAAAGGCCAGGGCACAGAGCATCGCGGCGTTTACAAATGATGCCACGCTGGACGGCGTGGCCCATTGCAAAGCGCGCGGCGACGCTGTCACCAGCAAGCACGCGCTCATGATCACGCCGTGCAGCGCCAGCACTTGCGCGAGCGGGCCCCATAAAAATCGCACGCTGTTGCTTTCGTCAAACATCGAATTACCGTGATCCCACCAACCGAAACTCCACAATAAACCTTTCATGCAAATCGCCAGCATCACGCAAATCATGAGCCGCGTACGCACTGATCGCATCCACACGGCGGCGAGAATGTGCCCCATGCGCTCGCGCGCCGCACCGAGCGGCAACAGCCAGATGCGCGACAGCAGCATCGGCGGTGTCGACAAAAACACAATCGAAATCAGAAACGTGAACGGCCAGGCCGTGGCGACCCCAAGCACCGAACCAGGCATAAGCGCGATAGTGATCGCCCCAAGCAGCGCCGCCGCGCTCTGGAATCCGTTGTATTGACGCGGCGCGAGCAGGGCCGACACTCGTTTGACAGTGCCGTCGTCGGTGTCATGCGCACGCGCCGCGCGCCGCAATTGCCGCGCCTCCCAGCGCTGCCAAAGCTCGCCCGTTGATCGCCACGCCTCTTGCCATTTGCCCGAAGTCCGATCATCATTGAGCGGACGCGATGGCAACGAATGACGTTTCGCAATAAATTGCGTCAACCATTTCAAGCTCACGATCCCTGCGCAAAGATAGAACGGTAGCCACGAAAATCCGGTTGAAGAGAACGGCATTACGCCGTACATGACTGGCAGTCCCGCAAAGCGCACCGCCGTGCGCAGCGGGCCAAACGTGATGAACACAGCAATCGCCACCGCGACTAAGTAGAGCGCCACTTTCAAATACGTCTGGCCGGAAATATCGTGCAACGAGAATTGCGTGGTCTGATTCGCATGCTGCATAGTGATCCAATGCGCGCGCAGTACGATGGCGGGCACCGATGCGATCACCATCATCACGGCACTGCGGGCCATGAGTGCCTGCAATACGCTTTGAGCATTGGGCGCGAGCCTGAGTAATGGATGCGTGTGCGCTGCGTTGCGCGCTACGACCAACATCAATGCGCCGCTAATAAACGCAGCAGCTGGAAACATTCCGCTCACGCTAGCAAAAGTATTGAACCCACTGTGGCCTGACCACGCCCCGACAAACAGCGCGTAAGCCAGCGCAACATATCCACACACAATCGCGCCAACGCCCATCAAGAGCGTCATCCAGCCACCAAACAAACCCTCCGCCAGACGCAAGAGCATCTGTTCGCGCTGCTTGAAGGTGGCGGCTTTCATGAGTTGAGCGCCACAAAAAGGTCGGCGAGGCCGAGCGCATGCATGTCTTCGTCAACGTGCGTGCCGGGCGGCAGGGCATCCGCTGGAAACTGGCGCAAGTCAAGCACGTGCTGCCAGGTGTGATCGTCCAGTTTTTTACTGTGCAGCAAACCGGGTTGCGCGGCCAGCCCATGTTTCGTCACGAACAGCCGCACCTGTTCCGACAATTCGTCGCGTGCGCCCATGAGCTGAATGCGTCCGTGATTTAAGAACAACAAATGCGTTGCGACGCGCTCAAGGTCTTCCAGCAGATGACTTGAAATCACGACGGTCACGGCTTCGCCGTTTAACGATTCCTGCTCAAACAATGAGCGCAAAAAATCGCGCCGCCCGACCGGATCGAGGCTCGCTACGGGTTCGTCAAACACTAGCAGTTCCGGCCGATGGGCGAGCGCCAGCACGATCGCGAGACGCTGCTTTTCGCCGGGCGAGAGTTTCCTCACACGCATGTCGTCCGGCAGGTCGAATCGTCGGCACAGCGCCTGCGCGCGCGCCTCCGACCAGCCGGGGTAGAGCCCGCCGATCAGCGAAATCTGTTCGCGAACGCGTAGCCAGTCGAACAGCTCCGGCGACTGCGCGACGTAGCCCAATCGCGCCTTCACGTCGTCGGTCAGCGCAAGGCTCGGGCAGCCCAGTAAATCCGCTGTTCCCGTCTGCGCCACCGTGAGTCCGAGCATGCATTGCAGCAGCGATGTTTTGCCCGCACCGTTGCGGCCGAGGATGCCGAGCACCGAGCCCGGTGCGACCGAAAAACTCACGTCGTTCACCACGGTGACGCCACCGTAGGAAAGACTCAAATGATCGACGTTGATCGCGGCTGTGGTGGCCGTCGTGGCGTTAGGCTCATTCATCGAGATTCACCTTGTTTGGGAGTTCGAGGGTAAGTTTCAGAGCGGCCATCGCCTGCTTCGGCGTGATAGCAAGCTGACGGCTCACCGCTGCTGCGTGATCCAGTGCGGGTTGCAGTAAGGCAAGTCGCTCGTCGAGCGCCGACGCCTCGCCCGCGCGAACGATCATGCCGAGCCCGCGGCGTCGCTCGATGGTGCCCTGCTGTTCGAGCAGCGCATACGCCTTCGACACCGTCATAGGGTTCACCACATGCTGCTGCGCGACAGCACGAACGGACGGCAATTCGTCGCCCGCCTGCAAGCTGCCAGAAGCCACCGCACGCGCCACCTGATCAACAATCTGGCGATAGATCGGCGTCGGTGATGAAGGTGAAAGATCGAAGCGGAACACGTTTGTGTGATGGATTTGCGTTTGTCTACTGTACTACTACTGTAATACAGTCTGGACTATTGCGCAATCGCTGGCGTGCGTAAAGCACGTGCCCTGTCGGATGCGTACCAGCGTGCGCACCGTTGGCTCGAAAAATCAATGAGGATAGACGCGACGACGGTGCGCATTTTGATGCACACCCTACGAAAGCAGCTTTTCGCTGGAATGCCCTATGCGTATGGGCTAAACGGCCATTAGGCAAATTTTCGACTTTAGCGCTATTTTGCCTTTAGCCCACGTGTAGTCGTACTTTCAGTGAAAAGCTGATGCCTACAAAACGCAAGCCAAAGTCGCCGCAGCAACCGGATTTCCGCGTGCGTCTTCGGCGATGACGTGCAACAAACTCGAATTACGGCGCATTTCAGCGGGCACGCGAACAGTTGCGTTGAATGCACCAGCGCTGTCGGCGGTTAGCGTGCCGTGAGCGCGCACGACGGCGTCGTGGTGCAGCGTTTCGCCTCTGTTTTCGCCGGCTTTGACCGTGCTGACCAGACTGTTTTCGGTGACCGCATACCGCAAGCGAACTGCCGCGTTTGCCTCCGACAGCTTGCCACTCACGACGACTTTATCGTCGCGCCACTGCGATGTCAGCGTGAACTTCACGGGCGCTGGCGCCGCCGAAGGCTGACTGCCGCCGCGCATCCAGCTACGGTCATCCTTCCCGTTTACAAACACCTGCGGGGTATAAACGCCCGACGCGCCACCGCTCCGGGCGAGTGCAGATTGTCGCTGCGAAAACGACGGCTGCGCGAATATGTCTTTCCAGCCGATGTAGTCCCAATAGTCAACATGGAATGCAAGCGCAATCACGTTGTTGTCTTTTACGCCACGCATCTGCGCGACGGTTTGTGACAACCATTGATCGGCTGGCGGGCAGGAATTGCACCCTTCCGAGGTGTAGAGCTCAATCACGGTCGGCACGGTCAGTTTGCTTACGGTTTTGCACGCGTCGTTGGCTGCGCTGACAGACGAAACCGCGCCGAACAGCGCTAACGTGAGTAGTTGAAAACGACGGGGCATAGTTGAAATCCGGCCATTGGGTTGCGGTTTGTCGTAGTCAATAAGCGAACCTTACAACCCTGGACTCCTTCAGCCCTTCAACATTTCGATGCCGTGATCGGACTGCAAAACGCCGCTCAGTTGTTGACCAACAGATACGTCACGTAACCTGTCGTAACCCCCCGAAGCCGTTTGCGCCGATCATAAGTACCGGCTTTGGCCAATAATGAGCTCCAGGCTAGAGAAGCGAATTGATTGTGCGCAGCAACATGAGAACCGCGCTCAACATCATCGCGCCCGGCCAACTCTGAATCGAGGGGTTCATCATGTCGCGTTATGTTGACGTCAGTATTCAAAGTATGTCGACGCAGGTCGAGCTTCAAACCAAGCAGTATTCCGTGTTTCGGCCGGGTGACCTATTCACTTCGCCGCAATGGTGGGCGAAAAACGTAGCCGCGATGTCTCCGAGTGCGAAGGCGAACTTGCCAGGATTCACGGGCTTCGGCATTTACAAGGAAACGCCCGGCATCTCTATCGAGCTGTTCAATCCCGACGGATCGCGCTTCGTCTATCTTGGCCTTGCCGGAGGCCTTGGTGGCGGCACTGCTTACGGCGCGAGCCCATCCGGGCAATTACCACGAACGGGTTTCTGGCGGCCATCGGATAAACCGGTGCCACATTCGTGGGTCGGACTGATGCTCAAGGGTGGCGGCGGCTTGGCGGTGGGCGGTGAAGGACAAGTTGCAGCGCTATTTAACTGTGCGAGTCGCGGCCACGGCTGTGGCATCGGCGCACTTGGCGCGCGAGCTGGAATATCGGTAGGTGGTGCTGTCGGTTTCGCCGTCGTATTTGCTACTGGCTTTACCAGAGCCACGGAGTTCAGCTCATACACCGCCGACGGCCTCGACTGGGCACTGAGCTTTGGCGGCAAATTTGCTGACCTGGTCAAGGGTGCTGGCAAGCTGGGTCCGCTACTGAAGACGGCAAGCCTGATGCTGGAACGACTGGACGACGCCGCACGCCTGAAAGTGCTGAAAGATATCGCCCTCAAACCAGGCGTTGAAGCCGAACTATATGGCGTTGCCAAAGGCGTTTGGTCGTCCACACTGGTTGATACGGACTATCAATCCATCACGGTGATCGACATACCTTTTGCAGGCCTCGGAGCAGAGATCGGCGTGTACTACGCAAAAACTGGTTACAGCTGCCTTTCTGAATGGTGACAACGCTTGAGACGAGCAAGGGCCGTCACGGCAGACGAATCTCTCCGCTGCCAAGCGCCACCACGCGCCCGCCAACACGAACCCGCTTGTCCGCCGTCAATGAGAGCTGCAGCACATTCAGGCGGTTAATGAACTCGCCCTGCGTCACTGTGAACTGCGACGGCGTGGGTTCGCCCGAATCAAGCAGATAGCCACCCAGACACGCGCAGGCGGAGCCCGTTCCCGGATCCTCCGCCATCATGTCGCCGTCTTTCGGGAAGAAAAAGCGCACCTGAAAGCGATCCTTAGAGACACGGGCGACGACATAGGCGAGATAACGCTCCAGCTTGTTGCGGACAAACTTTGACAACAACTGAGCGCTCGGTTTGACGCGTGCGAGCGCTTCGACCGAGGCAACCGGGATCACCAGTTGCTCGCTGCCATTGTCCACATAGCGGGCTTCCTGCGCGAGATCAGCCTCCGCGATACCCAGCATTACTGCGGTGTCCGCACGAGAAATTCCACTGCTACGGCTGGCGTGGGCGTTCGCCGTGAGCGTCCATCCCGCGGCTTCCAGTGTCACCGGGATGTCACCCGCCTTCATGTTGAGCGTCAATGCATTGCCCGTGCAGCCGGGCAGTCCAATAGCATTGACAACGAACGACGTGCCAATCGTAGGATGCCCAGCAAACGGCATCTCAAACGCGGGCGTGAAGATTCGCACGTTTGGTGGCGCGTTGTCACGCGGCAGAAGAAACGTCGTTTCTGACAAATTGAACTGCGCCGCGAGCGATTGCATTTCGCAGTCGGACATGCCCCGCGCATTCTCAAACACACAGAGCGGATTGCCGCCAAAGGTGGCCGCATCAGATTCGACGAAGACATTAACGAGGTGGTATCGATAGGTGCGCATGACGACGGATCGGGTTAATGGTGCAGAAAACTGGTTATGATCGTGCATCGTAACCGCTCGGGCTGATCGCACAGGCTGAAAGCCGCTCGCACCTTCGCTGATTGATGCCCACCTATCCCGCCACTGACAGCCTCTTCGATCTGCTCTTGATCGGCGCATACCGATCGACCGTTGATGGTCATCAGGTGCGCACTAACCTTGCTTTGGCCCGGCTCAACGGCTATGACAGCGAGGTGGATGCATTGGCGGCGATCGACGATCTGAGCCAGTGGTACGTTGACCCGGGGCGCCGCGATGTATTTCTCACGCAAATGCAAACCAACGGCTACGTCACCAATTTCATCTCCGAGGTGTACCAGCACAAGACACGCAAACGCATCTGGGTCTCGGAAACCGCGCATGTGCTGCGCAATGGGCACGGCGAGATCGTGATGCTGGAAGGCACGGTTGAGGACATCACTGACCGGTTACGCACGGAAGCGCTTTTACGCGATAGTGAGCGACGCTTCCGTGCGCTGACCGAACGAGCGCTCGTGGCCACCACGATTGTCGGGATCGATGGCCGCGTGCTGTATGCGAGCGCCGGCGTCTGGCCACTGTTAGGCGTGACGCCCGAGGCATTGACCGGCACCAATCTTTTCGACGGCATACATGAGGACGATGTCGCCGAGCATCGCGCCGAGCTCTACAACGTGACGCAGCGCATGAACACTGGTCGTGAAAGTATCGCCCGCCATCGTCACAGCGACGGCTCGTATCGCTTTATTGGTACGTTCGCTAACGACTGCTCGGACGACCCCGCAGTCGGCGGCATCGTGATGAACTTGCGCGACGTCACACAGCGCATGCATGATCAGGCACGGCTGAAAGACCTGGCGAAAACTGATGCACTAACCGGGCTCAATAATCGCATGCATTTCGAGCAGTTGTGCGAGGCGCGGCTGACCAATGGCACTGCCGCTGCGCAACGATTTGCGATGCTGTTTATCGATTTAAATCGCTTCAAGCTGGTTAATGACGCGCACGGTCACCGGGTCGGCGACGCGGTGCTGCGGGAGGTCGCGCGACGGCTGCGAACCGTCGTGAGGCCCGAGGACATTCTGGCGCGTTTGGGAGGCGATGAATTTGGTCTGATGATGCCTGTTCATGGCGATGGCGATGCCGTGCTCAAAGCGTCGCAATTGCTCTCTGCGTTCGTGGATCCATTGCTCATTCTGGGCATGAGTTTTGACCTCGGTGCGAGCATCGGTATCGCGCTATCTCCCGATGACGCGCAGAGCTTCAACGAGCTTTTGGTGCACGCCGATCTGGCGATGTTTTCGGCAAAGAGCAAAGGTGCGAGCAGCGCCGAACGATTTGCACCAGCACTAGCAGAAAAGGCGCGGCACCAGTTGATGGTTGCCACCGACCTGCGCATGGCAGTGGATCGGGATGAATTGTTCACCGTCTATCAGCCCATTATTGAGATGCCGGCGGGGCTCTGGCGCGGGGTCGAGGCGCTGGCGCGCTGGCAGCACCCCACGCGTGGGCTCCTGATGCCAGAACAATTTATTGCGACCGCAGAGGAACAAGGGCTGATCGGACGCGTGGGGCGAGCTATCGCCACGCAGGCGATTGCGCAGGCGGGGCAGTGGTCGCGGCAATTTAGCGCGCCGCTTCGACTGACGATCAATGTTTCTGCGCATCAGTTGCGCGAAGTAGATTTCGTCGACTTCATCGCCACACAGCTAAAAAACCACGGCTTGCCCGCGCAGCGATTGTTCGTCGAACTGACAGAGAGCGTACTGGTCGACGCTGACGTCGCCAGCGTGACCACCGTCAACGGGCTTCGGGCGCTCGGTGTACGCGTCGTACTCGACGATCTGGGCGCGGGTTATTCGTCGCTTGCCTATCTCAAACGCCTGCGCATTGATCTGGTGAAACTGGATCGCAGCTTTATACAAGGCGTGCCGCACCGGCGGGTGGACGTGGCGATAGTTCGGGCGCTGTCGACGCTGGCGAAGAGCCTTGGGATTCACGTCATCGCCGAGGGCATCGAAACCAGCGAGCAGGCGGAGTTCTTGATCGCCGAAGGCGTCATTTACGGGCAGGGATTTTTGTTTGAGCGCCCGATGTCGCCCGCTGAAATCGAAACGCGACTTACCACCGGAGGCGCGCGCATCTCGCCTGAATGGACTGGCCTGAGATAATTATGGGTTAAGGCGAAAAAATCGCCTCACCTTTCATCGCAGGCCTGCCCCAGATATGCAATACATCTACACCATGAACGGCGTGAGCAAAATTGTTCCGCCGAAACGCCAGATCATCAAAGACATCACGCTTTCGTTCTTCCCCGGAGCAAAGATTGGGCTTCTGGGCATGAACGGCGCGGGCAAATCCACCGTGCTCAAAATCATGGCGGGTGTCGACAAGGATTTCACCGGCGAGGCGCGCCCGAATCCCGGCACCAAGGTCGGTTATCTGCCGCAGGAGCCGCTGGTTGACGGCGATAAAACCGTTCGCGAAGTGGTGGAAGAAGGGCTCGGCGGCGTCAAGGCAGCTCAAGCGCGGCTTGATGAGGTGTATGCCGCGTATGGTGAGGAAGATGCCGATTTCGATGCGCTCGCGAAAGAGCAGGCCGAACTGGAAGCCATCATCGCATCGGGCGACGGCCACAACACCGAAGCTCAGCTTGAAGTCGCAGCCGACGCACTACGTCTGCCGCCGTGGGACGCAAAAGTGGGTCATTTATCCGGTGGTGAGAAGCGCCGCGTCGCGCTCTGTCGCCTGTTGTTATCGAAGCCGGACATGCTGTTGCTTGACGAACCGACCAACCACCTGGACGCCGAGAGCGTGGAATGGCTGGAGCAATTTTTGTCGCGCTATGCGGGCACCGTGGTCGCCGTTACCCATGATCGCTACTTCCTGGACAACGCGGCCGAATGGATTCTCGAACTAGATCGCGGACAGGGCATTCCGTACAAGGGCAATTACAGCTCGTGGCTTGAGCAAAAGGGCGACCGCCTGAAGAAAGAAGAATCGAGCGAATCTGCCCGCCAGAAAGCGTTGAAGAAAGAGCTCGAATGGGTTCGCCAGAACCCGAAGGGCCGTCAGGCCAAGAGCAAGGCGCGCCTCACACGATTTGAAGAATTGTCGAGCCACGAATATCAGACGAGGAACGAAACCAACGAGATTTTCATCCCAGTGGCGGAGCGTTTGGGTAATCAGGTCATCGAGTTCAAAAACGTCAGCAAGAGCTTCGGGGACCGCATGCTGATCGACGACTTGTCGTTCGCCATTCCACCCGGCGCAATCGTTGGCATCATCGGCCCGAACGGTGCCGGTAAATCAACGATCTTCAAAATGATTCAGGGCGTCGAAACGCCGGACAAAGGCGAAGTCGTCATCGGCCAAACCGTGCAGATGTCCTTCGTCGACCAATCCCGCGAAAGCCTCACCAACGACAAAACCGTCTGGCAAGACGTCTCCGGCGGCGCGGATATTCTGCAAGTCGGCCGCTTCGAAATGCAGAGCCGCGCCTACATCGGCCGCTTCAACTTTAAAGGTGCGGATCAGCAAAAACTGGTCGGCAATTTGTCCGGCGGTGAGCGCGGGCGCTTGCATCTGGCGAAGACGCTGCTCAAGGGCGCGAACGTGCTTTTGCTCGACGAACCGTCCAATGATCTCGACGTCGAAACATTGCGTGCGCTGGAAGATGCGCTGCTCGAATTCGCCGGCACCGCGCTGGTCATCTCGCATGATCGCTGGTTCCTCGACAAGATTTGCACCCACATCCTCGCATGCGAAGGCGACAGCCAATGGACGTTCTTCAACGGCAACTTCCATGAGTACGAAGCCGATAAAGTGCATCGACTCGGTGAAGAAGGCGCGCGGCCCAAGCGGGTTAGGTTTAAGGGATTGAAGTAAGTTCGGCCGTAACGGAATGGCAGAGCAGCGGACGGACTTTCTCTTTAAGCTTCGCGCGTTGCGCGTTTCAACGATAGATTGACACGATGAATACAACTTTCGACTTCACAAACAAGGTCGCGCTCGTCACGGGCGGCGTTTCTGGCATCGGCGCGGCAGCTTCGCTTGCCTTCAAGCGCGCGGGGGCGAGCGTGATCGCGTGCGGCGTGACTGAGCAGGAAATAATGGCCGCGAAGGTCAATCCCGACTTCGCAAATATTCGCATTGAAGCGTTGAACGTGCGCGATGACGAGGCGGTGAAGCAGCTGATCGGCTCGCTCAATCAACTCGATTTTGTGGTGAACTCGGCGGGCATCATCCGCCGCGCGGCGGAGCACGATCCGGCAACATTTGCCGAAGTAATCGACGTCAATTTGAACGGTGGCATGCGCGTGTCCACCGCGGCGCGTCCGCTTCTTGCCAAGTCTAAAGGCGCGATTGTCTTCATCGGCTCAGTGATGAGCTTTTTCGGCGGGCCGGTGCAACCCGCGTATTCGGCGTCGAAAGGCGGTGTGAAAAACCTCGTGATGTCGCTGGGCTGCGCCTATGCGCCCGACGGCATTCGCGTGAACGCGGTCGCGCCCGGCTGGGTGATCACGGAACTTTCGCGCGGTGCCCGCGAAAACCCTGAGCGCAACGCGCAGATCATGGGCCGCATTCCGATGAACCGCTGGGCGGAAACCTCAGAAATCGCCGACCCGATCATGTTCCTGTGCTCGGACGCCGCTCGCTACGTCACGGGCAGCATCCTGCCGGTGGACGGTGGCTATATTAGTGTGGGCTGACGCCCCTAGTTGGAAACTTCCGTCGCGCGGATCGTTGCGACCCAACGCACATTTTGCCCGGCAACTCCATTGACGCTAATCGCAAATTGGCCGGAAGCACCGACACTAACATTGGCGTCCCACAATGGTTCGTCTGTTTGGATCGGGGTCTTGTTACAGCCCGAGGGGCGGATGAACGCACCCTGCGTCACGTTATGACCGTACACACAGCGAAAAGTGTAGAAGCCCGTAATGGCCGCGTTGGTGCGCTCGTCTTTGGCGACTAGCTGCACGTCAAAAGCAGCAATGCGTTCGTCGGCGAAAACGATGCTCTGAAAGCTGCCATCGAGAAACAGTTCGGTAGTGGTGTTTTCGCTGGTTCGGGTGCGAAGCACGTATTCACTGGCTTGCGCGGAGCCTTGCGCGGCATTGAACGCGCCTGCTGCGTGAGCTTGCTGTCCGTAAAAAGTAGCTATCCCGTAGGTGCCTCCCGTGATGGTGCTGGACCGGGCGGTAGCCTGATTGAACGCGCCACCGGAAACGCTGGCGTTATCAGCGACAGCTTGATTCACGACGCCGCCAGAAACCGTTGAATAACGTGCAGTGGCAGCGTTCGACACGCCACCACCGACAGCCGCCCCTGTTGACGAGGCTGCGTTGCCAGAACCGCCCGCCACGCTGGCGAACGATCCTGCCACGTTCTGCAAGCCACCGCCCACAGAGCCAAAGCTCGCGGTGACCAAATTGGCGTTGGGCGAGCCGTCAAACATCGCGCCGCCGCCCGCGATGGTGGCCCCGAAGGCGCTGGCACTGACCGTGTTGGCGCTGGAGCCGTTAATGGTGTTGATGGTCTGATAAGAGCCAGACACAATGGCTGCACTGATGCGCATGCCGTTGCCAACGCCCGTGGTTACGGCGAGCGGCTGACCATCAGTCACACCGAGCACGGCGGGCGCGCCAAATGCGTTGCCGTTTTGCACGAACGCATTAATAGCGCCGCCCACTGCACAGCCATTCGCCAGAAAACTCGTCACTGACGCTGGGGTGTTTCGTGTGCCGACACCGAGCGCCAGACCGGCTGTGAGCGAAGCGCCCTGAAAACCGGCGAGGTGACGGGCAATGACGGTGGCGTCGACACTGTCAATCTGACCGTCGCCGTTGACGTCGAGCGCGCATCCGACGCATTCGATATTGGCTTTGACCTGTAACGGGTCGAGACTGGCGTAGCGGGTGCTCGCAACGAGCGGGGTGCCGGTGAGGCCCAACGCGTAGCGCGTGAGCACCACGCCATCATTTAGCGCATCGGAGCCACCGGTGTCGAATGGGCAGGTCGCCGCAAAACTTATCATGGACAGGCTGGACGCAACTGTGAAGACGCCGATGGATGCGCGCGAAACAAGCATGAAGATTCCTCTGCAATTGGCTGCGACGCCAATATGGGAGAGCTGGCGCGCGATTTTATTCAGCAATTATCGAACAACCTGTGCGATATGACCGCGCGTTCCGATATGCGCTTGCGCCAGGCAAGATATACCGCTATTGCCATCAATCCATTATTGCAATTGGGGCAGCAAGCGATTTGTGCAAAAGTCGATTTACCGCGAAACGACCCATTGCCCCAATGCAGATAACGGTTTCATTCAGAAGCTGTATTGCAGCGTGCTGCTACTAAAGTCTTTTGAGATGCCCTTTACTCCCCAAGAACGCATTTCACGCGCAGCAACAACCTACGTTGCAAGCGTCGGATAGTCGGTGTAGCCCTCTGGGCCCGCGCTGTAGAACGTCTTCGGATTCGCTGCATTGAGCGGCACGTCAAGCTTCAAGCGTTCCGGCAAGTCCGGGTTGGCGATAAACGGCACGCCGAACGCGACGGCATCAACGGCACCATGCGCAACCGCATCAATCGCCATCGCGCGGTCATATTTGTTATTGCCGACATAGGCAACGCCGGCAGCGGACAACGTCTTCTTGGCCCACGCGAAATCAAAATCCTTGAAGTCGCGCGCGCCGCCGGTGTTGCCTTCGATGAAATGTACAAACGCAATGCCACGTTTTGCGAGCGCCTCGATTAGCGCACCGTACGTCGCCTGCGTGTTGCTATCGGGCATGGCGCCATTCGAGGCGGTGACAGGTGACAGGCGAATGCCGACACGCTCCTTGCCCCACACCGAGATCGCCGCATCGACCACTTCAAGCGTGAAGCGAATGCGGTTTTCGATTGCCCCGCCATATTCATCGGTGCGTTTGTTTGAGCTATCGCGAATGAATTGCTCAAGCAGGTAGCCGTTGGCGCTGTGAATCTCAACACCGTCGAAGCCCGCGCGTTTGGCCACCTCTGCCGAATGACGATAAGCCTCGACATAAGCTTTCACTTCAGCGGTTTCGAGTCCGCGCGCGGCGACGCGATCCACTTTGCCGTTTTGCGTGTAAATCGTGCCGCCGGGGTTGTAGCCGGTGGACGCTGACACGGGCAACACATGGCCGGGCTGCAAGTCGGGATGCGAGATCGCGCCGACGTGCCAAAGCTGCGCAACGATTTTTCCGCCTTTGGCGTGAACGGCTGCGGTCGCAAGCTTCCAGCCCGCTTCCTGCTCGGCGCTGTAAATGCCGGGCGTGCCGACGTAACCCTTACCGGTTGGCAACACCTGAGTCGCCTCGCTGACGATGATGCCGGCGGTCGCTCGCTGCCCGTAATACTCAGCGATCATCGCGTTCGGCGCATCAGTGCCCGGCGTGGAGCGGCAGCGTGTGAGCGGAGCCATGAAGATGCGGTTGGTGGCGTCGATTGCACCGATGCGGATGGGAGAAAACAGGGTGGTGGCTTGGGAATTCATGCGAAGGAGTGTGTTGTTCTAAAACTTGCAAATGCCTGTATGACTTTGCGCCGGGCAAAGGCATATCAAGAGCCAGCAGAATGAATGTTTAGTCCGTGCGGCATGGATAGTCGCGCTGGCAAGGAGAATCGGCCAACGACACCGCATCGAATGCGGGTTACGATTGATCGCGAGCATCGCGTGGCCTGCAGGGCGCTCATTCAGCTTTTCGCTAAAACCACTTCCTATTATGGGATACAGCCGTATTTCGCTTAAAGTCGACATCACATCAATTTGACCTGTCGCCCAAGCGCGAACTGCGATTTCTCAGAAAAGCCAAATATCGTACGATCATGATGCAGCGGCCTCTGCAATTGAGCGCGCAGTTTCGGCGGCGCACTAAACTCGACGGCTGATTGACTCGTTGATCGCTACGGTCGTAGCGCTGCACATGGACACACATATTCTCGGCTGGATCGTCGTCGCGCTTCTGATAGTGGCGGGCGTCGCGGGCACGGTTCTACCCGCGTTACCGGGAACGATTCTGGTGCTGGCGGGCGTTGTGATGGGCGCGTGGATGGACGACTTCACTCGCGTGAAGTGGTGGGTGGTCGCAATCATCGGCGCGCTCGCGGTCGTGGCCTGGGCCACCGATTATTTTGCGACGATTCTTGGCGCCAAAAAAGTAGGCGCCAGCAAGCTGGCGCTGGTGGGCGCGGCGCTCGGGACTATCGCTGGTATTTTCATGGGGCTTCTGGGCGTCCTGTTCATGCCGTTCGTCGGTGCGGCCATCGGTGAATTTATCGCGCAACGAAACACGCGTCAGGCCGCGAAAGTCGGCTTTGCGACGTGGCTCGGCCTGCTCATCGGTACCGTCGTGAAGCTCGTACTCGTGTTTATGATGATCGGTATTTTTGCCGCAGCGCTATTGATTAATCGATGACGGCCACGTCACAGCGCGAGCGCGCCTAGCGAACGCGAATCCCTGCCGCTCGCATCATCGCTTTCGCCTCACCGACCGTGTGCTCGCCATAGTGAAAAATGCTCGCCGCAAGCACGGCATCTGCGCCGCCCTTGACCACGCCGTCTACAAGATGCTGAAGATTGCCAACGCCGCCTGAAGCGATCACTGGGATGCTCACCGCATCAGCAATGGCGCGCGTGAGTTCAAGGTCAAACCCAATCTTCGCGCCGTCGCGATCCATGCTGGTGAGCAGAATTTCTCCGGCACCGCGATCAGCGACTTCACGCGCCCATTCAATCGCATTTTTACCGGTAGGCGTGCGGCCACCATGAATGAAGACTTCAAAAAAACCGGGCCGTGTTTGCTTCGCATCAATCGCCGCAACCACGCATTGCGCGCCGTAAAAATGACTCGCTTCGTTGAAAATTTCCGGTCGGTTCACACCAGCCGTATTGATGCTCACCTTGTCCGCACCCGCATTCAGCAGGGGCCGCAGGTCTTCCGCCGTTTTAACGCCACCGCCAACGGTGAGCGGTATGAACACTTGTGACGCGACGCGTTCAATCAATTCGTAAAGCAAACCACGCGCTTCAACGCTCGCCGTGATGTCCAGAAAACAAAGCTCGTCTGCGCCCTGATCGTTGTAGCGTTTCGCGACTTCAACCGGATCACCGGCATCGCGAAGGCCAACGAAATTCACGCCTTTAACGACGCGTCCGTCTTTGATGTCGAGGCACGGGATGATGCGTTTGCAAAGCATCAGCGAACGCTCACTTAAGCGCCGCGACAGCCGCGCGAAAATCCAGCGTGCCTTCATACAAAGCGCGACCACAAACCACACCCGCAATGCCATCTGCCTGATACGGCTTCAGAAGCTTGATGTGCTCAACATTGTGAATCCCGCCCGACGCATAAACCGGCACGCGCAGCGGCTGCGCAAGACGCACTGTCGCTTCGATATTGATTCCCGTGCCCATGCCGTCACGACCGATGTCCGTATAGATGATGCCTTCGATTCCGTAGTCCTCGAAGCGCTTGCCGAGGTCGAG
The DNA here is from genome assembly GCA_025354165.1 of Burkholderiales bacterium. Lineage (GTDB taxonomy): Bacteria > Pseudomonadota > Gammaproteobacteria > Burkholderiales > Casimicrobiaceae > Casimicrobium. The sequence goes on along the minus strand of JANXNI010000081.1, from coordinate 19,907 downwards.
GGCGTCGTGGCCGGTGAGTTTGCTCCAGCCGTCGATGGCAATCTTTCCGTCTTTGGCATCGAGGCCGACGATTACGGTGCCCGGGAAGGCGTTGCAGGCGTCGTGCAGGAAGCCGGGGTTTTTGACCGCTGCGGTGCCGATGATGACGTAATCAATGCCGTCGTCGAGATAGCGCTCGATGATGTCGAGATCGCGAATACCGCCGCCCAACTGCACCTCAATTTCCTCGCCCACTTCCGAGAGGATCGCTTTGATCGCGCGCTCGTTGATCGGCTTGCCCTGAACCGCGCCGTTCAGATCAACCAGATGCAAACGTGTCGCCCCTTGATCGACCCAGTGGCGCGCCATCGCGGCCGGGTCCTCGGAGAACACCGTGACGTTGTCCATATCGCCTTGACGCAGGCGCACGCAATGACCGTCTTTGAGATCAATGGCTGGGATGACTAGCATGGGGAAATATTGAAGAGCTGGTGCGGCGAATTCGCTGCTGGATGGAAACTTTAGGTGATGTGAACGGCGCTAAAACGATCCGTTCCAGGTCGAGAAATTTTGTAGCACACGCAATCCCGCGTCCGCGCTTTTTTCAGGATGGAACTGTACCGCAAAAATGTTGGCCTGCGCCACTGCTACGCCGATTGGACGCGGATATTCAGTAATGCCCGCGACCGCCGCTTCGTCGGCGGGCACCGCGTAGAAGCTGTGCGCAAAATAAAACGCGCTTCCTTCTGCCACGCCCGCCCAACACGGGTGGGAGCGTGCGGATTCGGGGAAATGCACCGCATTCCAGCCCATATGAGGCACTTTGAGCACGCTTCCGTCCAGATCTACATGCGGCTTCGGGAAACGCGCTACGCGGCCTTTTAACCACCCTAGCGCGGGCGTTCCGACGCCTGGTGGCCCCTCTTCGCTCGTCTCGAAAAACATTTGCAGGCCGAGACAAACACCGAGGAACGGTTTTTCGCGCGAAACTTGATTCAGCACATCGCGCAGACCGGAGGCGTTGAGCGCCGCCATGCTCTCGGGCATCGCGGCTTGGCCGGGCAGCACCACGCGTTCGGCACCGGCGATTTCTTTGGCGTCGCTGGTGATCAATACGCGCTGATCCGGCGCGACATGCGAAAACGCCTTCGCCACCGAGCGCAGATTGCCCATGCCGTAGTCGACGATTGCGATGGTTTGCATAGATCGAACTAGAGCACGCCTTTAGTCGAAACCACCACGCCCGCCGCACGCGCATCGCGTTCGCACGCGATGCGCAAAGCCCGTGCGAACGCCTTGAACACGGTCTCGCACTGGTGATGCGCGTTGTCGCCTTTGAGGTTGTCAATGTGCAACGTAACCAGCGCGTGATTCACGAAGCCCTGAAAAAACTCATGCGTCAAATCAACATCAAACGTGCCGATCATGGCGCGTGTGAACGGCACATTAAATTCAAGCCCAGGGCGACCAGAAAGGTCAATCACCACGCGCGATAATGCCTCGTCCAAAGGCACATACGAATGCCCGTAGCGATAAATGCCCGCCTTGTCACCCGCCGCTTGCTTGAACGCCTGCCCCAGCGTGATGCCGATGTCTTCCACCGTGTGGTGCGCGTCGATGTGCAGGTCGCCATTGGCGTGCACCATCACGTCCATCATGCCGTGCCGCGCGAGCTGGTCGAGCATGTGATCGAGAAACGGCACACCGGTGTTGAGGTCGGCCTTGCCAGTGCCATCAAGGTTGATCGAAACCTTGATCTGCGTCTCTTTGGTGTTGCGTTCGACGGCGGCGATGCGGGGGGCAAAAGTGTTCATGGCGATATTGTAGGAGCGCGGACTTAGCGCGCGCAGAGGCGCGTCGCCGCGCCCGCCGAAAATTGAAAAAGGTTGATCGCGGCAGAACCGCTCCTACAGCACCAATGCCTTCAGCGCCGCCAGCAATTGATCCATTTCATCCGGTTTGCCGACCGAAATGCGCAGCGTATTGATCATCAACGGATGCTGCGCCGACACGTTTTTAACGAGAATGCCGCGCGCCTTCAGGCCTTCGTGAACCGCTGTGGCATCCGGAAATCGGGCCAGCACGAAATTCGCGACTGACGGAAACGGCGTGACACCCGGTAACGCGTTGAGTGCGGCAAACAGGCGTTCGCGTTCGGCGATCATCGACGCGGCGTGACGCTTGAGCTCGTCGTAGTGATCAAGCATCACCGTTGCCGCGACCTGCTGCAACACGCCAACGTTAAACGGCCCGCGAACTTTGTCGATCTCGTTGATCCACTCCGGCGCGCCGAATGCGTAGCCAAGGCGCACACCCGCAAGGCCGATTTTGGAGAGCGTGCGCATGACCAGTAGATTTGGAAATTCGTCGAGCCGCGACATCCACGAACGCTGAGCAAACGGCTCGTAAGCTTCGTCGATGACGACCAGGCCCGGCGTGGCGCGGATGATCGCTGCCACCGCTTCGTCAGGATAAGCATTTCCCGTTGGGTTGTTCGGGAACACGATCCATACGAGCTTCGGCTGCTCGCGTTTGATCGCGGCAAGCGTGGCATCGAGATCCAGCGAAAAATCTGCGTTAAGCGGCACGCTGACGTAGCGGCCCGCCACTGCATTCGCTGCATTTTTGAACACAGCAAATGAGGGCTCAAGCGAGAGCACTGTGCCGCCGCCAGAAAGAATCGCCATCGAAATCATGGTGATGATTTCGTCCGACCCGGAGCCGAGAATGATGCCGTGATGCGCGGCAATGCCGAGCTTTTCGCGCAGCTTGGCCTTGAGTTCGGGCGCGGCGGGATCAGGGTAGCGATTGAATGCCGCCTCAGAGACAGCCTTCGCCAGTGCTGCGCGCATGGCAGGCGCGGACTGAGGGGAATCGAGATGGTTGTCCTCCATCAGCTCGATCTTGATGCCCGTCCACGGCGGCGTGACCGGGTAGGCGCGCATGGCTTGCACTTCGGGGCGCACGGTTTGTGCGATGCGTTCCCGCATGGCGGTTTTGCCGTCGTTGGTCATTTTTCCATCCTCAATTCGGCAGCGCGCGCGTGCGCCTGCAAGCCTTCGGCGTAGGCCAGTGTCGCCGCAGCCTTGCCCAGCGTGTTTGCACCCTGCGCCGACGCGTAAATAATGCTCGTGCGCTTCTGAAAATCGTACACACCAAGCGGCGAAGAGAAACGAGCTGAGCGCGACGTCGGCAGCACATGATTGGTGCCAGCCACGTAATCGCCGAGCGCTTCGCTGCTGCCGTAACCCATGAAAATCGCGCCTGCATGACGCAGCAACGGCAGCAGTTTTTCCGGGTCAGCCACGGACAATTCCAGATGCTCCGGCGCGATGCGATTGCTGATATCGCACGCCTCTTCTAGCGAGCGCGTTTTGACGATTGCGCCACGACCAGCCAGCGACGCAGCGATGATGTCTTTGCGTGGCATCGTGGGTAGCAGCTTTTCAATACTCGCTTGTACTGCGGCGATCAGCGCCTCAGATGGCGTGAGCAAAATAGACTGCGCGACTTCATCATGCTCCGCTTGAGAAAACAGATCCATCGCGACCCAATCGGGGTTCGCGTTTTCGTCGGCAATTACGAGGATTTCCGAAGGGCCGGCGATCATGTCGATGCCAACGATGCCGAACACGCGGCGCTTGGCCGCAGCGACATAGGCATTGCCGGGGCCAATGATCTTGTCAACCTGCGGCACGGTCGCCGTACCGAAAGCCATCGCCCCGACGGCCTGCGCACCGCCGATAGTGAACACGCGATCCACGCCCGCCAGATGCGCGGCGGCGAGCACCGTCGCGTTCTTCACGCCGTCTGGCGTTGGAACGACCATAATGATTTCTTTGACACCAGCAACCTTCGCGGGCACCGCATTCATCAAGAGCGACGACGGGTACGCCGCTTTACCACCCGGCACGTAGAGACCCACGCGATCCAGCGGTGTGATCTGCACACCTAGCTGCGTTCCGTCCGCTTCCGTGTAGCGCCAGCTCTCAGCGACCTGGCGACGGTGATACGCATCGATGCGATCACGCGCCAGTATCAACGCGGATTTAAGCTCAGGATCAAGCGCGTCAAATGCGGTTTTCATCTCGTCTTTTGAGAGTTCGAGCGTTACCATTGACGGCGCATCCAACCGATCAAATTTGCGCGTGTAATCGAGCACTGCCGCATCGCCTCGAGCGCGCACATCGGCCAGAATTTCCGCCACTCTCGCATCTACGTCCGCATCGAGCGCTCCGGCGTGATGCGTCAGCGCATCCAGAGTGGCGTTGAAATCATCGGAGGTGGAATTCAGGAGTTTCATGGAGTCTGGGTTGCCTATCAGCTTTTGTCTGTAATCACCATTTATCAAGGGGTATAGCGCAAATTATGGGTTTGTCGATATTTTGCATATTGGGCCCCTGGCCCACATACAATGGTCATTCCGAGAAAAAGCTAATGAGCGTGCCTTGCCTGTGAGGGCAGTTCTACTGCGATTTTTACCAAGCGCAGCAATCGTGGCAAAACCGCTCCCACAGTCTACTTACGCCCGCGCATCAATCGATTTCGCGAAGCTCTCGATGATCGGCATCAGCGCGTCGCGTTTGGTCTTGAGCGCGGCCTGATTAACAATAAGTCGGGCTGAAATATCGGCGATTTTTTCGACGGCTTTGAGGTTGTTGGCTTTCAATGTTGCGCCGCTGCTGACCACGTCGACGATGGCGTCGGCCATGCCGACCAGCGGTGCCAATTCCATCGATCCGTAGAGTTTGATGAGATCAACGTGTACACCTTTTTGAGCAAAGTGCGCGCGCGCGGTTTTGATGTACTTGGTCGCCACACGCAGCCTGCGTCCACGCTGCACCAGCGCTTCATAGTCCGTCGTATCGGGCACAGCGACCATCAGGCGACATTTGGCGATGTTCAAATCGAGTGGCTCGTACAAACCCGACAAATCGTCTTCCATCAAGATGTCTTTTCCGGAAATGCCGATGTCTGCGCCGCCCTGCTGCACGTAGGTCGGCACGTCGCTGGCGCGTACAAGCACTACGCGGACATCATCGCGCTCGGTCGCCAGAATCAGCTTGCGTGACGACTCCGGATCTTCCAGAACGTCGATGCCCGCGCTACGCAGCAGCGGGCGCGTGTCGTCGAGGATGCGGCCCTTCGACAAGGCAAATGTGATCATGTGGAAATACGTTCGATGGTTGCGCCGAGGCCAATCAATTTGTCTTCGATGTGCTCGTAACCGCGATCAAGGTGATAGATGCGATCAATCATCGTCGTGCCACTAGCGCACAGGCCTGCGATCACGAGGCTGGCTGACGCGCGAAGGTCAGTCGCCATTACGTTCGCGCCCTTGAGCGAGGCGACGCCCTGAACGACGGCGGTGTTGCCTGTGACTTCGATATTCGCCCCGAGACGCGACAGTTCCGACACATGCATCATGCGATTTTCAAAGATGTTTTCGGTCATGACAGCCGTGCCCTCGGCGACGACGTTCATCGCCATCAATTGCGCCTGCATGTCCGTCGGAAACGCGGGGTACGGCGCGGTCTTCACGCTTACGGCTTTGAGCGGGCCTTTGCGTGCAATGGTGATCGACGTGCCGTTGATGCTGATTGAGCAACCCGCGTCGCGCAGCTTGTCGAGGATTGCTTCCATTGAGGCAACGGGTGCATCGAGCAACGTGATCTCACCACCGACAGCCGCTACCGCGCAAGCGAAAGTGCCCGCCTCGATGCGATCCGGCATCACGCGATACGTCGCCGTATGCAAGTCCTCAACGCCAGTAATCGTGATGCTGTCCGTACCCGCGCCCTTGATGTTCGCGCCCATCGCGATGAGGCAGTTTGCGAGGTCAACGACTTCGGGTTCGCGTGCGGCGTTTTCGATCACGGTGACGCCATCGGCAAGTGTCGCAGCCATCATGATGTTTTCGGTGCCGGTGACGGTCACCATGTCCATCACAATGCGCGCGCCTTTTAAGCGGCCACCTGGCGCGCGGGCATTGATGTATCCGCCGTCGAGCGTGACCTCAGCGCCCATCGCCTCCAAACCTTTCAAATGCTGATCGACCGGACGTTGACCGATGGCACAGCCACCGGGCAGCGACACACGCGCCTCGCCCCAACGCGCCACGAGCGGGCCGAGCACCAGCACTGACGCACGCATCGTTTTCACGAGGTCATATTCGGCAACCGGCTTCGCCAGTGTGCTGGCGTCAATCTCGATGCGATGCGTTTCAGTGCGTGCGGCCGTGACGCCCATCTGATTGAGCAAACGCACGATGGTGCGGGTGTCGTTCAGCTGCGGCACGTTCGTAAACGTCACGGGCGCTTTGACCAATAGTGACGAACACAAAATAGGCAACGCCGCGTTTTTAGCGCCTGACACGCGAACCGCGCCGCGCAACGGGCCGTTACCCGTAACGCAAAGCTTATCCATTGCTGCCAACTTTCGCGGCCCATTGCTCGGGCGAAAACGTTTTCATCGACAGCGCATGGACTTCCGCTTTCATGCGATCACCCAGCGCGGCGTAAACACGCTGATGCTGTTTGATCATCGAGAGGCCCTGAAATTCAGAGCTGACAATCGTCGCGTAGAAATGTTGACCATCGCCTTCGACCTCAATGTGAGCGCAAGGTAGCGCGGCAACGATGTAATTCTTGAGTGTGTCTGGAGTAAGCATTACTGTCTCAGTTTGTAACCCGTCGCCAGCATCCGCATGGCAACGATGGAGAGGAGAACGACGAAAAACATGACGACCGAGAGCGATAGCCACGGGCTCAAGTCCGAGAGGCCGAAGAAGCCGAAACGGAAGCCGTCGATCATGTAGAAAAAAGGATTGAAGTGCGACAAACTTTGCCAGAAGGCCGGCAACGAATGAATCGAATAAAACACGCCCGAAAGAAACGTGAGCGGCATGATGATGAAGTTTTGAAAGAGCGCGAGATGGTCAAATTTTTCCGACCAGATGCCAGCGATCAAACCGAGCGTGCCCATGATGGCGCTGCCGCCCGCCGCAAAGGCAATCACCCAGAGCGGATGCAGCACGCTGGCAGGGATGAATGGCAGGGTAATTAGCCAAACACCCAGGCCGACGCAGAGTCCCCGCACCATTGAGCCGAACACATACGCGCAGAAAATCTCCAGCGACGTGATCGGCGGCAACAGTATGAAGATCAGACTTCGCATCATTTTCGACTGAATCAGCGAGGACGAACTGTTGGCAAACGCGTTCTGCAGGATCGCCATCATGATGAGACCGGGGATCAGAAATTCGCCGTAGCTCACGCGTCCATCGAATACTTTGGCGGTACCCTGAAGCACATGCGAAAAAATGAGCAGATAGAGCAATGTTGTGACGACGGGAGCCACCACCGTTTGCGCAGCGACCTTCCAGAAACGCAGGCATTCCTTGTAGAAGAGCGCCTGAAAACCTGGACCCAGGAGCGGTGACGAGTGCGGCGCAACGGATGATGCGACGATAAGGGGTGCAGCGGTCTGATTCGCCTGACTCGCCTGAATGGGGACGGGATTCATGCAGCCTCCTTCGACGTCAACCGCAAAAAGGCTTGCTCAAGGTCGGCTTCGCCAAGCTTCATTTCCTTAATTGCGATATTGGCATCGCGAAACGCCGCGAGCATGGATTCGAGTTCGGCGTATCCACTCAGCGTGAAGCCCACCGCGCCGCTCGCCTGCGTCTCAGCGCGTTCACGCCACGACGGCGGCAACGAGGCAGCGGACACCTGCACGGTAATCCCGGCCATACCCCGCAGCAAATTGGCCGTCGTATCAAGCGCCACAACTTCGCCATTTTTAAGCATCGCCACGCGGGCGCACATCGCCTCGGCCTCTTCGATGTAATGCGTGGTCAAAATAATGGTGTGCCCTTCGTTGTTCAAACGTTTGATGAAGGTCCACAGGTTTTGCCGCAGCTCAACATCGACGCCCGCTGTCGGCTCATCGAGCACAATGACGGGCGGTTTGTGCACGAGCGCTTGCCCGACCAGCACGCGACGTTTCATGCCGCCGGAAAGCGCACGCATGTTGGCGTTGGCCTTATCCGTCAAGTCGAGGTTATGCAGGATTTCATCGATCCACGCGTCGGCTTTGGTCACGCCGTAATACTTGGCCTGGATGGCCAGCGTTTCGCGCACCGTGAAGAAGGGATCAAACACCAGCTCCTGCGGCACGACGCCGAGATTTTTGCGCGCGTTGCGGTAATCAGAAATCGTATCGAAGCCCATGATTTTCGCGGTGCCACTGTCGGCGCGCGTTAGTCCGGCAAGGATGCTAATAAGCGTGGTTTTGCCCGCACCGTTCGGGCCGAGCAACGCAAAAAATTCGCCCTGCTCGACACGCAGTGAAACGTGGTTGAGCGCGCGAACATTGGGGTAGGATTTGCTGATGTCGACTAAATCAACAGCAGGGACAGATGAATCAGAAATCACGAAGGCCTTCGGTTAAGCCTGCTGATTTTAGGGCAGCAAGCGCCCGAGCCGGGTTCTGAGGATTAGAACAGCGCTTCGACGTCGTAGGCGGAGGCAAGCGTAGCCAATTTCGCGGTCAAACCAACCACCCGGCATTGTGGTCCGGCTTTTCGCTTCAGTGCCGAAATGAGGGCGAGCCCCGCCGAATCGACCTCTGTCACGGCGGAGACGTCAATACGCTCTTTACCGACGGCATCGACTACAAACGTTTCCCACAAAGCGGGCACGTTGGCAAAGGTGAGCGGCCCGGAAAGCTGCATAACTACTTGTTTTTTGCCTGCAACTGCTTGATCAGCGCATCAACGCTCTGGTCGCGAATGACAGTATTGAATTCGTCGCGATAGTTGGTGACAAGGCTGACGCCAGCGACGATGATGTCGTAGGCTTTCCAATTGCCATCGGCAGCTTTTTCGAGCGAATAATCAATCGGGATGCCTTGACCATTAGCCTGATTAACCACGGTTTTTACGGTAACGTCGGTCTCGCCAGCCGCCATGCGCAAGGGCTTGTAATCGATGGTGTTGTTGCGAAAGCTCGCGAGCGCGCCGGAGTAGGTGCGCACCAGAAGGGTCTGGAATTCTTTGGTCAACGCCGTTTGCTGCTCGGGCGAGGCTTTGGCCCAGTTACGGCCCATTGCGAGCTGAGTCATGCGCTGAAAATTGAAGTTCGGGAGCAGTTTATTCTCGATCAGCTCTTTCAGCTTGGCGGGGTTGCCGAGGATGGCGGGGTCGCTTTTGAGCACGGAGGTGACCGCCGTCGCGGCAGTTTTTACCATCTCGTCAGGCGCAACCTGCGCGGAGGCCGGCATCAATGCCAAGAGTGCGACCGACGCGAACATCGCGATCAATTTGTTACGTTTCATACTGCTCAAATTCCTTTTATTCATCTTTTGGACGTTTACCGTCCAGCACGAGGCTCTGTCGCCGCTGCAAGTAAGCAGAGCGCAAAAATGTGTAGCGATCCAGCGCCGCCTGATTCATCAGGCTCTCAGCCGGGAACAGTCCCACGCGCGCATCCACCGCACGCACACCCAGTAACGAGTTGCGCACCGGTACGGATGACAGCGTTGAGATGGGGTCATACAAACCTTCCGGGTAGCGCGCCACCGCGTCGCGCAGCGACGAGGGGCCCAGGAACGGAATCACAACATAGGGGCCCGCGCCAATGCCCCAATAGCCGAGCGTTTGCCCCAGATCCTCGTTGCCACGCTCGATGCCCATTGCGCTTGCGTGGTCAAAAATTCCGCCGATACCTAACGTGGTGTTGATGATCACGCGGCCGAGATCATCTCCCATTTTTGCGCCCTTGAGCTGCAAGGCATCGCTCACAACTGACTGCGCGTCCGCTGCGTTTTGAAACACGTTGCTGACGCCCGTTTTCACCAGATTGGGCACCGCAGCGTCGTAGCCTTTGGCGATAGGTTTCAGCAGGTAATGATCGAACGTACTGTTAAACGAGTAGATGCCACGATTGACCGGTTCCAGCGGGTCACCGGGTGCGGCGGCCCGGAATGAAGCGCATCCGGAAAGCGTCAGCGCAACGAGTCCAGCGATCACGCTGACGCCATGCACGATGAAAGTACGACTCATGGTTTGGCTCCGGGTGTCGCTACCTTTGCTGGGGCGGCCGCGGCTGGGGTTGGCGTTGCAGCAACGGGCGCCGGTGTTTCCTGAGCCTTGCTGAACATAAACTGCGAAATCAGTTTTTCGATTTGAATTGCAGATTGGGTTTTCTTGATCTGGTCTTCGTCCTTCAGCATAACGGTGTCACCGCCCGGCTCCAGACCAATGAACTGATCGCCGAGCAGCCCTGAGGTGTACACCGTGGCGATGGTGTCGCGACTAAACTGATATTCAGGGAAAAGATGCAAGCGGGCGACCGCCTCATACGTTTTTTTGTCGAGCCGTACCGATTCAACGCGTCCTACGACAACGCCAGCACTTTTGACCTGCGCGCGCGGTTTTAACGCGCCAATATTTTCAAAGTGGGCCTCGAGTTCGTAGCCTTTACGATCCTCGCTGAAGGTGAGCAGATTGCCCACTTTTAAGGCAAGAAACAGCAGCGCGGCCAAACCGATCGCTACGAAAATGCCGACCCATAAATCAATAATTTTTTTGTTCATTTATCCAGCTCCACCACGGAACATGATGACCGTGAGTACAAAATCAAGGGCGAGAATCGCCAGCGCCGAGGTCACCACAGTTCGCGTGGTGGCGGCTGAGACCCCCTCGGCGGTGGGTGTTGCATCATAGCCTTCAAACACCGCAATCAGGCTGATAGCCACCGCAAAGACAAGGCTTTTGATGACGCCGTTCAGGATGTCATATTTCCAGTCAACTGCCGCCGACATCTGTCCCCAGTAGGCACCGCTATCGATGCCGATCAGGCGCACGCCGACCAGATAACCGCCATAGATCCCGAGCGTTGAAAACAGCGCCGCCAGCAATGGAAGCGAGATGACACCGCCCCAGAATCGCGGAGCCACGACACGAGCAATCGGATCGACGGCCATCACTTCCATCGCAGCGAGCTGTTCGGTGGTCTTCATCAGGCCGATTTCAGCGGTGATCGCGGATCCGGCCCGGCTTGCGAAGAGGAGTGCCGAAACCACCGGCCCGAGCTCACGCACCAGTGAGAGCGCGACTAACATGCCCATCGATTCTGCCGCGCCAAATCGCACCAGTGTTTCGTAACCCTGAAGCGCGAGCACCATGCCGATAAACAGGCCGCTCATCAGGATGATGATGAGAGAGAGCACGCCCGCCTGATAAACCTCGCGCAACAGGAGTTGCGGCCGCGCAAACGTAGTACCGCTCAAGCGCAGGATGGCCACGAAAAAGCGGGTGGCGAAACCGAGACGGGCGATGCCACCGGTGACCGATGCGCCCAGTTTTGTCAGTAACCGCGCGATACCGTTCACGCGAAATCCTCAGCAAGCGCTTTGGCCGGGTAATGAAAACCCACGGGGCCGTCAGGCTGGCCGTCGACGAATTGCCGCACGAACGGATCGGTGCTGGCTTTGATCGCCTCGACGTCGCCGTGGGCGACTACTTTGCCTGCGGAAACGAAGTAAATGTAGTCAACGATTTTCAATGATTCGGCGATGTCGTGCGTGACCAGAATCGAGGTCATGCCGAGCGCATCGTTCAGGCGGCGAATGAGCTGGCCAACGACGGACAACGAGATTGGATCGAGGCCCGCGAATGGCTCATCATAGAGCGCAATTTGGGGATCGAGCGCGATGGTGCGCGCGAGCGCGACGCGACGCGCCATGCCGCCGGAAAGCTCACTGGGTTTTAGTTTCGCGGCACCTCGCAGGCCCACGGCGTTCAATTTCATGAGCACGAGATCATGGATGATTTCTTCGGGCAATTCAGTGTGTTCGCGCATCGGAAAGGCGATGTTTTCAAACACGGTTTGATCCGTAAACAACGCGCCAAACTGGAACAGCATGCCGAGCCTGCGGCGATGCGCATACATCTGCTCGTGATTCATCTCGGCGACCGATTGACCGCTCACCAATACATCGCCACTGGTCGCCTTGATTTGGCCGCACAAGAGCCGCAAAATCGTGGTCTTTCCGCAGCCGGAACCGCCCATGACGGCGACCAGTTTTCCGCGCGGAACGATGAGATTAATGCCAGACAAAATTTGCCGTGCCTTGGTGTAGCCGAAGCTGACGTTCTTCAGTTCAACGAGCGTTTCGCAAGCAATAGCTGGAGCGGCGGGGGTGAGAGAAGAAACGGAGTCCAATGTCATGGAAAGTATTGTATCGGGGTGGTCATTTTTTCGAACAACTTTTCTTGGAATCGACCGTTATACCGGGGCAACATATGCTTTTCGGCATTAATCGACTTTTATAAAATACAACGTGTAGCCCTTATATACTCGTCATTTCACAAAAAAGCTGTTAACGCTCAGATTTCAATTTTTCAGCCAACGCGTAGAGCGCTTCACGCGATTCGCCGGAGATTTTTGCCGCCAGTTTTGCGGCCTTGGCGGGCGGCAACTCTTCGAGCAAAGTCCTCAACAGTTTTTGCGCATCAACAAACGTCTGCGCTGGGGCGCTAGCCGCCCCAGCCACGACAATGACAAACTCGCCGCGCATACGTTCCGCATTGGCAACACGCCATGCGTCAATCTCGCCAGCAGGCAGCGCGACGATGGTCTCGAATTTTTTGGTCAATTCGCGTGCGATGACCACGCGACAATCGACGGGCAAGCCCGAGGCGAGCGCCTGCAGCGTCTTGTCGGCGCGATGTGGCGATTCGAAAAACACGGTCGTTTCAACGCGTGCCGCGATGCGTTCGACAAATTGGGCGAGCGATGTGACCGTCACCGGCGCGAAGCCGACAAACGTAAACGCCGTGGATTCGAGTCCGGCGACCGACAATGCAGCCGTGACCGCGCTCACGCCGGGAATCGGAATAATCGGAAAACCGGCCTCGCGAACCGCCGCCACCAGACGTGCGCCAGGATCGCTAATGGCGGGCGTTCCCGCGTCGCTGGCATAGGCAACCGCCTCGCCCGCCGCGAGCCGCGCAATCACGGAATCCGCCGCTTCGCGCTCATTGTGCTCGCGCACGGAGAACAACACCGGAGCCGGAATGCCCAAAAGCCGCAGCAGATCGCGCGTCACCCGCGTGTCCTCGCAAGCGATCACCGGAACTTGCGTGAACACCGAAACCGCGCGTTTGGTGATGTCAGCCAGGTTCCCCAAAGGCGTCGCCACTACATACAATGCAATTTCAAATTCTGACGGTTCGGACATTGCGTTTATGAGTGTAGGTTGGCAATTCAAAGCGGGCTCGGAAGCCTGTCTGACCGCGTCGTTGCTTGGGATGCTGATTTCTACGATGCCCGTCAGCGCGCAAACACTTGCGCCCAGCGGGATCGTGTCGGATTTGCCTCGCACTTTAGCGCAAGCGGCGGATTCCAAGCTGCAAATGCTCCGCGTCGTCGTGCTGTTACCGCTCGATAACGCACAGCTACGTCGTGCTGCGAGCGTGGTGCGGGATGGCATTGGTGCGGTATTCGCAACCCGAAAGGCGGAGATCAGCGTGCTTGAATGCGCGTACGGCGTCGATGGGGTGGTGCAAGCGTATGAGCGCTGCGTCACGCCAGACACCGACTGGGTGGTCGGGCCGCTCGGGCGCACTGACGTCACAGCGTTGGCGCTCGCCAAATTGCAATCACCGAAACCCACGCTGATGCTGTCACCGCTCGGCACCGTGCCTCCGCAACCGCTGTCCGTCCTGTCTCCCGATCTCGAAAGCGAAGCCGAGGCAGTTGCGCAACAGGCATCGGACGACGCCTGTCGCAAACCGATTCTGGCCGAGTCAGCGGGGGCCATGTCGTCGCGTGTTAGCGTGGCGATTACAACGTATTGGCGCGATCGGTCGGTCACGCCGTTGCCGACGATCAGCCTGCCGAACCGCGATGGCTGGCGGCGTGCGGCCGAAAAATGGCGCAACGAGAACGTCGATTGTGTGTTGTTTGCGGGCAGTGGCGGGGTTCTGACAGAGCTTCGGCCTTATTTGCGCGGCATGGCTGTTTACGTCACCAGCGCGAGTTTCGAGGTGGCTCTGGATCGCACCGTTGACTGGACCGGCATTCGTATCGCCGACGCGCCTTGGATCGTCGATGCCGAGCGCACAGAGTTTGCGCAGTACATGCCGAGCAGCGCGCTTTCGCCAACGCTCGCGCGGCTGTATGCGCTGGGTCTGGATGCCGCGCGTCTGGTGATTGCGGCGGGGCGAGACACGCTGCCGGTCTCGTTCGACGGGGCTATTGGCCAACTCACGCTAAAAGATGCGCAATATCGACGGCAACCCATCATCGGTGAATTTCGCGAGCGAACATTGGTTAAAGTAGGCCCGTGACCACAGTCGACGGAGAACAACACGAACGTGAAGCCGAGACTTTCCTGAAAGCTGCCGGGCTAACGCTGGTGGCGCGCAACTGGCGTTGTCGGCTCGGCGAAATTGACCTGATCATGAAAGACGGTGCGACCCTCGTGTTCATTGAGGTTCGCAAGCGCCAAAGCCAACGTTTCGGCGGCGCGATTGCGAGCATCGGCGCGCAAAAACAGGCGAAGCTGCAGCGCGCGATCGGACTGTATCTCAGCGCTTTGCCGAATACACCCGCATGTCGGGTGGACGCCGTCTTGTTCGATGGAAAAAGCGCGCCGGTTTGGGAGAAGAATGTTTTTGGTGCGTGACGGCCCTAGCGTCCTCGGTGGAACCGCGAGCGATTCCAGCACGTCTGACGCATTGCACGGCGATAATCAAATCTTTCAGGAGACAGTTATGACCCAACGCCACAATAAATCGACCGCTATCAAAATGCTGGGCATCACACTCGCTGCGCTTACGGTGACGATACTCACCTCTGCCTGCGTTCCGTTGGTGATTGGCGGCGCTGCGGCGACCGTAGCGATTGCCGAAGACCGGCGCTCTCCTGGCACCTTTGTCGACGATCAAAGCATTGAGAGTTCGGCTCTGCTGCGCGTCAAGTCGCGATTTGGTGGTCAGGTTCATGTGAATATCACGAGCTACAACCGTCAGGTGCTGGTGAGTGGCGAAGCGGTCACCGACGAGGTGAAACGCGGCGTTGAAGCGGAAATTTCCACGGTCAAAGGCATTACGCGCATCTTCAATGAACTGGTCGTCGGGCCGCAAGCGGGCGTGATGTCGGTGAGCAACGATACGCGGCTGACGACGGTCGTGAAAACGCGCTTTCTCGAAGCCAACCGTTTTCAGGCAAACCATGTCAAGGTCGTCACCGAGGCCGGCGTGGTGTTCCTGCTCGGCATTGTTAAACGCAGCGAAGCCGATACCGCGACTCAGCTCGCAAGCACGACCAGCGGGGTTTTGCGCGTGGTTCGCTTATTCGAGTATCTCGATTAAAATCAGGCAATCGGCTTTAAGCCTTGTAACAAGCGGCCTCTCGGCCGACCAAAGATAATGACGGATCTCGCACTGACGCCCTCTTCTGCCGACCGTGAAGTCGATGCGCGTGGCCTCAACTGCCCACTGCCGATTTTGCGTACAAAAAAAGCACTCAACGACATGAAGAGCGGTCAGGTGCTAAAAGTGGTGGCGACTGAC
Source organism: Burkholderiales bacterium (assembly GCA_025354165.1). Classification (GTDB taxonomy): domain Bacteria; phylum Pseudomonadota; class Gammaproteobacteria; order Burkholderiales; family Casimicrobiaceae; genus Casimicrobium. Next base: position 4,345 of record JANXNI010000081.1, on the reverse strand, counting down.
CCGGCCTCACAACGCGATTTTCAGGCGTTCTCGCGGCAAACTGGCAATTCGTTGATTGATCAGTCGGTGGCAAACGGCGAATTTACGTTTGTGTTGCGGCGAAAGTAAAACGCCACCGTTCCGCGCAAACTGCAGCCGTGAAAATCGGCGCTTTTTAGGACGATATTAAGGCCGTAGAATCCGCAAAATGGCATCCTCAACCTGCGGGTCTTTCGAACCGAGTTTGAGCGATTGCCGAAGCGCCGGCAGTGAGTCGCGCCCTGCGCCATTTTGAAATTGCGCCAAACCCAGACAGCGCCAGGCTTCGGCATTTCCCGGTTGATCTACCGTCCAGCGCTGACAACTACCTTGCAGACTAGCGTAGTTGACCGTGCCTCCCGAGCGACGGGCGCTTTCCACTTGTCGCGCGTAGCCGTCGATGCGCGCCCGCCGTGCATGCGCCGCGCTGACTTGTTGATCCACTTGTGCGTCGTTGCCCGAAGCGGCTGTCGGCGCGACGGGTTTGACAGTCACAGGGTCTAGCTTCGGAACAACAGGCGACGGCGTCGGTGCTGGCACGGACGGAGTGGGCTCTGACATCGCCGGCGCAGGTGGAGCCGGCTCAGCCGAAACGACGGCAGGCGTTGCGACCACCGATACAGGCTCAGTCGCCCTCGGAAGCACAAGTCGTGAAAGCGCTGATTCCGACGTCGCCGCCCACGCCGCCAAATGCGGCCAGGCTGCGGCGTAGTCACGGCGCCAACCAGACGCCAGAATAAGCACCGTCGCTAAAACGACCGCGAGCCCAGTGGCCACCGTCGTCAGAGCCATCGGCCGCGCCATGACGACCGAGTCGCCGTACGCGTCCCAGTCGGCTTCGCGATCCCGGATGTCGCGCCAATTACTCGCCAGCCGGAACAACGCCACTGGCCAAATGCCCACGGCCGCCCCCGCCCAGGCCGAGCGCGTTGCTCGTGCCCAAGCGAGTTGCACGGTGCCGGGTTTGCGGTGATCGGCGGGGCATGTAATGCCCGACACCACGACGAGCCCCATCAACCACTTACCCGGTGTGGTTCGAAATGTTTTCAGCGAAAACGCCTCCAATGGAATCGTGGCAAGCACGACGAGCACGGGCAACGCGAAAGGCGAACGGATCAACATGAACCACCCGTCCCCCCAGTCAATCAAGCGGTCGCCCAGCGCCAAAACGGCGTACAGAACAATCCCGACAATGGCGTAGTCAATGATCCGCGCAAACAGTCGGCGCTGAACGTTGGTCGCGGTGACAAAGCCGGCGGCGCTGCGCGTCAACTCCATGAGTCGCAGCTTGAATATCCATGCAGTATCGTGTTGCGGCGGCGGTACGCCGATGAAGACCGAGCCTTCGCGTCGCCATTTGATGATGCCAAGTCGCGATAAACCAGCGGCGGGGCCCATCGCTTCTTTTGGACGACTCAACATAAATGCGGCAATCATCAGCGCCACGATAGCGGCTGTGGCACTAACAAAACCGTAGGCCGTTGACCCCTGAAACCACACCGCCACGAACCACACGCAAGCAAATACCACCAGAGTCAAAGCAGTCGCTAGTCCGAGCCAAACCATAGGGGACGACCAAGCCGTACCGTCCGCCAATGGATCAGCGAGTGCGTCTACGCCCGGTAGAGACCTCGGCGTCGACGCCTCGACCGATAGCTGCGACACGCTTCCGCCGTTCTCCGCCAGAATGCGTGATTGGGTGCTACCTGCCTCAGCTGCCGCATCGCGCGCCGCCGATCCGCCGATGGGTAGACGCCAAGGGCCGGCACCGACGCCCGGATTCAGAGCAGCGTCGTAGTCCTTGCGTCGAATGCGATCGACCAGAATGGCCCCGGCGAGTGCCGCGAAACGCACTGCTTCTTCGGAATCGCCTGACGCATCACGCGGCACTGACCAGAAACGGCGGACGACACTGCGCAATGCAGTCTGAATCGTCGGGGTCGATGCTGACGGCGATACTTCGAGCGCGTCGTAAAGACTGTTGCGCATGCACTCAATTGGACAAATAGGTTGAAGGGATGATAGCCCCACTCGGAAAAATGGGGGCGGTCACCGCACTGACGTGGGGTTTAAATGTCGAAAATGCAAAACGGCCCTGACGGGCCGTTTTGTTAGCGGATTCACGCTGCTGTTCGGCAGCGCGTCGGGTCTTATGCCTTGCGTGTCTTGTTGAAAGACAGCTTTTCTTTGATACGTGCGGACTTGCCCGAACGATCACGGAGGTAGTACAGCTTGGCGCGACGAACGTCACCACGGCGTTTGACTTCGATCGTTGCGATCAGCGTGGAGTAAGTCTGGAACGTACGCTCAACGCCTTCACCGTTCGAGATTTTGCGCACGATGAACGAGCTGTTAAGGCCCTTGTTCCGCTTGGCGATGACGGTGCCTTCGAAAGCCTGAATGCGTTTGCGCTCGCCTTCAACGACGTTCACGCTAACAATGACCGTGTCGCCTGGCGCGAACGCTGGGACGGTCTTGTTCAGACGGGCGATTTCTTCAGCCTCGATCTGCGCGATCAAAAATTTTGACATTTCAGTTCCCTAACTTCGTAACGATTATTTTGGTGTTTTCAGAGTCTGAGCGGTGTGCGATCAAGGCTTGAAGCTTTGATCTACGCGGGGAACATTGCCCTGCGCTCAACACACATCAGGTTCCGTGTGTTCCAGTGCTGCCGGGGCAAGCGATGAAACAAGCAGGAAATTTCAGTAAGCCTTTTATTTTAACCCGATTTCGGTAAATTCGTCGAGCATGGCGATCTCTTCCAATGAGAGATTAGCTCGTGCCAGCAAATCGGGGCGGCGCATCCAAGTGCGGATGAGTGCTTGTTTGATGCGCCAGCGGTTGACGGTTGCGTGATCACCCTTGGCGAGCTCTGCCGGGATTTGCTCGGCCCCCGATGCAGTGAGCGCATACTGCGGCCAGTCCAGTTTGCCGTCAGCAAACGATTCAAAGGTGGCGGATTCGGCGTCACCCAAGGCTCCCGGCAGCAGGCGCACGCAGCTATCAATGACGACTGCTGCAGCTAACTCACCACCGGAAAGCACGTAATCACCTACCGAAACTATGGCGTCGGCATTGGCGTCAATCCAGCGTTGGTCGATGCCTTCGTATCGGCCTGCAACAAACGTGATGTGTGTGTTTTGCGCAAATTCGCGGATGCGGGCTTGCTCTAGCGGTGCGCCGTCCGGGCTCATGAAAACTACGCACGATTTCTCGCCGTGCCATTGGCGCGCGGCGGCCAAGGCAGCATCCAAAGGCACAGGCATCAGCACCATGCCGGGACCACCTGCAGCGGGGCGGGCGTCGATGGATTTCCGCGCGTCGGTCGCAAAATCATGCAGGGCAAAACCTTGCCAACGCCACAAGCCTTGCCGCCGCGCACGACCCGTCACGCCGTAGTCAAGGGCGTGTTCAACAAGCTCAGGAAACGCGGCGATCAATGAGATCGACAGCATGAGGACGGCTCCAAAAATCACGTCTCGGGCGCATTATGTCGTTGCGCGGTGCTCGCAATCCTCATGTACCAGGGCGTACATTCCGGTTGCTGTGCGCCGCGCGCATAACACTGCATCCCGATAAAGCGAATTTTTGGAGGCGCCCTTGCACTACTCGATGCCTTCCCAGTCCACGTCAACACGACGTGCGGCAATATCCACCGAGCGCACAATGGCGTCGACGAATGGGATCAGCTCATCACCGGGCGTGGGATCGGTAGCGGGCCGTTTGACGCGCAAAATCGGATGTGCGCCGGACTCAAAAATCTCCGCGATTTCACCGAAAACGCGTTCACCATTTGTACAGGTTAGACCGATCAAATCGATCCAGTAATACTCGCCCTCAGGCAACGCCGCAAAGTACGATTTGTCGACAAAGATTTCTTTGTTGGTGAGACGAGCGGCAGCTTCGGGCGATGTGACGCCGACAATTTCAGCGACGATGCTTTCGCCATGACGACGCGAGCGGGTCACGGCGTACATCGTCGTGCCGATCATCACGTCGCGCGCCTTGAGCAGGGTCTGCGCGTCTTTCGAGTACGGATACCAATGCAACGCGCCGGTCAATCCGTACGGGCGACCTACTTTAGCAAGTGCAATGAGATTGGGCGCGGCGCTGGACGAACCCCCCAAAGGAGCCGCGACTGAGGCGGGAGCACTGTCTGCGACAGGCTCAACCGCGCTATTTTCTGGCTTCGTCACGCTACCGACCATCGCGGCCAGCGATCACTGGGATCACCGCACCGCAAACAGCGAACTTAAGCAGCGACAGCAGCAGGCGCAGCAGCTTTAGCCGCACCCTTGGCCAGACGCGAAACCGTGTCTGACATTTG
>JANXNI010000056.1 GCA_025354165.1 Burkholderiales bacterium | reverse complement strand
CGCGCTCGCCGGTGTGTCGGCCGAGTTCGGCGTAATCATGCTGCTGTATCTGAAACATGCATGGGACGAGCGCATCGCGCAGGGCAAGACGAGCAATGAGGACTTGCTTGATGCCATTCGCGAAGGGGCAGTGCTGCGCGTGCGTCCGAAGGCGATGACGGTCGCGGTGATTCTGGCGGGTCTCTTCCCCATCATGTGGGGTACCGGCACGGGTTCGGAAGTCATGCAACGCATTGCAGCGCCGATGGTAGGCGGCATGATCACCGCGCCGTTGCTGTCGATGTTTGTGGTGCCTGCGGTTTATTTGTTGATGCGGCGGCGAAGGGTTATGCAGCAAGTGCAAGCTGACCGGATGCCGGTGCAGGGGAGAACCGCATGATTGCGCTTTCGACGTTTCCCCCATCCCGTCCAAGCTTCGCGAAGCTACGCGCACTCATCGCAGTCGCTTCGGTCGCACTTGCACTGTCAACGTTTCTGAGCGGCTGCGCTACGCAACCCGCGGCAGTACCCGACGCAACGCAGCCGCCGAAAACGGGCCGAGTGCGTGCGTTCGATCCTTCGCGACTCAGTGTGGCGCTGGTGTTCTCAGGCGGTTCACTACGTGGTTTCGCGCACATCGGCGTTCTACAGGCACTGGATGAATTGGGCGTCGCCCCGGACTTGGTTGTGGGCACGAGTGCAGGCAGCCTCGTCGGCGCAGGTTACGCCGCTGGCCTGAGTGCGGGGCAGATTGAGATTGCTATGCGCGCTCTCGACTGGTCGGTGATATCCGACTGGACGCTACCGCAGTTAGGGCAGCCAATACTGAAAGGCGAACTGGGTCTGGTGCGCGGGCAACGCTTGCAGCAGTTTGCCGATACGCTGACCGATCACCAGTTGATCGAGGCGCTCCCTCGTCGGCTTGCAGTTGTGGCGACCGACCTACAGTCGGGCGCGCCGACGGTGTTCACGGCAGGCAGTGTAGGTCTGGCGGTGCGTGCGTCGTCGGCGATCCCTGGAGTTTTTGTGCCGCCGGTGATCGACGGGCGGCGCTACATCGATGGTCAAGTCAGCAGCCCATTACCAGTGATGGCCGCGCGAGCCTTGGGGGCCGATGTCGTCATCGCGGTCGACGTTACCTATCCCCCCGAAGACGCCGCCATCGCTACCTTGCCGGATGTCGTGTTTCAGGCATTCATGATCGCCAGCCAGCGCCTTGTGAAGGCTGAACTACAAGGCGCTGATCTGGTGATCCGACCGCGCATTCCGCCGAGCAACCAACTCGGGATGGAGGATCGCAAAGCACTGATGGCGGCAGGCAGAGCGGCAATAATCGAACTTGCTGCGAAACTTCATGAAATTAGGAGCGACCGAAATTTGCGGCAATGAGTAGGGTATGCCCCTTCACGGCGACCTGCAACAGCAGATGAGAAGTGTCCATCGAGCGCGGTCATACATTCAATTCCGGCAGCGCCCGTGGACTTCGCAGTGCGATTATTTGGCGGCTTGCAGCGCCGTGACGACTATCGCGCCGTTGAGATTTTCGGCAACAAACTTGACCTTGTTACCCACCTCCAACCTGTCGAGCAGGGAAGCGTCTTTCACCTGAAACACCATGGTCATGCCGGGCATATCGAGATTCTTGATGGCTCCGTGCTTGAGCGTGATCTTTTTGTTGTCTTTGTCGATCTTGCGAACCTCTCCGTCAGACATGTCTTTTGCTGCGGCAGCCGTTGTGGGTGCTGTGGTTAGTTTCGTCGAATCAACGCTTGTCTGCGCGATGGTACTGGTGGTCCAAACGCCTGTGGCAATGAGGGCAGTGGCGATTACGCGTGATTTCAAGGTCTTCATGTTGTGATTTTCCTTATGAAGGATGAGTTTGCTTTTAGATGTGATGTGCAGCGGGGTTTAGGCAAGGGCAAAGAGTTATGCGCAAGTAGCGACGCAATTTTCCTGCTGCCCTAAACTACATTGGCGCAAGAGTTCGACTAGCCGCCAGCGCGATTGGTTGCTTCCCATTGCGCGCGCTCCTCAGGCGTCATGGCGAGGCTGAGCTTTGGCGTGTTGTGCGGCAGATTGTCAGCATGTATAAACTTTCCGTCACGGAAGTCATAACGATGCTGTTCCATGCGGATTCCAGCTTCACCGCCGACTTCGCGGTAGCCGTCCGCCGACACCGGATTCTTGCGCCACTCAGCCAGCTCTTTTTGCACTTGAGCGCGCGTTACCGTGCTTGGCATGGCGTGAAACTGTACTGTTCCTTCGCCGCCGACAATAGTGGTGCCACTGGTTGCCATTACCGGAAGGGCGATGGCGCCAACAAGAGAAGCAAGGATGATTGATTTACGGATTGACATGATGTAGCTCCATTAGGGTTGGGTAGAAACTCACCCGGTGATTTAGGTTGACCGGGGGTGACACAACGCTTGCATCACAGGATGAAATGTAGGGTTCGAGCTACGACGGTGCGATTGCGCGAACATTACAAATTGGTAATGTTGGGTGACCGCCTCGCCTGCGATATTTGTCGCAACAACACTCCCACTTCGCCCTGACAATAAGCAACATGCCGCGCCTATGAAACTCCTGATCATTGAAGATGAAGTACGTGCCGCCGACTACCTGAAGCAGGGTTTGAGCGAGAACGGCTACTCGGTGGACGTCGCACACAACGGCACCGATGGTTTGCATGTGGCGGCTAATGGTGACCATGATCTGATCATTCTGGACATCATGCTGCCCGGCATTGATGGTTTTGCGGTGTTGTCAGCGCTGAGAACAAGTAAGGCAACGCCGGTGTTACTGCTCACCGCTAAGGGGCAAACCAGCGACAAAGTGCGCGGCTTTGATCTGGGCGCAGATGACTATCTGGTGAAGCCTTTTCAATTCGCCGAACTGCTCGCGCGCGTACGAGCGTTGCTCAAACGAGGCAAAGCGCCTGGTATTGATCCTGTGCTGCGCGTCGCAGACCTCGAAGTTGACCCGGTGCGACACCGCGCCATTCGCATGGGTAAGCGAGTGGATTTAACCGCTAGGGAATTTGCGCTGTTGACACTATTGATGCAGCGTACGGGAGAGGTACTGTCCCGCACTCAAATCGCCTCACTCGTATGGGATATCAACTTCGATTCCGATACTAATGTGGTGGAGGTAGCCATTCGTCGATTGCGCGCCAAAGTCGATGACGAGTTTGACGACAAGCTGATTCATACCGTGCGTGGCGTCGGGTACGTGCTCGAACATCGCGTTAACGTGTGATCGCCGCTGCATCCGCGCTGCGCTCCCTGGCCGCTCGTACTGCGCTTTCGGCCGCAGCACTAGGCATCGGTGTCATGCTGCTCGTCAGTGTAATGGGCTATCTATCATTGTCGCGCGAACTCAAAGCGCGCGCCATCGACGACATTGAAGCCAAGTGCGCATTGTTGCAACACATCCTTTCGGAAATTCCGTCAGTCGCTGCCTTGACAACAGATCGTCATCGGTTGGATGACTTGCTGATCGGGCATGAAGACTTGCATCTGGCAGTGTTTGACGCCACAGGATCACATGTCATTACCACTTATTCTCCATTGGCGCGTGACGCATCGCCGTTGATGCTGGAAGCGCTCACCGCGTCACGTTTGTCTGCCGACAGCCCGATGCGTGAGTGGTCGGCCCCGTCCGGACAACGACTGCTCGTGATCATGGGCACGGCGCGACTGGCGAATGGTGAAGCGCCGCAATTCGCGCTGTTGCAGGATCGGCAAGCAGACGGCAAATTGCTGTCCGGCTACGCGCGCGCACTGACCATTGCGTTGCCGCTTGCACTACTGATCGCCGTGGTCGGAGCGTGGCTTACGGCGCGATCAGGACTTCGTCCTCTGCGGCAGTTTGTTGAAGTGGCGAGTGCCATTACTCATAAGTCAGGAATATAAGAGACATTAGATGAACTTTGATAGCTTGTTCGAGTCGAAAGTCTATGAAGAAAGACGGACGCACTTATAGCCACGAGACGCTTGAGCAATTTCGCATGCTGGGCATCGAACGGATCAAGCAAGGCGAGAGCCCGGCTCTCGTTGCCCAATCCTTTGGCATGCACCGCAGCTGGGCTTATCGCATCAGCCAGCGCGCTGCCGGGCGGGGGCGCGGCAAGCGAGCTTTGAAATCCACAGTGGGCAGCGGGCGCCCGCGCAAACTCAGCGCCTCGCAAGAGCGAGAGGTCTTTCGCTGCATGGACGGCAAACACCCGCATCAATACGGCTTTGACTTTGCTCTGTGGACGCGAGCCATCGTAGCGGCGTTTATTGAGGAGCGCTTTGAGGTGTCGCTGAGTTTGGCCAGTGTGGGCACGATGTTGGCTCGCTTGGGCCTGACGGTGCAAAAGCCACTCAAGCGCGCCTATCAGCGCAGCCCCGAGGCCGTCACGCAGTGGCAAGAGAAGACCTATCCAGCCATTGCAGCCCAAGCCAGGCAGCAGGGGGCGGAGGTCTATTTCTGGGATGAATCGGGCTTTCGCGCCGACAGCGTCTACGGCAAAACCTGGGCCGTGAAAGGGCAAACCCCTGTGGTGCAAGTGCCCGGTCAGCGGCAAAGTATCAGTGCGGCCAGCGCGGTCAACAGCAAAGGCGGGTTCTGGTTTGCGACCTATCAAGGGGCCATGGATGGTGAGTTGTTCGTCGAGTTGCTCAAGAAGATGATGCACAGGCGCAGGCGAGCGGTTCATTTAGTGGTCGACGGCTTGCCTGCGCACAAGCGCCTGATTGTCAAAGAGTACGTACAGAGCACGCGTGGCAAG
>JANXNI010000077.1 GCA_025354165.1 Burkholderiales bacterium | reverse complement strand
TGGGGCTTTGCGCGGCAGACCGCCGACGGCAGCTTTCCTTGCAAAGACAACTACCTGAGCACGAGCTACTTCGTGGCTGCGACTGCGCACGCGTTGTGGCTACTGGAAACGACGGGGAGCGGGCAGCCGTTTGCCGCGCGTATTCAATCCATTCGCCCGCGCCTGCAAAGCGCGGCATCGTGGTTAGCGGTTGCCCGAAGCACTCCCGCAATCGCCGCGCAGCTTGACGCCTACGGCTCACGATACTTCGTTACCGGCTATGCGCTCGCCGCAACGGCCCGGATCACCGGCGACGCCGCACTCGCGAGCGCTGGCGAGGAGACGATTCGGCGTGGCATCGCGCGGCAACACTCGAGCGGTTATTTCTATGAGCTTGGCGGATTTGATGCCAGTTTTCAGGCAGAAGCGCTGGTGTATTTGCTGCGCTATTTCGATCACGCCGCCACAGCAGACATGCGCCAGAGCATCGAGGCTCCGATGGGACTTGCGCTCGACTGGTTGGCGTCGCGTGTATCGCCACGCGGCGTCGTACAAATCACCGGAAACACGAGGAGCGGCGCGGGCCGCGAGCGCGACCGCACCGGCCAGCCCCGGCGTATTAGCGCCGTCGCGGTATCGCGCGCTTTCGGACTGGGGCGAATGGTGCTCGGCGCGAGTAAATTTGAGGCGCTAGCGAAGTCAGTCGCGGCAGCGCGGCAACCGCTTTGAACGAAACAGCCCGTGTTTTCAGCTTTTCGCTGAAATGACGCCCGCGCGGGGGCTAAAACTGCGTTTTGCTAGTTATCGACTATGAGCGAATATCGTCGCTAGCCCCATTGCGATGGGGCATAAGCGCAAAAGTCGTTAGCTAATTTTCACCACTGTGCGCCCCGTCACTGCGCCCTTCACATACGCATCAAACACCGACGGCAATTCCGTAAAAGTTACCGTGCGGCAATGCGACGCGAGCTTCTCGCATTTCCATTCGTTCGCCAGCTTCGCCCACAGCTCGCGCCGCAGCGGCATCGAGCAGTTCACGCTGTCAATTCCAAGCAACGACACACCACGCAGGATGAACGGCATTACGGTGGTTTTGACTTCCCAGCCCTGCGCGAGCCCAATCGATGCAATCGTGCCACCGACCTTCATCACCCGCGTCAACCACGACAACTGCTCGCCACCCAAATTGTCCACCGCACCCGCGTACGTCTCAGCGCCGAGCGGCTTCTCCGTCATCTCAAACTGGCCACGAATCAGCACATCTTTTGCGCCAAGCGCCTTGAGTAAATCTGCGTCTTTTTCTTTGCCGGTCACAGCCACAACGTCATAACCCAGCTTCGCCAAAATCTCGATCGCCACCATGCCCACGCCGCCCGTCGCGCCGTTCACCAGCACCGGCCCCATCGCAGGATGCAGCCCATCATGCTGCATGCGATGCACCGCCTGCGCCGCCGTGAAGCCCGCCGTGCCATAGGTCATCGCATAGAACGTTGTCATGTTTTGCGGAACGGGAACAAGCCACGAAGCAGGCATCCGCGCCTTCTGCGCATAGCCACCGTGATGCGCCACGCCCACGTCATACGAATGCGCGATCACTTTGTCGCCAGGCTTGAAAGCCGCGTCCGTTGAAGCCTCCACCGTACCCGCCAAATCAATCCCGCCAATGCACGGAAAGCGCCGAATGATCCGCCCCGCGCCAGTCGCCGAAAGCGCGTCCTTGTAGTTCACCGTCGAGTAATCAACATTGATCAACACCTCACCCGCGTCCAGCTGATCCGCCGAAAAATCGACGAGTTCAGTCTTGGAAGTTTTGCCTTCTTGCGTGGTTAGGTAGGCTTTGAATGTGCTCATGCGGCGGGCTCCTTGGGGCTGCGATATTTCCGTCAAGTTGACGTTTGCGTCAATTATGGCGTGATGGTGGACGAGCGTAGGCCGACACCACGCATAATCAATGGCACCTCCGTTCCAGCTACTCATCACCCCGCTGTGCCCGCAAAAGAAGCCACCGCCCGAATCAAAATCAACAAGCTGCTGGAAGCGGCCGGTTGGCGCTTCTTTGACGATGCGAACGGTCCGGCCAACATCTCCCTTGAGTCGAAAGTCAAACTCACGCGCATGCAGGTTGATGCGTTTGGCGACAATTTTGAATCGGTAGGCAACGGCTTCATCGACTTTCTGCTGTTGGATAAAGATGGCTTTCCACTGGCCGTCCTGGAAGCGAAGTCGGAAAGCATCAACCCGTTGTTCGCCAAGGAACAAGCGCGCAAGTACGCTCGTGACGTGAACTGCCGCTTCATCATCCTCTCGAACGGCAATCTTCACTACTTCTGGGATGTAGATCACGGCAATCCGCACGTCATCACGCAGTTTCCGCGTCCAGATTCAATCAAGAGCTACCGCAAGTTCGAGCCGGATCAGACGAGGCTCATCACCGAGCTGTTTGGGCGTGATTACATCGCGCTCACGCAGATGCCGGGCTACGAGTCCGAAGCGGGCTGGCAAAACACCGCCGAGCGCGAAGCTTTCATTAAGAAGAACAGCCTCCGCTTTCTACGCGACTACCAAAAGCGTGCGCTGCAATCGCTTCAGGACGCTGTCGCCGACGGGCAAAGCCGATTCCTGTTTGAGATGGCAACGGGCACCGGCAAGACGCTGACCGCCGCTGCCGTCATCAAGCTTTTCCTACGCACCGGCAACGCGCGTCGTGTGTTGTTTCTTGTAGATCGTCTGGAGCTGGAAGATCAGGCATGGAAAGCGTTCACGGCTTACCTCAAGAACGACTACAGCACCGTCATTTACAAAGACCGCCGCGACGACTGGCGCAAGGCAGAAATCGTTGTCACCACGGTTCAATCGCTACTCTTCGACGGCAAGTACCAGCGACTGTTTTCGCCTACCGATTTCGATTTGGTGATTTCCGACGAAGCGCATCGCTCCATCGGCGGCAATGCCCGCGCCGTGTTCGAATATTTCGTTGGCTACAAACTTGGGCTGACCGCGACGCCGAAAGACTACCTTAAGAATTTCGATGCCACGCAACCCGCCACGCGCGATCCGCGCGAGCAGGAGCGTCGCCTGCTGCTCGACACTTACCGCACGTTCGGCTGCGAAGGTGGTCAGCCCACCTTCCGCTATTCGCTGCTCGATGGTGTCCGCGATAACGTGCTCGTCAACCCCGTCGTTGCTGACGCGCGCACTGACATCACTACGCAACTGCTGTCCGACGAAGGCTATGCCGTCGTCGCCCCCGCTGGCGAGACTGGCGAGCAGGAACAGAGATTCGTTCACACCAGTTTCGAGAAATCATTTTTCTCCGAATCCACCAATCGCGTTTTCTGTGAAACCTTCATCAAGAACGCGTTGCGTGACCCCGTCAGCAACGAGATTGGCAAGAGCCTCGTCTTCGCCGTCAGCCAGAACCACGCAGCCAAGCTCACGCAACTGCTGAACGAAATCGCCGACCAGCTTTTTCCCGGAAAGTACCAATCCGACTTCGCGGTGCAGGTCACCTCCTCCGTCTCGGGCGCACAGCAGCTCACCATTAATTTCGCCAATAACAACCTGCTTGGCTCCGCCAATTTCGTCGACACCTACAAGACGAGCAAGGCGCGCGTTTGCGTCACCGTCGGCATGATGACCACGGGTTACGACTGCCCAGACATCTTGAATCTCGCGCTCATGCGCCCCGTGTTCTCGCCGTCGGACTTTGTGCAGATCAAAGGCCGTGGCACGCGTAAACACAACTTCCTCGACGCTCTGCACGATGAGCGCATGAAACCGCTGATCGCAGAGCCACAGAAGGCGCGCTTCAAGCTGTTCGACTTCTTCGCCAACTGCGAATATTTCGAGGAAAAATTCGACTACGACGAAGTGCTGCACCTGCCTGCGCGTGCGAAGGGTGGCGAAGGCCCAGTTACGCCACCACCGCCGCCGCCTCCTCCCGGCACGTTTTTTCATACCGGCGGCGATGCACTTCGCGTAAATGCCGAGCAACAAATCGGTCCGCAGGGCATGCGCATTGACCGCATGTTCTTCGACAAGTTTGAAGAGACCGTCAAAGCGGACGACACGCTCAAAACTGCGGTTGCGGATGAGCGCTGGGAGCAGGCGGCCGAATATGTGATGAGCCAGCTTTTCGACAAACCCACCGAGTTCTACAGCCTCGAAAAACTGCGTCATGCCGCAGGCGTTGACCGTCGCCTCACGCTCAAGGAAATCCTGCAAAAGATCTTCGGCCTGATTCCGTATTTCAAATCCAAAGACGAATTGCTCGACGACGAATTCCAGCAATTCCTGCTTGCCAACCAGGCGCAACTCGGTCTACAAGCTGAAGCCGGGGGCGACTCGAATGCCGCGCCCGCCATCGCCGCAATGCAATATTTCTTCAAAGCCTACGCCGCGGATGCAACCTTGCGCGCCATCATCGACGACAAGCGCTTTACCGAACTCAACGTGAATCCAAGCTTCGGCATCAAGGACCTCACCGCCGTGCCTGCTGACTGGCGCAGCCGTATTCCCGAATACGTGAAGGACTATGTGCCGCTCAACCAGTTCATGCAGTAACGGCCAATTATCCCCAATGTGTGGGTACAATTACGCTTTGAGACCCCTTGGGTCGCTCCATCGGGAGATTCGCATGCACACCTTCACCATCCGCGACTTGCGCGACCGCTCTGGCGAATTGAGCCGCGAGGCGGAGTCCGGCAACATTTCTCTCATCACCAAGCACGGGCAGCCGCTCATGGTCAGCGTGCCGTTTGACAAGGTCGTGGTGGAATCCGGCGTGCATGTCTCGCTGGCGGTCAATCTGTTCAAGGCGGGCAATCTGTCCACCGGCATGGCCGCCCGCGTCGCACGTATGTCGCGGCTGGAATTCACTGATTTGGTGAGCAACCTCGGCATTCCCGTGGTGGACTACCCGGCGAGCGAACTCGCGGACGAATTGGCGCAGTTCTCGTCCTGAACCGTTGGCACGCTTGGTTCAGCTAACAGTAAAGCCCCTCATCGTCGCCGATGCGGGGCCGCTCATTGCATTGGCCAAGATCGAGCAGCTAGGCTTGCTGACG
>JANXNI010000074.1 GCA_025354165.1 Burkholderiales bacterium | reverse complement strand
CAAGATTGCGGCGTAATGCTGCAACGCCTCACTAGGTGACATTGAAGAGAAAGAGGCAATCATGCCCAAAATGAAGACTAAAAAGGCCGCGTCAAAGCGCCTTAAAGCCAGAAAGAGCGGCAGCATCAAGCGCGCTCACGCGACGAAGCGTCACATCCTGACCAAACGCACGACGAAGAACAAGCGTCAATTGCGTGGGACGTTGACGATCAACGCGAGTGACGAGAAGTCCGCGCGTCAAATGTTGCCTTACGTATAACGGGAGGACTTGAAAAATGCCTCGCGTCAAACGTGGTGTAACAGCCCGCGCTCGTCACAAAAAAATCATCGCGCTAGCCAAAGGCTACCGCGGCCGTCGTAACAACGTATATCGCGTTGCCAAGCAAGCAGTGATGCGTGCTGGGCAATACGCCTATCGTGATCGCCGCAATAAAAAGCGCGATTTCCGTGCCTTGTGGATTGCGCGTATCAACGCAGCAAGCCGTGAGTGCGGCATGAAATACTCGACCTTCATGGGTGCCCTCAAAAAGGCCATGGTAGAGATCGACCGTAAAGTGTTGTCCGACATGGCTGTCTTCGACATGCCTGCGTTTAACGCGCTCGTACAGCGCGTGAAGCCGGCCTAACCGCCTCCCGCTTCAAACGCTCTCGAGCAAACTAAAAAGGGAGGCTAGCGCCTCCCTTTTTTGTTGCGCAAACAAGCTGAATGTCTTGATTCGGTTTTCGGACAGTGCTCCTGTATGGAAATGGCACAGCACCATTTCGCGGGAAAAGCAAAGGTAAGATCAAATGAACAAACCAGCTCCTCAAAGGGCCTCTCCAATCGGTTTCAGTGGCGAGACAAGCCAAAGCGCCGACATCGATGCTGTTTTCGAACTTTCAGCCTGTAACAGTCTGCCGCAGTTAGACGCTGCAAAGGCGAAATACATTGGCAAGAACGGCATCATTACGCTAGCCATGAAGGGACTTTCTGAGCTCGCGATTGAAAATCGCAAAACACACGGAATCGAGCTGAATCGTCAACGGGACAGCGTAGAAAAGACGTACGCAGCACGGAGACAAGTTCTAGAGCACATCAAGCAGTACGATTCTCTCGCCGCAGAAGCCATCGACGTCACGCTGCCCGGACGCGGTCGCGGGCAGGGTGGAATTCATCCGGTGATGAAGACTTGGCAGCGGGTCGAAGAAATCTTCGCCTCCATCGGTTTTGACGTCGCCGACGGCCCAGAAATTGAGGCGGACTGGTTCAACTTCACCGCGCTCAACAATCCGCCGAATCATCCCGCACGCTCAATGCAGGACACGTTCTATGTGGACATGAATGGCACCGATGGTTTGCCGCTGCTGCTGCGTACCCACACGTCGCCCATGCAAGTGCGCTATGCCCGCATGCACGCCGCCGACGTCATGGCACAAGGCAAACCGATCAAGGTCATCGCGCCGGGCCGCACCTATCGCGTCGACTCCGACGCCACACATTCGCCGATGTTTCATCAAGTCGAAGGCTTGTGGATCGCAGAAGACATTTCGTTCGCTGATTTGAAGGGTGTTTACACCGATTTTCTGCGTCGATTCTTCGAGACAAACGAGCTACAAGTCCGTTTTCGCCCGAGCTATTTCCCGTTTACCGAGCCTTCCGCCGAGATCGACATGAAGTTCGAAAGCGGCCCGCTCAAAGGCAAATGGCTGGAGATTTCCGGCTCCGGGCAGGTGCATCCGAGCGTCGTGAAAAACTTCGGGCTAGATCCGGAAAAGTACATCGGTTTCGCGTTTGGCTCCGGCCTCGAACGGCTCACGATGTTGCGCTACGGCATCGGCGATTTGCGCTTGTTCTTTGAAGGCGATTTGCGTTTTCTGAAGCAATTCGCGTAACAGCTTTTCAATGCAGCCCTTATTTCATTGGGGCTACCGTTAAAAATTGACATAAATCGACTTTAGACGAATTACGCACTTAGCCCTCATGTAATGGTGCTTTGGCGATAAAGTTGATACACCGAGACCGATCATGCAATTCTCCGAATCCTGGCTCCGCAGTTTCTGTAATCCGTCGATGACGACCGACGAGCTCGCCCACGCGCTCACGATGGCCGGGCTTGAGGTGGAAGAGGTGACGCCCGCCGCGCCGCCGTTCACCGGCATCGTGGTCGGCGAGATCCTTACGCGTGAAAAGCATCCGAACGCGGATCGCCTGTCGGTCTGCACGGTAAACGTCGGCGTTGAGGCCGCCGCCCCATTGCAAATCGTCTGCGGCGCACCGAACGCCCGCGTCGGAATCCGAATTCCGGTCGCGCTGGTTGGCGCCGCGCTGCCGCCGGGCGAAGACGGCAAACCGTTCATGATCAAGCAAGCCAAGATGCGCAGCGTCGAGTCGAATGGCATGTTGTGCAGCGCTCGCGAGCTCGGCATTTCCGAATCGCACGAAGGCCTGCTCGAACTCGCTACCGACGCGCCCATCGGGGCCAACATCCGCGAATATCTCTCGCTGAACGACAGCAAATTCCTGATCAAACTGACACCCAACAAGGCTGATTGCCTGAGCGTTTACGGTGTCGCTCGCGAGACGCACGCCATCACCGGCGCGCCGCTCGCGCCAGAACCTACGGGCACGGTTAAGGCAACGCTCACCGAAGTGCTGCCGGTCAAAGTGCTTGCACCCGACCTCTGCGGGCGCTTCGCCGGTCGCGTGATTCGCGGCGTCAACGCGAAGGCCTCAACACCCGCATGGATGCGCGAACGCTTAGAAAAATCGGGCCAGCGCTCGATCACGGCGCTGGTAGACATTTCGAACTATGTGATGCTCGAAGCAGGTCGTCCGACCCACGTTTTCGACCTCGACAAGGTGCATGGTTCGCTCGAAGTCCGCTGGGGCAAAAAAGGCGAATCGCTCAAGCTGCTCAACGGCAACACGGTCGAACTCGACGAAAAAGTGGGCGTCATCTCGGACGCGCGAGCCGTCGAATCGCTAGCTGGCATCATGGGCGGCGACAGCACAGCCGTGTCGCTCGACACGACCAACGTGTACGTCGAAGCCGCATTCTGGCATCCGCTCGCCATTCAGGGGCGCGCACGTCGCTTCAATTTCTCCACAGACGCTGGACACCGCTTCGAACGTGGCGTGGATTGGGAAACGATCCCCGCACATCTGGATCGCATCAGCGCGCTCATCCTCGAAATCTGCGGCGGGGAAGCAGGGCCGATTGATGATCAGATTATCAACGTGCCCAGCCGCAAGCCAGTCACCATGCGCATCGCCCGAGCACAAAAAGTCATCGGCGTCCCGGTTGCAGCCGACGAAATGGCCAGCATCTTCACCCGCCTCGGCCTCAAGCACACGCTTATCCGCCGCAGCGCAGACGAGGGCGGCGAAAACAGCTTTATCGTCACCCCCCCCAGCTACCGCTTCGACATCGAAATCGAAGAGGATCTGATCGAAGAGATCGCTCGCATCTACGGCTTCGACAACATTCCCGCGCTGCCGCCAGTCGCGCGCGCCGCCATGCGCGCCCAGCCTGAAGGCACGCGCTCCCTGCACGAGCTACGCGCCGCGATTGCCGCCTGCGACTACTTCGAAACGATCAATTACAGCTTTGTTGACAAAGCCTGGGAACACGAGCTGCTCGGTAACGCCGATCCGATCAACCTGCTAAACCCTATCGCCAGCCAGATGGCCGTGATGCGCTCGTCACTGATTCCGGGGTTGCTCGCGAACGTTCAATACAACGTCAGTCACAAGGCCGACCGCGTCCGCGTCTTTGAGCTTGGCAAGGTCTTCAAGCGGGATGCCAGCGTGACAGACGGGCCGCTCGCAGTTGCAGGCATCACGCAGCCGCTCAAACTCGCTGGCGTGGCTTTCGGTGGCGCGGTGGCGGAACAATGGTCGAGTCAGAAGCGAATCGCTGATTTTTACGACGTGAAAGCCGATTTAGCTGCGGTATTGCCTGAGGGCGCGCGCTTCGTCGCAGCTGAGCATCCGCTGCTGCACCCCGGTCGTTCGGCGAAGATTGAGCTTAATCACGCCCCTATCGGCTGGATCGGCGAATTGCACCCGAAACACTTGTCGCGATTCGAGCTGTCCTCGGCTCCGATTGTGTTCGAGGTCGACGTCGCGCCGCTACAACAACGCCCACTGACGGTGCACACGCCGGTCTCGAAACAACCGCTCGTCCGCCGCGATATCGCGCTCGTCGTCGCCAATTCAGTTAATTCCGACGTACTGGTCGATAGTCTGTTGAACGGCGCGCCCGCCTTTGTGCGCTCTGTGGATGTATTTGATGTTTACCGTGGCGCTGCACTTCCGGAAGGTAAAAAAAGCGTTGCAATTCGGGTACTTATGCAAGATACTGAACGTACGTTGGCAGATACGGAGATCGAGGGAGCTTGCCAACAAATGCTTATCAAAGCGCAAGAACAACACGGCGCGAAACTACGCGCGTAACTAATTTTTCGTACCGGCACGATGCCTGAATCGGTCACAAAAGCGGAGCTAGCAGACGTACTGTTTGAGCGATTGGGCTTGAACAAACGCGAAGCCAAAGACATGGTCGACTACTTCTTTGAAGAAGTGCGCGAGGCTTTGGAGCGCGGTGAAGATGTGAAGCTTTCGGGATTTGGTATTTTCAATTTGCGCGAAAAGTCGCAACGCCCGGGCCGCAACCCCAAGACCGGTGAAGAAATCCCGATCAAGGCACGGCGCGTTGTCACCTTCCACGCCAGCAACAAACTAAAAGGCCAGGTCGATTCCGCCCATGCCGAGCGAGACCGCAGCATCCTCTGACCTGCCGCCGATCCCGGCCAAGCGCTATTTCACGATCGGTGAAGTCAGTGATTTGTGCTTGGTCAAGCCGCATGTGCTTCGCTACTGGGAGCAGGAGTTCACGCAGTTGCGCCCAGTCAAGCGTCGCGGCAACCGGCGTTATTACCAGCATCACGAAGTGCTCCTCGTGCGTCGTATCCGCGAACTACTATACGGTGAAGGTTTCACCATCATCGGCGCACGTGGTCGGCTGGACGAAGAGGCGAATGGTGGACAAACGGTTTTGACGCGTCGTCGCGGTGCGCAGGTGTTGCAAGTCGCGCCAGCGAAGGCCACAACTGACGACGTAAATCTCCAAGCGCTGCGCACCGACCTGATCGACATCGCCAATTTGCTCGATGCCGGTTGAACCATCGTGCAGTGCAGGAAAGCACTGCTAGAATTCACATCTTCGGTGTGTGGCGCAGCCCGGTAGCGCACTTGCATGGGGTGCAAGGGGTCGTAGGTTCGAATCCTATCACACCGACCAAACGTATAGTATACAAGGGTTAGCGGGTTAAGAGCCG
>JANXNI010000039.1 GCA_025354165.1 Burkholderiales bacterium | reverse complement strand
CGAATACGATGAGCACATCTACAAGTCACGCCACTTGATCGAAAACGCTTTCCTTGGGCTCAAGGGCTGGCGAGGTGTCGCCACACGCTATGCAAAGAAAGCGTCTTCATTCCTCGCCATCGTGCAAATTCAATGCGTTATACTCTGGACTCATATCTTGTGACGACAGCGCCTAGTCGCCTTCGGTGCTGTTCATCGACTCTTTTAGCTTTTCAAATTTTTTGATCCGTCGCATTCGAGCCATCGTAGCAAGCTTGGCCGCCGCTACGTCCGTTTCTGCACATGAAACTTCTGCGCGTCCAGCGTCTACTGCGCGCTGATGACCTACGATAACTCGATCAAGGTATTCGACGTATTTCGCGACGACCATTCTGGATACTCCGTGTTCGCTGCGAGTGCGCTGCTGCTGTTGACGCTCAACGGCACGCCGACGGGCCGTCGCTTGCAGTTCAGCAAGCTTGCTTGTTTTTTCCTGAAGGAGCGCTTCGGCCTTGTTTTGCTCGATCAAGCTCCGCTCAAACCGGAGTTGACTAATTTGCGCGAGCTTGTCGATTTGAATGGCTACGATTGATCGCACAGGTTTTCTAGCTCATCGACGGTCGCCTGAAAGTCGGCACTGTCAAGTACATCTTGCTTGAGGATCGCGTCAATCTGGGCTTTCTTTTCAATCGCCTCGTCGCCAAGTGGATCGCTGCCGCGTTGATATTCACCTACTTGAATCAACAGCTCAATTGACTGATATTTGTCGATAAGCCCGCGTAGGTGGGCGGCACTTTTTTGATGACTCGGGGCCACTATTTCGCTCATCAGGCGACTCACGCTAGACAACACATCAATCGCTGGGAAATGTCCGGAATCGGCGAGTTTGCGAGACAAAACTATGTGTCCGTCGAGCAATGATCGAACCTCTTCGGAGATGGGATCCGAGCCCGACGTATCCTCCTCAAGCACGGTGTAGAACGCGGTGATTGAACCGATCGGCATTGGCCCACTCCGTTCAACCAGTTTAGGCAAACTAGAAAATACGGAAGGCGGAAAGCCTCGCCTGACGGCTGGCTCGCCAGCTGCAAGACCAATTTCGCGCAGCGCGCGTGCGTACCTAGTCAATGAATCAAAGAGCAATAAAACGCGCTTTCCTTGCGCCGCAAAGTGCGATGCAATGGTCGTGGCGATATCGCCGGCGCGCGATCGTTCAATGGCGGCGCGATCCGAGGTAGCCACCACAACAACACATTTAGCACGTGTTTCGGCGTCAAGCTGGCGCACCAGGAATTCATTTAATTCTCGACCACGTTCACCGATAAGCGCTATTACTAAAACATCGCAATCGGCATTGCGCGCAATTTGCCCGAGGAGCGTGGTTTTACCGCAACCTGCTGGTGCAAAAATACCGATACGCTGACCTTCGCCGCACGTCATAAAGCCGTCAATCGCGCGCACACCGGTAGCGAGCGTTTGGTGAATCGGTGGCCGGTCCAACGCCGACGGTGGTGCCTGAAGCACTTGAAGCGGCTTGACGCTTGCGTGGGCTTCGTAGGGTACTGAGAGCGGACGACCGAGCCCGTCCAACACCTTGCCGAGCGTGTCGTCGCCCACCTCGACGGTATGGAATCGATGCAGCGCTTCAACGCGGGTGAACTCGCTGAGCCCTTGCGGATCCTCTAGCGGCGCCAAAATGTATTCGCCGCTTGAAAATCCGACAATTTCAGCGAGTAAAGGTGCTCCCCGATTGTGGTCATGCAACGCGCAAAGCTCACCGATCGACGCATCGATTCCACGTGCGCGTAGAACCGAGCCGAGAACACTCGTGAGCGAGCCGTCGCGGCTGGTATTTCTCTCGCTCACAAACCTAGAGTTTTAGAAAAAGTAATAGTCATCGCGCAAACCTTGGTGGTGTTTGTACCCGACCTTTCGGAACCGTAATCAGACATCTGAAGGTTCAGATTCAAAACGCTAGGCTAGCCGCGATTTTGGCATTGACAGCTGGTCAAGCTCGCCTTGTATGTTCTCCGTTGTTGCGTCCTTGAGCGTGGCTTCAGCGTCCCCGTTAGCCTCAGCCTCCGCCAAAAGTTCCTCTTCTTTCCGCTCCAGTTCTGCAGTAAGTTCTGAACGCCGCTTTTTGGCTATCTCTGCCTCCTGCGTTCGTTTCGCTCGCTTTTGACGAGCTGCAATCCCCTGCAAACTAGCTGCGACCTGTTGGGAGCTTTGCATAATCGACATCATAATTTGTTCAAAAACCTGCTGTTCCGCTTCATCAGCTTCTGCGGCATCCAATTGCTTGCCTTTTTCGTCCCACTTTGCTAGCTGTTCGTCCGTTGGCTTTACGCCTGATGCCAAAGCATCGTCGATTTCTTTCTTTAGCTTTTCTCGCTCGACCGAAAACTCGGTTGGCTCGTTAGCGCCTGCGGGGTTATTTTGTGCCGCCGAACCGTCGCTTGCGCCCGCCAAGGCACTCGTTTCACTATTGGTCGCACTCGACGTTCCGGATGGTTGGGTATTTTTATTTTTAGCCGCTGTCTGCGCCGCATCTACAGCGTCGTACATTGCCTGGTTTCCCGTGGCTGATTCTTTGCCGACCTTGGCTTGCGCGGTCGCGTTCAGGTTTGCGGCGATATCCGAGAGTGTTGTCGCATTGTCATTCGCGGCTTTCTCGTTAACTTGCGCACTTGTCAATAGCGCTCTGAATGGCTCAAGGTTTGCTGCATTGGGTTCGGCCGCTTTTGCAGTGTTGTACGCCGTGACGATTTCATCAAGATTTTTATTTGCAGAGTCCATTACTTTTTTAGCAGCCGCAGAGGCGGCTCCCACGTCCCGCGCGTAGCCTTGAACCGTTGCCGCTGAAACGGTGTCGCTAAGTGCCGCTGTCCGTTTGGCCTCCGCTGCAGATGCCGCTGCAGCGGTAGCGGCGCTGTCAGTGTTAAGTCGCGCGGCGCTAGCTTTCGCTATTGCGAGTTGCGCGCCGATCAACTGATCAGTGGCTTTCAACTCGCCTTCCAGCTTTAAAGCGGCATTGGTCGCGGCCTCGCGCGAACCCGTTGAGGCGCCAGCCGAGGCCGCACCCGCGTTATCTGCCGCAGTTGTGGCGTCAGCCAGAGCCGATTTCGCATCTGCGGTCGCTTTTGACTGCGGTGCCAGGTTGAATGCAGCGTCATAGGCTTTTTGCGCTTCAGCTTTTGCTGCTTTAGCGCTTTGCGCACCCACCTCAGCAAGCTGTGCTTGCGTTGCCGCATCTTGAGCGAATCGCTTAGCGTCCATTGCATTTTCGGCTGAATTGGCTTTCGCAACTGCCGCCTTGACAGCCGCTTCACTGCCTCGAGCACTCAACGCGGCGTCGCGCGCAGTATCTGCGGCCACACGAGCGTTGGCAGCTTGCAGGCTGGCAGTATCGTTAGCAGACTTAAGTTCGCCCGCCTCCTTGGTCGATGAGGCGGCTTGCGCGGCATCAGTCGCGGTCTTGCTGGCCTTTGCAGATTCCGCCGCTCCGGCGCTGGATTGACCTGCGCTCTGGAGGGCGATCTCTGCATCCTTCGCGGCCTGAGCACTAGGAGCAGCAGAATTAACCAGCTCAAAGGCGACCATGGCCTCATCGCGATCTTTTGCCGCGTTGGCTGCGTGCAAGGCGGCCGTTTGGGTTAAGGCGTCCGCCTTCGATGCGAATTTCTTGGCCTCTGCAGCGGTGGAGGCAGCAGCGGCTGAGGCGGCCGCCGTCATCGCGCCGCTTTGCGCGTTAAGCGCCGCTGCAGCTTCGCTAACTGCGTGCTTTGCAGCAGCTTGCGCAATAGCCAAATTTTCATTGGCGATACTTGCTGTCACTACATTTTCTGCGGCCAATTTTTTCGCCACAAAGTTCGCTGCGTCAGTCGCAGCAAGTTGGGCTGTCTCGCTCGCGCTCTTGCCCGCTAGCACCGCCGTGTCGGCTGTTTTTAGTGCGGCCTCGATCTCCTTAACAGCTTGAGACTGAGGTGCCGCCGCATTTGCAGCATCAAATGCGGCCTTCACCTCGTTGCGCGACGCCGTCGCGACATCGAATTGGCGAACTGATGCCTTTGCAAATTTGTCGGCCTCAAGCGCAAACTGTTGCGCCGCGATCGACGTTGGCGCGGCGGCGGCTCGACCAGCCGCAGTAGTCGCGGAGTTTTGCGCGGCAACAGCGCCTGCTGCTTCGCTCACAGTACGATCAGCTGCCGCCTTGCCGACAGCGGCTTTTTCTGTGACGAGCGCTGAGCTCGCTGCTGGAACGTCAGCGCCCGCCGCAGGAACACTTTTTTCGGTCGGCGCTGGAGCGGGTGCGAGAGCGACAACAGTGTTTACGCCCACGCTGGCAAGCGTAGCGGTAGCAGGCGAAGAAGCGGTCGTTGCCGCTAACAACGGCGCGCCGCTTGGCGCGGCGGCGAGCGTTGATACGGACATCGCGCCGTTACCTGATGCTGCGACCGCTATCTGTAGTACCGATGCATTCGCCTCAGCAGCGGCGGACTGCGCGAGCACGTCAGCGGTCGTTGCCTTAGTGACGGCGAGAGTCGCGCTGTCAACCGCTGTTTGTGCCGATGCAAACGAGGCCGAGCTTGGCGCAACTGCTTGCACAATCGCCAACGCGGCGTTCGCATCTCGAAGGGCCGCAGCCGCATTGTCCAACTTGGTGTCAGCGGTTGCGGCAGCGACTTCAGCTTGTGTCGCGGCCACCTTGGCGTCACTTGGCATAGTCGCACTCGCGGCCTGTTGCGCAGCGGCTTGTGCGGCGATCTGCGCAGTGCCGGCCTCCTTCGCTTCAACCGTTGCCTGCGTAGCTGCACTCAACGCACTCGCCGCCTTAGCGCCTATTGCAATGCTTGACGTTGGGGAGGGGGCGATCCCGGCTTTTTTTTCCGCTGACGCAACCGCTTCAGCCGCCGCAGCATCCGCCGCAGTGCTGGCCCGCGTCGCGACACTTACCGCGGCATCAGCCGTGCTCACTGCGTTAAGCGCAACCGCGACTGCGGGCCCCGCTGGAGTTAGCGATTGGGTCACTGCGAGCGCACCTTGCGCGTCACGCTGCGCATTGATTGCGTTATCAAGCTTAATGTCAGCTTTACTTGCGGCCACCGCCGCGCCTACGGCAGCTGATTTGGCCTCGGCTGCGGAGGCTGTTGTGGCGGCGAGCTTAGCCGCTGCTTGCGCCTCCGCCTGAGCCGAAGTCGCCTCTGTCGCTTCGGTTTTTGCTTGTGCCGCAGCGGATTGTGCAATTGCAGTCTGAACGTTGGTAATTTGTAGGGACGCTGCTGCGCCTCCCCCGATTTTTTGCGCGGCTGAAACTGTAGCCTGCGCCGCAGCGACCTGTGCTGAGGTGTCAGCGGACGTCGCTTTGTCAACGGCTGCATTCTTGGTCGTAAACGTCGCCTCAGATTTGGCGATCTCGACTGAATTGGGAACAGCAACTTTCACTGCGGGGAGTACTGTTTTCGCCGCTTGCTGCGCAGTACCGGTGCTGTCGAGCTTCGAGTCCGCTCTATCGGCCGCAACCGTGGCGTTCACGCTAGCCACGGTTCCGTTCGATGTGCTGCCTGCAATTGCGGTTTGGATCTCTGGCGTCAGCGCGGCAGATTGAGGCACTTTGGTGTCAGTAGCCGCTGTGGTCACCCGCGATGCGACCGTTTCGCCGAGAGAAACCTGCGCGGGAACTACCGGCGCTTTCGGGGAGGTGGCAACACCGGCCTTAAGCGTCGTCACTGCCGCCGACGGTGATGCGGCAGAAGTATTTTTGAGCACACCTACAACAGGTTTTTTGTTCAAAATCTGAGGCAACGTTACCGAAGGAATTGGTGTTGTAGGTACCGTTTCTGCGCCTGATGTTGGCTGAATACTCATTGCTTGAAGTCCTTGTACTGAAAAACGCGACCCGCGCCAGAAATTGAAAATGGTTTGTGAATAATCGCTTGCGCCAGCTGGGCTCAGCTTGAAACTCGCAGCGGGTGCGATTGCGCCTCGATTCCAATATCTTGGGCAATTGATGCAGCCGCTTCCCGCGCAAGAGCTGAGATGATGGGTCTCAACGCGACCTCAGTGACAGCGGCATCGGCACGAATCACCAAGCAATTCAGGGGTATGTTGTCGTGTGGAAAGACACGAACCTTGGCGCGAATATTTTCGGGGCAGTGCTGCGTAACCCATCCCTCAAAATCCTCCAGCGAATCCGAGCCGACCCGTATCGCTACTTCGGGAAGTGACGCGGTCGCGAGTTGACTGATCGCGCTGTGACCCAATATTTGCGCGACTTGTTCACCCGTTAGCGTGACCTCGAGTGCACTGACCACCGATTCAATCAATTGCTTTGAAATGCGCTCGACTGCGCTAGAAATCAGTGCCTGCTGTGCGGAGTGCCGGGTCAACACCTCAAGTGTGGCCTTCTTTGTGGCACTTCGCGTAGCAATCTTGGTCGACTCTGACACCGCAGCATCAATCCTCGATTCCATCCGAAGCGCTTTGTATCGCAGATTCTTGGTCTCGTTAAAAGCGTCAACAATAAAATCTTTCTCGTGCAGCTTGATGAGCCTCGTACCCACCAGATCCCCGTTTTTGAGCACCCGCCGCTCAATCATTGCAAAACTCATTGTGTATTCCCTCGATCCAATCGTTCCATTGAATAAGCTGGCTATCCGTTCCCGTGATCTCGCGTTCGAGCACTGATCGAGGGAGGCGTAAACGAATCCGTTCCGCCACACCATCACCCCAACGACTACCTACAGCAATAGCCATACCAACGCCAATTTTTAAAGGCTCCACACCTGAAGAGGAAACAATTTCCGGGAACGCACACTGCCGGCCGCGAATCAGTTCAGGCGCTGCTTGGAACCGCGCGTAGGTGCCGTGACCGACAGCGCTTACAAGCGCCCTAGCCATAGGGGCGGAGCGCATCAACTCAGAGCTTGCCGCGCACGCACAAAACCCAACAAACTCGAAAAGCTCAACGAGCTCATGTCCGCCCTCAGTGATCCACCGGTTTGGCGCATTTTGACAAGCGGGTGTAAAGCCGCTGAGCCACTTTTTGGCAGCAAGCGCTTTGTCTACGGTCGACATACCTTGCGATTGAATCTGAGCCAACCAAGAGTCATCCACCGATGGCGCATGACAGAACAAAAACCACGCCAACGTGGGGTTGTTCACGCGCTCCCAATCACTTTGCATTTGCGGCTACCGAGCCTGAGTCCGCCCCAACCGAGGGTGCAGTTGAGGCGCGCTTTTTTGCGGCAAACTTTTTGGCAATCCACTGTTTAGGCTTGTGAAAAGCAAACGCCGAAAAAAGCATGACTGCCACCAAAATTCCACCGACGATAGCAAACCACGAAGACGACTGCTCGCTCGCCTTGGCTGAGCTGATCTTGTTAGAAAAATCAAGTGCTGGGGTCAACATGACGCTGACCAATTCAGCGCGAGTGTTTTCAACCGCGTTAACGGCAAGCGACTTAAGTTGATTTGGAATCGATTCGAGCGCGCAATTGGGGCGATGCTTGACAAGAATCGAAACGGTCGACTCTTGGCCAGCTGTGGCGAAGCGGTCTGGTGTTGGAATATTTACGTGAACGCGAGCGGTCACGACGCAGTCGATCACGCGGATACTTTTTTCAAGCTCTTGAGATTGTGCAAACATCAGCCGCGCGCGCTCTTCGGTTGGCGATGAAGCAAGCCCTTGCCGCTTGAAGGTTTCCTGCAGTCCCGCGAACGAACTATTGGGAATGCCCGCCGCGCTTAGCACACGCACTGACGTGTCAAAGTCAGACCGCTCGACAAGCACGGCCCAAGTGTCATCCTTCACGTTCTTTTTTGATGCGTTGATTTTTACTTCACCAAGCGAGGCTACGACCTCATTGGCTTCGCGCTCCGAAAGCCGACCAAACAATGTCTCTTGGCATCCAGTCAACAAAAGGGAGGACACGATGAGCGCGACACAACTGATCTTCATATTAGGACGTCGCCGAAAGCAATTTGTTGACGCCTTTGGTGAGCCCGCCAACGAAGGTATTGAACAGCGAAAACTGCGTGTGCAGCTTGCTTGCCTCATGAATCAGCGCGATTGGGTTCGGAAGATGTTTTGAGTTGCGCATCGAGAACATCGTTTCGGGCATTTCTACATCGAGAATTTTCGCCGTATGTTCAATATTAGAAATCGAGCGCTGGTACGAGCTCGTTTGCTTCGTGTAGTCGGACATTCGTCTGTAGAGATCCTCCGTGTCTTTGTATGGATCAATAGCTGACTGGTTGGAAGCCGCCTGCCCGCTGCTGTTGATCTCCACTGTTGACGCATCGGCTACCTTGAGCACTGACGGCAGACGATTGCCGACGCTCGGAATGTTGAACGGTGCGCTCATCTGCCCTGTGAGGAGCCTCGAGTTGGCCTGCACACCAAACCTCGCCATCGAGCTGATTCCCGTTAGCGGAATGATCGAACTGATCTCAAAACTATCGTTGTCCATACTCTTCTCCTGTTTACAAAGGCTTTACGCAATCCAAGAAAACGCTGACGATCAATCGCTGCTAATAAAAATAAATTTGCAGCAACAAAATCGCGCTAAACACAGAACACGAAGGCTAATCGCGGTCGTGCAGTATGTGTGCGTCACGCAATCACTTGCTTTCTCATTGCCTCTCACTACTTATCTCTTTATAAAAATAAAGAAATGCGTAGTTAATGCAATCGTCTGAGAGACCGTGTGAGTTGCGAAGGTGGAAACGCCTGTAAAAACTGTTTGACACTTTTAGTAGCACTTCGAAAGCACTCAAACTCATGGTCTGCGGTACGACAAAAACGTCTCGAGTATTTAGTTTCGATGCTGCCTCGCGAGCCCTAAGGCTTACGTTTTGGTTACTTGCGTTTGCCTTGTCGGTCACTGCAAACGCGGCAACGATGAAGTGGTCTAACGTGCCGCTCACCATCAAGGTCAAGGACGCGGCGCTGTCCACCGTGATCGAGCTTGTGATGAATCACAATGGTGTGCCGGTGGTTGTGAGTGACAGCCTTAAAGGCACCGTTTCGTTGTCAGTTACTCGCCAAACAAAATTGCTGTTTGACGAGTTGATTGCCCTCTACAACCTCGACTGGTCCTACGACGGCGGTGTAGTTAGCGTAATTCCTGCGCGCGAGCGAGTTACCAAATTGTTCGATACCAATGGAATGAGCGTCGAAACCATTAACCGCGCATTAACTGACTTGCAGATTGCTGACCCTCGCATCCCCCTGCGTGAGGTGCAAGGCACGGGCGTCATAAGCCTGTCGAGCACACCGCGCTACGCGGGTGTGGTGGAGGAGGCCATCAAAATGATCACTGCGCGTGCAAAAAAGTCAGAGGCTGACGCGCGTGGCGAAACCGACGCGCGGCCTGCACCAAAACGCGGTGCTGACGCTCTAGAAATGCGTTCTACTTACGCTGAGGCCGAAGATAGTCGGATCATGCGCGTATTTAAGCTCGCCCACGCCACCGCAGCTGACGTGACTTTGGACAGCGGAAACAGTAGCGGCGTTCGCGTACAAGGCGTTGCCTCGATGTTGCGCGAGGCAATGGAAATTTTTGGTGGGAGATCGTTTAGGTACATCTCAACTACGCCTGACACCCCACGCAATACTGAATCTGACACGGCGCTGAAGTTTGCCACTGGGCTCGCGAGCGCATCTGACACGAGCCCCGCTCGCGCAATGCCAGTTCGATTTGCAAATGAGGGGGCTTCACGGGTGCAAGCATCCGGCGTTACCGCGCTGGGCAACATCGTCTCCGATGCCAGAACGAACTCGATTTTTATCTACGATGCGCCCTCGCGCATGCCCGCCTACGAAACGCTCATCCAAGCGCTAGACGTGCCGGTCAAGCAAATCGAGGTGGAGGTAATGGTTGTTGATATTTCCGACGGAATTTCTGAAGAATTCTCAGTGAAATGGAAAGCGTTGCGGGATCAATCGTCGCGCAACACGTCTACCGCAGGGTCGGCTTTAGTTGCGGGAATTACCAGCGGAAGCGCCGGCATCGCACTTGCGCGCGGCGCGTTTGACAGCTTCATGCTCGACATCCGTTTACAAGAATCCCGCGGACATGCTCAGGTGGTGACCCGACCTCGCGTCATCACGCGCGATGGCGTCGAAGCACTGTTCTCAACAACGGATTCGTATCAGCTGCGGCTCCTAGGAAAAGATGCGGTGGACAGCCGAGAGGTGTCGACCGGCATGGTTTTAAAAGTAAGACCGCGCGTGTTTGCAACCACCCCTGTCGAAGTAGTTGAGCTTTCGCTTTACTTTCAGGACGGTGAATTTAGTAGCAGCGCTGTCGAGGGCGTACCGATACAGAGAAAGACTCAACTGACCACTCTGGCAAACGTGCAGGACCATCACACACTGGTGGTCGGTGGACACCTCTTCGAGCGCACTGACCGCGGCGTAGAAGGCACCCCATATTTATCAAGCATGCCGGTACTCGGTGCCCTCTTCCGCAGCACTAACGGATCAACCGTGCGCCGCGAACGCCTGATTTTTATCACTCCACGAATTTTGCGCCTCGCTGAGATCGCGCAGAGCAAAACACAGTAAAAATTTCTGAAAGGATTGCATGATGACTTCACCCCAAGCTGAACCGATCATGGTCATTAAACGCGTTGGTACATTCACACCAGACAGCGATTTTTACGTAAATGAACTTCGCCGGTTCAGCGCGATACGCACAGCTTCGCAACACATGATTGAGGCGATCGAGACAGCAGCGCTGTTCGCGAAATCCAACATTTCCATTCTGTTGCACGGTGAAAGCGGCACCGGCAAGGAGCTATTTGCTCAGTACATCCATGAGCAGTCGAGCCGCCACGGACGCAGACTCATCACTGTCAACGCAGCGGCGCTTCCTGAGACGCTGGCCGAGTCCCTCTTGTTCGGTCATGAAAAGGGCGCCTTCAGCGGAGCCAGCGCCGTCAAGGAAGGGCTCATCGAGGCAGCCGACGGCGGCACATTATTTTTAGACGAAGTGGGAGACCTGCCACCGGCCATTCAAACCAAGCTGCTGCGTGTGGTGCAAAGCCGCAGCGTGCTTCGCGTTGGTGCAACCGTTGAGCGAAACATCGATGTGCGGTTTATTTTCGCCAGCCACCGCAACATCAGCGCCATGGTCGACCATGGCACGTTCCGAGAAGACTTGTACTACCGAATTCAAGAAACCCTCGTCGAAATTCCACCGTTACGGGATCGGGGCGAGGATGCCGTGTTGCTCGCAAAATCGTTTGCGATACGATTTGGTCGCGAAACTGGCGCGGCCCACGTTGAAATCGCAGCTGAAGCGCTTGCAATGATTGCCAGCCACGCCTGGCCCGGCAACGTGCGCGAATTGCAGAGCGTAATCCGGCGCGCGGTGATAGTTGCAAGAGGAGGAGATGTGTGCGCGCGGCATTTGCAGATTACACCGCCACGCAGCGCGAACCTCACTGCGAACCATAGGGCTACCAGCCCGATGACACCTGCTCTATTTCAAGCGCCCATCGCGCCCTCGCAAAGCGCCTCGCCAGAGACAGCGCCCGCTTCGCCAACAACCCTCGCATCAATCGTCAACATGCGCAAGCAAGATGATGTGAGGCGAGTCATTAGTGCGCTAGAACAGGTGCATGGAAACGTCTCCAAAGCGGCCGAAATGCTCGGAGTAAGCCGTCCAACGATCTACAACATTCTGCGTAGATCGCTGCCCAGTCAAGCTGTGGTGGGCTAATGTCAGCTCTCTCCAAGGGCGTCTTCAGAATTGCCTCTGGCAGCGAGCCTTGGTTATTTTTAGGAATTTTTGGCGTCGTCAGCATTTTGGTGATGCCCATACCGATTCTGGTGATCGACGCGCTCCTCGCCGCCACCATCTGCTTTGCTCTGCTGCTTGTAGTGTTCGCGGTGCGGGTGAAGGCGCCCACTGAGCTGTCCACGTTTCCATCTGTGCTGCTTTTTTTAACGGTTTTTCGAATCGCCACTGACGTAGCGGTGACCCGTGCGGTGCTGGTGAATGGCGATGCAGGCCAACTAGTTTTAGCGTTTGGACAATTCGTTGCTGGCGGAAACGTCGGTATTGGACTGATGGTGTTTTTGACCATCACCGTTGTGCAATTTATCGTGATCGCAAAAGGAAGCGAACGGGTCGCCGAGGTGGTGGCCCGGTTCACACTTGACGGGCTCCCTGGCCGACAGATGAGTATTGATGCTGATCTTCGTAACGGCGCAATCACCGAAGAACAAGCGGTCGAGCGGCGCAGCGAACTGGAGCGAGAAACTCAGTTTCACGGATCGATGGACGGTGCCGTTCGGTTCGTGAAGGGCGACGTGATCGCCTGTCTCATCATCGTTTTCATTAATCTGCTGGGCGGAATTGCTGTGGGCGTGATAAGCCGAGGCCTCGACTTCGGCGATGCAATCGACAAATACTCGATCTTGTCCATTGGCGGAGGTTTGATCTCGCAGATTGGGTCTGTTCTTACAGCCCTCGCTGCCGCATTGCTCACCACGCGGTCTTCAAAAGACTCCAATACGGATTTGGGCACAACCTTTGTTCGCCAATTCAGCGGCTATCCCTCGGTGCTGATCGTTGTTGGTCTAGGCTGCTTTCTGATCGCATTGGTTCCAGGGCTGCCATGGTTTGCGTTTGTTGCCTGCGGCCTTGGGCTGATTGCCTACGGAATTCGGCAACTCAAAATTCGCGTTAGAACGGGCGTTGGCAGTCTTGATGGTCACGTAGAGGATGGTGTTTCGAGCCACTCACCTTATCAACTCTTCAACGCGCGAACTTTGCCCGACACGGCAGGCGCAGTTCGACTAGTTATTCATAAAGACATGGCCATTCCGCGTGTTATCAATCAAGTTGGGCAGGATTTTGCAAACCTCGTCGATCTCGTTTTCTACGAAACCGGAATTCGAATCCCGTCGCTCGAAATCGCGGTACTCAACCACGTGCCAGTAAATTCGTACCAAATTCTTCTGCATGGCGTGGAGCGCGCCAGGGGAACCATTGAAGACGCGACAAACTCGGAAGGTTTTGCGGCGACCCCGCTGCGCCCCACCGTTGCCGGCCGCGGCTGGATATGGAGTGCAGGCGGAAAAAGCGACGTCGAAAACCGCGAAGCTACTGATTCGGCAATCATGATGGGCAAGCACATACACGTGTGCGCGGTGACAAACTTGCATCGTATTCCCACTGTGGGCGACATCCGGAAGTTGCTCTGCAGCGGCGGTAAAGATTACGCCACGATGCTTTCAGACCTTACACGCAACGTGCCACTGATACAGGTTTGCGGAATCATCCGCCGCCTGATTCTCGAGGGAGTGCCGCTGCACAATTCGCGTTCACTGATGGCGGGTTTGGTTGTCGCCGATCCATCACAGAAAGATGACGACGCAGTTGTAGGCTTGGTGCGGCTTACGCTGCGAGACAGCATTTGCAAGCGACTTGCAGGCGATAGCGATGAACTTTCCGTCATTGAATTGGGAGATCAGCTCTCGCTGGAGCTATCTGAAGCGGCTGATAGCGGCGGTGGGCCCGCTTATGCAATGCTCGCGCCCGGTCGCATTGAATCACTTCGCGAGCAGCTCATTGGCATTCTGCAAAGCTTTCCTCTGCACGCGGCCCAGCCAATCATCATTACAGGAAAAGAGTTGCGCGCCACCGCCACGGCAATTCTTCGCACTGTAAATGCCTGTGCAACGGTCATTGCCTGGGAGGAGCTCAGCGAAGACATCACCGCCAACGCTCTCGGTGTTTTGGAATAGCCAAGTGAACGATCAACCTCAAAACCGCAGCGACATAAACAGCGACCTCGGATTGCATCAAAGGGCCTCCGTTAGCGCTTGGGTTCCTACACTTCATATCAAAAGCGGCATGCACGCGGGCCTCATTGCGCGCTTTGAGCGAGATACTTTTACAGTCAGCGCCGACCCAGCAGCCGACCTAATGCTGATTGACATTGCACACGTTGAATTAGTTTTTGACTGCGATGTGGAGGACGACCGATCGTGGTCGGTTCACTCGACCGACGGCGAGTTGTTGGTGGGCGAATTCGAAGTTTCCAATTTCGAGCGGCAGGCCATTTCGCATGGCGAAAGAGTTGTGTGTAACGGCATTGAGATGCAGTTTCTATTTCCGTCGCAGCGTGTGGAAATTCCCGCCCCCAGCGCTCCATCAGATTCACGAATTGTCGCCGCCGTGCAAACGCTGGGTAGCGAGACGTCTTCAAGAAACCAGGTGCGTTCACAACGCTCCCTTGCGGCAGCAGCGTGCTTAGCGGGCGCGATGGGCGTTGGGCTTGCAAGCTGGCTGCACCTCAACGCCAGCGCGCAGGCCGAGGCTGAAACGCATGCGCCGACATCGCTGGCAATCGCACCGATCAACGCGACCAAAGATCAAACCGCCAGCCGAGATCAGATTACAGATTTCATCAACGCGCAACGTTTTCCTGTCAACGTCCACAGCATCGACGCAACCTCAATCAATCTAGTTTGGTCGGGCGCAGACACGTTGCCCGCGCGCACGCAGCAACTGATAGGTGGGGAGCTATTTGGGCGGCGAGTTAAGTGGGTTCAAGCATCAACCGCTGTTGCCGAAGATGAACCCCACCTTTCGCCCTCGAAACGCGCACAACGCGCAGCAATTGATCGTGGCAACCAAAAAACGGAAGAGACATTGCGCAACCTCGGCCTCGCAGATATCGCTCAGGTGCAAGCCAGCCATGCGCGCGGTAGTGCGGGCCGCTTTATTTTGACCAGAGGCGGCCACCGCGTGTTTGAAGGCAGCGATCTACGCTCGGGCGCGCAGCTAAAAGCCATTGGCGCTGAAGAGATGACCGTGTCGAGCAACGGCACTGTAATGATCGTTCCCTACGATGTGGCAAAACCTGTAAAAAAGATCGCAAGCAGTGTAACGAGCGTAAGCACAGGCGCTGACATTACCCCTTACACAAGCAAAGGAAACATAAAAAATACCCCTGAAAAATGCGATTTGGCTCAATCAGATGATCGTGGCACGGGGGTTGCTATATGTGTGTCACGGATGAGTCGAGTTTCGAAAAAAACGAATGCGACCCACCTAGCAGCCGCAGTGAATTCGACGTTGAGCGCAAGCGAGAACGGATCATTGTTAAGCATAAATCGTTAGACAATTTCGGAGACCATGATGAATGACTTACGAGTAGGAATGCAAGGTGGGACAACGCCCGCGATTGACATGCCGCCAATCAGTATCGCAATTAAGGCAAAGCCAACGCCGAAGCAAAACGAATTGGTGGAAGCAAAGCTGGAATGGGGCTACTTCCAACAAATCGGCGTGGGCGGCGGCGGAGACAAGAACAAGCTGTTGCTTGAAGGGACGAAAGCCCAGCCTTACGTGACCGCAGGCGATACAGGAATCGTCATCGAAGCAAAAGGCATCATCATCGATCTTAGCAACGGCACGAAGATAATGCTCAAGGCAAGTAACGACGATGCTTCGAAGCTGGTGATTGCCGCTTTCAAAGATGGCAAGATGCTTAGTAGTGATCTAAAAGTTGCTGATGGGGCTGGCGCGATAAATATTCCGATGGGCGAAGGCAAAGGCGAAGCTTCCATGTCGTTGAAGATCGAAGGCGGTCGTATCAAGGGTTTCACGATTGACACCGGTGACGGTGCCATCCTCAGCGGGAAATCCAATGGCGGCGACAACTTCAACATGCAGAAAATCGACAACGCAACTTTCTCGGCACCTAAGCCGCCCGGCGCGCAACAGATCACAATCGATACGTCTGGCGGTATTGAGGTGAAGATTGGCCTATCCGCTGCAATGCAAGAGGCGATGGCGCGCTACGCAACGCTGCAAGGGGAAGGTAGTCAACTGAGCAACAACGAATACAGCCAACAGCAAGTCGGCGAAGTTTCCGGTGCGCAAATGCAAAAGAAATTCTCACAGCAGGCTGCCCTACTGAGTATTCAGCTGGGGTAGGTACAGGGTAAATAGTTAGTTTTTCGGAAATCACAAGTTCATCAATCAGAACACAACACACTTAAAGGAAATTTGAAATGGCACTTACTACACAAATGCAAGACATGCTCAACAAAAGTCTTGAGGCATCAAACGCAAACACTGAGTTCCAGCAGAAGATGGCAGAAAACTCGGCGGAAAGCGAGCGCGCGCTGACAGCAATTAACGTAGCTCGCACCTACGAAAGCGGACGCAATGCCAGCATGTCGAAAAACGCGGAAACCAACGCAAAGATCGGCAAGATGGGTGCGGATGCGTCAAACAAGCTCTGGGGCTAGAAACTCCTAGGCTTTACGCACGGCCTTCGGTCTGTCGGAAGACAACCGAAGGCGTTTCGCGTTTCCGGTCAAAGCTGGCTGCGCGAAAAACGCGCTTCTCCTGACCTGGTACTGCATAAAAAACTACCGCAATTCAGGCACACCTTATGGAATCTTTGATTTCAGACCCAGTCAGCCTTTTGCTCATAGGCGCACTGATGGCCCTCGCGCCGATGGCGGCTGTGTTGGTGACCTCGTTTTCAAAAATTGTGATTGTGCTCTACCTGCTGCGACAAGCGCTTGGGCTGCAACAAGCGCCTCCAGGAATCGTTTTAAATTCATTAGCGATCATCCTATCGATCTTCATCATGCTGCCAGCGTTCACCGCACTTTCTGATTCAATTGATCGCTACGAACCTAGTCGGCAAGCGACCGCCAAAGAATCGCTTGAAAGGGTGCTTTCGCCGGTGCGTGAGCCGTTGCGCGAGTTTTTAAAAAAACACACTTCACCCGCAGAGGTCAAGTTTTTTGTTTCTGCAGCGGAGCGCATCAACACCAAGGCCTCGCTAGCCAAGCCTAGGGACGACGATTTTTTAGTGCTCGTACCTGCATTCACCGTCAGCGAACTCAACTCCGCCTTCTACATTGGCTTTTTGATTTTTTTGCCGTTTCTTGCGATTGATCTAATCGTTGCCAACGTGTTGCTCGCGATGGGCATGCAAATGCTCTCACCCACGATCATCTCCCTACCGCTCAAGCTACTGCTGTTCGTGGCGCTGGACGGCTGGTCGCGCTTGATCCACAGCCTCGTGCTGAGCTATTGACATGGAAGCAACTCAGCTCGTTCAGATGGCGCAGCAGATGCTCATAATCTCTGCGCTGGTATCAGCGCCCATCGTTTTGTGCGCTGCCATCATCGGGGTGGTGATCGGCATACTGCAATCAATCTTCTCTGTGCAAGACGCGAGCTTGTCGCATGCGTTTCGCGCAGGTGGCGTGTTTTTGCTGATCATCGCGATTTCCGGATGGGGCGGCGCGCGTGTTTACGACTTTGCGGTGCGCGCATTTCAAATGATTAGCTAGCCAATGGATGCAACGCTCAACGCTTTCTTGCTTGCCACACCGAGAGCATTGGTTGCGATCACACTAATCCCCCTGCTGGCGAAGCAGTTCGTGCCGGGGATGATTCGAGCTACGTTAGCCATTGGTGTTGCAGCCTTTGTTGCCGCCGCATCTGTGGGTGAAATCGCAGCACAAGGGGCGAATCAAATTCCCTTTTTCCAGCTTGTTGTGAAGGAGATTGGCATCGGTTTTTTGATGGTGACTTCGTTCAGCGTCTTGTTTTATGCAATCCAAGCGGTGGGCGACTACATCGATTACTTCA
This sequence comes from Burkholderiales bacterium, assembly GCA_025354165.1. GTDB lineage: Bacteria > Pseudomonadota > Gammaproteobacteria > Burkholderiales > Casimicrobiaceae > Casimicrobium. The sequence goes on along the minus strand of JANXNI010000039.1, from coordinate 7,254 downwards.
GTGGACTTACTGAATCGCAAGGCTCAGATCCGTTCAACGGCAATAAATCTTCTCCGCTGTCGCTACTTTTTAGTCGGCTTGCCGTTTCTTTTTTTGTGGTGAGCGGAGGCCTAGTAGCCTACATTGTGGGTGTAATCGAGAGCTATGCCCTGTGGCCGCCAGATTCCTATTTGCCTGTTATTTCAGCCAAAACACTGACTTGGTTTACTGATCATTCAAGCTCGCTTTTCTCGTTTGGCCTGCTTCTGCTCGCGCCAATTTGCGTGGTGTTGTTCATGGTTGATCTGGCCTTTGGGTGGGTCGGACGATCTGCCCAAAATCTTGACGTGAAATCGATCACTGGCCCCGTGAAATCCTTTGTGGCGACACTCCTTCTAGCTTTAAGTCTGCCGGCAATTTTTGAGCGTTTGCTAACTGAAACAGGACCGATTTCCACGCTTTTACGCGCAATGGACGCTGCCATGAGGCCCTAAGCGATGAGCTCAGAAGAAAAAACTGAAAAGCCCACCGCGAAAAAGATTGAGGACGCGACAAAAAAAGGCAACCGTCTTCGATCTTCGCTCATTTCCAACGTTATTTCAACAGTGGCGATTGCATTGGTTGCCGCCGTGGTTGGGCCCTACATTTTCAGTTCAGTTTCAAATTCCAGCAGCTTGCTCTTTTCTAGCGTTGGCACCTCGCCAACTGGGGCCTATCAGTGGATTCTCAGGATCATCGTAGTACCGTTTGGAGTGCTGATCGCGGGAATCGCCTGCGTAAGTTTTTTGAGCGTTTTCGCAAACATCTTACTTACGCATGGAATATTCGCGCCAGCGCTAGAGTCAGTTCAGCCCAAAATCAGCAACCTAAATCCGGGCGGTAAGATCAAAAAAATGCTTGGTGCGAAGACGTGGTACGAGCTGATACGAAACTTGTTATTTTTGACGATATGCATCGCAATCGCATGCGTGGTCGTCTACTCCCGAGGCCGCGACCTTTACGCCACGCTTTCCGCAAATGGAACCCATATCGCCGTGGTGTTGGGTCGGATGTTGTTCGTAGCTCTATCGTTGTTGTTCGCAGCGTCTATCTTGTTTGCTTTTGCCGACCGCGCCTTGATGAAGATGTTTTGGTTAAAAGGCCTAAAAATGGCCAAAAGCGAAGTGAAGCGAGAATACATTCAGAGCGAAGGTGATCCAAGAATAAAGTCGCAACGGCGTGGGATTGCCAACGAGGCGGCGCGAGCGCGTGAACGCTTTGATTTATCGAACATTAACTTTGCGCTAGCCGATGCAAGCGGCCGTCGACTTCTGGGCTTCTGTTACGCGCCCGAGCAACTTGAGCGACCCGTGGTCTTGATGAAGATTGTTGGAGCTGATTTTTCGGAGGCGATGCGTCGGCTCTCCGATGCGGGTGTGGCGACCGTGCTGTCTACGGACGCGGTCAGCCAAATGTTTGCTAAAAGTCGTGCCCAAGACTATGTGCCAAAAGGAAGTGCAGCGTACGTTGAATCTTTGATTGCCTCGGTTCAAGAGTAGACGAACGTCAATGAAAGACCTGAACACAGTGTCACCGTTTAAGCTCACCGCAAAATTAAGTGCCATCTCGCCGCAGTGGGCCGCCGCTTTGCACCCCAGCATGGGATCGCTGTTAATCAGTTGGCCTAGACAAGGTGAACAGGTATCGATCAGCACGCTTTACTGCGGCTCTCCATCAACCACGATTAGTACGTTTGATGTGTGCGGGGAGCGGATTTCGCTCGTTGCGGCTGCGCTCGACGGCGTCGATGCAAGGCAGCTTTTTTTAAAAAACAACAGCGACGCGTTGAACACCTCGTTCATGCTGGATTTGATTAGCAGGTTGGCCTGCGTTCCCGCTGAGAGCGTGCGGCCAATACAAGGCAGCACAGAAGGTGATTCTGCACGCAAATTAGATAGGCAAGATTCTGCGCCGGGGCTGGCAGCGCTTGTTCGGTGGTCGAGCACTCTTCACAACATCGCTTTTGATTTTCTATTTCCGTTGGAATCTGACCTTGGTGTCAAACTACTCGAAACATCCCGTGAGCAGCGATACTTCCAGAGGCCCGCGCCAAACCTTAACTTTGCCGTGTACCTTCAAATATTTGATCTAGGACTTACGTTAGCTGAAATCACCTCACTGTCGGCGGGCGATGTCCTGCTCGGGCTAGCGCCAAGCAACACATCTTTTTTTGCAAACATCGGCTCTGCGTCGTTTATTGGTCGAATCCCCGTCCTTCTCTCTTTGGGAGTTACTTCTATGTCCATTTCACCTCACCAAATTGAGCTGCACAACAGCCACGCAACATCCGATCATGACGACGATTTAGACCGTGATCTGGAAGAGACGGAGGACCGCGTAGCTGCGCGGCAACAAACAAGATTGCCCGGCGTCGTCACGCGGCTGAAAATAGACTGCGTGCTCTCTGGTTTGAATATGTCGCTCAGTGATCTGCAAAATCTTGAAGGCGGACACGTACTCACAATACCAATGTCGCCGTGGCGCATGGAAGTAGATCTAAGGTTGGGCGATCAGGTCATAGGGCGAGGAAGATTGACGACGGTAAACGACGTTATCGCTGTACAAATTATTGAGTCTTATTTCAACGAATCAGGTGCCAGTAGTATTGCCGAGAACACCATCCACGAATAAATTGCAAAAAAATACACCGCACGCGGTCAGGCGAAAAAATTGGACAGTGGCAGAGTATCCCGCACAGACGCGAGCTGTAAAGTGGACACCGATGTCAGGACAACTTCGAAGTTGTTTTTAAATTAAGACACACCTTGCCTCGGTTTAATCCAACCCACAGCAGGCGCTGTCGAACGTGCCCTTGCTGCCAAGTCAAACCTATGTCCAACCATCCCGCGACCCAATTGAAAGAGGCAAGCTTTAACTAACCTGACAATATCCATAAATATTCCGGAAGTAAACCAAGCAACGTAAATTGCGCGGTACACTTTACGTTCTTAGTACTCATCTAAGTTAAGGATCCGCTCGCAACCCTGAGCGTGCAAGTGAATATGGCGCGGTGAAGCAACAAGACCTGTGGCTTAGCTCAGCCAATCTTTAACTCGCCTTCTCTGGGAGATATTGCCTTGGTAGCTGCAGCAGTTCACGGCGATCAGTTCGTTCACGCGATTCTCGATTTCAAGTTGTTCGGTTCCGTTGAGGTCCGTCTTGGCAACCAGCCGATATCCGCCCGCGCGTGGCAGCGCACTGACGCCAAGCGGCTGCTGTGTGCGTTAGTGCTCAAGCCCAACCACCGCGCCAGCCGCGACGAGCTCTGCGGGCAACTTTTTCCTGGCGTGGACAAATTCAGCGCTCGCAGCAAACTCAGCAACACCCTCTACAGCCTGCGCAAAGCGCTAGGCGCTGCCAGCGAGCGGATCGTTGCCAGCGCACATCTTGTCGAGCTTACTTGGGGCTCCGCCGTGCGCTGGGATGTCGAGCGCTTCGAACAATGTCTAGATGCTGCGGCCTGTTGTGCCGATGTGGGCGAGAAGGCTGATGAGCTCGAGCAGGCGTTGAGCCTTTACCGAGGCGAGCTCTTGGAGGACATGCCCATAGAGCCCTGGTTTGCCCAAGACCGCACCCTGCTCCACACCCGCATGCGCTGGGCGCTCGATCAGCTCGTGGCCCTATATAGCGCTCAGGAGCAGCTCTCGAAAGCCATCAACTGTCAACAACAACGCGTTGAGCTCGCAGGTGCCGCGCAGGATCAGGCGGGGCATGCCAAACTCATCGCTATGCTCGTCGAAGCGGGGCGATGGGCCGAGGCCGGCGTGCGGTATAAGCAGTGTCGCGCCCTGCTCGCCACGGAGCTCGGTGAGGCACCGTCTGCGGCGCTACAAGCGCTGTATCAGCAGATCAAAGCCTATGATGCAGTGTGTGCACAATCGGCCACCCCGGCCGCCCTGCCCCCCCCCCCGACCACTTTAACCGCCCTCGTCAAACCTGTAGCGGCAATGCACTTGGCAGCAGCAGTCGCATCCCCGATTGAGGTTGCAGTCGCCGCCGCACCTACCGTGTCCGCCACCCCGCTAGGTCGCGATCACGATGCAGCCGCGGTGCTCGCGCTGCTGCTTACCCCTGAGCCCACCGATGAGCCCGTCCGTCGCGGTCGGCTGGTTACCCTCACCGGTTTTGGTGGCGTCGGCAAGACCACCTTGGCGCGTCACCTGATGCAGCGCTGGCGGGGAGCGGTGCGCGCGCTCGAAGGCACCGAGACAAGCACCCGCGAGGCCTACGCCACGTTTATCGACGCTAGTGAGATGGCAACCGTTGAGGTATTGGTCGAGCGGCTGGTGCATGCCTTGGGGGTGCCCCTGTCGCTATCAGCCTCCTTGACTGAGCAGGTGCCTGTCAACGAGGGGCTACATCGGCTTGAGGGGCTCATCGTTGTGGATAACTATGAGCACTTGGTCGATCAACACCCGATTCTCTCTGTACTAGGAGCCCATTGCCCAGGGCTCACGGTGTTGGTTACCAGTCGCATCCCGTTGAAGCTTCAGCATGAGCAGAGCTATCCGCTCGCACCCCTCAAGATCGCTACTGATGCGGTCACACTATTTATCAATCGCGCACGCGCACGCAATCCGAAGCTGCGCTTTGAAAGCGAGACCTTGACGGTGGTGACGAGTATTTGTAGTCGGCTCGATGGGCTGCCGCTGGCCATCGAGTTGGCTGCGGCACGCAGTCGGCTGTTTAGCCCGCAGGAGCTGTTAGTACGACTTAATACCGATCTGAAACTGTTGCATACGCTGCCTATGGTGACTACGGTGAGCTCGGCGGGGGCGAGCAACGCAACCAATCTGACACGCGCCTCGCATGGTTCGCTGTGGGGCATTTTGGCCTGGACGGTAAATCTGTTGAGTCCGCGCGAGCAGGCACTATTGGTGTGGTTAACCGTGTTTCAGGGCGGCTTCACACTGTCCGCAGTCGAGGCGGTGTTTGCGTCTTACCCAAGTGATGGCGACAATCAGGCAGCAAACATCGACACCACCGACCTGTTCGAGCGGCTCATCGATCATCAGTTGATCGTGCCTATGGAGCGACTGCCGTGGGTAGATTTCAGTGAGTTGGATGAGAACGATGAGGCAGATGCGTCGGTAGCCCCCGACGAGCGCATTAAGCCGCCACAGACCGAGGAGCAGCGCTGGATGCTGTTTGAGACAGTCAAGCAATTCGTGGCTGTTGAGATCGCAAAAAAATTCGACCCAAGCAAAGCCGCCGACGCAGCCCACGCACGGTACTTTATCAGCACGATGAACACGCTGATTGAGCCTGATCCTCACAGCGATGCCACGAGCTTGTTTTTTACGCACGACTCGGGAAATCTGGCCGCCGCATTTGAGGCGCAGTTCAAAATTGACCCTCGGGCAACGCTCGATCCCCTTCTAGCTGCCTTGGTAACGTGGGCGGATCGGGGCACCCGCTCGGAAGCTGTGCATGGATGGATACGCAGAATTCAGCGCTCGGTATGTTGTGGCGAAATCTCGCTGACTTCCCCGCAAAACGAGAAGTTGCACGTTGCTTCGATGTGGCAGTCCGTCATTGATGGGGAAGTCAAAAAAGGCATCGACGTCGCACAAAACCTCCTATCGTCGTTTAATAACGGCGGCCCCCTAACGCACGGCGCGCTCGAAGCCTGCGCATTCCTGGGTTTTTATCCAGAATTTATTGATGTGGGCAAATTAGCAAAACTATATGAAAACGCCTTTATATCGCTACAACAGGAATCAATTGAGGGGGCTCAGTACACCTATTTTTTTTCAGGCGTGCTTCACTCGTTATGGTGCGAAGGAAAATGGGTGGAATATGATGGCGTACACCGGCTAATCGGCGACACTACCAACGCGAATCAATTGAACGCAGTAATCCTCGCGCATCGCGCGTGTCAATCGAACAAACGCGGTGACCTAGCCGATGCCAGATGGATATTAAAACGACAAAGCACTCAGCCGCTAACGCATCTCAATCTACAAGTGGTGGTCCCGCATCTGGGGTTCGCGTTAGAGAACGAGCAGTTGGACTTGGCATTGAAGTTATGCAGCTGGCTAGACTCGGCAACTAGCCTTTCAATAATCCTATCCAACGAACTTAGCCGGTTGACTGTTGGCGTGCGCACTTATGTGTCGATTCGCCGTGGCTCTTCGCTGGCGACCAAACCAATTGACGGTGAAGACGTTGCGCCTAATCGCACCCTGTATCCATCAATTCCGCTTTACTTGCATTTCGCGACTCTATTACTGAAACGTGACAGTGCCGCACTGAAGATTTTTTTTGGACGATTGTTACTGGCGCCACCCAAACTCAATTTTTCTGATGCGCTTCGCTGGTTAGAAAGCTTTGGCTGCGCTTGCATCGTAAGTAACGAGCCCGAATTAGCCCGCGACTGTTTTTTAATGTCGCAAGAAGCACACGACCGAAGCGAATTTTTACTTAGCGCGGTACAACGCTCCGAGCGCACCTCCCTCGGAGTCCCGCTCCGAATGGACGCCGATTCATCGCTTTATCGGAACATGCCCATCGAGATGTTCTCTGGGGGCAGGTTTTGGGCGCACATTGAGCCCACCGTAAGGGCGCTGCACGAGAAAGATAAGCACCTAATTGTCCGCGCCGAATAAAAATTGACCACCCGCGCCGATTGAATATTGACCAGGGGAGTTGGGTTGCAATTGAAGATTGCAACTGTGGATAAGCCTACTGTTTTTGGTTGATGTTGTTCACTTTCTGAATGAGTTGATGTGGCTTGTCGCGATGCGAAGCGCGTGAAGGGCGTAGCCCGAAACGCGCTTCGCATCGCGCGCACAGCGAGCTCAGTTCAAGTTGGACTGATTGGTTGCCGATCACGGCTCAGATCTCGCCTTTGATAGGCTGCTTTGACCGGTCCCTGCCTCGCGTCCGGCCTTCGTTCGTGACTGCTCGCGCGCGCCAATGCGCGACTTCGCCTGCGCGCTACTCTGGCGGAAACGGTAGCTCTCGTTGCCGGTCTCAACGATATGGCAATGATGCGTGAGCCGGTCCAGGAGCGCCGTCGTCATCTTCGCGTCCCCGAACACGTGAGCCCACTCGGCAAAGGTCAGGTTCGTGGTGATCACCACGCTGGTGTGCTCGTAGAGTTTGCTGAGCAGGTGAAACAACAACGCGCCCCCGGCCTGGGAGAATGGCAGGTAACCCAGCTCATCGAGAATGAGCATGTCCAGACGGGACAAACTTGCAGCAATACGCCCCGCTTTGCCTTGCGCCTTCTCC
>JANXNI010000034.1 GCA_025354165.1 Burkholderiales bacterium | reverse complement strand
GATTTCCTTCGGCGTGCCGACGGGAGCCATCACTGCGAACCACGAGTTGAACTCGAAACCCGCCAAGCCCGAAGCGCTCACAGTCGGTACGTCGGGGAATTGTGCGAGCGGCTTCGGCGTAGTCACGCCAATCAAACGTAGCTTGCCCGCTTTGATCAGCGAATTGACGGTAGCCAAACCCTGAAACGCCATCGGCACATCGCCGCCCGCTACACCTACCGCCGCCTGCGTCGCGCCCTTGTACGGTACATGCGTCATCTGAATGCCTGCGCTTGAGGCGAAGAGTGCTGCGGCGATGTGCTGAGGGCTGCCGTTGCCGCCGGAGCCGTAATTGAGCTTGCCCGGCGCGGCTTTGGCCGCACTAATCACGTCGGCTGCACTGCGAAATGGCGCTTCGTTTTGTACGACGAGGCCCCATTCGACTGTGGCAACCAGCGAAACCGGTTCGTAGTCCTTGACGATGTCCCAGCCCATTTTGCTCTGGAGGTTCGGCAGCATGGTCATGATGCTGTCGTTGAAGCCACCAATCGTGTAGCCGTCCGGTGCGGACTTCGCGACGCGATCAGCGCCGATGGCTCCAGCCGCACCTCCAATGTTTTCGATCACGATGCTCTGGCCCATGTTTTGCGACATTTTCTGGGCGACGATGCGCGCCGCGTTGTCCACGGCGCTGCCTGCGGCAAGTGGCACGATCATGCGGATCGGTTTCGTCGGGTAGGCGCTTTGCGCCTGCGTTTGTGCGATGGGCAAGGCGAGTAACAAGCCAGCGACGGCAAGCTTTAATGATCGCTTCACGCGAGTTTTTGAGTGGGACATTCGTGGCTCCTTGTACGTGTCGAATTAATGATTTTTTGATACATCTGAGTCAACGCTCAATCACCCAGCGGCGCAATGCCCAGTTCCGTCGCCAACGTCTCAAGCTGCGTCCACAACGCTCGCGCAATCGGAATGCCTTCAGCAGCATAGCGAACGCGCCGCGCCTCACTTTGTTCACCGGGCAACCAGATGCGCTCCACTCCTGCCATTCGCTCGCTCGCACGCAAATCATGGGCGAGCGTATCGATGCGCGCTTTGAACGCATCTACGTCGCCGAACGCCGAAATATCGATCATGCAAATCGCCTGACCCGTATTGGTCGCCGTAGTGTCATCGTGGTTGAAATCGATCACCTCTTTACCCATCGCAGCCCCATTCAAAGTGCCCGCAAGCAGGCCGACGATCAGCGACAAACCGTAGCCTTTATAGCCGCCAATGGGCAGCAAAAATCCTTCCTCTGCGCGCTTCGGATCGAGCAGCGGCTGGCCGCTACGATCAATCATCCAGCCCTCCGGCATCATCTCGCCGCGTTGTGCTTTCGCTTTCACTTTGCCATAGGCGGCGACGGTCGTTGCCATATCGAGCACGATGGGGCCAGCGTTCGCCGACGGTACGGCCACCGCAATAGGGTTGGTCGAGAGCAACATGTCCAGCCCGCCCCAGGGCGGCAAATGATTGGCATTGCCGACCGCAAAGTAAAGGCCAATCATGTCGTGTGGCAGCGCCATGCGCGCATAGAGCGACGCCGGGCCCGCGTGATTGCTCCACTGCGAACCAACCCAGGCAATACCCGTCACGCGTGCCTTCTCAGTGGCCATTTCGGCCGCACGTTTCATCACCAGATGACCCATGCCGTTGTCGCCGTCAATGAGCGCCATGCCCGCACGCTCCTGCACCACTTTGATCTGTGGCCGCACATTCACGCCACCCGCGCGAATCCGCCGGGCATAAGGCACCATGCGGATCACACCATGTCCGTCTGAGCCCTGCAAATCAGCTTCTGCCATCAGTGCGCCCATCGTGTGCGCGTCCGTATCAGACATGCCGAGTTGCACAAAAGCATTCGTGACAAATCGCTGGAGGTGGTCGAAGGAGACTGTTTTCATGAGCGGAACTTTTTCATTGTGGCGCAAGAGAGGTGGCGTGAGTATTGTTGCAGCCTGCACCATTCAGCGGATACCCAGAGTGGCACAAATGAACTCGCGCATCAGCGCAACAGACCAACTTGCAATAATCGAGACTGATCCCGACAGTTCTGCACAAAAATAAGCAAACCCTCATGCACCCTCTATCGCAAAGAGCGACGATCCATTCCGCGTTCGTCGCAAGCATCGCACTCTCGCTACAAGCCACGCACGCAGCCTCTGTCGCTCCAGTCGCCGCTGAAAACGGCATGGTGGTCACGGCGCAGCACCTCGCCACAAAAACCGGCGTCGAAGTGCTGAAACGGGGCGGCAATGCGGTGGATGCAGCGGTCGCTGTGGGCTACGCATTAGCCGTGGTTTACCCGGCTGCAGGAAATCTCGGCGGCGGCGGTTTCATGACCATTCAGCTGGCCGACGGCCGAAAGACATTTTTTGATTTTCGTGAGAAAGCGCCGCTCGCCGCGACCGCGAACATGTACCTGGACAAAGACGGCAATGTGATCAAGGGCGCGAGCACTACGGGTCATCTGGCGGTTGGCGTTCCCGGCACCGTGGCGGGGATGGAGATGGCGCGCACGAAGTACGGAACCATGACGCGTGCAGCGCTGATCGCGCCATCGATTGAGTATGCGCAGAACGGCTTCACTCTGGCGCAAGGCGATGTCGACATGCTGCGGTCGGCGAGCGCAAGTTTCAAGCTTGATCCAGCGTCTGCCGCCATCTTTTTGAACAAAGGTGAACCGTTTGTGCCGGGCCAGAAGCTCGTGCAGAAAGACCTTGCAAAAACGCTGCGCCTGATTAGCGCGAAAGGCGAAGAGGGCTTCTACAAAGGCGCTGTCGGTGCTGCAATTGTGGCGTCGAGTCAGGCGGGCAAAGGGATCATCACCCAGGCCGATCTGGATCAATACCAGGCGCGCGAAATGGCACCGGTGGAGTGCGACTATCGCGGTTTTAATATTGTCTCCGCGCCGCCGCCCAGCTCGGGCGGCGTGATTATTTGCGAAATTTTGAACGTGCTTGAAGGCTATCCGATGAAGGATTTGGGCTTCCGTTCGGCACAGGCGGTGCACTATCAGATTGAAGCCATGCGCCATGCCTACGTGGATCGCAACAGCTACCTCGGTGATCCCGAATTCGTGAAGAACCCGGTGAATCGGCTGCTTGACAAAGCCTACGCGGCAAAGATCCGCGCTGTGATCGATCCCGCCAAAGCTGGCGTGTCGGCGGCGATCAAGCCGGGCGTTGAGCCGCACGAAGGCAGCAACACTACGCACTACTCCATCGTCGACCAATGGGGCAACGCGGTGGCCGTGACGTATACCTTAAACGACTGGTTCGGCGCGAAGGTGACGGCGGCGAAAACGGGCGTGCTTTTGAACAACGAAATGGATGACTTCACGGTGAAAATTGGTGTGCCGAATCTTTACGGTCTAGTGCAGGGCGAGGCCAATGCCATCGCGCCTGGCAAGCGCCCTTTAAGTTCAATGAGCCCCACGATCGTGACCAAAGACGCCAAACCGGTGATGGTCGTCGGCACGCCCGGCGGCAGCCGCATCATCACCGCTGTGCTGCACACGCTGCTCAACGTTATCGACTACGGCATGAACGTGCAGGAAGCCGTCGACGCGCCGCGCTTCCATCAGCAGTGGCTGCCCGATACGACCAATATGGATACCTTCGCCATCAGCCCCGACACTCGAAAATTGCTCGAAGCGATGGGACACAAACTCGGCGATCCGCAATCGCCCAATCATCTTGCGGCGATCCTCGTCGGCGCGCCTTCGCTGGGCGGGCAGCCCGTCGGCAACAATCGCTTTTACGGTGCTAACGATCCGCGCCGAAACACCGGGCTAGCTGCGGGGTATTAGCGGCAGCTTTACTGTTGTCGATTGATCCGTTTGATGGCGAGGCAGAATGGGGGCTGTGATCCCAATTAAGACGATATTTCCATGTTTCGCTCTGTCTGTTTTGCCGTCGCGACGTCGTTTTTGTTGAATCTTGGCGGTTGCGCGCTGATGCCCGGAGCGCTGATTGCGCCTGCCAGTTCCAACGCAGAATCCTATCCGCCCATCGTGTTCGTCCACGGCAACGGTGACACTGCTGCGCTCTGGCTCACGACAATCTGGCGGTTTGAAGCGAACGGCTGGCCGCGCAATCGTTTGTACGCGATTGACGTGCCTTATCCCAACGCGCGTGATGACGATACGAAGCCGCAGGCCGGACGCAGTTCCACTACGGAACATGCGCAGTTTTTGGCGAGTGAAGTCGCGGCGCTACGCAGGACATCCGGCGCCGAAAAAGTCATCCTCATCGGAAATAGTCGCGGCGGCTATGCGATCCGCAATTTTTTGCAAAACATGGGCGGCGACGCGTTCGTGTCGCACGCGATTTTGGGCGCTGTCCCGAATCACGGCGTCTGGGCGAATAATAAACGCCCGAACGCTGAAGGCAGTGAATTTTTCGGCAACGGTACCTTTCTGAAGCAACTCAATGCGCCGAAAAATACAGCAGGTGATGAGGTCGTTGGCCCGATGAAGTGGCTCACACTACGCTCCGACAACAATGACAAATACGCGCAACCGGACGGCGCCTGGCTCGGAATCAAAGGCACCCCGACGGGCGTTTCATTTGAGGGCCCGGCTTTGAGGGGAGCGACCAATCTCGTTCTACCTGCTCGTGACCATCGCGAAGTATCGTTTCATTCGGATGCGTTCGCGGCGACGTGGCAATTCGTCACCGGCAGCGCGCCTCAGACGCTTGCAATTCCTCCAGAGAAAGTCGTCCTCCTCAATGGAAAAATCAACGCACTCGGCATTGCAGGTATGGGCGATTTTGTGACCAATGTGCCGCTCGCGGGGGCGACGCTGGCGGTGTTTTTGGTCAACGCAGACGGCGAGCGCATGGGCGAGGCAGTTCATCAGAAAACGACCAACGTTGACGGCGTGTGGGGCCCGTTTAACGCACGATCAGACGCAGCGTATGAGTTCGTGATTAGTGCGGATGGCTACACGACAACCCATATCTACCGGGCTCCGTTCCCACGCTCATCGAACGTGCTTCACATGCGTCCCGCGCGCGTCGCGACTGCAGATCGCGGCGCTGTCGCAGTGGTTACGCTGACACGACCACGCGGCTACTTTGGTTTGGGACGCGACGTCATGTCGCTCGACGGCAAACCGCTCGCTGGCATCGTCGCCGGCGTTGCCGGTGGATCCACGGCTAAAGTCACGCTCAACAGCGATGCGGGTCGTGCGGTGGTCGCCCAATTCAATGGCGACCGCATCACAGCGCGGGCGTGGCCAGTCGCGGATAATCATGTGACCCTGATTGAGTTGCATTAGGCGCGGCTATGAATCTACTCATCCTCGGCGGCACCGGTTTCATCGGCACACATCAGGTGCGCTACGCAATTGCGCGCGGTCATCATGTGACGCTGTTCAATCGCGGTCTCACTGCTTCTGATGTCGGCACCACCGTGGAGCATCTTTCGGGCGACCGTAACGCGGGCAATTACGATGCGCTTGTGGGCCGCAAGTTCGATGCCTGCATCGATAACGCGACGCTTACGCCGCGCTGGGTGCGTGACGCGGCGCAGGTGCTGAAGGGCCATATCGGGCACTACACGTTTATCTCGACGACCTCGGTCTACGCGAGTGACGCCGAGATCGGCGCGGACGAAACCGCCGTACGTGAGGCGTATACAGGCGAGGACGCGATGGCGCACACGCCCGCCGAGGTTCGCGCCAACATGTCGCTCTACGGCCCGTTGAAGGCGTTTTGCGAAGATGAGGCCGAACGGCAATTTCCGGGGATCACGGCAGTGATTCGGCCCGGTTTGATTGTGGGGCCGGGGGACGAGTCGGATCGATTTACGTATTGGCCCGTGCGCATCGCGCGTGCTCAGCCTGGCGAGCGCGTGCTGATGCCGCCGCGCAATCATGCACTGCAATTCATCGATGTGCGCGACGTAGCGGAGTGGAGTGTGCGTGTAGCTGAAGCGAAATTGGCGGGTGCATTAAACGCGAAGGGGCCGGACTTTCCGTTGACGTTTGGTACGTTGGTTGACACGATTCGCGCGGTCACTGGAAGCCGCGCCGAATTCTGTTACGCCACCTCCGAGTTTCTGGACGAAAACGGGGTTCGTGCGTGGTCGGATTTGCCGGTGTGGATTCCGGATGAGGGCGACACCGCGGGTGCGCATCGGCGCAGCAACGCCCGCGCGATCGCGGCGGGCCTCACTTATCGTCCGCTTGCCACGACGGTTGCCGATACGCTTTGGTGGTGGCAGTCGTTGCCCGAAGGTCGCAGGACGAATCTGAAAACGGGCATCAGGGCCGAGCGCGAAACCGCTGTGGTGGCCGGTCTTGACTAGCGTTTCGAGCGTATTGCCCGCATCAACTTTTCGTTGAAACGATTTTTGCACGAGGGATACCATTGATTTTTTTTGAAAGTCGACTATGGCCTGAAATGCCATTGAGCCCTTGTGCAGGCGTGCGCCCAGCAATAAGCTGAAAATTTTTATCGCGTTAAATTAGTAAAGTCCTACCTTGACAGGGAGGCGACACTGTGCGATTTTTTACGCAGAATGTCGGTATGTCTAGCTTTGGCGGCTATCTCCGCGATTTACGCGTCACGCGTGCCCGGCTCGCGCTGTCCGCAGCGACCGGTGCGTGCGCCTGGGCGCTGGCTGCGCCGGCGACCGCGTTGTCACACGAGGAATGGGTGTCGGCGTTCGTGCGTTTTGTCGAATGGCCGGTGCCCGCGTCGATCATCGAAGGCCCGCTCGTCGTGTGTCAACAAAACGACGCGCCCGCGCTGGCGCTTGATGGTCTTAAGGTGCGGGGCTTGACGCTAAAAGTGCGCCGCGTCGTGCGCCCGCAACATCTGGTTGGATGCCACATTTACGTTACCTTCTCCGGAACTGAAGCGAGCTGGGCACCGTGGCTCAAAGCGGCCAACAATCTGAACACGGCGAACCTGAAAAACACGCGGCCGCATATCCTCCCGGTCGGGTCAGGGGGGCAATTTTGTGATCTCGGCGGCGCAATCTGTCTGGTCAGCGACCCGGTGACGGGCTCGGAAAATTACCGGCTCAATCTCGACACTTTGTCACGGGCAGGTTTCCGTGTTGACACGCAACTGCTACGCTCGCAACCGTCGCGTCCCGCGAAAGCGGAATAGTGGAGCTTGATGATGGCCAAAAAGCCTCCAGTTTCAATCTCGGTACAGATCAGCCGCGTCGTCGTCGTGACGGCGGCGATCGCCGTCGCGCTCACCATGATGGTGATGATTCTGGTCGCCGCGCTCTTTGCGCGGAGCGCCGCACAGCAACGCGCCAACACCATCGCCGAATTGATCGCCGCCAACGCCGACGTACCGCTCGTTTTGAAGGATGCGGAGCGTGGACGCGAAACACTCTCCGCGCTCGCCAACTCGAACGCGGTCTTAAGCGCGCGTCTGATCGATGCGTCCGGCGCGGTGCTGGTGTCGCATGTACACCCGCGACAGGCGTTCTCGGCGAGTCAGCAAAACGACGCCAGTTGGTCTGAGCGCATCGGCGATGCCACCGAAGTCACCGCGCGCAGCCCGGTGGTCAATCGAGGCGACGCGCTCGGTTACGCCGAGGTGACACTGCGTGAGCACTACCTGGCGCAGGCGCTGCTCGGGTTTGTGCTCTCGGCGTCGGCTGTGCTCGCGGCGATGATGCTAGTCTGGGCCGCCATCGCTGCGCCGATTGGACGGTTGTTGACGATGCCACTGACGCGTTTCGCCGAGGTCACGCGCAGGGTGCGCGACACCGAGGATTTCACGCATCGTGTGCCAGCCACGCGAGTGCTCGAAGTGCAGCGACTTTCGGAGGATTTCAACGCCATGTTGCAGGTGATTCAGCGGCGAACCTCCGAGGTTCAGGAGAGGAACAAACAGCTCGCGCAAATGGCGTTTTATGACCCTCTGACCGGGGCCGCGAATCGCGTGCTGCTGCTCGATCGCATCACGCAATTGATCGACAGCCATAGCCGCAATGAGCAACCATTCGCAATCATTGAATTTGACCTTGACGACTTCAAATTATTGAACGATCAGCTCGGGCATCATGTCGGCGACGCGTTCCTGAAAGCGGTGAGCCATCGCTGTAAAACCGAACTGCGCCCGACCGATACATTCGCTCGCTTGGGTGGCGACGAATTCATCGCCCTGTTGCCCAAGGTCGGCAGCCTGGATAACGCGCTCACCGTTGCCAAAAAATTGGCCGAAGCCGTCCATGCCGCCAACCACGTCCACACGCTGCCGATCAGTTGTACTGCCAGCATGGGCATCGGGTTGTATCCTGCGGACGGGCATTCCACAAACGAGCTCATGGCGCGCGTCGATGCCGCAATGTACGAAGCAAAGGCGGCAGGGCGCAATCAGGTCAAATATGTCAGCGATGTAGTCCATTCCGAAGAACTTCAAAAGGGGTAGTTCATGAGAATTCGCACAATAGGGTGGACGCGGCGTTTGCACCGCGCACTGTTCATCACAGCTTGCGGCGGGAGTTTGATGGTGGTTGTTGGGCTCAGTGGATGTGCCTCGCCGCCCCCCGTTTCCGCACCTGCGGCCGCAGCACAAAAAGCGCCGACTCGAATGGAGCAGGTCGTTTCAGCGCTCAAAGCCATGAATTTCGAGCCGCTCGACGATGGATGGCATCTGTCACTACCCGCTCCGCTAGTCTTTCAGTTTGACAGCGACGTTGTCTCCGCAGACGCCCACGACAACCTGACGCGCATCGCCCGTGAGTTGCGCTCGCTGGGTATCAATCAGGTCCTGGTTCGTGGCCACACTGACACCGTCGGCACGCACGAATACAACTTGGCGCTATCGAAGCGGCGCGCAGACGCCGTGGCACGGGTGCTGGGCGAAGGCGGCTATCCACCTGAAGGTATTGACGCCAAAGGCATGGGCTCATCTGTCCCCGTAGCCGATAACACGACAAACGAAGGTCGCTCCAAAAATCGCCGCGTTGTGATCATCGTACAAGTCGACGCAACTGCTGCGAGTTAACGACGCGATGCCCGCAGCTGATTCCGATGCATTGATTGGACGCTGAGGCGGATCGCAAGTCAGTGACAAAATTGCGGCATGAACGCGCCTTCTCTACCACCCAATCCATCCGCTCGACCTACACAACGCAGCAACCCGCTGCATGGCCTGACGCTGGAGACGATCCTCAAAGCGCTGGTCGCTCACTTTGGCTGGACTGAGTTGGGTGAGCGCATTCCCGTGCGCTGTTTCACGCATGATCCGAGTGTCGGCTCCAGTCTCAAATTTCTCCGCAAAGAACCCTGGGCGCGCGAAAAAGTGGAAGGACTCTACCTCTTTATGCTGCGTGACATCAAGCGCTCGCAGGTTGCCGAAAATGGGCCAACAGATGCTACGGTGAGCTAACGGAAATCCATGACCATGCTGTTCAAAATGACGAGGCTGGTTTTCTCGTTGCTGGTTCCGATCATCGGACTGGTGGCCTGCGATTCCACGTCGCCGTATCACAAAAAAGACGGTCAATGGTTCTTCGAATCAGGGCGGTTGGGCGTTGCGGCAACGGCCCCTTTGACGCCGTTGAACGCCGCTTTTGCGCGCATCGGCGATCAGATTTTTTATCGTCATGATGCCATTGAGGGTGCCGATAGCGCTACGTTTGTCGCGCTGGACGAGTACTACGGCAAGGACAAAATAAACGCGTATTTCGGTGACACTTATCGCGAAAGCAAAGATTATTTCCTCGTCAAAAAGACGCGCGTTCTAACGATTACCGGCGCTGACGCGGCGAGCTTTCGCGTGCTCAAAGACAGCTACGCCACTGACGCCGCGCGACCGTATTACGAAGGCAAACCATTCACCGTGCAGGACGTCGCGAGCTTTGAAGTCCTCGACTATGGATTTAGCCGCGACCGCGTTCGCGGCTATAGCGTGCGCGCTGAAATCGCAGGCAGCGACGGCGCAACGTTCGTCGCACTGGATCCCGATTACGCCCGGGACGCGACTCGTGTGTACTACGCTTTTCTCGACAATCAAGCGAAGACCGGGCGCATGCAACAGGCCGTAACGATCATTGGCGGCGCAGACGCAGGTAGCTTCGTCGGCAAGACGGGCGGCTACGCGGTGGATGCCCAGCGGGTGTATTTCAAGGGCCGCGCCGTCGCTACGTCGCCCGCCGGTTTCGAGCGCCTCACCATGAGCTACGCGAAGACAGCCGCCGACGTTTTCCACGATGGCGACAAGGTCATTGGCGCAGAGGCCGCGAGCTTCAAAGTGCTGCAACCGGCTGAAGAGCGTGTCGATGCGACCGACGACAAAGCGCAATACTTGAACGGCAAGCGGATTTAGTTCGTCGCGTTCGAATCGAAAGTGATTGACCGTTTTTCGTTGGAAATACGCCCCTAGGTCAGGCTCATGCCTCGTTGGATAAGGTTGTCGGTTGCAGTGAATGGCGATGAGTGGTACTGTGCGGCTGTCACCGATCAATCGATAGGAGGCGACCATTCAGAACCTAATGACTTCCATTTTTTATTGAATGTTTTATCTGCGCGAAAGCGCGTTGATGCTCTCCGTTGAGCTCCAAAACTAAAGCGCCCTTCGGGGCGCTTTTTCGTTGCCGTGCACTACTCGGCGACTTTGCTTTTGATCTTTGCTGCAAGTTTGCATCCAAAAATTTATCGAAGAAAAATCGGCAGGAGCGAATTTATATTTCAGCAATCGAATTGCGGTATAAATTGCCCTGCGGCCCCCACGCAGCGGCGCTTCCCGCAGTGAGTAGTTGGCCTAAATCTTCTGCCCTTTGACCATTGCGATCACGTCTGTCAGATTCAGATTGCGCGCCTTTTCCTGAATTTGCGGAACGTACTTCGCCTGCAAATCTTTCGCGGGTGCCAGCAGTTCATCGAAGGCTTCTTTGAGCACCGCGCCGGACATCGTGCGGCCACCGCCGTAATAGCGGTTCGCGAGCTGACCGAGCGCGTAGGTGGAGGCGAAGGAAAACGCCATGCCGGTCGCGCCACTGGCCAAGCCTCCGATCATGCGGCCCGCGAGGTTGCCGAGCAATCCGCCCAGCAATTTACGTCCGGCCTGCTCAAGATATTGTGACGCCAGACCGACGCCGACGGTCCCCAGAAATTCCTTGATGTGACCGCTGTCTAGCTCGTAACCAAAATCCTGTCCGATGCGATAAACCATGCGCGTTTGCAGCGGAATAATCGCCATCGTCGCCCACGATTGAGGCAACAACTCCAGCGCGCCGTTGAGGATCGAATAGTTGAGAATCGTCTTGTCCATTGCGACGGCGTCGACGTTTGGCCGCGTCGCGGTCGTGCTGGTTGCCGTTGCCGTGGCAGCCGCCGGGAGTGGAACAATCATGCCCGCGTCGGCAATCGCATCCGCATCATTTGCGATGTTCTGCGCCTCGATATCAGTGAGCCCGAGTTGTGCACACAACGTTTGCAGAAACGCGCGCTCCGCGTCGGTTTGTTTGCCGTCGGCGTCGATCACTTGTACAGCCATTTCGTAGGCCATGTGCCTGGATTCTGCGTCGATGAGCGCGGCGACCGCTGTATGGAGCGTTACCCGCTTAAACAGCACATCCTGATAAATCTGCGGCAAGTAGAGCGCGGCCGTGCTGCCGCCGTCTCCTGCCAGTGAATCGGTGATTTGCTTCAACTGGTCACGCTCGCGCGCGTCGTTACCGCCATCAGAAAACGCCGCCATCAGGCACACAGTGAGGATGGATTTTTGTTGGTCGATGGTCATGGTGGGTGCAAAGAAGCGAAGAGAGGCAGAGAGGCACGCATGCCTTGAGCCGCAAGTATTGCAAAGAGTTTGGACAGTCGGCAACAAAGGATGCTTCCATGACGAGGGTCCCACGGCTGCTCGGCGGTTGTGAAGTGAAATCGCTGTGGAACTATTTGATGACCTGTTTCAGATTTACAACCCATCCGATGTGGACGGTCAACCGAACGCGCGTGTTGAACGTCATACCTGAGAGTCGCAGCGGAACGTAGGATATCGCTGACGCCATTGGGTGGCACTGTCCGGTGGTGGCCCCTATGATGCGCGCTGATACTTGATCCATGCTTTATCTAAAGGTGCTTGTATGAAACTTCGTAAATTTTTGTTAGCCGGTATTTGCGGTGTATCGCTGATTGGGGCGGCCGTGCCTGTTGTTGCGAATGCGCAAGTGGGCATTTATTTCAACTCGGCACCCCCGCCGGCCCGCTACGAGGTTGTGCCTGCGGCGCGCCGCGGTTATATCTGGGTGCCGGGGTACTGGGATGGTCGTAGTCGTCGCCACGTCTGGGTAACAGGCCACTGGGAGCGTGCGCGTAATGGCTACAACTACGTTCAACCAAACTGGATCCAGCGCGATAACCGCTGGCAGCTTAATCGCGGCGGCTGGCAACGCGGTCCCGGCGGTCGCGACCGTGATGGTGACGGCGTCCGCAATAGCCGTGATCGCGCGCCGAACAATCCCTACCGAAACTAGGGTCGGAGGCGAATTGCCATCGCGCTGAAAGGCGGAGTCCCGAACGGATTCAGTCTAAACCATTGAGCGCCATGTGAGGTGATTTAGCCGCGCATGCGCCATACCAACAATTGGTTGTTAGCTGGCATCTCGTGAACGTTCATCAGTTGCATGTTCTGCTCCTTGGCCAGATCATCAACGCGTTCAAAATCGCGCACACCACTCTCAGCGTGTTGCGATCTCAAGTGCACGTCAAATTGCTCATTGCTTGCTGTCGTGAATTCGCCGTTGTATTTGAACGGACCATACACACATAGTTTTCCGCCCGGCCGCAGCACACGACCAACACCGCGAAAGAAGCATTCGACCGCAGCCTCAGGCATGATGTGTAGCGTGTTCGCAGTGAACACACCATCGACCCTTGCGCCGGCGTCTGAATCGGCGTCGCTCAACTGCCAGGGGTTTTGCGTGACATCCAATGCGAACGGCGAAGCAATGTTCGCGTGAAGATCGCCGTCAAGGCAATCAATTAGCGTCGCCAGGTTCTCGGGAATATCGCTAGGAAGCCAGCGCACCGTCGGCATCATCGCTGCGAAGAATGTCACATGTTGTGCAGTGCGTGAGCCGATTTCCAGGACTACGGTTCCTGCCTGAAACTGACCCTTGATGCGATCAAGGATGAAGTGCTTGTTGTTTTCGCACGCCTGACTGAACGGCTTGATCGATGGCTGCATTCGGTGCCCTTATTGAGTGACGCACAAATAGTACGCGACGCATTAAGGCTATCGACGGTGGCCGCGTGCGGCTTCCCCAGTACGCGATTAAATCAGCACGAAATCGTTGGCTTCGGTAGTTTCGGGGTCAGAAGCTTCGGCCTCATCATCAACGTTATTGCCAGGCGTACCTGCGACATCCTCGTCATTGTCCAGACCTTCTTTTCCTGTCGATGAGCCGACCGAAAAAACGCCATTACTGATGTCGGCCTTGGGTACCAATATCCCCGGCACACTGTTAGGCATGATGGACAGTGCGTTGACACTGTCGTCGATCGACACCTCGCGTGAAGAGGGCGTCGATGTCTGCCGCGGCGATTCAGTGTGCGCGTCGGAAAAATCAAGCGCGACAAGCGTGCCGGTTAGAAGTGAAAGGGTCAGAGCTAGTCCAAAAGATTGCATCAGAGTCTCCGAAGAACGTGATTGATCGGCAATGTGGATGCACCGCCATGATCTTATTTTCGTTATGCAATTGACACGCAGAATAATCCAGGAGCGCGTATTGACGTCAGACAGCGCTGACACGCGATTGGTTGCGCATGTTTTCGTCTTTTGAGACAAGAACCCTGCGCCTAAATGGCGTCGCAGGTACGGTCGTTGCACGTTTGGACGGCTCGATGATGACGGACAAGACGTACAGCACGCAGAATGCGCAACGACCAAAAAATGCCCGCGAACGTGGTATCGCTAACGCAACCGCTCACTATGTCGTTCGACACGGGCGTTCCGATTGGAGGACTGGCCGCGGGGTCAGTGTTGTCCAGCCAAAACGCGGCGGCAACCGGGGCCACGAAAAATTCAACCCCGACAGACCGCAGCGTATTTCATTAGCCCGCTAGTGCAGCAGGCGACCGTCCTTGCCGATCACTGAGATGTCGACAAACTGCGATCCGACGCGATTAGTGGGTGAGAAGCCCACAACGTAGTCACCCACATCGTACTTGTTGATGGTCTCCAGGCTCCGAAGCACCCGATCACGCGTCGGGTTGGTGCCCGCACGGCGTATGCCCTCCGCCAACACTTTGGCTGCAATGAACGTCTCAAAGCTCGCGTACGAAGGTTTCTCCTGCGGCGCGTACTTCTTCATCAGATCGAGATACTCGGCAGCAGCGCGGGTAGTACGCGCAAAAGGAAACGGCATCACCTGAGAAATACCGGTACCCTTTGCGTTTTCGATTCCGGCGATTTTTATCAGCGCGGCGGGATTCACTACCGAGATGTTGTAGAGCTGCGCACGTCCACCCTTGTCGCGGTAGTCCTTCATGAACCGCCCCGTGGTGTTGTTGACAGAAATCATGATGACGGCCTGCGCATCGGCGCGCACGATGTCGTCGACGCCTTTACTAACGGCGTCGGAATTCTTTTCGTACGTGCCCTTGACCAACAACTTGATCTTTCGCTTCGCCAGCGCGTCCTCAACGCCCTTGAGTCCGGCGAGACCAAAGGCGTCATCTTGGTAGAACACAGCGATGCGGTCAATCGCAAATGAATTCAGATGCGCGACCATCTTCTCGCACTCATCGGCGTAGCCGGCTCGAATGTGGAAGATGTACGGATTGAACGGGACGCGCAGTGCTTCGCCGCCGGTGTACGGAGCGATCAGGGCGATGTTTGCGTCGGCCAGCACATTTTCTTTGAGCAGCGCGGCGACGTTGCCCGTGCCGACAAAACCGATCAGCGCGACTGGGTTGTCCTTTGCAATGAGGTCTCTGGTCTGCTTGAGGGTCTCGTCTACCTTGTAGCCATCGTCGCGCATGGCGACGCGAATTTTTTGCCCGTTAATGCCGCCGCGCTCATTGAGGTGGCGAACATAGAGGTTCACGCCAAGCGTCAGGTCTTTCCCATATTCGGCGAGCGCTCCCGTCATCGGCACGACCTGACCGATCACGATGTCGGCCGCTACCGCCGCGAACGCCACACCAGCGAGCGCGCAACACATCAGCCGCCGCATGACAACTTCTACCTTGACCATATGCAATCCTCCAGAGGGGCCAGCGAGGTTTTCTTCATGCTGCAACCGGTGGCTGCTACATCCCCATTCTTGCGGGGCTCTGTTGGCTTGTAACAAATAATATACGAGATATTGGCCACTGAAATGCCTAATGGCTACGGGGTTTCCCGCTGTGGCGAGGACGTTCGCGAACTGTCGTCGCGACCAAGTCGCGGTCGAGTTACTTTGTTGTTAAAGCCTTCGGTTATTGAGCCAAACCCATGTCTTGGGCGTGTGACGGAATGTCCGTTCATGGCATCGTGACGCCGCCGCAATCGTGTGGGTCGTCAACGCGCCGATATTCCTCGCGACTTCGCTACTATCCGCTAATGGAACACGTGAATGCTCCACGTAAGTCAGACCGCGCATTGTCCCCCGCTAATGCTCCCCGCGTCGGCCCGGCGGTGGCGCTGACGTGGACAGTGCTCGCGATTGCCTACGTAGCTGCCAGCTGGATATACGGTGTGCGGCCACTGATTGAGGTCTACCAGCGCTCGGCACTACATGGCTGGCAACTGTATGACGTCGCGGTGTTTGCGGTGGGTTACGCGTTCATTGCGCTGGCAACGCTGGTGTGCGCGGTTTCGGCGCTGCTGCGGCTCCGATGCTACGGCGAATACCGCATGGACAAGCTGTGGCTGATCGCCGCGTTGCTGGGCACGCTCAGTTTCCCGATACCGATGTTGATGCCTGCAGACATGAAGCCGCGCATCGGCATGTATGCCACGTTCAGCTGGTACGGTCTAGCCACGATTGTCGGAATTTTGGCGCTGATGTTTCTGATCGGATTGATCTGTGTGCCGTTCATACGCGAGGCGCGTGACGGCAGTTGAAAGGCTATGTGGGCGTGGGCGCGTTAGGGCTTAACGCGATTGATCGAGCAGTGGGGAACCGAGTAAGGCCAGCTCGCTTTCCGAAGGGACTGACGGTTTCAAAAGTGGTTTGGCTTTGGCATCCTTCGACTTTGCGAGCGCGGCGAGCGACTGCACCGACTCGTGTGAATCCATGATATCGCTCGGCCACACTTGACCATTCTTTGTTACGCTACCGGCGGCAACAGCGGTGCTTGCATTCGCAGGCAAGCGCGATGCGTCGAGCTGCAGGCTGAGCACCACGATAACAGCAGCCAGCGACAAAGCCATCAGCGCCAGTCGGATTGACGGCGTGTTTATTGCGCGGCGTTGAATGACAGCTTGCATGATTTCTCCCTAGCGAAGATGTGGGAACAATCCCAGAATGCCGATGACGATTAGATAGATCGCCACGATGTAATTAAGCATGCGCGGAACCACCAGAATAAGGATCCCGGCGATCAAAGAAACGATTGGGGCGATGGCGAGACTGATGTTCATGATGGCTTTCGGGTTCTGTGACGACGTTAAGTGGTAGTGATGGTTTCGGAAATTTGTCAGTACGAACTGCGGCGAATGCGCCGTTCGCGTCAGCTTGTGCCCCAACACGTTGCGGTGATTCGTGCACACCGGTTAATTGCGCGCTTCCGTGTGTTCTTGCGCGGTGATACCGCTGACAAATCTTGCGAATCAAGGCGGGTTTTTTGCTCGGTGACGCCCATTGTCGATTCCATCGTTACGGAATTCGCAGGCGCGGCGCTATCCATGTTTACCAATGGGATTGTTTTCGCAAGCGACGCCTGCACCGATGCGTTGGCTGACATCGTAGTCAGCATGACGCACATCATCGCAATGATTCCTAGTGCTAAAAATAGCCCGACCACTTTCATGTAATCCCTCGCTGCAACGGGCGCATCAGGTATTTAGCGCCTATGAACATTTTGTCCGCGACAAATTTCCCGGCTATCGTCGCGCGGCGCGTTGCACTGTCGGACGTAGCCTACATAGACATAAAGACGGGGTGCAGCGTCGCAATGCGACATCGGTGAAAGCAGGACGTTGGCACACGCCAGTTTGAGCTTGTCGCGTATTCCATCGCGTCCTCATTCGCGAGGCGCGCGATGGCAGTTGAAATGGAGTTTCGTGGCAGGCGGAAGTCTTCGCCAGCGGAGCAGTTTTAATAACAACTCAAGGCTGGATGCCCTATTTAATATGGGTTATAGGCCGATTTATGCGTGAACGCGACTTTTAGATAAATGTGATCCTAGCCCATGTGAAATGTGGTATCTAGGAAAAAGCTATAAAAATATTCGGCTCGGCAGCCGAGATCGCATTGCAATACCGCAAGACGCACCACACGCGTCAACCGCATCGGTCGTTCGTCAATGCGTCCGTTGTTGACTCATATCAGTGTCTTTGACGTGTTGGCGCAATACTGTCCACCCATTGGGAGGATCTATGACCGAAGCAAGCAATCGTCCATCGGGTATTACGACTGAGGCCAAACCTTCGGCTGAATGGGGCAAGAAATTGGGTCTGGCGGTGGCGCTAGTCACACTCATTGCCATTGTCATGATGCCTGCGGTGAAAAACCTCCCTGCGGCGGGACAGGTGATGCTGGGGATCCTCGCGTTCGCAGTCATCGTCTGGATGACCGAGGCGCTCGACTATGCGGTCAGCGCAGTGGTCATTGGCGCACTGATGATTTTCCTGCTGGCCTTCGTGCCGGATGCAGCCAAACCCACTGGCCCGGACATGGGTACGGTCAACGCGCTCAACTTGGCGCTGTCTGGCTTTTCAAGTAGCGCGGTGGCGTTGGTGGCGGCCGCCTGTTTCATCGCGGCGGCGATGACTGCAACGGGACTTGATCGTCGAATCGCGCTGGTCGTGTTGTCAAAGGTCGATGCCAAGACCAATCACATCGTGATCGGCGCGATGGTCGTTGGCTTTCTGCTGTCGTTCATCGTTCCGAGCACGACCGCCCGCGTGGCCTGCCTGATGCCGATCATGATGGGTTTTATCCTCGCGTTCAAGGTGGAGCGGCGCAGCCGCTTTGCCGGGCTGCTGGTCATCACAGCAGCGCAAACGGCCAGCATCTGGAACGTCGGTATAAAGACGGCGGCCGCTCAAAATATGGTCGCGGTCGGATTCGTCGAAAAGCAGTTTCAAACCACCATCACCTGGACCGAGTGGTTCATTGCCGGGGCACCGTTTGCAGCACTGCTCTCGATAGCGCTCTACTTCATCATGACCCACATGATGAAGCCGGAGATGGAGGAAATCGTCGGCGGCAAAGCGACGATTGGCGACCAGCTCGCGGCGGTCGGGCCGATGACGCTGCGCGAGTGGAAGCTGTTGTTACTGGTGCTCGCGCTGCTTGGGTTCTGGTCGACCGAAAAAGTGCTGCATGAATTCGACACCTCGTCGACCACGATTGCCGCGATCGGGTTGATGCTGCTGCCTCGGATCGGCGTGATGACGTGGTCGGAGTCGCAGAAGGGGTTTCCTTGGGGCACGGTCGTGCTCTTCGCCGTGGGTATCAGCATCGGCACGGCACTGCTAAAGACGAACGCCGCCGCCTGGCTCGCCAATCTCATTGTGCAAAACCTCGGACTGCAACAGGCGAGCGCCTTCGCGATACTGATGTTGCTGTCGCTGTTTCTGATCGTGATTCACTTGGGTTTCGCCAGCGCAACCGCGCTCGCGTCCACCATGATCCCCATCGTCATCAGCGTGCTCACTGCGGTGCAAACACCGGGGATCAACGTCGTGGGCATGACCATGCTGTTGCAGTTCGTCGTGAGCTTCGGCTTCATCCTGCCTGTCAACGCGCCGCAAAACATGATTGCCTATGGCACCGAAACATTCGATGCTCGCGATTTCGTGCGCACGGGGCTGGTGATCACGGCGGCTGCGATGGTGTTGCTGGTTGTGTTCTCTTTGACGTACTGGTCATGGATGGGCTACATGACCAAGTAGTGAGGGTTCGACGCCCCGCTCTAACGCCCTAAATCAGGTGTCTGGCGCAATGTCAGCGCGGCTCGTCCAGCGCGGCCCGATCTTCTCGCTTTTCATTTGCGCGGTACCTGACGGCAATTGAACGGGTTTGGCGGAACGCGTTGTCCGTTCGTCTAGGGCATCAACGACTGCAGGTAGTTCTGAATCTTTGTCGCCGTGGTGCGCGTCCCGTTTTGGGTGTCGACCGCTCCCGAAATCAGCGCGGGCCCGGTCAGGCCGAGCAGGTAGCGGACGATCAGCAGGCCGTCGGTGAGGGCATATGCGTTGCCACTGCCATCGATGTCGAGCGAGGGCCGGATGCCGTCGAGGTAGTCTTTGATTGCGATCGGATCGGTGCGCGTTGCGGTGCCCCCGAGCGCGCCGGAAACCAGCGCGTCGCCAGTCAGGCCGAACAGATACCGCACGACGATCACGCCGTCGGTGTGCGCGTCGTACTTTGTTCCCGTGATACTGTGATCAACGTCGAGCGTACCGCCGAAATTGAAGTACGGTTCGCTTACTGTTTCATCGATCCGCCACGGCGTTGAAAAATTGAAGCCCGCGAACGACGCCCCCTGCTTCATCTGTGCGCTGGTGAGGCCGTTGACGTTGGTCGCCGCGCCGGTTCCGACTCCCACCAGCCCAGCCGAAGACGTGTTCCAGTAATTGTTGGCATTCGCGGCCGCCTGGTTGTCGCCGACGAGCGCGCCGATTGACCCTGCGCCGGACAGCGTGACGGTGCCCGAGGCGTAGCACTGCGCGATGTTGCTCGCAGCTTCGTTGCGACCGACAAGTCCGCCGATCTTGTCGGAACCCGTTACCGAGCCTTTGGCGTAGCAGTCACGGACGCCGAAACTGTTGCTGGCGCTCTGGCCAACAAGGCCGCCGACGAAGTTGATGCCGGTCACCGTCTTGATCGCATAGCTCGTCTCCACCGTTCCCTGGTTGTACCCGGCGAGCCCGCCGACCCGGTTTTGTCCACTCACGGCACCGGGGTTCGCGTAGCTCTTCTTGATGGCACCGGTGTTAAAGCCGATCAGGCCGCCAGCATAGTCACCGGTTGCTGTCACGGTGCCCGTCGCGAACGTCGTATCGGTGGTGCCGCTACCCCGATTGCCGATGAGGCCGCCGACCATTGTCGCGCCAGACACCGAACCGGTCGCGTAGCTCGTGTTGACGGCGGGCGTGGTGCTCAAGCCGATCAGGCCACCGACGTTGCCCGCGCCCGACACATCACCGTGCGCGTGGCTGCCGTTGACCGCACCGGTGGTATGCCACCCGATCAGTCCGCCGACTTTGACTGCGTTCGCAGCGTTCACAGCACCGGTGGCGTAGCTGTTGGTGATGCCGGTGCCGGCGGCACTGATGCCAACGAGCCCACCGATGGATTCGACGGCTGCGCCGCTAGCGTTCACCGTGCTCGCTGAGCTGCTCGACGTGATCGAGCCCTTGTTGTCGCCGACGAGTCCGCCGACCGACCCTGCAGACGCGCCGCCCGTGACCGTTTGCCCAGCGATCGCGATGGATCGAAGGATCGGGCCGGCATTGCTGCCGATCAGCCCGCCAACGCCGCTGAGCGGGCCCGACACCGCGCCCGACGCCCAGGAGTCCTCGGTCGCCCGCGCGCTCGATTGCTGTCCAATCAGGCCGCCTACCAATGCGTACCCGACGATCGTGGGATTGGTGCCGGTCGCAGTCACTACGCCAGTCGCGTAACTGAACGTGACCTTGCTGTTGCTATTGCCAATCAGCCCGCCGACCAGATCATCCCCGTCGACCTGACCTGAAGCCCAGCTCGCTGTAAGTCCGGGTCCGGAACCCTGAGTGAACACTCCGGCCAGTCCGCCGACCTGTCTTTTCCCCGTGACATGGCCCGTCGCATGGCTCAATGACACCGAACCGCCCGCCGCATTTCCGACAAGGCCACCGATGATGTCTCCGGTTCCCGTTACCGTGCCAGCCGCGCTGCTGGAGACGATGCTGCCGTCACCGGTCAGGCCCGCCAGTCCGCCGACGTTCGAGCGCCCTGAAACCGTTGCCGTCGACTGGCTGTTGGAGACGGTCATGGCGTTGCCACCCAATCCGATCAGCGTGCCAACATAGTCCTGACCCGTAATCTGCCCTCCGACGAACTTGAAGTTGTCCAGCGTCAGAAAAAGAGCGTCAGTCTTGCCGAAGAACCCGACATTGTTTGTCGTCGGGCGATTGATTTGCAGATTCTGGATCTCGAAACCAGCGGGATCGAAACCGTCGAGCAGGCTCGCGTCAACCGGAAGCCAACCGAGGCCGCCGAGCCAGGTGCCCGTGTCCGACGCCTCGATGTTGGCAGTCAGCTGGTAATAGGAGTTGTTGGGAAAGATGGGCGCGGATTCCATAAACCTGCGCAACTCTGCCAGATTGGAAATCTGGAATGGATTGCCCTGGGTGCCATTGCCGCCGGCGAAGGAGCCTGCCGCTGGCGTATCGGCCGCAGCGTTTCCGGCGAGCGCGAAAACCGACAGCAGCGCTGCGGCAGCGAGCAGCGCGCGCTTCAGCAGGCTTGATCGCAGAAGCGTGGCAGTTAGCTCCTGTGCGGGACGTGAATCAGCAAGAAATCGAATGAGTAAGTTCATGTTGGCTGGCTTTGTTAGACGAAGCGCGCGAGCTTCATTTGGCGGTTGGTGAATGGCGTCAACGTTGGCCGGACAAGCCGCCGACGCGACGGTATCAGAAACCGCGGCGTGCGGGGTATTGAACGTTTGCAATTTGCACTTTCGACGCAGCCAAACGTGATTTCGAAACGCATCTTCACTGTCCGTGCCCATCCTTAAGTGCACTCCCATCAGTGCGGCGCATCCTTGTAATTTCGAACCACCGCGTCGTCGGTCAACGTTTCCGCCGCGCGAGCTTTGCGAAATACCGCGTCCGTCGTACGGACCGGGTTGGTATCGAAGAGGCTCATGGTCGTGATGTAAACACTACGCGGTTTTGGGCCGTCATCAAAGGCCGAAATGCTGACTACCCGACCGCGCAGGATCGCTGTGGGTTCTGCTGTCTGCATCTGCGGCTAGCCCCAAAATCTGCGACTAGCCCCAAAATGCCCCGCGCACATTCACGGACCAGTACGGGTTGTTTTCTGTTGCACGTGACTACGCTGAAACCAGCTTGACGTCACTGTCACGCAACGGGACTATGCGCTGCTGCGGTCTGACACAAACGTGATCTCGCCGTAAGTAGCTTCAGGCTGAAATCTATACTTTACAGGGGCTACGGGCAATTTAAGCAGGAAGTCGGGTTTATGCATAAAACAGCCTACAGACCACGTGCAATGGTCGTTACAAGAAGAAGTTGTAATAGTTCTATAGACCAACAATCGTAGCTGAAGCAATACACGTGTGACGAACAAACCGTGCTCCCCGCAAACGCTAAATCTGTCTCTAGCTCTCAGGCTCACACTTCGTTGGACAAGGCCGCACTTTTTGACACGCTGTGGAACGAGGCGTAAGATGAAATAAGTTCGTTCACTTGGGGAGAACTAGATGAAAAAGCAGTCTTGCCTCGCAGGTATCTTGCTGTCCCTCGTGATTTATCCTGCCGTGGCCTGGAGCCATGATGATGCAATACCTGGGGGTCGCCTCGGCAAGGTCTCGTTCGCCAATTCCTGTAGCAAGAAGGTAAAGCCGCAGTTCGAGGGCGGTGTGGCGATGCTGCATTCGTTCTGGTTCAGCGCCGGCGAGAAGACCTTCGATGACGTCCTGGCCAAGGATCCAAAGTGCGCCATTGCCGCTTGGGGTCTGGCGTCAATCCTCATGAACAATCCGCTCGCGGGCACGGGGGCCTCGCCTGCGGGCGCGAAGAAGGCCGTCGCTGCTCTGGAGAACGCGCGCAATGTTCGCGCAGGCACGCAGCGGGAGCGCGACTATATCGACGCCGTATCCGCCTATTACGAAGACTGGGACAACCGCGGCGAGCGAGCGCGGCAAGTCGCCCGGGCGGATGCATTCGAGAAGCTCGCGGCACGCTATCCGAAGGATGACGAGGCACAGATTTTCTCCGCCCTCTATCGCGCCGGAACGCAGTCTCAGGCTGACCAAACGTATTCCGCCTATCTAAAGGCTGCGGCGATCCTCGAAGTCCAGTTCAAGAAATACCCCGGCCACCCCGGTGTCGCCCACTACCTGATCCACAGCTACGATGCGCCGCCCATCGCGCAGAAAGGCCTGGAGGCCGCGCGGCGGTACGCCACAATCGCGCCCGACGCGCCTCATGCATTGCACATGCCCTCGCACATCTTCACGCGCGTGGGTGCCTGGGAAGATTCGGCCAGCACCAACAGACGCTCGATGGATGTCGCGCGCAAGGGCAACGAACCCGACGAGGCCTATCACGCTGTTGATTACATGGTGTATGCATTCCTCCAACTCGGCCGCGACGAGGACGCCCGCAAGGTTACTGAGGAAGTAATGCAGGTGAACGGCATGAATCCCGGGCGCTTCGTCGGGCCTTACGCGGTGGCGGCGATGCCTGCCCGGTTGATGGTCGAACGCGGGATGTGGAAAGAGGCCGCGCAGCTACCGGTCACGCCGACCACGTATCCTTTTGTCGCTGCCATCACCCATTTCGCCCGAGCCATCGGTGCGGCGCGCAGTGGCGACGTAGCGGCGGCGACGATGGACGCAGAGCAGCTCGCCGTGCTGCACAAGGCTCTGGAAACCGCGAAGAACACCTACTGGGCTACCGAGGTGGAGATTCAGCGCCTCGCTGTGGCAGGCTGGATCGCCCTTGCCGAAGGAAAATCCGACGAGGCTCTGAAGCTCATGCGCGCTTCCGCCGACCTGGAGGACAAGAATGAGAAACACATCGTCACCCCTGCGCGCATCCTGCCCGCGCGCGAGCTTCTGGGCGACATGCTGCTCGAATTGAAGCAGCCCAAGCTCGCCCTTGCAGAGTACGAAGCCTCTCAGGCGCGTGAGCCAAACCGGTTTCGCAACTTGTACGGCAGCGCCGTCGCTGCCGACGCGGCGGGCGACAACGCGACTGCGGGCAAGTATTTCCGACAGCTGGTTGCGCTCGCCGCGAAAGGCGATGGCACGCGGCCGGAGCTCGCGTTGGCGAAGAAGGCCGTGATCGCGTCGAAATGAGCTGCGCCGTGCGCGTGCTCCTTGCGGTAGGGCTGTTGGTGTTCGCCACTGGCAGCTTCGCAGAGGCCTACGAAGAAAACCCGACCGCCGTCGAGCGCGACGTGGACTACGCAGCCGGCAAGAAGGCGATGGGCGACAAGCGCTGGACGGAAGCAGCGGCCCGATTCAAAGCCGCCGCCCGACGCGATCCCGACAACGCCGACCTGCAAAATTATCTTGGCTACAGCTACCGCAACCTCAAGCAGTTCGACCTCGCTTTCGCTTATTACAAGCGCGCGATCGAGATCAATCCACGCCATCGCGGTGCCCATGAATACATCGGCGAGGCGTACCTGATGGTGGGAAATTTGCCCAGTGCCGAGCAACACCTGAAGGCGTTGCGCGATATATGCCTGCTGCCGTGCGAGGAGCTTGCCGACCTGGATAAAGCCATCAGGGAACATCGCGCGAAGAACTGATTGGTCGGCGAACTTTGTCTGCATCTTTTCTCGTGCGCTGCGCTGAGTTGCTTGTCTTATCGTGATCTGTGATTGCGTCCATGTTTGCAATACGCTGCATCAATCGCGTGCACTAGCAGTGTTTCAAGTGATTCCGGGGCAGGCTTCGCACGTGGTTCTGGTCTATTCGATTGGCCGCAACACGGTGTACTTCATGGATCCCTTTGTTGGCTTTCGCAAAGTTCAAATTGCCGATGTCGCCGTATCGCCGCTGGTTATGCTGCATCGCTAGAGGTCGTCGAATGACAACCTTCACAGGAAATCGTGTCTGACGCCATTTGCATGACTGCGAATCTGATCCATCATCCACACAAATTCGTGGAAAAACCTTAGTGTCTGACTCCATGTATGGTTCTGAGCCGTTTGACCGCTTTGGCTTTCTTGCTGCGCTTGAAGTTTCACACCACTCACTTTTGTCGCAGAAAGCGCGCGTTATCCGTCTATCGCGGTTCGAGGCTTAAACCGGTCACGATGGTTTGAACGACGGCTACGCCAAGACGCCGTGTATCAACGTTCGACACAAAAAGAAGGAAACGCGATATGGCCAAACCAACGCTTAGGCAGGGGTCGAAGGGACCGGACGTTAATATTTTGCAGGCTGCTCTTAACGCGCTGCCCGCAGCCAATGCGCTGCTGATTGTTGACGGCGTTTTTGGCGCGAAGACAGGCGCTCGCGTGCGCGAAGCCCAGTCGGCACTAGGCATTGTGATCGACGGTGTGGTTGGACCGGTGACCTGGTCACGTATCGACGACGCGCTGTTGTCGATTGGTATTCCCGGTGTGATTCCCGGATCGAAGCCGCCACAGTTCTCGTTCGAGTTTACCCGCAACGATCGTCCTGGCGGCGGCCTTTGGGTTCCGGAAAAGGCGTGGGACTTGTTCACGCTGAGGAACGCCATCGCACGCCACAATCGCTCGTCCCTGAGTACCGAGATCATTCTTTCGATTTTTTTCGAAGAATCGCAATTTTGTGACCGTCGCCAGATTACCGACACGGGTAAGGACGGCCCCGCCAGCGGCTTCGGTCAGATGGAGACGGGTAACCCCGACAAACAGGCGTACTACGCCTGGGCGGACCTGCCAGTGGACCCACCCACGACGCCTAAGGGATCGCGCGGCGAACAGGTGGCCACGCGCATCCTGGGCAGCCGGGAGGAAGCCGTGCGCATTCACGTCGGCTACTACAACTGGCTGAAAGAAGAGCGTGGTCTCGACCGCACGGGAACGCTCGCGGCGCAGGTCGGGAGCCATACTGCCTACATTCCGCTTTTCATGACGGGCGGTGATCTCATCCGGGCTGCCTGGGGCAGCCTCAATCGCAAAGCGATGATCGATGCATTGAACTACGCGCCGCAGAACAGCCCAAAGAAAAACCACGTGCCCTGGCCCCGGTTCGCGAAGTTTTGGCGGTTCATCATTCCTGACTTCTCGATGGCGGCGGTGCCACCGGAGTAGAAGACTTTACGGCAAGGCGGCCACGGCGATCAGGGTGAGCGCTTGCCGCTGTGAATAGATGGAGCAGGCATCCGCAGGTTTGCGAATCGCCAACCGAAGCGCGTGTGCCAAAACGCGCACCGTACGGGTATAGCTCCAACGTGAAAGCCATACCGAATAAGGGCAGCACGCCGATTTGTGCGTGAAGTCGGGTTTGTGCATAAAGCTAGTATAGCCCTTATGCAATGGGCGTTTCAGCAGAAAGTCGTTACCGTTTTTTAGGGTAAGCGCCAATCCGCGCATGGTGGTGGCAAATCCACGAGGGTTGCGAGTGGCGATCGGGTGCGCATTTTGATGCGCACCGTACCTCGCTAATTTTCGCGATCAGTGTGGACGCGATGTGCTGACGCTCAGTGACTTAGCGCTAGTCGACGGACGAACAGCACTCAGCAATCGTGGCTGGCCCGATTAGTGCAGCCATACGTCAAATTTACCGACGTCCGTAGAGCGCCGTGAAGCTGGCCTTCCCAAGTGAATTAGCGTTAATCAATCGATCTGCTTGCGCTGTGGTGGCGGTTGCAGGCAGTTCGAGCTTTGCAACCTTAAGCGCGTACACGGTGAAGTTGTAGCGATGCGGTTTATCTCCAACGGGCGGACAGGGGCCGCCCCAATCAGCGCTGCCGAAGTCGTTGTCGATCTGTCGCGCGCCCGCAGGCAGCGCTTTGCCATCCGCAGCGCCCGCACCCTGCGCGAGCTGTGTCGTCGCGGCCGGAATATTGATCACGACCCAATGCCAGAAACCCGCGCCACCAGTCGGCGCATCAGGGTCGTGCAACACCACCGCGAAGCTCTTCGTTCCCACCGGTGCGTTTTTCCAGGCGATGGCGGGTGACACGTTGCCGCCTTTGCAACCATATCCGTTGAACACGAATTTGTTACCGATGGTTTTCCCCGCAGCGATGTCAGGACTGCTCGCTTCAAACGTCTGCGCCGTCGCTGGCACTCCGAAGGAGGCAGTCGCGATTGCGATGGTTGCGGTGAGCGCTTGAGCGATTTTTTTCATAAATGACGTACTTGGAAAATAAGTCGTGATCCTACTTGCGCCAACCGATTCAAGTTCAGCGCGCCAACGCGGCGTCCGCAATGGCCGGCCAATCGTTCGGCGCAATCCGTGCCACCAGCGTTTTGAGATTGTCGGGGTCGAGCACCACCGCGTGCGCCTCCTGAATCACAAACCCGGTCGCTTCCCAAAAAAGGCCGCCGTGCGCCATCATGAAATTGTTTTTGCCCGGTGTCGGCTTTTCCGCGAAGAACGCCAGCGTGCGCGGCTTGTTCTCGGGGTTCAAACCCACCTCAGCCTCGTTCGACAATTTCTGAGTTGGCTCGGCTTTATCAACGAAGTACGCCGCCGACTCAATCGCGCGGCAATAGCGACTCGTGTAGGCGCGATCAAGCGGCAGCTGCGCACGCCGGAACTGATCGCCGATGAACTTCAACTCCGTTCGACCGAAGTCCGATAGCTGGCGCTGCGTGTCGCATTTCGCAAGATCAAACACACCGCTCTTGCGATTGTCGCGCTCAAGCTCCGCCTGTTCATAGCGGGTGCGCCCATGCCGCACATAAATTACGTAACCACCGCGCTTAAGCGCTGCCGCGATCGCGCGTGGGTCGGTCAGCAGTGGCGGCGCTTCAGAAGCCGGACCGGGGCCGAAGAAAGACGAAGGCCCGATGGTCGGGCCGCCGATGACTTCCTTGCGAACGGGCGTGCAGGCTGCGGTTGCTATGACTGCCAGCATCAGAGCGCGTCTTGCCCAGTACCACATTGAACCGAAGCCGTAATTGTTTGCCACAGTTATCAAGTTCACGATGCTGAGTTCCTAGTTGATCGAGCGATGATCTTACTCGGCTCGTTAAAGTTCAGTCGCGTTTCCACAAATTTTCGCGATCACTGGGGAGACTTGCGCCGACGATCGGAGAATCGCCACTAGTCGTCGAGCGATCAACGCTATACATCGTGCCAGAGCCTGCTCGTCCTGAAGGCCACGAAGCGTAGTTCAAATTGAGCCTTTCCACATGCTGGGGTTCTCGAGAATCTTTGATTCGATTTCCTACCCGAGCAGGTGGGGCAATTACGGCTGCTTGTTCTTATTATTTTGCCGTCGCTACGGAGTCCGTGGCTGGTATTTTCCTAAAGGTATCGTCTTATGCGATCACGCACATGTAGCATGCTTTTGGTGCTCTTCGCCACGTTCGTGACGGGTTGTTCTACACGCCCAACTGCGCTCGACGCTAATTCTCGCGACGAAAGTGGTGCAGTCTTCGTTAGTGTTTCGTCGGCAGCGCCGATTGGCGATTACGTTCGTTCGCTTGGACCAGATTTTGAACTCAGTGCGGCGGACGCGCTGGAAATAGCTGTTCCAGTCTCTCAGTCATCGCTGTTCAAAGCCGTGGACGCATTGCGCGGAAGCGTTGCTATCAATCGCACAATCGGCACTGCACCGACCACTCCGACGGCAACGATTCCAACAGCTGACGCTGACGGAACACTTCCCACCCTCACGTTGGGCGGATTTCCTGCTGATCGGCAAATAGGGATTGACCCTGTGCTCCGCTATCAAGCCGCAACGCGACTTTTGTCGGAGATGAAGATGCTTAACCGCGCGCTCCGGAACGCGCCTTTCGACACAGCGACGGAGCAGGCGCACCTAGTGCAGTTCAATGTCACTGTGATGCCACATCACGATGCGGCCCCCTACGATGCTTATGTAGATTTAACTGTTGCGGACTCCCAAGGCACGGTGCGCCTGATTCCCGCACTGCTTAATGATTCGACGGAACTCACACAACAACAATGGGCGAAAAATTCGGTGCGTGCGTTTAACGTCGCGACCACCACGGCCTTTGGTGCGATAGCTGCCGCTCTAGGTCTCAATTACTCGAATAATCAACTTGAGGAGGTGGCAGGGTACTCGCTTAACGGAATCACAAATGTTGGACGGGTAAGCGACGGCGCACTGCGCATTCGTCTGGCAGCACAAAACCAGGGGCGCAAAGGCGAGCGATTTTTAACCGCCAGAACACACAATATTTTCGTTGTCGTCATCAGCAAATTTAATCATGCCAAACCCTCGACGGTTAACACTATCGGGTTGTGCGCGCGATTCGAATTTAGGCGCGTCAACGGCAGCACTGTTCCGCATACACAAAAAACTTGCGATACATCGGGATACCTCAAAATCAGCCTGCCCGCAGATGATTACGCGACGTTTTCGAGCCTCGCTGATAAGCATTTGGATCCCGCCAAACTCACACTGAATTTAGCGGCATTTGCGCCGAATGAGAAGAAACCTAGCGAGTTGAAAGTCGTTGTTCCTGCTTGGGATGCTCAATATTTGGGCGACTTACGAGCTGTCGTTAAAGACTGCAACGGCACACTGCAACTAGGCGCAATGTCCGCAGATAAATTTGGTAAAGCCCTCAGCGTGTCTTTCCTGTTTCCAGGTTCAGAATGCGACTTGGTCGGGAGCGGCAATCGGCCACAGCCTGTTACCTTAATCATCGAACGTGCACACGCTACAAAGAAATCTGACCTTGCGGTGGCAGCGACAGTAAAACTCCCGGCTTGGGATCGCAAAGTAAGTGACGATCAGAAAAAAGTCGCCCAAGAGTCAAAAGTCGCCAGTTGCGCCGTCGCCGGAAAGTTTATTCGGGCAGCGAATTTGGTCGTTGATCAAACGGGTAAAGGCACGCTTCAGGCGTTGATCAATCTCGACAAAGGTGAGAAGAACAAGTACACCGGCAAGACCCCACTGATCGCTGAGTACTTACTCGTTGAGGGGGCGGATGCGGTTAGCGTGCTGCCTGCTGATGCCGACGGAACCAGCGTGCTGAGATCGCGCATTGGATTCAGCAAATCTACTCGCTATTCAATTGCCCTACAAAACGCGGTTCCGAACAAATCCATCGTAATAGATTTTTCGAAATTAAAGGGGGACAACTTCGACGACGCGAAGCGCTGTACCGTGATGCCTGTGCTGTTGACTACACCCAAGCCCAAGCACGGTACGTGACGCTTATGAAAATCGTGTTTGACTTCATTCAATACGCGCTTTCCAAAAAATTGCAGCGAACAGGTGGTTTTCAGCTTTGCGCTGAAAGGCTTATTGCATTGGGGCTATAGGCCGATTTATGCCTTGAGGCGACTAAGGCTCAAATCGCCGCTCAGCCCAAATGAAATCGTTGTTTCAGAGAAAAGCTGTTGGACGAAATTGTGATTTCGCCGCTTATTTTTCAGCCAGGCAGGATCAGCGTTCGGACAGTTGACGCGGACCTTTTTTCCGATTTTTGTGCCTTGCACCATGACGTCGTAGGGCGGACACGCGGAGGGGTTTCGCCAGTGTTGGCGCGCCTCAACATCCGGCGGAACCGCAAGCGTTCCGCCCTACGCGGGCTAGTGCGCGCAATCAGTCACACACTTGATTCACGCAGGCGTCGCTCGATAGCAGGGTGATAACGATCGGGCATCCGTGCGACACAATCTAAGTCGTCTTTGTCAAACCGCGACATCGCGATGATTACCGACTGTGCAGTCCCTTCGTCCTTTATCGTACTCAGCATGTTCCGCAGTGTTCGCCATACGAAGAATCGGTGATGGCGGTTGCCCAATTCAATCAATGCACTGAGTAAGTCTGCTCTCGGTTGTGGCCGCGTACTAATCGCGAACAATAACTCGGCACGTCTAGCGACGGCATCGGTATAAGGGAACGGCCAGATCTCCGTACGGAAGAAATCGCACCATAAGCGCACCAGCGTACCAAAGCGCGATGCATCAGCATCGTCAAGTAAAGCGAAAGCACACGGGTCAGCCTCCATGAAAAACTTGTCGATTAAGTCTTCATCGTCGGCGTAAATTTCAAGCAAATCCAAAACTCGCATAGCTTGGCGCTTGCTCGCGCCGGCACACGCGAATTTGAATCCATTGATCTCATTTATCTCGCTTTGAAGCGAATTTTGTTCTCGGACAGCAGCAAATATGCTCTTAAGCGTGGAAACGTCTTGATATCTGTCTGCGGGGCGGGAGCGAGTACAGCGGTCAACTATCGCGCGGTACTTCGACGAGATACTCTCCAAATCCAGTGTCGGAGCGCCTTGGACACCGCCAACCAACTTGTAGAGGATATGCCCGAGCTGAAAAATATCGGCGCGATGATCAACCGCAACATTACCAGCGGCTTGTTCTGGTGCCATGCAGCCGGGTGTCCCAAGGGGATATCCGCTTCGCGTCAGCCGTTCCTCCGTCGAAAGTGAATCCGTTGCTACATTAAAGTCGATCAAGGCCACATCCCTTGGCGAATTGATTAGTATGTTCTTAAGCTTGAGATCACGGTGCGTTGTTCCGCCAATGTGTGCGTGCTCAACTGCGTCAAGCAAGCTCGCAAAAATTCGTTCGAGATCGCGATCAAAATCAGCGTTGGAATGGTCTGCATTATTTAGCCACGCATGCAGATCGCTCTTGTACAAAGGGGTCACTACATATTGTGGAGCGTGCGCAAAATTCTGGTCGACCACCTTTATGATGTTTGGGTGATCTAGGCGACCGAGAATTCGTGCTTCGCGTACAAAGCGCATTTGCACTTCTTGATTTGCATCGCACTTGAGAAACTTTATCGCGACTGCTCGTTGATCCCTGTTGCGAATTGCTGCCTGAACCGTAAAGTGTTCAGTCTCGGCGAGTACGTGGGTAAGGGTGTACTCCATGCGCACCTACTCCCAACTCAAAGCCCCACCCGTCTGATACTCAGTAACCCGCGTCTCAAAGAAGTTTTTCTCTTTCTTGAGATCCATGACTTCGGACATCCAGGGGAACGGGTTTTCGGCTTTTTCGAACAGTGGGTCGATGCCGATTTGTTGGCAGCGACGGTTGGCGATGAAGCGTAGATATTCCTTGAACTGGCTGGCGTTGAGGCCGAGCACGCCGCGTGGCATGGTGTCTTCGGCGTAGGCGTATTCGAGTTCGACGCCGCGCTTGAAGAGGACGCGAATTTCTTCTTTGAAGCTCTCGGTCCAGAGGTGCGGATTTTCCATTTTGATGGTGTTGACGAGGTCGATGCCGAAGTTGCAGTGCATCGATTCGTCGCGCAGGATGTATTGATACTGCTCGGCGGCGCCGGTCATTTTGTTCTGACGGCCCATCGAGAGGATCTGCACGAAGCCGACGTAGAAGAAGAGGCCTTCCATGATGCAGCTGAACACGATCAAGCTCTTGAGCAGGTCCTGATCGGCTTGCGGCGTGCCGGTTTTGAAGTTCGGGTTGGTCAGCGTGTCGATGAACGGGATCAGGAAATCATCCTTGTCGCGGATGCATTTGACCTCGTGATACGAGTTGAAAATCTCGGCTTCATCGAGGCCGAGCGATTGCACGATGTATTGATACGCGTGCGTGTGGATCGCTTCTTCAAACGCCTGGCGCAGCAAGTATTGGCGGCACTCGGGCGCGGTGATGTGGCGATAGGTGCCGAGCACGATGTTGTTGGCGGCAAGGCTGTCGGCGGTGACGAAGAAGCCCAGGTTCCGCTTGATGATCAAGCGCTCGTCGTCGGTGAGGCCGTCCGCGCGCTTCCACAGCTCAATGTCCCTCTGCATGTTGATCTCTTGCGGCATCCAGTGGTTAGCGCAGCCAGCAAGGTATTTGTCCCACGCCCAGGTGTATTTGAACGGGACGAGCTGGTTGACGTCGGCGCCGCCGTTGATGACGCGTTTGTCTTCTGCACGGACGCGGCTCGCCTTGGCGACTTCAGCGGGCGGCTCGGCAACGGTTTGCGGTTGCTCGTTCATCTGGGCGCGGTAGTCGGCGACGTGTCCAGCTGTTGGCGCGGAGACGGGCTGCGCGTGGGCAGCGCGCTGCGCCGGAGCGGCGTTGTCCGGAGGAGAAACTGCCGGGGCAACAACATCATCATCAAAATTTAGCATTCAAATTACCTCTATGCCTTTCGATCCACGCAAGATAGCGAGGTTCGTTTCGTTATTTATAGGTGGCACTCACACAAAGAAACTGCCGGACACTACGTATTCCATTTCGAGCTCAATACTGACTTTGTCGCTTCAGCGTTGCCGTGCTTACGCACTGTCTGCGGCCCGGCTGCGCGTCATGATTGATCTCGAAATGGAATGGCTCATCACTACTGCACTGACTCCAGTTTGGAGTACAAGTACGAAGGGGAAATATCGATGCCGCCGCGTTCCCACGAAAGGGTGGCCAAACCTTCATCAAGCACCAGCTCGGCGAAGGTGATTGGGTCTCGCAGTGGCTCCAGATCTTCCCCCCAAAGATCGTCAGAGAAATCAACAATGCCGGCGCGTCCGTCGGTGAACTGAAGCCACATCTGATAGTCGCCCATATGGCGGGCGCTGCTCAGTTGCGGGTTCGCATCACGAAATTCACGCAATTCACTTAGGTCTTGCAATGGGTCATTTCTCTGCTGGATTTTTCACAGGGCACTGATTGGTTTAAATCTGTATTTGCGCTGCATCACGCTGCGAAATATTGTTGAAACATTCGTCGGATAAAACTATCAACAGATTATCAATTCACTCTGAAAAACCGCCGAAAACCTTTTGTCATTTTTGACGCCATTTCTGGCTCCATTGCTGGAAAAAAACTCTCGGCGGGTAGGTCGCGCGGGTGGGTACCTGCGGTGGCGAAATTGCGACGTTACTGATGTCACAGATTCCAGTCGCCGAAGCCGACCGATTTAGCAGCGCTAAACGGTGGGCGGCGGCGGTACTGGATAGCCGTTCAGAATCGCGTTATTTCGACAATCTTTTGGGGTGACGTAGCCTTGCGACGACGCACCAATCACATTGCCGTTCGACGCGATACGACGCCAGCGATGTTTGCCAGCCTTGTCTTGGTAGAACTCCCACTTGTGCTCTTTAGTTGCCACAGGATCACCTCCCTTCCTTAAGGTACACACACTCGGCCTTCAGTTTGTTGTGAACTTAAGGCTTGAGGGTATGCAAACCGCAGTAGCGTCACTCGCGCGAGCCGAGCTATTCCACCGCACTTACAGCTAACGGCACTCCCCCTTCGCTCGGGGGGCGATTCACCCGTTACCGGCATAAATCGCACGAGTGACGTTTGCTGCGATCAGGGTTCTGTACGTATTGCGTGTTAAGTTAACGCGCTGACAGAGCCCTCATCGCAACCCCCGAACTGACACCGTAAGTTCGGGGTAAGCGCGCAATCGAATCAACCGAACGCGCGCTGACAGGACAGGTTAGAGCGGCGGGATACGCAGCTTTTGGCCCGGGTAGATCTTGTCGGGATTCGACAGCATCGGTTTGTTGGCTTCGAAGATCACCATGTACTTGTTGGCGTCGCCATAAGCAGCCTTGGCAATTTTTGACAGGTTGTCGCCCGGAACGACGTCGTGATACGTGGCTTCTGGCTCAGACTGATCGACCGACATGTTGTCGTTGACGTTGGTCACGCCCGACACATTGCCAGCGCACAGAAGCGCCTTTTCTTTGGTGGCCTGATCGGCGGCTACGCCAAACAGACTCACCGTCGATGCCGCAGCGTCAAACGTCACAACAAGACCGGTAATGGTCAGACCCTGTGCTTCGATGTAGGTCTGGATGGCGTCGCCGGCTGCGCGATTGGTGGCGTCGAGCTTTTCTTTGGCGGCGGTGTCATCAGGGGCGGCCGCTGCTTCGCTGGCAGCTGCTTCGGCGTCTTTGTGGCCAAACAACTTTTCGCCAGCGTCTTTAATAAAACTGAAAAAACCCATTTCGTTCTCCTAGGTGTGGTTTGATTACTAAGAGCAAATCAGCGGTTGCTGATGTGCTCCGTAACGTCCATTATTGCGCGGTTAGCTGATCCGATTATTCTGATTGCGTGACAAGCGCTCCCGGTTCACTATTGGCAGGCCTCGCAATCGGGGTTGTCAATAGAGCAAAATTTCATATCGGTCGCGGGCAAATCGGCCTCGACGGCAGGGTTCACGCGCGGTACCGCTGTGACAGCGGGTGCGGTCATGACCGGCGAAGCGGTTGATGTCGCCTTCACGGCATGTGCTCCGCCAGACGACGACACGGCGTTTAACTCGCCGCCTTTGCCTGTTGATTTCTCGGCGCTGGTCGCACCCAATGTGCGCAGGTAGTACGTCGTTTTGAGGCCACGTTTCCAGGCCAGTTTATAGGTTTCGTCGAGCTTTTTGCCCGAGGCACCCGCCATGTAAATATTGAGCGATTGCGCCTGATCAATCCACTTTTGACGGCGCGATGCAGCCTCAACCAGCCACGATACATCCATCTCGAATGCAGTGGCGTAATTAGCTTTAAGATCATCCGGAATGCGGTCGATTTTCGCGAGCGCACCGTCGAAATATTTGAGATCGGAAATCATCACTTCGTCCCACAAACCGCGCGCTTTCAAGTCGTCCACGAGGTGTTCGTTGATAACGGTGAATTCGCCGGACAGATTCGATTTGACGAACAGGTTTTCGTAATTCGGCTCAATGCAGGCCGACACGCCGATAATGTTCGAGATCGTCGCCGTTGGCGCGATGGCCACGCAGTTGGAGTTGCGCATGCCGTGGGCTTTGATGCGGCCTTTGAGCGCATCCCAATCCATACTGATCGACTGATCGACTTCAACATAGCCGCCGCGCTCTTCAGCGAGCAGCTTGAGCGAATCAAACGGCAGGATGCCGCGATCCCACAGCGAACCTTTGAACGTGCTGTAACGGCCGCGCTCTTCGGCGAGTTCGGTCGATGCCCAATAGGCGTAGTAGCACACCGCTTCCATCGAACGATCGGCAAATTCCATGGCTTCGTTGGACGCGTAAGGCGTGCGCATCATATGCAGCGCATCCTGGAAACCCATGATGCCCAGACCCACGGGGCGATGCTTGAGGTTCGACGTGCGCGCTTTTTTCACCGCGTAGTAATTGATGTCAATCACATTGTCCAACATCCGCATCGCTGTGCGGATCGTCTTTTGCAGCTTGGCGTGGTCGAGCACATATCCGCTCGTGCCGTCATTTGCCGGAACCATGTGATTGACCAGATTCACCGAACCCAGATTGCACACGGCGATCTCGGTGTCACTCGTATTGAGCGTGATCTCGGTGCAGAGGTTTGACGAGTGCACGACGCCAACGTGTTGCTGCGGCGAGCGCACATTGCACGGGTCTTTGAACGTGATCCACGGATGGCCTGTTTCAAAGAGCATGGTCAGCATCTTGCGCCACAGCGCAGTGGCTTGCAGCGTTTTGAATAGCTTGATCTCGCCGCGCGCGGCTTTGGCTTCGTATTCGTTGTAGCGCTTCTCGAAGGCCTTGCCGAACAGGTCGTGCAAATCAGGCGTGTCGACCGGCGAGAACAGCGTCCACGGGCCGTTCTCCATCACGCGTTTCATGAACAGATCAGGAATCCAGTTCGCTGTGTTCATGTCGTGCGTACGGCGACGATCATCGCCCGTGTTCTTGCGCAGCTCGAGGAATTCTTCGACGTCAAGATGCCAT
Source organism: Burkholderiales bacterium (assembly GCA_025354165.1). GTDB lineage: Bacteria > Pseudomonadota > Gammaproteobacteria > Burkholderiales > Casimicrobiaceae > Casimicrobium. Next base: position 77,656 of record JANXNI010000034.1, on the reverse strand, counting down.
GATTCAAGGTACGTGCAAACGGCGCCCTTGCGCTTGCCGCCCTGATTCACGGCCACTGCCGTGTCGTTCACGACTTTGAGGAACGGCACGACGCCTTGCGACTCGCCGTTGGTACCCTTAATGTGCGAACCCATGGCGCGAACTGGCGTCCAGTCGTTGCCGAGACCGCCCGCGAACTTCGACAACAGTGCGTTCTCTTTGATGGCTTCGTAAATACCGTCAAGGTCGTCAGCAACCGTCGTGAGATAGCACGAGGAAAGTTGTGAACGATGCGTCGCCGAGTTGAACAGCGTTGGTGTGCTCGACATGAAGTCAAAGCTGGACAACAGTTGATAGAACTCAACTGCGCGCGCTTCGCGATCCGCTTCGTTCAGCGCTAAACCCATCGCGACACGCATGAAGAAAGCCTGTGGCAACTCGAAGCGACGCTCTGCGCCCGCCGCATTGCTTTCGCGATCAATCAGAAAGTAGCGGTCATACAGCGTTTGCAAGCCGAGGAAGCCGAATTTGAAATCGCGCGTGTGATCGAGCGCCGCGCCAAGCTTGACGAGGTCGTAGCTCGCGAGTTCCGGGTTAAGCAAACCGATCTTGATGCCGTGCTTGATGAACTTGGGAAAGTACTCGCCGTACTTGGTCGCCATGTCGGCTTGTGACGCTTCTTCACCAAGAATTTCATGACGAATCGAATCAAGCAGCAAACGTGCAGTGACGAAGCTGTACGCCGGATCTTTCTCGATGTATTGCCGCGCGGCGAGTACGACGCATTTGCGTACTTCTTTCGCCGACACGCCGTCGTACAAATCTTTAAGCGTTGCTTTGAGGATTACGTCAGCATCAGCGGCGCCATGCAGACCGTCGCATGACGAAATGATGAGTTCACGCAAGCGCAACAAGTCCAGTGGCTTGCGTACGCCGTCTTCGACCACATGCAGGATCGATTCCTGATCGGCGTCTTTTGCTTTGACCTGAGCCGCACGCTCCTGCGTACGCTTTTCGCGATAGAGCACGTAGGCGCGGGCAACTTCATGCTCGCCGGAGCGCATGAGCGCGAGCTCGACCTGATCCTGAATTTCTTCGATGTGGATCGCGCCGCCTTCGGGCTTGACGCGCATCAGCGCGCCCATCACGGCATCGGTCAATTGTTGCGTCAGTTCACGTGCGCGGGCCGAAGCAGCGCTCTGATTACCGTGCGCGGCCAAATAGGCCTTGGTCATGGCCACAGTGATCTTGGAGGGCTCAAAACCGACGACCGAGCCGTTGCGACGAATCACTTTGTATAGCGAAGCGCGACCCGATTCAGGGGTGGCGGCTGAACTCCCGGCGACTAAACCAAGTACGGCGGGATTCAAAAGGGGGCCACCGGTCTGGGCGGATACGGACTCGAGCATGTATGCATCTCCAAAAAACTGTTCTAACTATTCTGTGTATCTGTGCGGGCGTGGTGGGGAGCTATGGGCGCAATTTAAGAGCGCGGTCGAGACAATCGACTACCCGTTCTATCGTGGTGCGCTCCCCCATGTTGACGATCCTCCGCCGGGTCTCTCAACCCTGTGTCTTTGCTTGTCTAACGCATATGGCATATGACGTGTTGAGCGCCTTTTCCACATCCGTCACGCCCGTTACCGCTTTCGCTCAATCTTGTTTACAACGCTACTTCATGCATCAAATCAACAGTGAGATGCATGGAAATGGGCAGCACAAATAAATAAATTGAGGGAAGGCATGAAGGATACGACCAACAATATCTAGTGGTCAAGCGACTTCTTAAACACAACATATGGGGTTTGTTGCAGAAAATTCACGCCGCAATCCGGAGCAGATTCACGCGTGCCTTATGCAATAAGGCTCTGGCGCGGGATCGCCAAAAACACCCACAGCTTTTCACGGCTTTTGCCGGAGTTTTCCACAGACTTATTCTTGATAATGCCGACGAAAAAGTTGTTGCCCGGCGACAACGACCGCACTTTCGCCTTGTTTTAGACGCACACTCAATTTGCCAGTGAGGCTGCCAAACGCGGGCAACACCATCCCCCGCGCATGCTGCCAAAAGCACGGCAAAGTGATGCCCTCACGCGCGGTTTGCACGCGCAGCGCAGGATGCAAATGACCTGCTAATTCGAAGCCTTTGCCCTGCGCCGCATCAGGTTCGTGGCAGCACTGAAACGGGCCCAGCGCGTATGGTTCAGCCACCGCTTTGAGTCCCCATTCAGCAGGCGCTTCACCTGCGTGGCGATCATGATTGCCGCGCACCAGCACCATCTCGATGTCCCGATGCTGCGCTCGGAAGGTTCTGAAATGACGATCCAGCGCCTCGGTATAACTGGTTTCTGTGTGCACGAGGTCACCCAGAATGACGAAGCGAGCTGCTTTATGTAAAGTTAACAATTGTGAAAGGCGGTCCAGATCAAAACTGGAGTGACCGCTCGGTACTGCGACGCCCGCTGCCCGAAAGCTGGCGGCTTTGCCCAGATGCACGTCGGCAACAAACAGCGTGAGCTGTCGCGGCCAGAACAGAGCATGTTCAGGCAGGCAAATCAACTGTTCACCATGAGTTTCGATCAGCAAGTGGCGAGCGCCTTTCGCAACAACGGCAAGAACTTTGCGGGGGCGGTTCGCAGCACCTCAACAACCGGTGTTTGATGCCATTGCGCGCAGCGATGCAGCGCGCCAGCGATATCGGTGGCCAGCGTTTCGTTGAGCGCAACGTCGACCTCAAGATGTAATGCACGTACCTCGAAAATTCCGTCGGCACGGTGGGCCTTCGCATCAACTCTTCCCACGAGCGCGCCGCGCACAAGAATCGGTAACGTGAAATAACCGTATTTGCGTTTTGCCTCGGGCGTGTAGCACTCAATGCGATAGTCGAAATTGAACATTCGGAGTGCGCGTTCGCGATCCCACACTAGCGGATCGAAAGGCGAGAGCAGCGTGCAATAACTTGGGCGCAGCCTATTGCTTTGCGCAGCCTTCAACAAAGCGGCATGATCCGGATGCACATACGCGGGCCACGACCAATCGGCGACCTGTACGCGCAGCAGATCATGGGTTTCGACCAATGAATTCGGATGTGGACGAGGCGCTTTTCCGGCATGACGAAAATAATCCCCAATCCAGCGCGCGGGAGCGAGTCCCATCGCCTTGACCGCAGCCAGCGTCCACACGACATCAATCGCGTCGCGGCTCGGCACTGCGTCATCATCAACAAATTCTGGCGGCAACACACGCTCTCGCACGTCATAAACGCGATGAAAATTCTCGCGTTGTTTGACCATGATTTCCCCTGCCGTGAACAGCGTTTCAAGACGCAGTTTGTCCGGCTTCCAGTCCCACCAACCATTGCCTTTACGACCATCGACATGATCAAAATCCCTGGCACGCACTGGCCCATGTTCGCGTACGTGCTCAACCAGTTCAAGATGCGCGTACGGATCGGCCGCCAGCCGCAGGGCGCTGCCCTCGGAGCCCGCCGCTTCCAGATGCAGCATCTGCCGCCGGTATTGTGGATAGTCCTCAATCGGCAGAAAGCATGCCGCGTGTGACCAGTATTCAAACAGCGCACCTTCGGTCAACAATTCATCCAGCCAGCGCGGCACGTAGTCGCCCAGACGGCTCCAGAGCACCAGATATGGGCTTCGCGCCACGATATGAATGGTGTCGATCTGGAGCACATTCATGCTGCGGATCGTGGCCAACACATCGGCCTTTTTCGCACGCCGCTTTGGTGGCGTCAGCAGGCCCATAGCGGCGAGCTGCAGCGCGCGGGCCTGCTCGAGCGTCAGGAATATTTCGCCAGATTTTTCAGACCCGCTTTTCGGTGGCATAGATCGACGTGGTTCAGTTGAGCAGACAGATGGTGGGAGCAGCTTTAGCCGCGATAGGTGGCAATGCCAGCATTCGCGGCTAAAGCCGCTCCCACAACGTTATCTGATCGGCTTGGAGGCGTGCGGCTCGTTTGCTTCGCCTTAACGGAGCCGCTTCATACAATAGCGGACTAAACTACATTTTGCCCGTCCGCCGCTTATGTCTATCAAGTCCGATCACTGGATTCGCCGTATGGCCGAATCGACTCAAATGATTGAGCCCTTCGAGCCCGGTCAGGTTCGCTTTGTTGATGGGCAGAAAATTGTTTCCTACGGCACGTCCAGCTACGGCTACGACATTCGTTGCGCCAACGAATTCAAGATTTTTACCAACATCAACTCGACGATTGTTGATCCGAAGGCGTTTGACGAAAAATCATTCGTTGATTTCAAGGGCGACGTCTGCATCATTCCGCCGAATTCGTTTGCACTGGCGCGAACGGTCGAGTACTTCCGTATTCCGCGCAGCGTGTTGACGATCTGCGTCGGCAAGAGCACCTATGCGCGCTGCGGCATCATCGTCAACGTGACGCCGTTTGAGCCGGAGTGGGAAGGCTACGTGACGCTTGAGTTCTCGAACACCACGCCGTTACCGGCAAAAATTTATGCGGGCGAGGGTTGCGCGCAGGTGCTGTTCTTCGAGAGCGACGAAGTGTGCGGCACGTCTTATAAAGATCGGGGCGGCAAGTATCAGGGCCAGAGTGGTGTGACCTTACCGAGGGCTTAGTCGCGCTTTTGGCTTTACAGCGACATCATCCCGACGTTGGCGAGCTGCATCTTCCACCACGACTGAATCGCGTGCGCTTCGAGCGGTTTTGACAGGTAGAAGCCCTGAATTTCTTCGCAGCCGATATCGCGCAGGATGGACAGTTGCAACGGTGTTTCTACACCTTCGGCAATGACGCGCATGTCGAGGCTATGCGCGATAGCCACAATGGCCTGCACGATGCCCCGACTTGGCTTGTCTTCGATGCGCTGAATAAAGCTGCGATCAATTTTTATGGTGTGAAACGGCAGTCGCGTCAAATACGAGAGACTGGAATAACCCGTGCCGAAGTCGTCCAGCGTCAGTGTGACACCCATTTTGCCCAGCGTGTCGAGCGTGTCCATCACGTTTTGCGGATTGCCGACGAGCATTGACTCGGTGATCTCCAGATCAAGGTACTGCGGCGGAATGCCGGTGCTCTGGATGGTTTGATCAATGGTCTTGAGCCAGTTTGGATCCTCGAGCTGTTTCGCCGATACGTTGACCGAAATGCGCGGATGAATGTCCTGATCCTGCCAGACTCTAAATTGCTGACAAGCCAGTTCGAGTGCACGCTGTCCGAGGGAGTGGATGATTCCGCTTTCTTCTGCCACCGTGATGAAATCGCTTGGCTGGATCAGTCCACGCGTTTGGTGACGCCAGCGCAGTAGCGCTTCGAGACCCGTCGGCGAGCCCGTCGCGGCGTCGACCTGGGGTTGGAACATCAAGAAAAATTCGTTGTCCGCGATGCCACGTCGCATATCGGTTTCGTACTGCGTGCGCTGCGCCTGTTGCCGGCTCGATCCACCGGAGAAATGCTCGATGCGGTTGCGACCCGCCTGCTTTGCTGCATACATCGCGGTGTCCGCGTTTTTCAGCAATGCACTGGCATCGGCCCCGTCGTGCGGAAACATCGCGATGCCGATTGAGGCGGGCATGTTCAGGCGGTTGTTGCCGACATCAAACGGCTTGACCAGCGCTTCCAGAATGCCCTCGGCGACCAGCAGTGCGACGTGCTCGGCGTGCTGCGCCTCCAGCCGCGTGATCAGCACGACAAACTCGTCGCCGCCAAAGCGAGCCACCAGATCGTCTTGTCGGATTGCGTCTTTCAGCCGCGCTGCCGCGGTGCGCAGCACGGAGTCCCCGGCATCATGGCCGAGGCTGTCGTTAAAAGTTTTGAAGAAATCGAGATCTACAAACAGCACCGCTACGCGACTCTTGTCCGCGACAGCGGATTTGATGGCGTCTTCAAGTTTGGTTCGGAACAGCAAACGATTCGGCAGGCCTGTCAGCGGATCAGTTTGAGCGATTTGCACGGCGCGCACGGTAGCGGTGTGCAACTCTTTCGTGCGCTCGCGCACCCGAATTTCCAGCGAACGCTGATAGTTAGTAATCTGTGCGCGGCTGGCCGATAGCTGATGCGCCATCTCGTTAAAGGCACGGGCCAATTCGCCGGTCGGGCCGCGTGAACGAATAGGCACTTCGACCTGAAAATCACCCTGCGACAGCGAGCGCGCTGCATCCGTTAGCGCGTGCAGCGTGCGCCGCGTGCGCCGCGTGATGACCCAGCCAATGATCGCCACGATGATCGCAGCTACTAGCAGCACATAGCCATCTAATGCCGTAAAACGATCAAAAACAGAGGCGAGGCTGGACAAGCTGACTCGACGACTAGCGTGTTACAACCGGGATTTTTCCGATGCGCGCCTGCCATTCGCGCGGACCGGTTTCGTGCACGCTGGTGCCCAAAGAATCAACGGCTACGGTGACCGGCATATCCGTCACGTCAAACTCGTAAATTGCTTCCATGCCGAGATCCGCGAAGCCAAGCACTTTCGCGCTCTTGATCGCTTTCGAAACAAGATAAGCGGCACCGCCGACGGCCATCAGATACGCTGCCTTGTGGTTCTTGATCGCTTCGATACCGGTGGGGCCGCGCTCGGCCTTGCCGATCATGGCAATGAGCCCGGTTTGCGCGAGCATCATCTCGGTGAATTTATCCATGCGCGTGGCTGTGGTGGGCCCCGCCGGGCCGACGACTTCATCGCGCACCGGATCGACCGGGCCGACGTAATAGATGACGCGATTGGTGAAGTCGACCGGCAGCTTTTCGCCCTTCGCCAACATGTCACTGATGCGTTTGTGCGCAGCATCGCGACCGGTCAGCATCTTGCCGTTAAGGAGGAGTGTTTGTCCTGGCTTCCAGCTGGCGACTTCTTCTTTGGTCAGTGAGTTGAGATCGACTCGTTTGCTGAGTTTGACGTCCGGCGCCCAATGCACGTCGGGCCAGATGTCAAGCGACGGCGGCTCGCAGAAAGTCGGGCCAGAGCCGTCGAGAATGAAGTGTGCGTGGCGCGTTGCCGCACAGTTTGGAATCATCGCCACCGGCTTGCCGGCCGCATGCGTCGGGTACATCGCGATTTTGATGTCGAGCACTGTGGACAAACCACCCAGGCCCTGCGCACCGATGCCGAGCGCGTTGACCTTCTCATAGAGCTCTATGCGCAGCTCCTCCGTCTTGTCTTGCGGGCCGCGCTTCAGAAGTTCATACATGTTGATCGGCTCCATCAACACCTCTTTGGCCAGCATCATGGCTTTCTCGGCGGTGCCGCCGATACCGATGCCGAGCATGCCGGGCGGACACCAGCCCGCGCCCATCGTCGGCACAGTTTTGAGCACCCAGTCGACCAGTGAATCACTCGGATTCATCATCACGAACTTGCTCTTGTTCTCGCTGCCGCCGCCCTTGGCAGCGACGTTGACATCAACCGTATTGCCGGTCACCAGTTCCATGTGAACGACGGCGGGCGTGTTGTCGTTGGTGTTCTTCCGCGCGAACAGAGGATCGGCCACGATAGAACCGCGAAGTTTGTTGTCCGGGTCGTTGTAAGCGCGCGCAACGCCTACGTTCACCGCGTCGGTCACCGAGCCGGGAAAGTCGCTGAAACGCACATCCATTCCGATTTTCAGGAACACATTGACGATGCCGGTGTCCTGACAAATTGGGCGATGCCCCAGCGCGCACATCTTTGAATTGGTCAGGATTTGCGCGATGGCGTCCTTAGCGGCGGGCGAGGCTTCGGCCTCGTACGCGCGCGCCAAGTGTTCGATGTAATCCTGCGGGTGGTAGAAGCTGATGAATTGCAGCGCTGCCGCGATGGATTCAACGAAGTCGTCGTAATTGATTGAGGTGGTCATGATTCGGGTGTTTGGCTAACTAATTGCAGCGAGCACGACGCAAAAATCGCACATGGCAGAGGGCGCTTTTTTAACGGGCGCGGCGGGGCTATCCGTGAATTTCATACGGTAGGCTGACTATGGAGCGGAAACAGTGAGATGGCTGGGGATTAGCGCGGTCGCGGCTGCAACTGGTCTTCTGCTGCAACGTTTCTTGCGTCCTTTGTCAGTTTAGCATCGGCAGATTTCAAAAAAAATGGTGACGACCGTTTTTGCGCGATGCAATTTCAAGTTATCAGCTCTTTCGTGAAAGCACCAGTGCATTGGGGCTGGATCGTAATTAGTCAGAAAGTCGACTTAAGCAATAAATTGCCTTTAGCCCATATTCAGCGTTTATTCTGACCAAAAGCTGACTGCGCAAAATTCGTCAGTCTGGCGTCAATCAAAGCGGCTAACGTTTGCGGTCAAAGAGGAGCTATCACTTGCCGTGTCCAGAGTGATACATTGATTTTTCGTCAGAGGAGGAAACCCATGTCCGCACCATCGTCCGCCATCGAATCCGTATTGGTCGAGAACCGCGTGTTCCCGCCGCCTGCCGCGTTCACCGCGCAGGCCAATGTGAAGCCCGCCGATGTCCAGGCGATGCTCGAGAAAGCGGCGGCTGATCACGCTGGCTTCTGGGGCGATCTGGCGCATGAGCACCTGATCTGGGCGAAACCCTTCACCCAGTCGCTGGACGATAGCAACGCCCCGTTTTACAAATGGTTTGCCGACGGCGAACTGAACGCTTCCTACAACTGCCTTGATCGACACATCAGCACACCTACCGAGGACAAGGTAGCGATCATTTTCGAGGCAGATGACGGCAAAATCACCGAGATCACGTACGGCGATCTGTATGCCCGCGTGTGCCGTTTTGCCAGCGGACTGAAGCTCCTCGGCTACAAAAAGGGTGACCGCTCGATCATCTACATGCCGATGTCGATTGAGGCGGTGATCGCGATGCAGGCATGCGCCCGCCTCGGCATTATTCATTCGGTCGTGTTCGGTGGCTTCTCGGCCAAGAGTCTGCATGAGCGCATTGTCGATATCGGCGCATCGCTCGTGATCGCGGCGGATGAGCAGATGCGCGGCGGCAAGGCCATCACGCTGAAGCGCGCCGTGGACGAGGCGTTCTTGATGGGTGGTTGTGATGCCGTGCGCCACGTCATCGTCTACAAACGCACTGGAGGCAATGTCGCCTATGGCCCGCGCGACATGGATTGGGCAAAGGTTGAAGGCGGCTCATCAGACGAATGCCCGCCCGTGATGGTCGACGCGGAGCATCCGTTGTTTGTGCTCTACACGTCGGGGTCGACCGGCAAACCGAAAGGTGTGCAGCATTCCACAGGCGGTTACCTGTTGCAGGCGCTGCTCACGATGAAGTGGGTGTTCGACATCAAACCGAACGACGTTTTCTGGTGCACCGCCGACGTCGGCTGGGTCACCGGGCACACGTATGTTGCGTATGGCCCGCTCGCAGCTGGTGCCACGCAAATCATCTTTGAAGGCGTGCCTACGTACCCAAATGCCGGACGTTTCTGGAGCATGATCCAGAAGCACAAGTGCAGCATTTTCTACACTGCGCCGACGGCGATTCGCTCGCTCATCAAGGCCGCAGAAACTGCACCAGATTTCGCGCCGGGTAACTACGATCTGACGTCGCTGCGTTTGCTGGGATCGGTCGGCGAACCGATCAATCCGGAGGCATGGATGTGGTACTACCGCAATATCGGTGGCGAGCGCTGCCCGATTGTCGACACGTTCTGGCAAACCGAAACGGGTGGCCACATGATTACACCGCTACCGGGTGTGACGCCACTGGTGCCGGGTTCGTGCACTCAACCGCTGCCCGGAATCGAGGCTGCCATTGTCGATGAGTCCGGCGGCGATGTGGCTAACGGTCAGGGCGGAATTCTGGTGGTGAAAAAGCCCTGGCCATCGATGATTCGCACGATTTGGGGCGATCCTGATCGCTTTGTGAAATCGTATTTTCCGCCGGAACTCAAGGGTTATTACCTCGCGGGCGATGGCGCAGTGCGAGACGCAGTGACCGGCAATTTCCGGATCACCGGTCGCATTGACGACGTGCTTAACGTGTCCGGTCATCGTCTCGGCACGATGGAAATTGAATCAGCGCTGGTGTCGAATCCGCTGGTGGCCGAAGCCGCAGTCGTTGGACGTCCTGACGACACGACAGGCGAAGCCGTCTCTGCCTTCGTCGTGCTCAAAGGCGCGCGCCCGGTTGATGCCGCCGCCGCGCAAAAACTGGCGAAGGAATTGCGCGATTGGGTCGGCAAAGAAATCGGGCCGATCGCCAAACCGAAAGACATTCGCTTTGGCGACAACTTGCCAAAAACCCGCTCCGGAAAAATCATGCGCCGCCTGTTGCGTTCGCTGGCCAAAGGCGAAGAAATTACGCAGGATGTTTCGACCCTGGAAAACCCCGCGATTCTTGAGCAGCTCAAACAGATTCTGTAACCGGTAGTAGCCCCGAAGCGCGAATCCGGGCCGCACTCGCCTGTGCGCTCGTGCATACTTCGCCGGTTTCGATTCGCCGGGAAGATATGGAAGCTTTTCTTGCCATAGTGCACAACATGGTGATGCTGGTCGGCATCCTGTACATGGCGCAGCTGTTGGTGGGTGTGTTCAATTGGCCTGCTCGCGAGAACAACGTCGTGTATCGCATGTTCCGCTTTTTGACGTCGCCGGTGACCAACGCCGTGCGCGTGATTACGCCTGACAATGTCGCCGACAAACACGTACCGATCATCGCGTTTGGGCTCCTTTTCTGGCTCTACATCATGCTGATCGCGCTCAGGCTGTACGAGAAGCGTCCTGAGTTGTTTCAGTAGCGCGCAGGGTGTTGCTCATGATGCGAGCATTGCGCGCGTGGTATTTGACGCAAATCGCGACCATCGCGCAGCTGTTCAAGCGGCGCGACCTTGCAATTGCGTATTACAACAAAATTCTGGTTGAGCAACCAGAGCACACGCTCACCCTGTCGCGCGTCGCTTTTCTGCATCACGAAGCCGGGGACCGTGTGCGTGCCATCGCTGATTTCGAACGCGTGGTCGCACTTGATCCGAACGACGCGAATAGCTGGTTCAATTTGGGTTATCTGCGTCAGGAAGCGCACGACCACGTGGCTGCCATTGAGGGGTTTGAGCGCACGGTGACGCTCAACGATTCCCATGACCGTGCCTGGTACGGCAAGGCGCTGTCGCTGATCGCGCTTGATCAACACAAAGACGCGATTGCGCCATTAAAAAAAAATGTCGAACTACAGCCGATGAGCCCGTTTGGACACATGGAACTGGCGCGTGTGTATTTCAAATTAGGCGAACTTGAACGCTGTAGAAAACGCATGCTTCGACTGAAAGCGTTTGCTCCGAAGAGCGCGGCGGTGCTCGAGGACGAGACGGGGATTCACATCGGTATTGATCGCTGGTGGGCGAAATAATCTTCGCGTGAGCGGAGCGGTCAGGTGTCGACGCGAAGCTGCTTCTGACTGATCATCGCATCGCAGCACTGAAAGTGTCTGCAAATAGGGGTGCACCTCATTGACGGATCAGCAAAGTCAGATACGATTTGTCAGCGTCTAGTCAGTTTGGATCGAGGTGTCCATGAGCCGGGGAGGTTGTGACAGACGCTCAATAATCGAGGAGGACACATGCAATTGACTGAAAGGCACAGGGAATACTGGAGCCGAAATCTCCGTATTACGGCCGTCTTGTTAGCGATCTGGTTCGTCGTGACGTTTGTCGTGAGCTACTACGCTCGCGAATTTTTCAGTTTTACTTTTTTCGGCTGGCCGTTCTCGTTCTGGATGGGCGCGCAGGGGGCGCTGATCGTCTACGTCATCATCATCTGGTATTACGCGCGATGCATGAACAATCTCGACCGCGAATACGGTGTTGACGAGGCAGAAGAAGAATGAGCGCGGTCACCACACAAAAGGCATTTACCGCACAGCTAAAAAAAGTCTACACCCTATATACCGGCGGCTTTCTGTTCTTTCTTGTCGTGCTCGCCATCCTTGAACGGCTGGGCATGCCACGCGCGTGGATTGGCTACACCTTTCTGCTCGCTACGGTGGTTCTGTATGCCGCGATTGGCGTGATGAGTCGAACCTCGGATGCGTCCGAATATTACGTCGCGGGTCGGCGTGTCCCCGCCGTGTTCAACGGCATGGCGACCGGCGCGGACTGGATGTCCGCCGCTTCGTTCATCGGTATGGCCGGAACGCTGTACTTACAGGGTTATTCCGGCCTCGCGTTCATCATGGGCTGGACCGGTGGCTATGTGCTCGTCGCGCTCTTCCTTGCGCCTTACTTGCGCAAGTTCGGACAGTTCACGATTCCCGACTTTTTGGGCGCTCGATATGGCGGCAACACGGCACGATTCGTCGGCGTGGTGATCGCGATTTTGTGCTCGTTTGTTTATGTGGTAGCGCAGATTTACGGCGTTGGCCTGATCACAGCGCGACTAAGCGGCCTGTCGTTCGAAGTGGGCGTGTTTGTCGGCCTTGCGGGCATTCTTGTCTGCTCGTTTCTGGGCGGAATGCGCGCGGTGACATGGACGCAGGTAGCGCAGTACATCATCCTGATCGTGGCCTACATGATCCCGGTTGTGTGGCTGTCGGTAAAGCACACGAATATTCCGTTGCCACAATTTGTGTACGGGGCGGTGCTCGAAAAGGTGACCGTGCGCGAGGACCAATTGCTGAAGGATCCGAAAGAGCTAGAAGTCCGCAAAATTTTTGCAGATCGCGCGGCTTCGGCCGAAGCCAAACTGAAGGGCCTGCCGGGTTCGTTTGACAGCGGCAAGGCGGACGTGCAGAAATTGCTGGAAGACGCCAAGGCTGCTAACGCGCCCGCTGATCAGTTGGCGGCAGCTCAAAAAGCTGTCGACACTTATCCGAAAGACGCCGCTGCCGCCAGAGCCGCATGGACAAAGGAGGTGGGCGTGAAGGGCCGCGCTGCTGCGCCGCTGCGGCACGGCGAGGCGTATCCCGCCGCGAACGAAAAAGCGCGCGACATCTCTCGGAAGAATTTCCTTGCGCTGATCTTTTGTCTGATGGTGGGTACGGCTGCATTGCCACACATCCTCATGCGCTACTACACCACGCCCAGCGTCAAGGCTGCGCGCGATTCGGTGTTCTGGTCGCTGTTCTTCATTTTTCTGTTGTACTTCACGGCACCCGCGCTCGCGGTGCTCGTCAAGTTCGACATTTACACCTTGCTGGTAGGCAGTGAATTTGCGAAGCTACCGGCGTGGGTGAACTCGTGGCAACGCGTCGATCCGGGCTTGCTCTCGATTGTTGACGTGAACAAAGACGGCATCGTGCAGCTCGCGGAGATCGCGATTGGCGGCGATATCGTGGTGCTGGCAACGCCGGAAATCGCGGGCTTACCTTATGTAATTTCGGGGCTCGTCGCGGCCGGCGGATTGGCGGCAGCGTTGTCGACGGCGGACGGATTGTTGCTGACGATCGCCAACGCGTTGTCGCACGATCTGTACTACAAAATGATCAACCCCAATGCGTCAACCGCAACTAGAATTGCGGTGTCGAAGGCATTGTTGCTGGTCGTCGCCATTTTTGCGGCGTATGTGGCGTCGCTTAAAACAGCCGACATTCTGTTTCTGGTGTCGGCGGCATTCTCTCTGGCAGCGGGTGGCTTCTTCCCGGCACTGGTGCTCGGGATCTTCTGGAAGCGCGCGACCGGGATCGCAGCTGTGCTTGGCATGATTGCCGGTGTGAGCGTCACTTTCTACTACATGGCGACGACTCAACCGTGGATGCGCGGGATGTTTAACGTGACGAGTTCGATTGCCGACAATACATGGTGGGATATCTCGCCGATTTCGGCAGGTGTCTTCGGGGTGCCGCTTGGCTTTGTGATCATCATCGTTGTCAGTCTGGTGACGCCCGCGCCGAAACGCGAAGTGCAGGAGCTCGTTGAACATGTGCGATATCCACGCATCAAGGGGGATACGCTCGACACCAATTCACTTTAGTCGCTTCGTGGCGATGAGTCGCCAATTGCAGTCGACTGGAACGGACAGATAACAGGTAGTCGACAAAAAAGCCCACCAATTTGGCGGGCTTTTTTTCACGGCTGCAGTTGGGTCTAAATCGCTGTCGGATCAGTGGCCTTGAACGAAGGTCGCGCTGACAATTTTTTGTAGAGCCGTGCGAGGCTCGGGTGCGCCGTTTCCCAGGTGATATCCGGGTAGCGAAATTTAAGATAACCCAAGGCGCAACCTGCGGCAATGTCCGCCAGACTCAACGCATTACCGACGCAAAATTCGCGATCACCCAATTCACGCGCCATCTCGTCAATACACGCGCCGACTTTGTCGCGTTGACGGGCGATTTGTTTTGCGCCCGATTCATTTTGATCTGGCCTGCCCGCTTCTAACCGCGCCAGAACCGCCGCGTCACACAAACCATCGGTGATCGCTTCCCAACGCTTGACCGCGATGCGATCACGCGACGTGTCGGGAATCAACCGATGCACTGGCGACACGCCGTCCAGATACTCAACGATCACCCGCGAATCGAACAGGCTGGTACCGTCATCCAGGATGAGCGTGGGCACTTTACCAAGCGGATTGACGCGGGCCAGATCAGGGTTCGGCTTCCACGGATCAGCGATTTCAAGTTCCAGCTCCAGCTTCTTTTCGGCGGCAACGATGCGCACTTTGCGGGCGAAAGGGCTGGTGGGGGAATGGAGCAGTTTCATGGCGTGTCTTTTAAGTTTTCCAGGGTGAATCTAGCACGTTCAAGCGACCCGGCAAACGAAAACCGACCAGCGTTGATAATATGGGCCGAAGCTTCCACTTTTTTGCCCAATCGAAGTGAAATCTCGGCGCTTGGCGCCTCCCATCTGCCCCTGATCCTTTCACGATACCCCTGCCGCGTATGCCAACTTTCGACAGTCTTACAGCCATTTCCCCGCTTGACGGACGCTATCAACGCAAGGTGTCCGCACTGTCTGATGCGTTTAGCGAGTATGCGCTCACCCGCGAACGCGTGCGTGTCGAATTCGCGTGGTTGAAATCACTCGCAGCACATCCGGGTATAGACGAATTGCCAACACTTTCTACGTCAGCGGTTGATTTTTTGGATGGTCTGGTTTCGAAGTTTTCGGTCGGCGATGCGGCAGCAGTAAAAGCGATCGAAGCGACCACCAATCATGATGTGAAGGCAGTCGAATACTGGATAAAAGACAAATTCAAGGCGTTGCCGGAACTCGCACCGCACGGCGAATTCGTGCACTTTGCGTGCACTTCTGAGGACATCAACAACGTTTCGCACGCGTTGATGTTGCGACGTGGTGTTCATGATGTGTTTCTGCCGGAACTCGACGCGCTGATCGCCGGGCTAGTGAAAGTCGCGATCAATACCGCCGAAATGCCGATGCTTTCGCGTACCCACGGGCAGGCCGCGACACCGACCACGATGGGCAAGGAAATGGCGCTGTTTGTGGATCGGTTGCGCCACGCCCGCAGCAAGATTTCCGAAATCCCGCTGCGTGCCAAGATGAACGGCGCAGTGGGCAATTACAACGCGCATTTGTCGGCCTATCCTGATGTGGATTGGACCGCGATTTCGAAGCAGACAATTGAATCGCTCGGCTTGACCTGGCAGCCGATGAGTGCGCAGATTGAGCCGCATGATTACATGGCCGAATTGTTCGACGCGATGGCTCGTGTGAACACGATACTGATCGATTTTTGCCGTGATACGTGGGGCTATATTTCACTTGGATTTTTCAAGCAACGCTTGAAGGACAGGGAAGTAGGATCGAGCACCATGCCGCATAAAGTCAACCCGATTGATTTTGAAAATGCGGAAGGTAATTTTGGTCTCGCCAACGCGTTGTTGCGCCATCTCGCAGAGAAGCTGCCGATCTCGCGCTGGCAGCGCGATCTGACCGATTCCACCGTGCTGCGCAACATGGGCGTCGCTGTTGGTTACAGCCTGCTCGGCGTGAGTTCCGCGATGCAAGGCGTTGGCAAACTTGAAGTGAATGCAGAGAGCATGCTCGCCGACCTGAACGCCAACTGGGAAGTGCTCGCCGAGCCGATTCAGACCGTTATGCGCCGCTATGGCGTCGAAGGCGCATACGAGCAACTGAAAGCATTGACGCGCGGTCAGCGCATCACGCCGGAAGCGATGTCTGCGTTCATCGCCACGCTGCAAATTCCGGCCGAAGCGCGTGCTCAATTGGCTACGTTGACTCCCGCTCGCTACACCGGGCTGGCGACGCAATTGGCCAGGCAGTACGCCGTTTAGTTATGGATCAGCTTTTTTCTGTAAGCCTTGTTACATTGGGGCTGGCTTTGGATATATTGTTAAGTCGACTAAAGTCAATAATGGCCTCTAGCCCTTGATCAGAAAGCGGTGTGCGACAAAGCTGATTGTAAAAGCACGCGCGGAAAGTCACCAGCAAGCGTCTGCTGGTTTGCCGTATTCGGTCCGCATAGGCATCGATAAAACTTGGCGGAAGGTAAGCCATCTTTTTAGCGATTGTCCGCCTAGAATCGTTGACGAAACGGATCGCACACTCATCCCGCCACATTACCCGGAGGAGGGCCACCCATGCACACTCGAACGTCCCAGTTCGCCGCCGCCGTCGCTGCTTCTGCGCTCTCGCAACTAGCGCTTTCACAAACACCTTCAGCGTTGTCGCAAACGCCGGCAAGCCCAAATCTCGCGCGCAACCTCGCTGCGCAATGCGCCAATTGTCATGGCACCAACGGCAAGAGCGTGACCGAAGTGGCGTCGCTCGCTGGGCAGAACGCGCCCGTGATCGTGCAAAAGATGAAGGACTATCGCGAAGGCAAATTGCCCGCCACCGTCATGACTCAGCTGGCCAGGGGCTACAGCGACGAGCAGGTCGCGCTGATGGCCGACTATTTTTCCAGGCAATCGAAATAGAGAGCGATGAGCATGAACACAATCAATCGTCGCGACTTCGCAAAATCGGTTGGCGCGTTGTCTCTCATCAGCGCCGCAGGAGTCTCAGGCTGCGCCAGCATTGGCGCCGTTTCTAGCGCTAAGGCTAAACCCAAAGTCGTCGTGGTTGGCGGCGGCTACGGCGGCGCGACGGCCGCCAAATATATCGCCATGTGGAGCGAGGGAAAAATCGACGTCACACTGATCGAACGTGACGCTCAATTCGTCTCGTGCCCCTTGTCGAATCTCGTGCTCGGCGGCTCCAAATCCATCGGAGATATTTCCGTCGCCTACGGCGGTCTCGCCAAGTACGGTGTCAAGCACCTCAATGGTGAAGCGACGGGTTTCAATGCGACGAAAAAAACGATTTTTTTAGCAGACGGAACCACGCTCGCCTACGACCGATTGATCCTCTCGCCCGGCATCGATTTCATGCTCGAATCCCTTCCCGGACTCGCCAGCCCTGAGGCCCGCAGCAAAGTGCTCGCTGCATGGAAAGCGGGGCCGGAAACCGTCGCATTGCGCAATCAGCTGGTGGCGATGAAAGACGGCGGCGTCTTTGCGATTCACATTCCCAAGGCACCCTTCCGCTGCCCGCCCGGGCCGTATGAACGCGCCTGCCAGATCGCATGGTATTTCCAGAGAGAAAAGCCGAAATCCAAGGTGCTCATCCTTGATGCGAATGAAGACGTGCAATCGAAAAAAGGCCTCTTTACCAAAGCCTGGAACGGCCAGTTCAAAGGCCTCATCGAGTACCGCAATAATCAGGAAATTCAGGACGTCGACGCGAATACCAACACGCTAAAAATGACCTTCGGCGACGACCTCAAAGCCGACGTGTTGAACGTGTTGCCACCGATGCGCGCAGGCAACATCGCCGCGATGAATGGCCTCAACAACGCCAACAAACGCTGGTGTCACGTCGACTGGCTCACTTACGAATCAACCGCCGTGCCCGGCGTGCACATCCTCGGCGACTCCCTGCAAGTAGCTCCTGCGATGCCCAAGTCCGGCCACATGGCGAACCAGCACGGCAAGATCTGCGCTGCGGCGGTCATCGAACTGCTAACGGGCGGCGTAGTCAACCCAACGCCTATGGCGACCAACACCTGTTACAGCTTCATCGACGACAAAAACGTCGTGCATGTGGCGTCCGTTCATCACTACGACGCAAAGCAGAAGACGATGCTGTCCGTCACCGGCGCGGGTGGCCTCTCGCCCGAGCAAAACGCGCTTGAAGGCGTGTACGCCAACAGCTGGGCGAAGAGCATTTGGGCGGACATGCTGGCGTAGGCGACCGCTTATCGCGAACAAGCCCGTTGAGCAACAGACAGTTTTTTTGCCGAGCCGTACCCACGCTCGATCAGCGAGCCCTGCAGAGCTTGATGCCGCTCGCATTGCATTACGTGCAATACACTGGCATAAAGATTCACTGTGTTCACTGATTGCAATTCCCTACTGATCCGCCTTTTTTTGACGCGCATACCGCCCCTTCGCCAGGGACGCGAACATCATGACGTCCGACCAGCCTGCGTCCAAGGCGGCGTGGCTTGCTCTGGTGCTGCGCTCGCGCCTTGGCCGATACGTGCCTCGTTTGGCGGTCATTGGCGCCACCGAATGGCAGGAAAATCGCAGCGATTGCCTGACGCGAATTCAAAAGCAATTTCCGAATGCATGGGTCGCCGTACGCAGCAGCAAACACAACGAAAGTGGTGGTGCGGCTGGCCAGGCGGGTCGCTATCGTTCGTTCGGGCCTGTTGCCGGCAACCGTCGCAGTGCGCTGATTCGCGCGGTCAATGCGGTATTCACGAGTTACGGTGTGCTCAACGATGCTGACGAAGTGCTGATCCAGATGTGGGTCGCGGACGCAGCAGCCATGCTTGGCGTTACGTCGGCAAACTCAACCTCTTTTGCGGGCACGGCTTCGCTGAGCTACTACGTTGGCGACGCTATCGGCGGGGCCAACGTAACCAACGTAACCAGCGCCATCACCGCAGGCTGGACCAACGTTCAGCGATTCTGGTTGACCCAAAATTCGACACCGTCACCCCGTTGGCCAAGCGCTGTGCGACGTGCATTTGCGCTGCTTGCGACAATCGAATCTGTGCTTCAGCGAACCGCGCTGGAGCTTGAGGTCGCGGTGGATCGTCGAGGCCGACTCCGCCTGTTGCAGGTCAGTCCGTCCACGCGAGCTCCGATCAAAAATACAAGCGCTGCGCTCGAAGCGGAGCGGCAAAAAATCGAGCGCACCTACAACCAGCGCGCGCGGCCGCGCGAAGCCGAGTTGGGTCGTTACACCGTGTTCGGACTCATGCCCGACTGGAACCCCGCAGAGCTGCTCGGCGAACACCCGCGACCCTTAGCGCTTTCGCTCTTCGGCGAGCTTGTTACCAACCATGTTTGGCGAGACGCCCGAATCAATCTCGGATATCGCCAGTCTGCGGTGCATCCGTTGCTCGGCGTTTTCGCGGGTCGCCCCTACGTGGACCTGCGCGCGAGTCTGAATTCACTGATTCCACGCGGTATTGCCGACGCGGTGGTGACACCAGTAATCGACGCAAGCATCGACAAGCTCAAGCATCACCCAGAGCTGCACGACCGCGTTGAGACGGAGCTACAGCCCACCTGTATCGGGTTCGCCGACGAATGGACGGGGCAACTGAGCGACGCCGGCCTCGGCAAGTCCGCGCAGCGTACGTGGCGCGACGCGCTCATCGCGATGGAGCCGATCTGGCAGGCGTTTTCCGCGCCGTCGAATACAAACGAGCGCGTCGCATCGTTGCTGCGGGACATTGATGCAAGCTGTCGCGCGTGTAAGAACTCAAGTGAGCTGATGGCGATTCTCGGCGTAATTCGGCAAACGCTCGCGCTGCCCTTTGCCATGCACGCAAGGCTCGCTTTCGTTGCGCGTTTTCAATTGTCGAGCCTCGTCAGTGCGGGCGCATTGAGCCCGAGGCGACATGCACGCCTGTTGAGCTGCGTGTCAGCAGTCACCTCGGTGGCAGGTGAGCATGCACATGCCGCCGGAGCGTTGCGGCCCGCGACCTTCGACATCTGCGTCGATCCGATTCAGATCGATGCCATAGTGACAAATTCATCACACGCAGGCGCAGTCACGGCGCCAACTTTCAAGGTTGCGAAACAAGAGCAACGCACGATTACGCCGCTGCTCAAAGCGTGGCGCATGGAGGCGGATGCCGACGCATGGATTGCCAACGCGCTGAGACGCATCGAGCTGCGCGAGTTATGGAAATACGGCCTGTCGCAATCGGTGTCGAATTGGCTCTCTGCGGCGGCACGTTGGGGAAAAGATCGCGGCTTGAGCGCGCATGACCTGTCTTTCCTAACTATCAAAAATCTGGTCAGCGGCAATGACCTTGATCATCTAATTTGGCAGAGCGCATCCGCCAAAAAGCGCCACGATATTGAGGGCACGATCAAGATGCCTTTACTCATTTCCAGCCGCGCTGATTTTCGGGCGAGTATCGAACCCGCGCTACGTCCAACTTTTCAGGCGCAGGGTCACGACCGCGTTTCAGCACCACTCTGTGTGATTGGGCGGCATACCGAAGCGCGCGTGATCGCTGCCGGGGCTGTAGTGCTGATTCGGGCCGCGGACCCTGGCTATGACTGGATATTCCAGTACCCGTTTGCCGCGCTGGTGACTTGTTACGGTGGCCCGCATTCGCACATGGCTATTCGCTGCGCCGAGCTAAATGTGCCCTGTGTTTTGGGTTGCGGCGAAACGGTGTACGGCGCGCTGCGTGAGGCGGCGCACATCACCATAGATTTTGAACAGCACCACATGCGAGTTGACCGATGATTGTCGATGCACACGCCACTCAAGCAGTCAATACGCCTGCGTGGGACTACAGTGAACGTGCCGCAACCTACGAGCACCGCGCCGACTATGCAAGTGTGGCCATCGAGCGCCTGTTGCGGCATCTGCCGCACGTCCCTGCTGCGCACGTCCTGCGGGTGGTTGATATCGGCGCAGGCACCGGAAAATTGACTCGTCTGCTGCTCGCGGCGGGCCTCGACGTAGTGGCGGTTGAACCCAACGAAAGCATGCGCACTATTGCCGCGCAAATTCCGCTCAATTGCGATGCGAAATGGATATGTGGTCGCGCGGAACGGCTACCACTCCAGTCAAATTCATTTGACCTTGCCTGCTTCGGTTCGTCGTTTAATGTGGTCGATCCTGTGAGCTCGCTCGATGAAGTCAGCCGCGTGTTGAAGAACGACGGAATACTCGCCATCATGTGGAATCACCGCGACCTGTGTGATCCGCTTCAGGCGGCAGTCGAGATGGTGATTCGATCACATTTGCCGGACTTTTCGCACGGGTCACGACGCGAAGGTCCTGCGGCTAGAGTGCTTGAGTGCGAACAGTTTGTAGCGATTGATTCGTTCCGCTGTTCATTTGAATTCGTCACTGCTCGCGAGCATTACATCGCTGCGTGGCGTTCGCACGCGACGTTAGCGCGTGCCGCAGGATCAAAGCTCGAAGCGATCATCGAAGCCATCGCCGAGCTCGTGCCCAGCGGAGAAATCTCCGTGCCGTTCAGCACCGCAGTCTGGGTATTCAGGAAGCACGTTGCATGAGTACCGACTGCACAGCTAAGCAAGCGGTAATTTTGGCGGCGGGGCGCGGCAGCCGCCTCGGCGCGTTGACCGATGCCACGCCAAAATGCTTGACGACGGTGGCGGGGCGCACGCTGCTCGACTGGATGCTCGACGCGCTTTTTCAGTCAGGCATCGAACGCGTTCTAATTGTTGGTGGTTACGGCTATGAAGCGCTGACCGGGTATCAATCACCACACGTTACTACCATCCGACATACGTGCTGGTCAGAGACCAATATGCTGGGTACTTTGCAAGTCGCAGAATCGTGGCTGGTGTCGCAACCTTGCCTGATCGCGTACTCGGATATCGCGGTGCAGTCAGCGCATCTTGCCAGACTGCGCACTGCTCCGAACGATATCGTGGTTGCCAACAATACGCGCTGGCATTCGCTGTGGATCGAGCGCTTCGCTGACGCGCTTGACGATGCCGAGAATTTTGTTGCCGATGCGGGCGCATTGCGGAAGATCGGTGGCCGCGCGGCAATCGTAAACGCGATTGGCGGGCAGTTTATGGGCCTGGTAAAAACCACACCGAACGGCTGGGCACAGCTGAACGCAGTGTTGAACAGCGATCCGAATCTGGCGCGCACAGGCGACACTACTAAACTTTTGGCATGCGCGCTGGCAGTTGCCATACCCATCAGCGTCATTGACTGCGAAGGCGGCTGGATCGAGATCGATTCACTCTCCGATTTGCAAGCGGTCGAACGCGGTCTCAGCAACAGAGCAACAGGACGTTGGGCGCATGACTGGAGAGCCTAATGGCGGTGGTGTGATCTGGATTTGCGGGCTGTCGGGCGTTGGCAAAACAACCCTTGCTGCCGAGGTGGTGCGCTCGATGCGAGTGGCACACCCTAATGTCACGCAGCTCGATGGTGACGATTTCAGAAAGCTTTGCATGCCGCGTGCGGGATATCAGCGCGACGACCGCGTAGCTGTCGGCCGCGCGATGTCGAAAGCCGCGTGGTTGAGCGCTCAGGAAG
Organism: Burkholderiales bacterium; assembly: GCA_025354165.1. Classification (GTDB taxonomy): domain Bacteria; phylum Pseudomonadota; class Gammaproteobacteria; order Burkholderiales; family Casimicrobiaceae; genus Casimicrobium. The sequence goes on along the minus strand of JANXNI010000034.1, from coordinate 55,259 downwards.
GCCGCCTCTGCGTGGTCTCTACCATCTCCCTGTTCACTGAAATTCACCAGAAGAATCGCGCATGCGAACAAGCGCTGAAATTGCCCTTTGTTCTAACGTTATTAACCGCTCACACCGAGCTGCTGAAATCGCGTCGAGAAGCACTGATGCGGGATGCAATTAACGTGGTGGGCATAGACATCCACGCTGAAATGCCCGACGCACCGGATCACAGCATTACAAACGATAGTGACATCCATTCACTTAATCTCGAAGCCATAAAAGTCGGTGAACTCTGGCGCGCCCGGCAAGCTCATCTAGCGCGTTTGGCCTCATGAGTCGGTTCGCGTTTCGTCCACTCGCGTTCGTAGACGCGGCGAGGAGTGAGCACCCGGGATATGCACATTTCCCCGAATACAACCTCGACGTCGTTTCTGCCGAATTGCCTTGCGGCACGAGCTGGTTGGCCTCGATGCTGCTTGAGTGTGGCTATCCTATCTGGAACCCGTGGAACGTCGACATGTCGCTCGAATGGAAGCATCACGACGGCACCGCTTACGAATATTTTTATCAGGGCGACCCATGGTCGCGGGTGTTGCCCGGTTTGGTCTCAGGTCGTCGCTTTGATTTTCGTGGCGATCTGGTTCCGCGATTTAGCCATGCGACGCCCGGCCAATGGCCGCTTGGTCCACGCCTCGTTTTGTTCGTGCGCGATCCCCGCGACGCACTTTTTTCGGCATGGCGGCGCGTGCAAAAATCGCAAGCGGACGCCCCGGCATTTGTCGACTGGGTCCAACAAATCGACCCTATCTGGCAGGTGCCGCGCGCCGCCGCGTACCTGCTTCATCTGGCCACATGGAAGCACTACGCCGAGCTTCACAACACCTCGTATCTGATCATTCGTTTTGAAGACGTCAAAGCGAACGCCCGCGCCGAGTTCCGGCGACTACAGGATTTCCTTCCCGGCAATCTTGACGCATTAGGGGAGGTTCAGATTGAACGCGCCCTCGATAGATCAACCTTCGAGACCGTGAAATCGGTCGAGGATCAAATGCTCGCCGACGGCACCTTCGCGCAACGTGTCAACAACGCGGGCGTGCCGTACGAGTACCGCAGCCATTTCGACGCGTCAATGCACGAGGCCATCGGCGGTGGCGGTGCGGCGATCTACCGATGGTTGCAGTATGAGTCGCCGGTCATGATGATCGGACACGCGGCATTTGATCCGCGTCCAAGTTGGGTGAACCTGCTGAGTCCACGGCGCAGACAATTGGCGACGCAGGCGCTGTGTGAGGCGGTAGCTATTTACGGTAGCCAATAGACGAACAGCAAAAAATCAGACCGACATTTTGTTGTGCATTTGCCGCTGCGATGCGGGTTGGGGGCGTCGCTTTAACCACACGAAATAGCGACGTGTTTTGGTGCATCGCCACTATTCGCTATGGGTCAACCGATTCGTAGCCATTTCTGGCGAACAACGTGGCACATCAACACTCGCACCGAATGACTTGAAAACACAAGACTTTTTGCAGTTTGCGTATTTTATGAAATGCATTTTCAAATGTTGCGATGCAAGACGTGAAAGTTATTTTCATCGAGTGGAATAAATAATGGAATGGAAATGACTTGCAAACCATTGTTTTAATGAGCTTTTTTAAAAATTATTTTGCGCTTTCCATTAAAATAGCCTATGCTGCGAAGCAACAACAAGATGCTTTGAATGCTCCCGTTGCAGAAAGCGCAATCGGAAGCCTGAATAAGTGAGGAACGTTTTCCAGAGACAGCTTTGTCTCGACTCATCTGCATAGGTAAAGGCAATCATCATGACGCAATCTGCAAAAGTTCTGGCCCAAATGGCCGCCGCGACCACCGCCCTCGAAAAAGACTGGGCGACCAATCCACGCTGGAAAGGCGTCAAGCGCAATTACAGCGCGGCTGACGTCGTGCGCCTGCGCGGCACGACTGGCATCGAGCACACGCTCGCCAAAAAAGGCGCAGAGAAGCTGTGGAATTCGATCAATACTGAGCCTTTCGTTAACTCGCTCGGCGCGTTGACGGGCAATCAGGCGATGCAGCAGGTCAAGGCTGGATTGAAGGCGATTTATCTGTCGGGTTGGCAAGTTGCCGGCGATGCGAACTTGGCTGGTGAGATGTATCCCGACCAGTCGCTGTATCCAGTGAACTCCGTCCCGTCTGTTGTCAAACGCATCAACAACACGCTGATGCGCGCCGATCAGATTCAGTGGATGGAAGGCAAAGACGACATCGACTATATGCAGCCAATCGTTGCTGATGCCGAGGCTGGTTTCGGTGGCGTGCTGAACGCGTTCGAACTCATGAAATCGATGATCGACGCGGGCGCGGCTGGCGTTCACTTCGAAGATCAATTGGCCAGCGTTAAAAAATGCGGCCACATGGGCGGCAAAGTGCTCGTGCCAACGCGTGAGGCGGTTGAAAAGCTCTACGCGGCTCGCTTTGCGGCGGACGTGATGGGCACACCGACCGTTTTGCTTGCACGTACTGATGCAGAAGCAGCCGATTTGCTGACCAGCGACGTTGACGAAAATGATCGCCCGTTCTGCACCGGCGAGCGCACGATGGAAGGCTTCTACAAAACGCGTCCCGGCTTTGATCAGGCGCTGTCGCGCGGTCTTGCTTACGCTGCCGTGGCTGACTTGATCTGGTGTGAAACCGGCAAGCCGGACCTTAAATTTGCTCGCGATTTCGCTGAAGGTATTCAGAAGAAGTTCCCAGGCAAGATGCTGGCCTACAACTGCTCGCCCTCGTTCAACTGGAAGAAAAATCTCGACGAGTCGACGATTGCAAAATTCCAGCGCGAACTTGGCGCAATGGGCTACAAATTTCAGTTCATCACGCTGGCTGGCTTCCACAGCCTCAACTACTCAATGTTCAACCTCGCGCACGGCTACGCGCGCAACAACATGACGGCGTTCGTTGAGTTGCAAGAGGCTGAATTCGCCGCTGCAGCACATGGCTTCACGGCGGTGAAGCATCAGCGCGAAGTGGGCACCGGTTATTTCGACGCCGTGACGCAAGTCATTCAGGGCGGTCAAAGCTCGACGACGGCGCTGCACGGCTCGACGGAAGACGAGCAATTCTTCGAAGAGAAGAAGCCAACGCTCAAATTGGCCGTTGGACAAAACGACTGATCAGCCAAAGCACAACAATTATTCGTACGACAGAAGGGCTGCTTGAGGCGCAGCCTTACGACGGAGCGGCCTAGGGGTTTCCCTGCACCAAAAAAGTGAGACAGGCCCCAAAAAGGCTTGAAATTCATCTAAATGACCTTATAATCCGTCCTGATTTCCTCGAGGAGGAGGGAACCCTTCAGCCCGCGCCGCGTTCATTCGCCCCGCGGGCTTTTTTCTGTCCGCGCGTTGTCCGCGCGTTGTCTGCGCGCGAGCTTACAACGCCGTCGCGACTGGCGCTAACGCCTTCTGCCATCGCTCAAACGGCAACTTGTACTCCGCTTGCAATGCTCTGGCACGAGCTTGAATGGCCCGATTGTCCAACGGTGGTAGCGGCGACTTGGTCGCGATCACGGTGACGTTTTCGGTCGCAATCGCGGGCAGCAAAACGATGTTGTTAGCGCCAAAAACCGCACGCAGCCTGCGCAGCCCACCGCGATAGCGGGTGACACTGCTCCACATGTTCGCTACGAATACACCCCGCGCCTTCAACGCGGTATGCGCTGCCGCATAGAAGTCCGCCGACTCCAGCGTGCCCACCCGACCACGTCCGTCATAACAATCCACCCAGATCCAGTCAACGCTCGACGCGGGTCGCTCAGTGATTACCTTCGCCGCGTCCCCGAGCGTCAATACAACGCGCGGGTCGTCCGCAGGCAACGGAAAGGACGAGCGCGTCAGCGCCATAACATCAGCGCGCAGCTCCACAATCTCCATGCGTTTGATCGATTCCTCCCAGTGCGCCAACGCCCAGCGCGGCAACGACCCCACACCCAATCCAGCGACGTAAACATGTTTCGGTGGCGCAGTGAACAACAGCGCCGCGCACATGTCCTGTGCATAGCCCAATGCGAGGTCAGCTGGGCGGCTGATGCGCATGCGGCCCTGCACCCATTCCGAGCCAAAGTGCAGCGTACGAAAACCGTGTTGTTCTGAGATAAGGAGGTCGGACATTGTGGGCCGTGCGAGCCAAATAATTTGTGCGAAGGCCGTTATTGTCTCCAATTCGCAGCGTCCCGACGAGCACGCAAAACGCGCCAACCCGCCGCCCGCTTAAAATAATTGCTTCTCCCCCAGAGAGTTGCTCTTTGCCATGGCTAATCCCGCATCTGCTACCAAACCCACCCTCGCTGCCGTTGCAGCGCCTGCGACATCCGTGCTGTCCACCATCCCGGAAATCATCGCCGACCTGAAGGTCGGTCGCATGGTTATTCTGGTTGATGAAGAAGATCGTGAAAATGAAGGCGATCTGGTGCTGGCGGCTGAGTTTGTGACGCCCGAAGCGATCAACTTCATGGCCAAGCATGCGCGCGGCCTGATTTGTTTGACGCTCACGCAGGAGCGCTGTGCGCAGCTCAGTCTGCCGCTGATGACATCGTCCAATCGCTCTGGCTTCGGAACCAACTTTACGTTGTCGATTGAAGCGGCAGAAGGCGTATCGAGCGGTATCTCGGCGGCGGATCGTGCCCGCACCGTAAAGGCGGCGGTCGCGTTCAACGCCAAGCCAACCGACATCGTGCAACCGGGCCACATTTTTCCGGTGATGGCGCAACCAGGCGGCGTGCTGATGCGCGCGGGTCATACGGAAGCAGGGTGCGACCTCACGCGCATGGCGGGACTCACTCCGGCATCAGTGATTTGCGAAGTCATGAAAGACGACGGCACGATGGCGCGCTTGCCAGATCTGCTCATCTTCGCTAAAGAACACGGCCTGAAAATCGGCGCTATTACCGACCTCATTCAGTATCGCGCGGCTCAGGAAAATCTAGTTGAATGCGTCGGTGAACGGGCGCTGCAAACCGCGCAGGGCGAATTTACACTCAAAGTTTTCCGCGAAAAATTGACTGCTGCTACGCACCTCGCTATCGTCAAAGGCACACCAACGAACGAACGTGAAACCGTGGTGCGCGTGCATGAGCCGTTGTCGGTTATTGACACGCTGGACGCTGACAGCGCCGTGCATTCGTGGAGCGTTCCGAAGGCGCTCGCGCGGCTGCAAAAGGCGGATGCCGGTGTGCTCGTACTGCTGCATCAAAGCGAAACTGCGGACGACTTGCGTGACCGCGCATTGAACGTGAAACCGCTAAACGCGCACAAGATGGATTTGCGAACCTACGGGATCGGTGCCCAAATTCTGCGTGCACTGAACGTCGGCAAGATGCGTGTCCTCGCCAAGCCCCGTCGCATGCCGTCGATGACGGGGTTCGACCTGGAAGTCGTATCCTACGAAGAACGATAGACAACAACAAAAAGAAAGCACAGCAATGGCCCTTCAACCCCTCATGAAACTTCGCGGCTCTGGCTTGCGCGTTGGCATTGTCACCGCTCGTTTCAACGCCCCGATTTGCGAAAAACTGCTCGCAGGTGCAAAAAAAGCCCTCGCTGAAATGGGCGTTGAACCCAGCGATATCGCGGAAGTTACGGTGCCCGGCGCGCTGGAAATCGCGTTCGCCTTGCAGGCATTCGCCAGCACCGAAGAATTTGACGCGCTGATCGCATTGGGTTGCGTGATCAAAGGCGATACCTATCACTTCGAAATCGTCTGTAACGAGTCAGCGGCGGGCATCACGCGCGTTGGCCTGGAGCTGGACGTTGCGATTGGCAATGGCGTGCTCACGACCTATACCGATGAGCAGGCAGAAATTCGTGCTGAGCAAAAGGGTTACGAGGCTGCACAAGCCGCCGTCGAGATGGCGCTCTTGCAAGAGTGGACGCATTCGAAGTTTGGTGAATCCTGATCATGGCTGCGTCCGAATATTCGCAACCTCAACAAGCGCCTCAATCAAAGCCCAAACCAAAATCGGCCCGCCGCTGGGCGCGTGAATTCGCGCTGCAAGGGCTCTACGAGCTCTATGTCGCCGAGCATGATCCGGTATCGATTCGGCTGCGGACTGAGAGTGACGAAGACTTCAAGCGTTGCGACAAAGCCTTTTTTCGGGAAATGTGGAAGGGCTTGACGGACGATTGGGAAGCCCTCGTCGTCATCGCGCAACCGCACGTAGACCGCCCATTTGGGCAGATCAGCCCGATTGAGCGCGGCATCATTCTGATCGGAACGTGGGAGTTGAAATCGCGGCTCGACATTCCGTATCGCGTGGCGATCAACGAATCGGTTGAACTTGCCAAAAGTTTCGGCGGCACCGACGGTCACAAGTGGGTCAACGGGGTGCTCGACAAAGTCGCGCCGATTTTGCGCGCCGACGAAGTGGCAGCGCCGAAGCCAGCGCGACGTCAGTAATAGCAAACGCTCGATGACTGAATTCGAGCTCATCGCTCGGTACTTCTCGCGACCCAAAGTGGCCGCGATTGTTGGCAATGGCGATGACTGCGCAGTGATCGCACCGTCTCCGGGCAATGCGTTCGCGGTAACGACGGACACACTGGTCGAAGGTCGTCATTTCCTGCCGACGATTGATCCATACAAGCTGGGTCGTCGTGCCGTTCACGTCAATCTGAGCGATCTCGCCGCGATGGGTGCGCAACCCCGTTATGCGTTGTTATCGCTTACGTTGCCGCAGATAAACGAAGCGTGGATCGCTAAATTGTCTGAGGGGCTGTGGTCTGCGCTCGATCAATTCGATGTCGAATTGATCGGCGGTAACACGACACGTGGCCCGCTTGCAATCGCGCTGACCGCGATGGGTGAATTGCCACCGGGTGAAGCGTTGCTGCGCAGCGGCGCAAAGGCTGATGACGAGCTTTGGGTGAGCGGGCCGCTGGGTGATGCAGGGTGGGCGCTTTACTGCATGATTGGCGAGATCAAAGGCGAAGCGAGCGCTGCACAAATTGCGAAATATGAATGTCCTGAAGCGCGTGTCGCGCTCGGTATTGCTTTACGTGGAGTTGCGACCAGTTGCATTGACATTTCTGATGGATTGTTGAGTGAGGCGGCGCATCTTGCCGACGCATCGCGGGTGTCGATCAACATTGACTTTGCTGCCATTCCCACCAACCTGAGCGAGCAATTGGCATCGCCCGAACATGCAGCAAAAGCGCGACACTGCCTGCTTTCCACTGGCGACGCCTACGAGCTTTTGTTCACAGCGCCTGTGGCGCAGCACGCTGTTGTGTCCCGGTTGCTGCGGGCGTACGGGCTCGACGGAGCTTGTATCGGTCGCGTGACCGACTCAGATTCTGCCGCCAGAGTTCGCGTTCTGGATGCATACTCACGCCCGATGGATATCGAAATCAAAGGCTGGGATCATTTCGCATGAGTGACATCACCGCTGCCGCTCTGTCTTCACGGCCAATCAAGCCGACGCTGCGTTTCATGCTCTCGCATCCGGCGCATGTGATTTCACTCGGTCTCGGCACCGGGCTCGCGCCGTTCGCGCCCGGCACCTTCGGCACCTTGCTCGGGCTTTTTGCGACGCGCTGGCTTCAGCCGATGGTGGGCGACGACGTGTTCTTCGTCGGTCTCGCCGTTGCTTTCGTCATCAGCCTCTGGGCCGCCGGCGTGACGGGGCGCGCGCTCGGTGAGAGCGATCACGGTGCCATCGTGTCGGACGAAGTCATCGCGATGGCGCTGATCACGGCCATGTTGCCCGGTGCGATGTGGAAGCAGGCGTGGGCATTTCTGCTGTTTCGCTTGCTCGACATTCGGAAACCTGGACCGATTGGCTGGGCAGATCGCAACGTGAAAGGCGCGTTTGGGGTGATGCTGGACGACTTGATCGCCGCGGCGCTGACGCTCTTCGTATTTGCGTTGTGGATTCGCATTTTCTGAGTTGCAAAGATGCACGCATTGTTTGATGAATGGTTGAAGATTGCGGAACACATCGGCGCCATTTGTGTGCCTGACAAGCGCGTCATCACGGGCGCTGAGAGCTGCACCGGTGGCCTGATCGCTGCGGTGCTCACCAGCGTTAGCGGCTCATCTGCGTGGGTAGATCGTGGATTCGTCACCTACAGCAATGAAGCAAAGATGGAGATGCTGGGCGTTGCTTCCACAACGCTCGACGAATTCGGTGCGGTGAGTGTAGAAACCGCCTGCGAGATGGCGGCGGGGGCGTTGAAAAACAGCCGCGCCACGATGGCGTACTCGGTGACGGGCGTTGCTGGCCCGACCGGTGGCACGTTGGCGAAGCCGGTCGGGATGGTTTGCTTTGCCTTTGCTACAGCGCAAAACGTTACGTCCGTGACAAAAAACTTTCAAGGTGATCGCAGTGCCGTACGCGAGCAGACTGTGAATTTCGTCCTCGCGCAACTCTCCCGTGCCACAATCTAAATCTCGCATCTGATCCAGCAATCGTCTAATGAAGTGCCCCTTCTGCGGCTCCCTTGAAACACAAGTGATCGACTCGCGCGTCTCCGAGACTGGCGACGCGATTCGTCGTCGCCGTAAATGCCTTGCCTGCGACAAACGTTTCACTACATTCGAGACGGTTGAAATGCGCATGCCGCAGGTCATCAAGGGCAACGGGACACGTATCGATTTCAATGTCGAAAAAATCCGCACGGGCTTCAACCGCGCGCTCCATAAACGCTTCGTGCCTACCGAATTCGTCGATCAGGCGATTGCCAGAATCACCGCCAATATTCACAGCCTCGGTGAGCGAGAGATCCCTTCGCGCAGCATTGGCGAGATGGTGATGGCCGAGCTCTACAAGCTCGACAAAGTGGCCTACATCCGTTTCGCGTCGGTTTACAAATCCTTTCAGGACGTTGAGGATTTCCGCTCCGCGTTGCACGAGGTGGAGCGTCCCACCGTGGCTAAGGTAGTCAAAAAGCCTGTCGCTAAAAACCTGAAACAGCCGCCGAAAAATGTTTAGCGCTGACGACGAAACTTTCATGCGTCGCGCGCTTGAATTAGCGGTGATGGCAATGAATCACGCGACGCCAAATCCGCGCGTGGGATGCGTTTTAGTGCGCGATGGTGAAATTATTGCCGAGGGTTTTACGCAGCGCCCGGGTGAGCAGCATGCTGAATCTCATGCTATAAAAAATGCCCGTTCCAAAGGCATCAATCTGGACGGCGCGACGGCGTACGTCACGCTGGAACCGTGCAATCATTTTGGCAAAACACCACCCTGTACTGAAGCATTGATCAGCGCCGGAATCCAGCGCGTGGTGACGGCGATGGAAGACCCGAATCCGATGGTCGGCGGGACCGGCCATACGCGGCTGCGCGATTCGGGGATTGATGTACGCGTCGGCCTGCTTTCGCACGATGCGCTCGAACTCAATATCGGATTTGTCAAACGCATGACGACGGGGCTGCCGTGGGTACGCTGCAAGGTTGCGGCGTCGATGGATGGCCGCACCGGGCTCGCCAACGGTGAGTCGCAGTGGATCACGGGCGATGAGGCGCGTCGCGATGGTCACCGCTGGCGCGCGCGTGCCTGTGCGGTGCTCACCGGCAGCGGCACCATACGCCATGACAATCCGCAGATGACGGTGCGCGGCGTCACCACGGTGTTGCCGCTACGTCAGCCACTGCGCGTCGTGTTCGATCACCTGGGCGAGTTGAGCCCGGCGGCTAAAGTGTTGCAAGGAGGCGCGCTGGTTTATTGTTCCGATCGGATGCCCGTCGGCTTGCCGGACAACGTGGAAGTCGTGCGTTTGCCGGACACCAGACAGGTTGGCAAGATTGACCTGCCCGCGGCGTTGCAAGACCTCGGCGCGCGCGGCGTCAATGAGTTGCACGTTGAGGCGGGCGCTCGATTGATGGGGCCGATGGTTCAGGCGGGGCTCGTCGATGAATTACTGGTGTATCTCGCGCCGAAATTGTTGGGCCGTGACGCCAGAGAAATGTTTTCGTTTGCTGCACCCGAAAAGCTGGCCGACGCGATGCAGTTTGATTTACATGACGTCGCGCGCTTGGGCGATGATGTGCGGATCATGATGCGGGCGAAGTAATAAACCTTAGTAAGGGATAAGTCGTGTTTACAGGAATCATCACGGGCCTCGGCCGTGTCACGGCGCACGAGCCCGTCGGCGATGGGCAGCGCATCACTGTCGCGTGCAGCGACTGGCCGCTGGACGACATTGCAATCGGCGATTCGATTGCGCATTCCGGCTGCTGCCTCACCATCGTCGAAATAGGTACCGGCGTGTTGCGCTCCGACGTGTCGGCGCACTCGTTCACCATTGTCACTGGTCTTGAAGTTGGTGCGCTGGTGAACCTTGAAAAATCGCTGACGCTCGCAGACAAACTGGGCGGCCATCTTGTGACCGGTCACGTAGATGTGACGGGTCTTGTGACGCAGTGGAAAAATCTGGCGGAGAGCTGGCTGCTCGAAATCGAAGTGCCAGCGAATCTGGGCAAATTCATCGCTCAAAAAGGCTCGATTACGGTCAACGGTGTGAGCCTGACCGTGAACGCGGTCGAAGATGTCGCCACTGGCACGCGGTTTCAGGTCAATGTGATTCCGCACACCTATCAGGTCACCAATTTTTCTGATCTGGCAGCCGGGAAACGCGTCAATATCGAAATTGACACCATCGCACGCTATGTTGAGCGCATGACCCAGCACGCTTAAAATAGGTCATACCTTTTTGCCTTCATCGCAGTCGAGAACACTCATGTCAAAAGCCACCTTCAACTGGAGCGATCCACTGCTCCTCGATCAGCAACTCACCGAAGATGAGCGCATGATTCGCGATGCGTCGGCGCAGTATGCGCAGGACAAACTGCTGCCGCGCGTGGTCGAAGCGTTCCGCAACGAGCACACGGATATCGAAATTTTTCGTGAGATGGGTGCACTGGGTTTGCTTGGGCCGACGATTCCTGAGCAGTATGGCGGCGCGGGTTTGAACTATGTGGCGTACGGATTGATCGCGCGCGAGATTGAGCGCGTCGATTCCGGTTATCGCTCGATGATGAGCGTGCAGAGTTCGCTCGTGATGGTGCCGATATATGAATTTGGCTCTGAGGCACAAAAGCAAAAATATTTGCCAAAACTCGCGACCGGGGAATGGATCGGTTGCTTCGGTTTGACCGAGCCGAATCACGGCTCCGACCCCGGCAGCATGATCACCCGCGCCAAGGCTGTGCCCGGCGGTTTCAGTGTCTCGGGTGCCAAAATGTGGATCTCGAATTCACCGTTCGCTGACGTGTTTGTGGTGTGGGCGAAGAACGACGAAGGCCGCATTCGTGGCTTCATCCTTGAGAAGGGTATGAAGGGTTTGTCGGCACCCGCAATCAAGGGCAAAGTGGGCCTGCGCGCGTCGACGACGGGCGAAATCGTGATGGACGAAGTGTTCGTGCCCGCCGAGAACGAGTTGCCAAACGTTGAAGGGCTCAAGGGGCCGTTCACGTGCCTGAATTCAGCGCGCTACGGCATCGCCTGGGGCGCGCTCGGTGCGGCGGAAGATTGCTGGTTCCGCGCGCGGCAATACGTGCTGGATCGGAAGCAATTCGGGCGTCCGCTGGCGGCGAATCAGCTGATCCAGAAAAAGCTTGCTGATATGCAAACTGAAATCACGATGGCGCTGCAAGGCTGTCTGCGCCTGGGTCGCATGAAAGATGAAGGCACGGCAGCCGTCGAAATCACCAGCATCATGAAGCGCAATAGTTGCGGCAAATCGCTCGACATCGCGCGGCTGGCGCGCGACATGATGGGCGGCAACGGCATCAGCGACGAATTCGGTGTCGCGCGGCATCTGGTGAACCTTGAAGTGGTGAATACCTATGAAGGAACGCACGATATTCACGCGCTGATTTTGGGCCGTGCGCAGACGGGGATTCAGGCGTTTCAATAGCCCTTTGCCATAATGAAGCTTTATAACTACTACCGTTCTTCAGCCGCCTACCGCGTTCGCATCGCGCTGAACCTGAAGGGCATCACCTGGCAGCACGTTGGCGTGCATTTGCTGAAAGCGCAGCACCGCTCGGCCGACTACCTTAAGTTAAATCCGGCGGGGCTGGTGCCGTCGCTCGTCGCCGACGACGGCGCGGTGCTCACACAGTCGCTGGCGATCATCGAATATCTTGACGAAATGATGCCGAACGTCGCGCCGCTCTTGCCGAAAAGTGCGGTTGACCGGGCGCATGTGCGTGCGCTGGCGCTGTCCCTGGCGTGCGACGTGCATCCGCTAAACAACGTGCGCGTGTTGAATTATTTGACCAACGAGCTCGGCGTGACAACGGATCAGAAAAACGCGTGGATCGCGCACTGGATTTCGATCAGTCTGGAGGCGTTTGAGCAGACGCTGACGCAATCAAACATGAGCGGGCATTTCTGCTTTGATGACATGCCGACGCTGGCTGACGCCGTGCTGGTGCCGCAGGTGTTTTCGGCGCGACGGTTCAACGTGGATATGACCAAATATCCGCGCATCGTGGCGATTGATGCGTTGTGCAACACGCTTCCGGCGTTCATCAGTGCGAATCCTAAAAATCAACCGGATTTCAGTCCCTGATTTGATTATTGACGGCCGCTGAGACACTCGCTGCGTCAGGTGCCAGGCGCGAATAGGGCGGATTCTCAGTCGCGGACAAGAAGCGCATCAATGCGTGTGCGCTTTAACGCGATTCGAATACCTCGCCGAAGCGCTTCACGCATAGTTGGGCGCGGCATTTTCACCACACGCCAATGATCGCGTTTCGCTTTTGACTGCGCGCGCTTCGCGCGGCGCGGGTAAACACGCTACGATAAGAATGCTCCTAAATATCTCTGATTTGTCACAGATCTGAACTTAGGTCATTCGAATAAATCGCGCGCAGTTTGGACTTCGCATCCAGTCCCAGCAATCTTGCCACGTGCGTGCCGCGTTGACTTTCCGGGAAGAGATTGTGATTGATGTCTATAACGCACAGGATTCAAGATAATGAAATTCTCACGACTCGCCTCGTTGATTTTGGTGGTTGCTTTTGGCGCTGCCGTATCAATATCGGCTCACGCTGCTCAAGCTCCCGGTAAGGGGCCCCGCACCGCGGCGCTCATCAATTTGCCATCGGCAAATGGCTACGTTTGGGACATTGACGATTCAGAGGGGTATGCCAATGATGGTAGCCATGACGCGTTTGATTTGTACGGCGGTTTGCGAATTGAGGTCAAGGATGCGAGTAACGCAACACTGCAGGCCTCGGCTGTTGTCGCCAATCTTGCGTTGACGATGGCCGGTACCAATCGCATGGTAACCACCACGCCCTTCGTAGCCGCCGGAGTCAGCGTGTCGCGCCGCTTGTATGCGATTCCCGGCACCAATCTGCTGCGCTACGTTGACACCCTGACCAACACGTCGGGCGCTGCGCGGAAAGTGCGCATCGCTTTTGGTGGCGCCAATGGTGATCTGGGTTCAGACAACAATACACACGTGGCTGGCACTTCATCGGGTGATTTGCTCATCACAACGGCGGACAACTGGATGGTTTCAACAGATCAAGCCTTAGCGACCGCAGCTGTCGACGATCCACCAGTGGGCGTAGCCTGGAGCAATCGTGCCGCAGCCAGTTTTATTGGTAGCGGCGACCCGGGCGATCCGCTGTTCGCTGCTTTCGCTGGCGATGGGGACGACGGCTTTTCTCCGGTTTACGACTTCACGATGAATCCCGGCGAAGTCAAAATCCTCGCTCATTTTGTCTATCGCGGATTGTCTGAAAACGGCGGAAGCGGTGAGGGTCGCGCCGTCGCGCCCGCCGCAGCAGGTGCCGAACGCCTGCTTGCCCTAAGCACGATTGCGGCTGTGGTGGCAGCCCCAGATTTCACCGATCTGACGACGCAGGAGAAAGCAATGGTTTACAACTGGACGCTGGCCGCAGCAGCGCAACCGGCACCGGCCGTTGCTGTTCCGACCCTGGATGAGGCCGTGTTGGCGACCGTAGCGCTGTTGCTCGCGATTTCTGCACTGATCGCAACACGCCGCCGTCGGGGCTCGAAGCTCGCTTAGTAATATTGCGACGCGTGCGGCGGTACGGTCGCGCGCGTCGGTTGAATGGATGCGATCAGTAGTCGTTCGCGCAGTGAACGTAATAGCTGCACTCGACCTACAGCTTTCTGCTACAGCCGTTCATGCACGTGGGCTGAGCCGACATTAGGCGTATAGTCAACTTTTACTATAAAACGGCTGTAGCCCCTATGAGACGTAGCAAATATCAAAAAAGCTATTATTTCGTTGCTTCTCTGGTAGCGAGCCGAATGCCATAGCGAACCCGCCTTCCGATGGCCGGGGAATGGGCCGGCATTCAATAGAGGTGGCGTTTAGCGCGGGAACAGCGCGACTAACGCGGATGCGGGCGCAGAAATCACACTGCCTGAGATTGTCGCTGTCAAATAGACGCGTCGTAATCACTAAAACGCGACTGATAAACTTGGTGCATGTTGGAATCAGCCATCGCCACGCCAAGAATCGCCCTGCCCGACGCGGTGCTGGCGGAATTGCGTTTTGACGAAAAAGGCCTGATTCCTGCCATCGCGCAGGATGCCATGACCAACGAAATCCTCATGGTCGCGTGGATGGATCGCGCGGCGTTTGAGCGCACTATTGCCACCGGAAAAGCCTGCTATTACTCGCGCTCGCGCCAATCGCAGTGGATGAAGGGCGAAAGCTCGGGCCACCTGCAAATCCTTCGCGAAGTGCGGATAGATTGTGATGGCGACGTCGTTCTTTTGAAAGTTGAACAGCTTGGCGGCATCGCCTGCCACACGGGGCGACGCAACTGTTTTTTCCGGAAACTCGAGAATGGCGCTTGGGTAACCCAGTTCGAACCGATCAAAACCGAAGCGGAGATGTAAGGTGAGCGCTGACTCGCTCGATGTTTTTGCGCGGCTCGCGCAGACGTTTGCTTCGCGCAGGGACGCCGATCCGGCCAGTTCGTACGTGGCCAAATTATTTTCCAAAGCCCCGGATGCCGCGCTGAAAAAGGTAGGCGAAGAGGCCACTGAGTTCGTTATGGCGTGCAAGGACGCCGAAATCGAATCAAACGCCGCAGGTCATGAGCGGGTGGTCGGCGAGGCGGCAGACGTGTGGTTTCACATGCTTGTCGCCATGTCGCGCTACGATTTGACGGGAGCTGATGTTCTCGCCGAGCTGACGCGTCGTGAGGGACTATCCGGCGTTGAAGAGAAGGCGTCGCGACCCAAATAACACATCGTGGAAGCGGCCCTTCGACTTCACTCAGGAGCGCCTTTAGCCCGGTCAGCGTTAACGTTACGAGTCATCACGGCTAAGCCGCTCCCACAGAACTGCTGCAATTGCAATCATTCCACAATTCATGAGCACCGACAAAGACTGCCTTTTCTGCAAAATCATTCGCAACGAAATCCCCTCGACGCGGGTCTACGAGGATGACGACTTGCTTGTGTTCAAGGATATTCATCCTTCGGCACCGGTGCATTTGTTGCTGATTCCGAAGAAACACATTGCCAGATTGTCGGAAGCACAAATGGAAGATCAACGGGTGCTCGGTAAAATGATGCTGGTTGCGTCGCAAGTGGCGCGCGAAAATGGGTCGGTCGACGGCTTCCGCACTATCATCAACGATGGGCGCGTCGGTCGGCAAGACGTGTTTCACTTACATATGCATGTGCTGGGCGGCCCTGAGGCGCTGGGTCGCATGATCGCTAGAGACGAATAGCAAGCCTGCATTCGTTCACAAGATTTTTAGAAGTTAGGAGTCACCTATGGGTTCATTTTCGATTTGGCACTGGTTGATCGTTCTCTTGATCGTGGTGATGGTGTTTGGCACCAAAAAGCTGCGTAACGTCGGCAAAGACCTTGGCGGCGCGGTCAGCGATTTCAAAAGTGGCATGAAGAGCGGCGAAGAGGCCACTAAGGCCGCCGCAGAAGCGCCCCCGGTTGCAGCGCCGAACGTCATCGAAGGCGAAGCGAAGCGCGACAAGGTTTGATTGGTCGGTGTAGCGCAGGTATTTCGCGCCTCGTAAGCCAATGGCGGGCAATGCCTGCCCTACTTAAGTACCCCTATGTTTGAACTCTCCTTCGGCAAGATGATGATCATCGCGGTGGTTGCGTTGATTGTGCTCGGACCGGAAAAACTCCCGAAAGTGGCCCGCACGCTCGGTCATTTGCTGGGTCGCGCACGCAGCTACGCCAATCAGGTCAAGCAGGACATTGATCGTGAAATGCAGATGGATGAGCTGAAAAAGCTTCAGCAGGCTGCGCAAGATGCGGCGAAGAGTTTTGAGACAGCTGTGAGTGACGCCGGACGCAGCGTTGAGCAGGAAGCGTCGTCGGCATCCAAAGCATTCAACGAGATGGAATCGGACTATCACGCCAAGCTGGCGACGGCGGAAACCGGCGCAGGGAACACCATCGCTGCCCCCGGCCATGCCGTTTTGAACGAAGTCGAAGCGCTCGAAAAATCCATCGCCGAACAAGCGATGGAGGCGCAAGCCGCGATTGAAGCCAAATCGCTGAGCTCGGCCGAGCCAGCGAGCGCGACGTTGAATCCTGCGCTGGTCGAGGTGCCCCCGGAATCGCCGAAAAAGGCAGCCTGACATACCGTAGGAGCGGCTCTGCCGCGACCCCGCCCACATTACGCACGTCGCGGTAGAGCCGCTCCTACATTTAAGACCGTTTCATGTCCGAAGCCCCTCAAGAAACCTTCATCTCCCACCTCGTTGAGTTGCGCGAGCGAATTGTCAAGGCGGTCGTTGCCGTGCTCTTCGTGACCTTTGCGCTCATGGCGTGGCCGGGCATGAAAGAGCTCTACTCCCTCGTTGCCGCTCCGATGATGCACGCGATGCCGGTCGGCGCTTCGATGATCGTGACGGACGTAACGGGCAGCTTCTTCATCCCGCTTAAAGTCACGCTAATGGCGGGCTTTCTGATCTCGCTGCCGGTGGTGCTCTATCAGATGTGGGCGTTCGTCGCACCGGGCCTTTACAAGCATGAGCAGAAGATGGCGTTGCCGATCATCGTGTCGTCGACCGTCCTGTTTTTTTGCGGCATGGCGTTCGCATTTTTCGTTGTATTTCCGTCGATCTTCAAAACCTTCGCGAGCTTCACGCCTGTGGGCGTGCAGATGGCTACCGATATCGACAAATACTGGAGCTTCGCGCTTACGATGTTCATCGCGTTCGGCATCACCTTTGAGACACCTGTGGTGCTCGCCGTACTGACGCGCGCGGGTATCGTGACTGTGCAGCAGTTGGGTGAATTCCGCGGCTATTTCATCGTGGCTGCTTTTGTGATTGCCGCAGTCGTTACGCCGCCAGATGTGTTGTCGCAACTGTTTCTAGCGGTGCCGTTGGTGCTGCTCTACGAAGTGGGTATCCTTGTGAGCCGCTTCATCACACCGCGAACGCGCGCATCCGAAGACGCTACGGCATAACAATTTTTCTGTAGGAACCGCTCCTACACGCCGTTAGGCCCTAGCGTTTCGTCGTGGGCCGCTTTCCTAGCGTCACTTTCAGCTCAACAATTTCGCCCTGGCGCATGACCTTCAGCGGAATCGTTTGCTCGGGCGCGGTCATCGCGATGGTGTTCACCGCGTCGGTGCGATCTGAGGTGGCCTGACCGTTGATTTCCACGATCACATCATTGACGCGCAGGCCAGCACGGCTGCCCGGCGCACCGTCAAGCACGGCCCCGACGAATGCCCCTTTCTGGTCTTTCAACGCGAGACGCTGCGCCACCTCGCTCGTGATGGCACCGAGGTTCACACCGAGGTAGCCACGTTTAACTTCGCCGGTCGCGATGAGCTGGTCCATAATCGGTCTGGCGAGCGCGGTTGGAATCGCGAAGCCAATGCCCGAAAAGTCACCGGTACGCGTGAAAATACTGGAGTTAATGCCGATCAGATCGCCATTGGAATTGACCAGCGCGCCGCCGGAATTGCCCTGGTTGATGGCCGCATCAGTCTGAATAAAACTCTCGAACGGATTGGACTCCGACACTTGGGTGCGGCCCAACGCGCTCACGATACCCATCGTAACCGTGTTGCCGAACACACCAAACGGATTGCCAATCGCGAGCACTACGTCGGCGACCTGCAACGCCTGTGAATCACCGAAGGTAATCGCCGGAAAATCGGTACCTTCAATCTTGATCACGGCGAGATCGGTGTCGGGATCAACGCCGATGACCTTCGCGGGCAACACGCGTTTATCGGTCAACTCAACCTGAATTTGTTGCGCGCCTTCGACCACATGATTGTTAGTGAGAATGTAGCCGTCTGCGCGCACGATCACGCCCGAGCCTTCGCCGAGAAGTTGCTGCTTTTGCTGGGTGTTTTCGTCGGCACCCTGACGCCCAAAAAAGCGCTGAAAATTCGGGTCGTCCATCAACGGGTTACGTGCACGGCGCTGGGCGCTGGTGGCGACCTTTACCACCGAAGGTAACGCGCGTTTGGCGGCTTCGCTGAAGCTGCGGGGGTGTTGCGGCGCGGCGGATGTATTGGCAGCTATCGCTGTGTTAACCGTGGCTCCCGTCGCCGGATTTGCAGCGGCCACAGGCGTCATTGGCGCGACGGTTGTGACACGCGCTAGCCACTCGGGTCGCAATGTGCTGACCGTAAACAGAATAGCGACACAGATCGTGCAGACCTGTGCAAATACGAGCCATAATCGCGTCAGCATGATGAGGTTGCCAGCATTGGGATGATGTCAGTTCCGGTGGTGGACGTTGTGAAGAATGAACGCTTCATGTGCAGGTTTCGGTGACTACGGTCAGATTCGAATGATTTGTCGGTTCACCGTTAATAAAAGATACAGACCGAGGGAAGTTGCGTGCGTACCGTTGATCTTCACAATTTTATTCAAGACCTCGAGAATCAGACCTTGAACACAGAAACCAAGGGCTCCGTGTCCCGCGACGCGCTGGCGCGTCACCTCAATCAATTCCTTGAAGTTCGGCGCTTCAAGGATGTCGCAGTCAATGGCTTGCAAGTTGCGGGCCGTGACACGATATCTCATATTGTGGTCGGCGTCACGGCAAACAAGGCCCTGATCGATGCCGCGATTGCCGCCAAGGCTGATGCCATCATCGTTCACCACGGACTTTTCTGGAAAGGCGACGATCCAGCCATTGTCGGCTATCACCGCGAGCGCATCGCGGCACTGCTCGCCGCCAACATCAACCTCTACGCCTATCACTTGCCGCTCGATGTCCATGCCGAGGTTGGCAATAACGCCTGCATGGGCCGCCGCATGGGGCTGTCGCCGATTGGCACGGCGGGCGACACTGGGCTCGTCATGCTGGGGCAGCTTGGGGTGAATGTGGCGCTGCGCTGCACCGTGCTCGCCGCTTATTGCGCGCGGCACTACGGTCGCCGGGTGACGCTGTTCACCCATCCTGACCGGATGATTCGCACGATTGCCTGGTGCACCGGCGCGGGCGGTGGGCTGTTGAAAGACGCTATCGAAGCCGGTGCGGACGCCTTCATCACCGGCGAAATCAGCGAACAGCACGTCCACCATGCGCGTGAGTCGAACATAACCCTCATCGCCGCTGGCCATCACGCGACGGAGCGCGACGGTGTCGCCGCATTGGCGGGTAATCTCGTGCAGCAGTTCGGCCTCACCTACCAGTTCATCGACATCAATTCGCCGGTTTAGCGGTGTTTTGTCGATCTTTAACTAGTATGGCTTTTTGCTGAAAGCACCGCCAAACGGGGGCTGATCGCGCATATAGCGAATAATCGACTAATAGCTTTTTTCGATATTACCCCCGGTGCTGCGGCGCTTTCAGCGAAAAGCTGATGCGCTAATTTTCTACTGTCGCGCGCCGAATCGCCTGTTTGTCAATCGCCGTCCAATCCCACGCAATGCCCAAACCGGGCGCATCTGAAGGAATCGCGAAACCGCCATCGCGCGCCATTCCCCGCGTGGTAATCGAATCAAGCTGCGGGATGTATTCCACCCACGGCGCGTTTGGCACGGCGGCGCAAAGACTTACATGCAGCTCCATCAAAAAGTGCGGGCAGATCGGCACGTTGAAGCTCTCCGCCAGATGCGCGACCTTGAGCCAAGGCGTGATACCGCCAATGCGCGCGACATCCGCCTGAACGATGGAGCACGCGCCGCGCTGCAAATATTCGCGGAAGTGTTGCAGGCTGTAGATGGATTCGCCGACGGCAATTGGCAAGCTAGTGCTCTGCGCAAGCCGTTCGTGACCGCCTAAATCCTCGGCGGGCAACGGCTCTTCAAACCAGGCTATGTCCAGCGTTTCGTAATGTCGCGCACGCCGAATCGCTTCCCCGACAGTGAAGCATTGATTGGCGTCGATCATGATGTCAAATGCGCCGCCGACGGCCTCTCGCACCGCAGACAAACGCGCCATGTCCTCGCTCACATGCGGGCGTCCGACCTTGATCTTGACGCCTTTGAAACCGTCGGCTTTCGCTGCTAGCGATTGCGTGACCAGTTGCTCGGGCGACAGATGCAGCCAACCGCCTTCGGTCGAATACATCGGTACGCGTTTCTGCGCGCCCCCCGCGGCTTTGTGCAAGGGCAGTTTGGTGTGGCGGCAACGCAAATCCCACAACGCGGTATCAATCGTCGCCAGCGCCAGCGCTGTGATCGCGCCGACCGCCGTGGCGTGCGTGTGAAAAAATAAATCCTTCCAGATCGCCTCGATGTCGTCCGCGTCGCGACCGATCAGTTTCGGGGCGAGGTGATCTTCCAGCAGCGACATCACCGCCGAACCACCGGTGCCGATTGTGTAGCTGTAGCCTGCGCCCTGTGAGCCATCGTCGCAGGTGACTCGCAGCATCGGCGTCTCCTGCGTCACAAACGACTGGATCGCATCCGAGCGCGGCACTGGCGGCGCGAGGTTGACCTGCCAGAGTTCGATTTTCTTAATGCGTGGCATGGTGTGATTCAATCCCGGAACCGGTGCATCTGTAGGAGCGGCTTGCCGCGACCGGCATAGATATTCGCAACTGGGGGTCGCGGCAAGCCGCTCCTACAAGAACGATGGCTACATCCCCATATATTTCGGCAGCCACAAACTGATCGCCGGAATGTAGGTCAGGATCACGAGACTCACCAGCAACGGTACCAGCCACGGCAAGATTGCGGCCGTGGTGCGCTCCACGCTCAGCTTCGCCACGCGCGCCAGCACGAACAGCACCATCCCCATCGGCGGATGCAGCAGGCCGATCATCAGGTTTAACACCATCACCAGACCGAAATGCACCGGGTCAATCCCCAGCTTCAAAACGATGGGCAGCAGGATCGGCACAAGAATGGTGATGGCCGCCGTGGGCTCCAGAAAGCAGCCAACGAACAGCATCAGCAAATTGGCCAGCAGCAGGAACACCCAGGGCTCTTTGGTGAAGCCGAGCACCCAGTCGGCAATCGCAGCGGTGACGCCGGTGGCGGTCAACATCCAGCCGAAGATCGAGGCCGCAGCAACGATGAACATCACCGTCGACGTCGTTTCAACGGTATCGAGGCAGACCTTCACGAACATGCGCCACGACAGCGTTTTGTACCAGAACAGGCCGAGCACCATTGCCCACACGCAGGCCGCGATGGCCCCTTCCGTGGGTGTGAACAGGCCCGTCGTCATGCCACCGATTAAGAGCACCGGCGTCATGATCGGTAGCACCGCCTGAAACTTGAATTTCCAGTCGGCGAGGAACAATATAGCCAGCGCAGCGATGACGGTCGGCTGCATCGGCGCGCCCCATTGCACGGCGTAATACAGAATCAGCGGCCAGGCGATGACGATAGCCGTTTCGATCATTGCGCCGCCGAAGCGGGACCACGAAAACTTGATGTCGCCACCCCAGCCGTTCTTGTGTGCGAAATACGCGACCGTCATCATCATGAGTACGGCCATCAGCACGCCCGGCAGAATGCCCGCGAGGAACAATGCGCCGACCGAAACGTTCGCCATCATCGCGTAAATCACGAATGGCAGCGACGGCGGGATGATGGGGCCAAGCGTTGCCGACGCGGCGGTGACACCCACGGCAAACTCCAGTTCGTAGCCGTGGTCTTTCATCGCCTTGATTTCAATCGTACCGAGCCCCGCCGCGTCTGCGATCGCGGTGCCGCTCATGCCGGCGAAGATGACCGAGCCGAGCACGTTGACGTGACCCAGCCCGCCCTTGAGCCAGCCGACCAGTGCCAGCGCATAGTTGTAAATGCGGTTGGTGATGCCCGCGTTGTTCATCAAATTGCCGGCCAGAATGAAGAACGGCACCGCGAGCAGCGGAAAGCTGTCGATGCCGCCAATCATGCGATGCACGACCGCGAAGCCGGGCAAATCGCCGCTGATGAGGATGTAGAGGAGCGACGCGCCGGCCATCGCGATGGCCACGGGAAGGCCACTCGACATCAAGAAGAGGAAAAGAATTTTTAGCATCTGCGTCGTCCTAGCGATCAGCCATCGTGGAATCAGGTCGCTCCAGCACGCTGTAGCCGCGCTGCCAGTGAATGCGCGCTACCAGAATCGAGCGCACCGCCATTGCAATAAATCCGAACAGACACACCGCGTAAACAATGTTCATCGGCAAATCGACGATGGTCATCTTCGCGCTCTCCAGCTTAATCATCATCTGAACGGTGGACACTGACATCGCGCCGAAGAACGCGATGCGTCCAATATCCACGGCCGTCGACAGCATGCGTCCTGCCGTTTTTGGCAGAAAGCGGTAGAGCAGATCCACCTGAATGTGGTTGTTCTTGACCACGCCGATGGTCGCGCCAACAAATACCAGACCGATCAAAAAGTAGCGCGCAATCTCCTCCGTCCACGCAGCCGAATCGTTGAGCAGGTAGCGGGTGACGAACTGGATCAATACCACCGCGCCCAAAGCCCAGAACAGGCCGAGTGCGATCCATCCTTCAAACGGGGTGCCTTCAAAAGATACTTCCTCGTCGACAGCGTGAAATTCGCCGTCGTCGCCCATGACTTTGGGGCCGGAGTCTAGATCCATGTTTGTTCTCGCAAAGTTTAAGCGGCCAGAGGTTGGGGCAACGAAAGTCGCTCTGGCTGCGACCACACACGATCGCAGCTTTCGTCGTTTCCGCATTGCCAGAGAATGACG
The DNA here is from genome assembly GCA_025354165.1 of Burkholderiales bacterium. Classification (GTDB taxonomy): domain Bacteria; phylum Pseudomonadota; class Gammaproteobacteria; order Burkholderiales; family Casimicrobiaceae; genus Casimicrobium. Next base: position 32,168 of record JANXNI010000034.1, on the reverse strand, counting down.
GCGTTTAAGCCGTCATTGGACGCGAACTACTTCAGCGCAACAATGCGATCAAAGTCTTTCTTGTCAAAGCCGAGCGACTCGAGCGTTGCGCCCTTTAGCACTGCTGCCTGAAAGGCAGAGCGATCCACGCTAACGATGTTGATGCCTTTCTTCTTGAACTCAGCCACCAGTTCACCCTCGCGCTTGATGATTTGCGCCGACGCACGTGACGCCGCTTCACGCGTGACATCGGTGAAGATTTTCTTCTCGGCATCGGTCAATTTTGACCAGACATGCGGCGCGATTTGCGTCACCAGACCGTCGAGGATATGACCGGTCAACATGATGTTCTTCTGCACTTCGTAGAACTTCTTCGCCTCAATCGTCGTCAGTGGATTTTCCTGCGCGTCCACGGTGCCGTTTTGCAACGCGAGGTAAACCTCCGCAAAAGCGATCGGCGTCGGATTCGCGCCACACGCCTTGGGCATCGCCATGTAGACCGGCACATCGGGCACCCGAATCTTCAGGCCCTTCATCCCGGCGCAGTCGGTGAAAGGCTTGTTCGATGTCGCATGGCGTGCACCGTAGTAGGTGTAGGCCGTCATCTGGATACCGGTCTTCGCGCGATAGCCGTCGACCATTTCTTTGAACACGTCGCTTTTGGAATACGCCTCCTGATGCGCAGCGTCGCGGAAGATGAACGGGTAGTAAGCGATGCCGACGCGCGGATAGGTGCGCGCTGCGAAGGACGGACCGCTGATGATCATGTCGACCGTGCCGAGTGTCAGGCCCTGATTGATGTCGGTCTCTTTGCCGAGCGAAGACGCGGGAAAGACCTGAATATCAAACTTGCCGTTAGTCAGCTTTTTGATTTCGGCAGCGGCCCAGACCGATTCGGTGTGATACGGCTCGGAGGTCTCGTAGACGTGCGCCCACTTGAGCTTGGTCTGCGCGAATGAGAGCGCGGGCGCGATGAGTGTGGCGGTGACGAGCGCGGACGTGACTAGGGTACGAAATTTCATGGAGCCTCCTTATTGGCGGTGCATTGGCATTGCTGTGGCATGGCGACGGTAGCGATTTGGACTCTGACGGTCACAATTTCGCATCGGTGTGGATAGCATAAGCGATCACAACTAAAGTCATCGTACAACAGGGGTAAAGTGAAACCAAGCAGGATTACCCAAATTCGCGCCACGCCCGTGACGGTTCCGCTACAAGCGCCGCTTTTGCACAGTAATGGTGCGCATTGGGGGCGTTTTGTTCGCACCATCGTTGAAGTCGAAACCGATGATGGCTACGTCGGGCTCGGTGAATTTGGTGGCGGTGGCGAGGTGGCGAGCAACGGGATCGAAAGCCTGATTGGCTATCTCCAGGGGCACAACGTGTTTGAGCTGGAAGCCTTGCGTTTCGCCATCTGCAATCCCACCGCGAGCCTTTACAACAACCGCACACAGCTTCACGCCGCCATCGAATTCGCCTGTCTCGATGTCATGGGACAAAGGCTTGGCGTGCCGGTCGCGGAATTGCTCGGAGGACGCTTGCGCGGCAGCGTCGAGTTCGCGAGTTATCTGTTTTTTCGTCTGCCCAACAACACGACTGGCGCGGGCGAAGTGCGCACGGCAGATCAGCTGGTGGCTCACGCAAAAGCGTTGCAGGTTGAGCACGGCTTCGCGACGCACAAACTTAAAGGCGGTGTCTACGCGCCAGACTACGAGCTGAACGCGTATCAGGCGCTTGCCGCCGCATTGCCCAATGACCGCTTTCGCTACGACCCGAACTCAGCGTTCTCGCTTGCGGACGCGATCCGCTTCGGTCAGGGCATCGAACACATCAACAATGATTACTACGAAGACCCGGTGTTCGGCATGCCGCAACTCTCGCGATTGCGCGAATTTGTGCGCATTCCGATTGCCACCAACACGGTTGTCGTGAATTTTGAACAGCTCGCCATGAACATCACCACGCAACCGCGCGCGGTGGACGTCGTGCTGCTCGACACCACGTTCTGGGGCGGTATTCGTCCGTGCATCAAAGCAGCCGGAATTTGCGATACCTTCGGCCTCGGCGTCGCCGTGCATTCATCGGGCGAGCTGGGCATTCAGCTAGCCACCATGCTGCACATGGGAGCGGTCGTGCCAAATCTTGGCTACGCAGCCGACGCGCACTATCACCACCTCGTCGACGACATCATTGTTGGCGGCAAGATGAAATACGTGAACGGCGCAATCAAAGTGCCCACCGGGCCCGGTCTCGGCGTGCAGCTGGATCGCAACAAACTCGCCGAATATCACGAGCTGTTCAAGGAAAAGGGCGGCTACACCTACGACCGCGACCCATCGCGACCCGACTGGTATCCGCTGGTGCCGAATTCGCGATGGAAGGCTGCATAACCATGCGATTGAATCTGAACGTCCTCGCTGCATTTCCCGGCGCCGTTCAACGGCCCGCCTACGATCCGTCGAACCTGGGCATCGGCAGCGTCCACTTGGGCCTCGGCGCGTTCCATCGCGCCCATCAAGCCGTCTATACGGACGATGCCATTGCGGGCTCCGGTGGCGACTGGGGCATCTGCGCGGTCAGCCTGAAAACGCCCACCGCGCGCGACCAACTCGCGCCGCAGGACGGCCTCTACAGCGTGCGAACCGTCTCGCGCGCGGCTGACGCGTGGCGCGTAATCGGCAGCGTGCGGGAGGTGCTGTTTGGGCCGGATCAAATGGCTGACGTCATCGCACGCATCGCGAGAGCCGAAACAAAAATCATCACGCTCACGGTGACCGAGAAAGGTTACTGTGCCAATGTCGCGAAGCGTGAGCCGTTGTGGGATCACGCCGACATTGCACACGATCTGGCGCACGCGGATGCGCCACGAAGCGTGCTCGGCGTACTCGCTGCAGGCCTGCATGAGCGCTTCCGCAAACGTGGTGCGCCACTCACAATTCTGTGCTGCGACAACCTCCCGGAAAACGGCGCAGTGCTCGAATCACTCGTGCATCAATTCGTCACCCGACTTTACCCTTTGACGCTGCCGTGGCTACGTAAGCACGTGCGTTTCCCGTCGTCAATGGTGGACCGCATCGTGCCTGCCACGCAGGCACAAGATCGTAGCGACGCCGCGCGCGCGCTCGGGTATGAGGACGAAGGCGTGGTGCGCGCCGAACCGTTCGGGCAATGGGTGATCGAAGACAATTTCGCCGCCGAGCGCCCTGCGTGGGAGCAGGTCGGCGCGCAGCTCGTGAGCGACGTGCGGCCCTTCGAAAAAATGAAGTTGCGCCTACTGAATGGCTCGCATTCACTGATGGCCTACCTCGGCTACGTCGCGGGTTACGAAACCATTGCCGAAACGGTGATCGACCCCGCGTTCGAGCGTCTGGTGACCGCGCTGATGCTTGAAGCCGAAGCCACGCTGGAGCCCATTCCCGGTGTCGATTTCGCGGCCTACCGCGCGCAACTCATCGAGCGCTTCGGCAACCCCGCCAACGGTCACCGCTGCGCCCAAATCGCCGCCGACGGCTCACAAAAAATCCCGCAGCGCTGGATCGCAGTCGCCAACGAACGTCTCGCCAAAGGCCTCGACGTGAACGCGTTAACGCTAGCCACGGCAGGCTGGATTCGCTACCTCTACGGCAAGGACGAAATGGACACGGCGATTGCGATTTCCGATCCGCTAGCCGCCGAGTTCTCCGCCATCGCGGCGAAGCATCCGTACGATGCACTCTCGTTCGCCGACGCCATCCTGCGGGTTGAGCCCGTGTTCGGTGCACTAGGCCGCAATCCAGCGTTCGCCGCACCCGTAAAGCGCTGGGTCAGCCAACTGTTCCGCGACGGCACGCAAGCTACGGTTGAATCGTTTTCCGAAACATCAGCTTTTCGCTGAAACGACCATTAAGTGAGGGTTAGATCAATTTATCACGGCTTATCGAGTTATGGCGAATATACGTCTGAGCCCTTATGAAATGGCGATTTCGATAAAAAGCTGATAGATACTTGCGATGCCGAATTTTGCAACGATTGATCAAGAAAATACCGTAGCCCCGCCAAACGTGAATGAGTTTAGGGCGAGCATCAAATGACCCGGGACGGCGAAACGAGTTGGAGTGGCGGGCGTTTCGCGCGGAGCCGACTACCGCGCCTGAATAATCCGCAACATCCGCCGCAACGGCTCCGCCGCACCCCATAGCAGTTGATCGCCAATGGTGAACGCGCCGAGATATTGCGGCCCCATGGCGAGTTTTCGTACGCGGCCGACCGGGATGTCCATCGTTCCGGCGACGTTCATCGCGGTTAGATTTTTTTCGGTGGCTTCCCGCTCGTTAGGCACGAATTTCACCCATTCGTTGTCGTTGGCGATCATCGCTTCGATGTCGGCGAGCGGTACGTCTTTTTTTAGCTTGAAGGTGAGCGATTGCGAGTGGCAGCGCATCGAACCGACGCGCACGCAGGTGGAATCAATCGGCACTTCAGCGTGGCCGAACTGCTTGCCCCAACCCATGATCTTGTTGGTCTCCGCGCCGCCTTTCCATTCTTCAAGGCTTACGCCGTCACCGCGATCTGAATCGATCCACGGGATGAGATTGCCGCCCAGCGGAACGCCACGGAAATGCTGGGTTTCTTGGGGCGTGAAGCCACGCTGTTTCGCGGTGACTTTGCGGTCGATTTCGAGAATCGCGCTGGCCGGGTCGTCGAGCAGGTCTTTGACTTCGGCGTAGAGCGAGCCGTACTGCGTTAACAGCTCGCGCATGTTGGGCGCGCCGCCGCCCGAGGCTGCTTGATAGGTAGACGTTTGCATCCACTCGACGAGGCCCGCTTTGAACAGCGCGCCAACGCCCATCAGCATGCAGCTCACGGTGCAGTTGCCGCCGATCCAGTCTTTGACGCCTTTCGAGAGTGCCGTCTGAATCACCGGCATATTGATCGGGTCGAGAATGATGATCGAATCGTCCTGCATGCGCAAAATCTTCGAAGCGTCAATCCAGTGGCCGTTCCAGCCTGCTGCGCGCAGCGGCGCGTAAACGGCCTTGGTGTAATCGCCGCCCTGACAGGTGATGATCACATCCATCGCTTTAAGCGCGGTAAGGTCGTTGCCATCTTTCAAAATCGGGTTGAACACTGTGCAGCCGTCAATCTTCGGCGCGGCAATACCTGCGGAAGAAGTGCTGAAAAAAGTGGTTTCGATGGCGTCAAAGTCGCGCTCGGCGCTCATGCGTTGCATGAGAACGGAGCCGACCATGCCGCGCCAGCCTACGAGGCCGACTTGAAGGGGCAGGGACATGATTTCCTCTAAATTCCGGGTAACTAGGTTTGCTGCGCCGCAGCGAGCCAGACAGAATATCCTATTTCGCACACCCGTTCAGCCTTTCGCCGCTTGAAACTGACCGGATGGAGGGCCTTCAACGGACTCAAAATGATCCGGGTCGGTGGCGCGCTGGAAAACGCGCGAGCGATTCAGATAAAATCTCTGGGTTTTCCCGACCTTTTATGACCTTGGGGCTTTTTTGCCTCGAAAGTCGTATGTCGGGCCTCCCCAAGCTTCAAAAACGACCCTTCGGAATCGCGGACATTCAATCAATGAGCGGACCAGTTAATAAATCCAGACGAAATACCATCATCGCCGTCGCTGCGGTGCCCGGTGCCCTTACCGGCGCTGCAATCGTCGCACCACTAGTCGCTTCGCTTGCACCCTCAGAGCGCGCCAAAGCGGCCGGCGCGCCGGTGACAGTCGATATTTCTGGCCTGAGACCGGGCGAAAAGCTCAACGTCGAATGGCGCGGCAAGGTCGTCTGGGTGATGAAACGCACACCTGAGCAGGTTGCGGCGTTCGAAGCGATTCCAGCCTCGCAGTTGACCGACGCGGACTCCAAGAAATCGAAGCAACCGGACTATGTGAACGCCAAAACGCGCTCCATCACGCCCGAGTTGATGGTGATGGAAGGCGTGTGTACGCATCTAGGCTGCTCGCCGACTGCAAAGCTCACTCCCGGCGAAATGGGCAATGACTGGCCCGGCGGTTTTTACTGCCCTTGCCACGGCTCAAAGTTTGACCTCGCCGGTCGCGTTTTCACCGGCTCCCCAGCACCAACGAATCTCACGATTCCGCCTTACAAAGTGGACGGCATGAGCCTCGTGATTGGTGTTGGTCAAGACGGAAAGGAAGCGTAAGCCATGGCCTCAAATCACGCCTCCATGTTCACCAATCCGGTTCTGAAGTGGGTGGATGAACGCTTCCCGATGACCGGGATGATCAAAGAGCATCTGACCGAATACTACGCACCGAAGAACTTCAACTTCTGGTACTACTTCGGCTCGCTCGCGCTGCTGGTATTGGTTCTGCAAATCGTGACCGGTATTTTTCTCACGATGAACTACAAGCCTGACGCTGCCTATGCGTTCGGCTCGGTCGAATACATCATGCGCGACGTCGACTACGGTTGGCTAATTCGGTACATGCACTCGACCGGCGCGTCGGCGTTTTTCATCGTGGTTTATCTGCACATGTGCCGCGGCCTGATGTACGGCAGCTATCGCAAACCGCGCGAACTGCTGTGGATTTTTGGCATGCTGATTTATCTCTGCCTGATGGCCGAGGCGTTTTTTGGCTACTTGCTGCCGTGGGGCCAGATGAGCTTCTGGGGCGCACAGGTGATCGTAAACATCTTCTCGGCAATTCCCTTCGTTGGGCCTGATCTGGCGGTGTGGATTCGCGGCGATTACTCGATTGGCGATGCGACCCTGAACCGCTTCTTTGCATTCCATGTGATTGCATTGCCGCTGGTGCTGATCGGCCTGGTTGCCGCGCACATCCTCGCGCTGCACGAAGTCGGGTCGAACAACCCCGACGGCATCGAGATCAAGAAGAACAAAGACCCGAAGACCGGCATCCCGCTCGACGGCATCGCGTTCCATCCGTATTACACGGTAAAGGACATTGTCGGCGTGGTCGTGTTCCTGATGATCTTCACGATCATCGTGTTCTTCCTGCCCGACATGGGCGGCTACTTCCTTGAAGCTAACAACTTCATCCCGGCCGATCCGCTGAAGACGCCTGAGCACATCGCGCCGGTCTGGTATTTCACACCGTACTACTCGATTCTGCGTGCGATTCCGCCGCTGTTCGGCTCGCAGTTCCCCGGAGTGATCGGCATGGGAATGGCTACGATGATTTTCTTTGCGCTGCCGTGGCTTGATCGCGGTGCCGTGAAATCGATCCGCTATCGTGGCACGTTGTACAAGAGCTTTTTCGCGATGTTCATCGTTTGCTTCATCGTGCTTGGATACCTTGGTGTGAAACCAACTTCGGTGTGGGGCCAGCTTGGCGACTGGGCGACGTTTGTTGACACCAAAGAGCGCGCCACCTGGGTTGCTCGCTTTTTGACCATCGGGTATTTCGCGTTCTTTTTCCTGATGCCCTGGTACACCAAGGCCGACAAGACCAAGCCGGAACCGGCTCGGGTCACGATGCACTAGGCGCGGGGCAAAAAATAATGAAATTGAAAACGCTTCTTTCCATTCTGGTGTTATCCGTCACTGCAATTATTCCGGTGGCTGCATTCGCCAATGAAGGCCCCGAAATTAGGTACGTCGGCGTTACTGCTGACCGTACCGACAGCGCTTCCCTGCAACGCGGCGCCCGCCTGTTCGTCAACTACTGCCTCGGCTGCCACAGCGCGCAGTACATGCGCTACAACCGTTTGACCGACCTTCACCTGACCGAAGATCAGATCAAACAAAACCTTATGTTCACCACCGACAAAATCGGGGACGTCATGAAGGCAGCGATCAATCCGAAGGACGCCAAAGAATGGTTTGGTGCGGCACCGCCTGATTTGTCGGTTATGGCGCGGAGTTACTCGACTGAAAAGCTTGGCGCTTATCTGCGCGGCTTCTATCAGGACGACAAGCGCGATACCGGCTGGAACAATCTGGTCTCGCCGAATATTGGCATGCCGCATGTGTTGCAGGAATTGTCGGGAGTTAACAAGCTGGTCGAAACCCATTACAAAATCGACGGCAATGAGATAAAGACCGAGCACGAAGCCGAAGCCAAAGCGCAGGCGCAATTCATAGCGTCGCCGACGATGGCGTCGTTCGAACACCATGCCGACAAAAAAGACGGTAAGGTTGAGAACACCTACATCGTGCGCACGCTGGTTAATGCCGTACCGGGCAAGATGTCTGCGGCAGACTACGACATCGCGGTCGCAGACCTCGTGAATTTCATGGATTACGTCGCTGAACCAAATAAGGCAAAGCGCATTCAGATCGGCATCATGATGCTGTTTTTGCTGTCGTTCCTGCTCGGTGCAGCGATCTGGATGAAGAAAGAATTCTGGAAAGACGTTCACTAACGACTTCACTGAAACATGCCCAATTTAGGGCACGGCAACAAGGCAGGCCACAGAGCCTGCCTTATGTCTTTTTGTAGTACCCGGTCTATCTTTGTAGTCCGGTCAACGATTTACCCAACCACGCGCCGCGTCGCAGCGCTGTCGCTCTAGAGCGAAGGAACTTACGCCTTATGATGACTTTGTATTCCGGCACCACCGATCCGTTCAGCCACCAGTGCCGCATCGTCCTGCATGAAAAAGGCATGGATTTCCAGATCATCGATGTCGATCTCGACAACAAACCCGAAGACCTCGCGGTGATGAACCCCTACAACACGGTGCCCGTGCTTGTTGAACGCGACCTCATTCTGCATGAGTCGAACATCATCAACGAATACATCGATGAGCGTTTTCCGCATCCGCAACTGATGCCCGCTGATCCGGCAACACGTGGCCGTGCTCGCCTGTTTTTGCATCGCTTCAATCGCGAAATCTTCGTGCACGTTGAAGAGCTTGAACGCAAGAACCCGAAGACAGCCGAAAAAGCGCGCGCTGCCGTGCGCGACCGCCTGACCGAAATCTCCGTTGTCTTCAACAAACAAAAGCATATGCTGGGTGATGACTATTCGATGCTCGACGTCGCGCTCGCTCCTTTGCTGTGGCGCTTGTCACATTACGAAATCGAGCTGCCGAAGGCCGCTGCACCCGTGCTCAAGTACGCAGAGCGCTTGTTCTCGCGTCAGGGTTTCATCGACGCGCTGACGCCCGCTGAACGCGGCATGCGGCGCTAGACAGGCTTTGAGTCGTCGCGAGCCATGAGCGAGCAATCCGCCAAACCGTATTTAGTTCGAGCACTGTACGAATGGTGCGTCGAGCAGGGCTACACGCCCTACCTCGCGGTCCGCGTGAACGCTTTGACGCGGGTGCCGACCTCGTTCGTAAAAAACGGTGAAATCGTGCTCAACGTCGGCCCGCTGGCGACGCACAAACTCACGATGGATAACGAGTGGACGCTGTTCAACGCACGCTTCAACGGCACGTCACAAGAAGTCGCTGTACCGTTTTCTGCGGTGATCGGAATCTTCGCAAAAGAAACGGGCTACGGCATGGGCTTTCAGCCCGCGCTCGATGCGGCTGGCTCGGAATCTACGGATGCAGGATCTGGCGATGTGCACGCAACCGAATCCGCCAAACCTGCTGACCCCGCTAAAAAAGTGACTGCCATTGCCAAGAGCAAAGTCAGCCACCTCAAGGTCATCAAGTAGAATTATGTTTCGCCGTTTTAGCTCAGTGGTAGAGCAACCGCCTTGTAAGCGGTAGGTCGTCAGTTCAATCCCGACAAACGGCACCAATTCCCTCCTCACTTTCTTCTCGGTTCGTATCGAGCAAGTTTGCTGAGTTTCACAGGCCAGCGCACGGCCTTCGATGTGCGCGATGCGAGTTAAGTCCGAATCATTCGGCGACTCTTCCGCGACACCCGGCTGTTCGTCAAAAAACGGCCTCTTCAATAAAAAACTATGACTCAAAATTCCAATCGTGGCAATGCGCCTCGGCATCCTCGTTCGCCCCTTCCAAGAGATTCCGCCAATACCGCCGGTCGTCCTCAAGGCGGCGGTAATTCCACTGCGTTGTTCAACGCACCTCCGAAAAAGCAGATGAACTGGCTGCAAGACGACCGCGCACCACAGAACCCACCCGCTTCACGCGTCCATCAGCCTCAGCAAAACCCGCTGCCGCGTGCCGTAGAGCCGCGTAGAGCGGCTCCGATGGCAACCGCCGAGACGCTGGCTCCAATCGCCGTTTCTGACGCACCAGCAGCATCGCACGCTCCCGCCACCGTCGACGGTGGCTTCGCCGCGCTCGGCCTGCGTGACGAACTCGTCCGCGCGGTGCTGGCTCACGGCTACAGCACGCCAACTCCGATTCAGAAGCAGGCCATCCCCGCCGTGCTCGAAGGCGGCGATCTGCTCGGTGGCGCACAAACCGGCACCGGAAAGACGGCGGGTTTTGTGCTGCCGATGTTGCAGCGTTTGATGCTCTCCGCCAAACCGCAATTGCCACCGAACAACGGTGCTCGCGGCAAAAAACTCCCGCGCGCACTGATCCTCGCGCCGACGCGCGAACTCGCCGCCCAGGTTGAAGAAAGCGTTCGTATTTACGGCAAGTTTTTGCCGATGACATCGACCTGCATCTTCGGTGGTGTTGGTATCAATCCGCAGATTCAGGCGATGCGTCACGGTGTTGATATCGTAGTCGCGACGCCGGGTCGACTGCTCGATCTTTACGGCCAGGGCGCAATCAATTTTTCGCAGATCGAAATTCTGGTGCTCGACGAAGCCGACCGCATGCTAGACATGGGCTTCATTCACGACATCAAAAAAGTGCTTGCCGTGCTGCCGCCGAAACGGCAAAACCTTTTGTTCAGCGCCACGTTCTCTGACGACATCAAGGCGCTCACAGATCGCCTGCTGAACAATCCGAAAATGATCGAAGTGGCGCGTCGCAATACGACGATTGAAGTGGTCGATCAGTCCGTGGTGTTGGTGGACAAAGCGCACAAAGCGAAGCTCCTCGTTCACCTCATTCGCGAACAAAAGTGGACGCAGTCGCTCATTTTTACGCGCACCAAACACGGCGCTAATCGTCTCGCTGAACAGCTCGAAAAGTCGGGCATATCGGCGATGGCGATTCACGGCAACAAGAGCCAGGGCGCGCGTACCAAGGCGCTCGCTGAATTTAAAACCGGCACTCTGCAAGCGCTGGTCGCCACCGACATTGCCGCGCGCGGCATCGACATCGATCAACTTCCGCAGGTCGTGAATTACGAGCTGCCAAACGTGCCGGAAGACTACGTGCATCGCATCGGTCGTACCGGACGTGCGGGTGCCAGCGGACAGGCGATGTCGCTGGTCACGAATGAAGAATTGCCGCTCTTGAAAGACATCGAGCGCTTCAGCAAACAGGTGATTGCGCGCGTCAAAATTGAAGGCTTCAACCCTGCGTTGATTGCAGACCCGGTTTCTACGACCGCTGATGCCCGTGATGCCGAATGGGCAGCGCGCGGCGGGCGTCCGGCACCGCGTGGTCGGCCCGGTGGTTCAGGGGCAAAGCGCCCATCAAGCGGTGGTAGCGCTGGTTACGGAGGTGGCGCAGGCGGTGCTGGCGGAGCAGGTGGCGGTCAACGCCCACCGTCCGGTCCGCCGCGTGGTCGAGCGCCTGCGGGAGCGCCTAGCGCGCGTCCACGTACAGGTGGTGGTGGCGCGCGAGGCCGTTAATCGGTTGATCGGCGGATACTTTAACGGTCATCCGCCATTCGCGACGCCTTCGGGAGGTGGGCAGCGCATCGCGAATGCTCCTCACGAATAATCAGCTTTTTTCTGAAAAGACGACTGCACGGGGGGCTAAGTGTCGATTTGTACGAAAGTCGACTACACGCAATAATTTGTTTCAGCCCATAAATAATAAGGCTTACAGGCAAAAGCTGAAGAGGATATCCCAAGGAAAATCGTCGTAATTTCCTACTCATCGCAGGACGTGTTGAGTCGAAGTTCATGCGCGCGTAGCCACTGCGTCTGACCGTCACGGCGCTGTGGCTTTCTCGCCCAGCAACGCTTCCACGTCCAACATAATTTCCGCCCAATCATCGCGCTCGTGCGAGGGCGACGTGGCGATCCATATGGCGTTCAGGCCGAGCACGCGGAGCGCCGCTGTGACGCGCACCAGCACCAGTCTTTTGTGCGCTGCAGACAGCGTTTCATGCGCAAACGGCGGCAACCACTCGCGCACTTTCGGGTAATCGAAAACGTGAACGCCGTGCGAGAGCGTCGTCATCTCGGTGGAGAACTCAAGCGTGCGCTCGCCTTCCCAATATTTCAGGCTCACCGGGTAGGCGTTTTCGATCCGAAAGTCCGGGCTGACGACACCGTTGTTGCCGACTCTTTGCATCATCAACGCTTCTCGGCGATCAAGGCTTGCACGCGCAGCATGTCAGGCGAGAGCGCTTTATTTGCGCCCGTATCCTCGACAATCTGTTGCGCGAGTACGCTTGCCACGGTGCGCCCGTCATCAGTGCGCGGTTTCCTGAAATCTGCGCCGCGCTCAATAAGGTGAGCCACCAGATCCCAGCGCTGATAGATCGCCAGCTCAACGTCTAACGGCTCGTCGCCGTCCATCATGTCCACATTCATGCCGTGTTCCGTCAGCAAACGGAAGTGTTGGAGCGGGGTTTGGTTGTGATCGAACGCCATTAACCAACGTCCGTCGACGTTCTTTTGATTCGGATCCGCTCCCTTATCCAGCAATGCTTTGAGCACCGCAGGATCGTGAATTTCCATTGCCTCACGAAGCTCATCACCGGGCTTTGCGCCTAGCTCAAGCAGCGTCCTGATCACGGCCAGCTGCGCGTCAATCGGCTGCTTGCGCTCGTACTCCTGCTTTTTCGCTTCACGCACCGCAATTTTCAGGAGCGTCACGTCGCGATCTCCTGCTACGTTGAGATCGACACCCACCGCATTTTTCTGCAAGTAGGCGACGTCGCCCGTGACGACGGCTTGCGCCAACGGTCGCAGTGCTCTTTGCGATCCGAGCATCGAGAAATAACCGCTGCCGCGCTGCTTCTGCCAATAGAAAAAACTGTCTTTCAGGCTGTTGGCCTGATACGCCAGAAAGTACAAACCCGGCCCCGCCACGATCAGTATCGCGAGGCTGCGCCAGACGATATGTTGAGTAAAAATGAACAGTAGCAGAGCGAGCGTCAGCGCCACACCGGGCACGATGAGAAAGAACAATATTCCCATCTCGCGTCCACCGTCGTTGTGCCCTCCGCCTTCATGGGTCAGCGTACTGATGATTATGACGAGCAGCAGGACTGCATCAATTCCGGCGATGCTCCAGAAAACCCATTTCAAAATGGATGCGGTGGACGTTGTGGCTGTAAAGATCGCTGTCATATTCGTGCAACCGCGCTATCCAATTTGTGTGAATTCGTAAGCTACCTTGTCAGGTTGACGATCAATAGACGATGATCCAAATGCTGGAGCATCAGGTTGAGCGCGCCTGTCCCGGTTAGTCAGTGGATAGCGAAGGCTACCGCTTCGCGCCTTACAAATCACCTACACCGCAAGTAGGCGATGACCTGATCCTCGCTTCAAAAAAGCGTTTGCACTGGTGTTGAATGACGTTAAGCTGTGGCATATGAAACCAATTGACTCTCAATCTCTCGCCGGACGTGTCGCGCTGATTACGGGCGCAAATACTGGCATAGGCCTCGTGACCGCACGCGAACTGGCGGCGCAAGGAGCGCATGTCTTCATCGCGTGTCGCTCCATTGAAAAAGGTCAAGCGGCCGTAGACGAAATTCGAAAGTCGACGGGCAATGCGCAGGTGCAAATGCTCGCACTTGATCTCGGTGATTTCGCATCGGTCCGGCAGTGTGCGCAAACGTTTCTTGCGCGTGATTTGCCACTGCATTTGCTGATCAATAACGCGGGGCTCGCAGGCGCGAAAGGCCTCACGAAATCAGGCTTTGAATTGGCCTTCGGGACGAACCATCTAGGCCCATTTCTATTCACGCAATTGCTGCTGGATCGCATCAAACAATCTGCTCCAGCGCGCATCGTCACCGTCGCAAGTCGCGCCCACACACGAGTGTCCGGCATCGACTTTGACGCTGTGCAAAAGCCCACGATAGGCAAAGCGGGCTTGCCGGAATACGGCGTTTCTAAACTCGCCAATGTGCTGTTTAGCGCTGAACTCGGACGCAGGCTTTCAGGCACGGGTGTGATGACTTACGGGCTGCATCCTGGCGTGGTTGCGTCGGACGTGTGGCGCGAATTGCCGCAACCATTTCGCGCTTTAGCGAAACTGTTCATGATTTCGGTCGAAGAAGGTGCGGCCACCTCGTTGTATTGCGCGACTTCACCCGACGTCGCCACTCAAACCGGTTTGTACTACGACAAATGCAGCGTTAAAGAGCCGAGCAAGGTCGGGCAGGATGCAGCGCTGGCGGCGGAGTTATGGAAGCGCAGCGAATCGTGGATTGCGTGATTTTTTGTCGAAACGTAGCCGCGATTAGCAGCGCGTAATCGAGGCACTTTTCATTCACGTTGGCGTGGGTAACCGTCGGTTAGGGCGCGTTCATGCACAATAGAAATCTATGCCGCACTTGGCTCATTTTCATCGGTTTTTTATGTTTGTTCCTCAAAATTTTCTTCGATTGACAATCGCAGGTTTATTGACCGCCATGTCAGTCACCAGCGCTTCCGCTGCGCCCCCAATCGCTGCGGTCAAAGACGTCAGTGACACCCTTCACGGCGTAGTCGTGAAAGACCCGTATCGCTACTTCGAAAACGTCAAGTCCCCCGAGGTGCAAACCTGGTTGAAAGGGCAGGGCGACGATGCGCGTGAAACGCTGGACAAAATCGCGATTCGTGATTCGCTGGAAAAACGCATCACCGAGTTGACCGACGCGACCGGTGACTCGATTCGCGAGATCGTGCGCATGCCGGGTGACCGTCTTTATTACATGAAGCGCACGAAGGGCGAGCGCCAATTCAAGCTGGTGATGCGTGTCGGATTGAAGGGAGCGGAGCGCGTGCTGGTGGACGCGGAAGTCGCGGCGAAGCGGACCGGCGTTCCTCATGCAATCAACTATTTTGTGCCGTCGTGGGACGGCAAGTACTTGGCGTATGGTATGTCGGCGGGCGGGTCGGAAGACGCGTCGCTCTATGTGCTTGACGTGAAGCGTGGAAAGACGATAGGCGCGCCGATTCCGCGTGTGTATGGGCCGGTGGTGAACTGGTTGCCGGACAGCCGTTCGTTCACGTTCAATCAGCTGAAACTAGCGACCAAAGGCGAGCCGGAATCTGAAGCTTATCTTGACACTAAAGTGCTTTGGTTGAAGGTCGGCGATCCCGATTCGAAAGCGAAGCCCGTGTTCGGCCCAACAGTGACAAAAAACCTCGGTCTCGCGCGGCTCGATGTCGGCGTGGTTTTCTTTGCGCCGGGCAGTCCGTGGATGATTGCGCGCACGACCGACACCACCCTACAGGAAGGCTTTTTGTTCGTCGCGCCGGTCGCCGATTTGGGCAAGCCGAGCTTGACGTGGAAGAAGATTTCCGCGTTCGCTGACGGCGTCACGGATGCTGAATTGCGCGGCAATGATTTGTTCCTTCTGACGCATGCGAACGCGCCGCGCAACAAAGTGCTGAAGCTCGATTTGCACAAGCCCGATTTATCGCTCGCTGTGCAGGTTGCCACTGCGCCGAAAGACACTGTGTTGCAAGGGTTTCAGCTCTCGCGCGATGCGATCATCGCTTCGGTGCGCGAGGGCACGCAGGTCGTTTTGCGCCGTTACAAGGCGGGCGACGTGGCCGGCGAAGCCATCACCATGCCGTTCAAAGGTGCAGCGGAAACCCACGCCGATCCTGCGCATGCATACAGCGACGTGCTCTACACCCTGAGCGGCTGGACCGAACTGCCGCGCACGTTCTTGCTCGCAGGTATTACCTCTACCGACTCCGGTTTGCTGGTGAATCCAAAAATGCAAAATCTGCCCGACGTGGAGGTAGTCGATGTCACGCTGCCGAGCTACGACGGCGCGATGGTGCCGATGACGTTGCTCTACAAAAAAGGACTCAAGCGCGATGGCACCAACCCGACACTGCTCAACGCCTACGCTGCTTACGGTTTCTCGGAAACCGCGCGATTCTCGGCAACCAACATGGCGTGGATCGAGCAGGGCGGCGTGCTCGCGTTTGCCAACGTGCGTGGCAGCGGCGTGTATGGGGAGGACTGGTATCACGGCGGCTTCAAAGCCACCAAATCGAATACATGGAAAGACGGCGTCGCCTGCGCCAAATATTTGATCGCAGAAGGCTATGCGTCACCGAAAACACTGGCTGCGTCAGGCGGCAGCGCCGGTGGAATTTTCGTGGGCCGCACGATCACGACGGCCCCTGAATTGTTCGCCGCCGCGATCTTCAATGTGGGTGTGATGGACGCCGTACGCGCCGAAGAAAGCGCCAACGGCATCACCAATATTTCTGAATTTGGTAGCGTGAAAAACGCCGCAGAATTTCCGGCGCTGCTCGACATGAGCACCTATCACCAGATCAAGGATGGCGTGGCGTATCCGGCGGTGATGTTGGTCCACGGCGTGAACGATCCGCGCGTGGACGTGTGGCACAGCGCTAAAGCCGCAGCGCGATTGCAGGCCGCGACGAGCAGCGGCAAACCGGTTCTGTTGCGGCTCGACATGCAGGCTGGTCACGGCATCGGCAGCACCGCCACGCAGCGGAACGCAATGTCTGCGGATATTTTTAGCTTTCTGCTTTGGCAGATGGGGAAGACTGAACTTAAGAAGTGAGGAAAATTTGAGAGAGGTTTTTTCGGTAGATCGGACGCTGCTCGCCCGACGCCGTAGATAATTTCCCTTAATAGCTCTAGCGTGAAACGACCGCTGTATAGGGGCTAGGTGCGATTCCGTGAAAAAGTCGATTATTCGAATAAATGGCACTGAGCCCCGGTGCAATGGCGCCTTCAGTAATAAGCTGTACAGGAATTTAGCTCTCCGAACCCACTTTTCCGCGCAACGCTTTCGTCTGCCCGCGAATGGTTTTTCCCTCCAGCCGACGCTTCTTCGAGCCCAGCGTCGGACGCGTGGCATGGCGCTTCAATGGCGGTGTGGCCACGCTCTGCACCAGCTCATGCAGTCGATCCAGCGCCTCACGTTTGTTCGCTTCCTGCGTGCGCTGCGTTTGCGCTTTGATGATCAGCACGCCGTCGCCCGTGATGCGTGAATCGGCGAGCGCCAACAGTCGCGTCTTTACACCGTGCGCCAGACTGGACGCGTTGATGTCGAAACGCAACTGCACCGCGGACGAAACCTTGTTCACGTTTTGTCCACCAGCGCCTTGCGCGCGGATCGCGGTGATTTCGATTTCGGCAGCGGGGATGAGGATTCGAGGCATGGTATTTTTTTGTGGGAGCGGTTCCACCGCGATTCTCCAGTAGAACCTGTTTCGCGGTAGAACCGCTCCCACCGGAACACTCGCCCTCCATTTGCGGGCATTTACCCATCGACGCGAGCCGCCAGAACGCTAGACTTGTGGCCCATGCTCTCCGACATCGAAATTGCCCAAAAAGCCAAGTTGCAGCCGATCAACGTTATCGCGCAAACGCTGAACATTCCCGACGACGAGCTAGAGCCGTTTGGTCGTACCAAGGCAAAGCTCTCCTACCCGTTTTTAGCGTCGCTGGCGAGTCGCCCGAATGGCAAACTGGTGCTCGTTACCGCGATCAGTCCCACGCCCGCAGGCGAGGGCAAAACGACCACTACCGTCGGCCTCGGTGACGCGCTGAACCTTGTGCTCGCGGCGGATTCTGGATTGGGCAAACGCGCGGTGGTTTGCCTGCGCGAACCGAGCCTCGGCCCGGTGTTCGGCATGAAGGGCGGGGCTGCGGGCGGCGGCTACGCGCAGATCGTGCCGATGGAAGATATCAATCTTCACTTCACGGGCGACTTCGCCGCGATCGCCGCTGCGCACAATCTGCTCGCCGCGATGCTCGACAACCACATTCATCACGGCAACGCGTTAGACATTGACGTGCGTCGCATCGCGTGGAAACGTGTGGTCGACATGAATGATCGAGCGCTGCGTCGTGTGACTGTTGCACTCGGCGGTCCTGCGAATGGCTTTCCGCGCGAGAGCAGCTATGACATTGTGGTCGCCTCCGAGGTGATGGCGATTTTGTGCCTCTCTGATTCATTGAAAGAATTGAAGCGTCGGCTCGCCAACATCGTCGTCGGCTACACGCGCGACAAAAGACCCGTCACCGCTAGCGATCTGAAGGCGCAGGGCGCGATGGCTGTGCTCCTGAAAGACGCGCTTAAACCGAATCTCGTGCAAACAATGGAAGGCACACCGGCCTTCGTGCACGGAGGGCCGTTTGCCAACATTGCGCACGGCTGCAACACCTTGTTCGCGACGCAAACGGCGCTCAAGCTCGCTGATTACGTGGTGACCGAAGCGGGCTTCGGAGCCGATCTCGGCGCTGAGAAATTCATCGATATCAAGTGCCGAAAGAGCGGTCTAAAACCTGATGCCGTAGTGCTCGTGGCGACCATCCGCGCGCTCAAATATCACGGCGGTGTCTCGCGCGACAATCTCTCGCAGGAGAACCTGGTAGCGCTCGACGCAGGCATGGCCAATCTCGAACGCCATGTTCGCAATCTGCGCGATGTGTTCGGTGTTAACTGCGTGGTGTGTATCAATCGCTTCGATGCCGATACCGCCGCAGAAATTGATCTCCTGACGCAGCGCGTTTCTGCGATGGGCGTGCCGATCCATCTGGCGACGCATTGGGCCGACGGTGGCAAAGGTGCGGCGGACTTGGCGCGTGAAGTAATCGCGCTGTGTGAAGAGCCAAGCGAACTGACGTTTGCTTACGCGGATGCGCTGCCGCTATGGGAAAAAGTGCGCGCCGTCGCACAAAAAATTTACGGCGCAGCCTATGTTGACGCTGACGCATCGGTGCGTGCGGCCATTGAGCAACTGCAAACCAGCGGCTACGGCCACTTTCCGATTTGCATTGCTAAAACGCAGTATTCTTTTTCTAGCGACGCGACACTGCGCGGTGCGCCGACGGGTCATCGATTGACCGTGCGCGAAGTGAGGCTCGCAGCCGGAGCCGAGTTCATCGTCATGGTTTGCGGTGACGTGATGACCATGCCGGGCTTGCCTAAAGTACCGGGCGCGGAACAGATTGACATTGATGACGATGGACAGATCGTTGGATTGTTCTAGTCACTGAAGTCAGGTATTTCGTTTGAATCTTGAATCTGTCCCCATCGTCTGGGCACCGCGCTTAGCCGCTGCCGCGCCTCGCGACCTATGCACTGACTGCGGTGTATCGCGCATGCAGAACCCCAAACTCTGCGGCAGCGCCTGTCAGTTCATCAAGCCTGACTACGAAGGGTTGGAAACAAGAGTGCACGGGCGCACTCGCGATGAGTCCCGTCCCGATGAACTTTTTTTCGGCCCCTTCAAGGAAATGCTGCGCGCCTCGCTCGCGATGCCCAGTGCGGGTGCGCAATGGACCGGCATCACCACGCGCATCGCTGAGCGCCTGCTTGAATCGGGCGCGGTGGATGCTGTACTCACGATGGCTCCCGACCCGAACGATTCGTGGCGACCCATGCCCGTGCTTGTCACTGAAGCCTCCGGCATGGCGAAATGTCGCGGAATGCGCATGGGCTATGCGCCGCTCTTGGCGCTGCTCGAACCTGCGCGTGCACAAGGCTTCAAGCGGCTCGCCGTGATAGGCATTCCCTGTCAGGTATACGCTTTGCGTGCGCTGGAAAAGTCACTGGGTTTTGAGCGGCTTTTCGTCATCGGTACACCGTGCTCTGACAACACCACCACTGAGCGCTTTCACCAGTTTCTAGAACTAATTTCGGAGCAGCCAGACGACATTACTTACCTCGAATTTCGTGCCGACTACCACGTCGAAATTCGCTACAAAGATGGGCGAAAAAAGGCCGTGCCGTTCCTCATGTTGCCGCTATCAAAACTGCCGAACGACTTCTTCCCACTGACCTGCCGCACTTGTGTGGACTACACCAACGTCCTCGCCGACATCACGGTCGGTTACATGGGTGGCGAGGGCGAGCAATGGCTCATTGTGCGCAATGAACGTGGCGCAGAATTGCTATCACTTTTGGGCGATGAAATTCGCACACAAGCGCCTGGTAGCAAAGGTAAACGCTTCGGGCCGGTGAAAGGTTTTCTCGCCAACGTGGAGCGCGCCGCAGGCGGCCTGCCGCTGCGTCGAATGCCGCAGTGGCTGCGCCCCATCGTAGGCTGGCTGATGCCAAAAATCGGTCCGCGAGGTCTTGAGTTTGCACGCGCACGCGTCGAAATGAAAGCCGTAGAAAGCATCGTGCATTTACGCCGAGAAAAGCCCGGGCGCATCAAAAATATGGTGCCGGAACATGTCTGGAAATTGTCGGAACCTTATGGGTTGACGCCCAAAGCTGTGGAACGAAAGTAACGCAAATTTCGCGGCCAAGGTTCTTTGTGCAGCGTGAAACTACACGCCAATCAATGCATGCAGCCGCTCTTGCTGCGACTGCAATTCCACTGAATTTCCGGTGATCACCACGCGACCTTTTTCCAGCCCCGTGTGATGATCTGCGAGCGGTAACAGCGCTTTCAGATCTTTGTCGATCACCAGCATCGCGAGCTTCTCGGCTTTGAGTTTGCCAAGCGCCCGCCAGATGTCGGCGCGCACGAGCGGTGCCAGGCCTTCGGTGGCTTCATCGAGGATCAAGAGGCGCGGGTTGGTCATCAGCGCGCGACCGATGGCGAGCATTTGTTGTTCGCCGCCGGAGAGGGTGCCACCGAGTTGACTCATGCGTTCGCCAAGGCGCGGGAAGAAGCTGACTACGCGATCAAGGTTCCATGCTTTGCCGTTTGTCGTGCTTGCGGTTGCGACAAGGTTTTCGCGCACGGTGAGGCTGGGGAAGATTTGACGGCCTTCGGGCACAAGGCCCAGGCCGAGCTTTCCGATGACGTGCGGCGCAGCCTTTGCGACTTCGCTGCCTGCAAAACTGATGCGTCCGGCTGTCGGAGTGAGCCAACCGCAGAGGCATTTGACCAGCGTGCTTTTTCCCATGCCGTTGCGTCCCAGCAGCGTGGCGACTTCGCCTTCACGAATGGTGAGATTGACGTCGAACAGGACGTTGCTTGCGCCGTAGCCCGCGCACAGATTTTCGACCTTCAGCAGTTCGCTCATGCCTCGTCTCCGAGATAGGCCGCGCGCACTTCAGCGTTTTCGCGAATACGGTCTGGTGTGTCGGTGGCGATGATGCGACCGTAGACGAGCACGCTCACGCGATCAGCAAGCGCGAATACGGCCTCCATATCGTGCTCAACGAGGAGTATCGGGTAGCGTCCCTTCAGTGATTTCAACAGCGAGATGATTGCAGCGGATTCGCCCTGGCTCATGCCCGCGAGTGGTTCGTCAAGCAGCAATAATTTGGGTTCAGTGGCGAGCGCCATCGCGATCTCAAGCTGACGCTGTTCGCCGTGTGCGAGCGTGCCGACTTCAGCGTGATGCAGATGGCTCATACCGACGATTGCCAGCGCAGTTGCGGCCTTTTGCATCGCGGCATCATCGTCATGCGCGTTACCCCAAAACCGGAAATTATGCGCGGCGCGCGCGTTGACTGCGAGCAGCACGTTGTCCAGCGCGGTGAACTCTTTGGCCAGCTGCGTCACCTGATAAGTGCGGGCCAAGCCGAGCTGCGCACGTTGGTGCGTCGGCATGCGGGAAACGTCGACGCCGAGCACACGCACGCTGCCTTCGTCGGACGCAATCTCGCCCGCAAGCTGGCCGATCAGCGTACTTTTGCCCGCACCGTTGGGGCCGATGATGGCGTGCAGTTCACCGGGTTCAACGGTGAGCGAAACGTGGTCGGTGGCGAGCACGCCGCCGAAACGTTTGACCAGCGCATGGGTGACCAGTGCGCTCATGGCAACTCTGGCTTGGAGCGCTCGCCACGAACAGAAGCGGGTAGCGAGCCAAACACGCCGCGCTTCAAAAGCAATGCCACGAAGAAAATGAACAGCCCTAGCAACAACATCCAGTTCGACTTGTAGTCGGGCAGTGTCGCGTCGATCAGCGTCGGCAGCGTTTCTTCAAGCGCCAGCAAAATAATCGCGCCCACTACCGGACCAAATACGGTGCCGAGTCCACCCAGAATTACGATCACGATCAGTTCGCCTGACAGCGTCCACGCGCCGTAAGCAGGCGATGCGAAGAGTGTCAGATTCGCTAGCAACACCCCCGCTACCGCACACACTACCGCCGAGGCGACGTAGGCCGTGAGCTGATAGCGAAAGATCGGATGCCCCAAAGCCGTGGCGCGGCGCGGGTTCGATTTGGTGGCCCGGAGCACCAGCCCGAACGGACTCAACACCGCGCGCCATGACAGGTACAGCGCCAGCAACACCGTGACCAATACGGCGTAATAAAGCGTTGTATTGTTAGTCAAATCGAGGCCACCTAAAGTGCTGCGTGCGGCGACCGTCAAGCCGTCATCGCCGCCATAATCTTTAAGGCTCACCGCGCCGAAGAACAGCATCTGCGCAAACGCCAGCGTGATCATGATGAACGCTATGCCGGAGGTGCGCAACGCGACCGCACCGAAACCCGAAGCGAGCGGTACGCACACGCCCACCGCCAGCGCCACGTGTATAAAACCCGACGTCACGCCATGACTTGCTGGAATCGCAACCGCATAGGCGCCGAGTAGCACGTACATCGCGTGGCCGAGGCTCACCATACCGCCAAAGCCGAGAATGAAATTCAATCCAATCGCGGCGAGCGCATAGATGAGTACACGCGTTGCGAAGCTTACGTAGTAACTCGATTCCAGCGCGCTTGCTATCATAGGTAGCACAGCAAGCAACGCGATGATAATGACGGCGGTGACCGTGCGCGGCGCGCTCCATTGGATAGCGACGGGCCACAGCGATGAGGGTTTCGTACCGCTCATCGGGTTGCAGCTACGTTGGCGGGGAATAGCCCTTGCGGCTTCACCGCTAGTACGACCGCCATAAATAGATAAATTAGCATCGAGGCTAGCGCTGGCCCCGCCGCATCGGCCGTGCTGCGCTCCATGAGCGAGCGCATGATAGTTGGCATAAATGCGCGCCCCAATGTGTCCACCACGCCGACAATCAGTGCCGCAAAGAACGCCCCGCGAATCGAGCCGAGTCCACCGATGATGATGACCACCAGTGTGAGAATCAACACCGGTTCACCCATGCCCGGCTGCACCGAAACGATCGGCCCCGCCATCACGCCGGCAAGCCCCGCCAGCGCCGCGCCCAGCGCGAACACGAGCGTATTGAGCCACTTGATATTCACGCCCAGCGCCGCGACCATGTTGGCGTTAGTTGCACCGGCACGAATCAGCATCCCGACGCGTGTTTTCTGGATGAGCACATAGAGCCCCAACGCCACGGCTAGCCCTGCTGCAATGATCGCAAACCGATAGCTGGGATAGGTGAAACCGCCAATATCGATGGTGCCGCCAAGCGCCTTCGGGGCCGAAATGAACACCGACGACGGGCCCCAGATAATGCGGATCAATTCGTTAAAAAACAGAATCAGACCGAATGTTGCCAGCACCTGATCGAGATGATCTCGCGCATAGAGTTTGGTGAGCGCGAAGCGGTCAAGCAGGAGGCCGACCAAACCCGCGCCGCCTACCGCTGCAATGATCGCCAGAACAAAAGAATCAGTATTCGCGAACGCCGCCGCGCCGAAATATGCACCCAGCATGTAGAGCGAGCCGTGCGCCAGATTGACAAAACTCATGATGCCGAATACGAGGGTCAAACCGGCGGCTAGCAGGAACAGAAGCACGCCGAGCTGGAGTCCGTTTAAGAGTTGGGAGAGGGCAAGCTGGGTGGTCATGACGTCACGGATGATCGCAAATCGGCTGCTGTGATTGCCGAAATGGCGGGAGTCGAGGCCGACAAATCTCTTATAGCTTTATGCTGAAAGCGCCATTCCAATTGGGCTAATCGGTCATTTAGCGGCAATGTTGACATTACGCACAAAGCGCCGGTTTGCCCATGCAGGATATACGTTCCACATTGAAGTTGATGGCAGTTTCGCGTGGCAGCGTTCTGGGGTCTTGCCTTCACGGGAATGGCCCGTTGTCGGGTAGGCATTCCGTGCCCACCCGACGTATGGCAGCGAAATCCTTTTCTACAGCGCCTTCATCACACACTGCGCCGCATAGGCATCCACATGGTTGACCAGCGGCTTCGCCACCGTGCGCAAACTCACGCGACCTTTGGCGTCCTTAGCCACGTCAAACATGTACATATCCTGCACCGGGAACTGGTTGGTGCCGAACTTGAAATTGCCACGAACAGATTTGAAGTCAGCGGCCTTGAGCGCCGCGTGGAATGCCTTCTTGTCGTCAATCTTGCCTTTGACTTTGCGAATCGCGCTGTCGAGCAGCAGGGCGGCGTCGTAACCCTGCGCAGCGTACTGCGACGGAATGCGGTTGTATTTTTTCTCGAAGGCTGCGACGAATTTCTGGTTCGCTTCATTCGGGAAATCCGGGCCCCAGAACGTGCCTGAGAGCATGCCTAATGCCGCGTCGCGTAATGCGGGCAGAGTCGATCCGTCAACCGTTGAAGTGCTCATCACCGTGATGCTCTTGTTAAGCCCCGCCTGCTGAAACTGCTTCACGAAGTTCACGCCAAGACCGCCTGGATAAAACACATAAAGCGCGTCCGGCTTCTTGCTCGCGACTTGCGCAAGCTCAGCCGAGAAATCCTGCTGGTTCAGCGGTGTGTAGATTTCATCGGTGACCGTTCCGCCCTTAAATGAGCGCTTGAAGCCGGCCACGAAATCCTTGCCCGCCTGATAATTCGGTGCCATTGCGATCACGTTTTTGTAGCCCTTGTCGCTGGCGTACTTGCCAACCACTTCCGCCTGATTGTCGTTCTGCCACGACGCGCTGAAGAAGTACGGCGAACATTGCGCGCCTGCCATCGGTGATGGCCCGGCGTTGGAGCCAATCAAGAACACGGCTTTGTCGGTAATCTTTTTATGCACCGCCATCATGATGTTCGAAAACGTCACGCCGGTAATGATTTGCACCTTGTCTTTTTCGAGCAGCTTGTCGACCACCTGATTGGCGACGTCGGGCTTCAGTTGTGAGTCCTCTTTAATGACCTGCACCGGCACGCCACCGAGCTTGCCGCCGTTCTGCTCGATCACCATCATCAAGGCATCGTATTGATCCTGACCCAGCGGCGCTTGGGGGCCGGAGAGTTCGCCCACAAAACCGATCTTGAGCGGCGAAGATTGCGCGAAAGCGACACCGGACACGAGTCCAGCGGCAGCAAGCGCTACGACCAATTTATGCATGATAATTCCTCCGTTACGTGATTTACAGGCGTTTTACGCCGAATGATTGCAGTAAATGTAAGCGAGGCTTAAGAAAAATGCAACATAATGCATTTTGATATTTTCCCTAGCCCAACCGAAAAAACGAGTTGGCATTGTCCCTCAAAATCGCTGCGCGGTCAGTGGGGCTAACCTCCGGTTGATTGCGCACCAGATCGCCAATGTGTTCCTCGCCCAGCGGGAACGGTGCATCGCTGCCAACCATCACGTGACCCGCGCCCATCGTGTCGATCAGGAGGCGCAGCGCACGCGGATCGAACACCGCGCTGTCGACGCTGAAACGATTCAGATAATGACTCGGCGGATGCTTTGAGACACCGCGCACGATATCGCGCCGATGCCACGCGTTTTCCAGACGGCCGAGCAGATAAGGAAAGCCGCCGCCTCCGTGCGCAAAACAGATGCGCAAATCGGTCGGCAGTTGATCAAACGCGCCACCCAAAATCATCGCCATGATGCCGAACTGCGTCTCCGCCGGCATCGCCACCGTCCACGCGCTCATCCAGCGTTTGAGCCGTTCTCCGCCCAACATATCCCAAGGATGCACCAGCACTGCCGCACCCTCCGCCGCGCAATGCGCGAGGAAGCGGATCGTGCCCTCGTCATCCATCTCGCGCGGGCCGACATGGTTGCCAATCTGCACGCCCACGCATCCAGCGCGCATGGCACGCGTTAGCTCTTTGCATGACAGGTCAGCGTCCTGCAATGGAACTTGCGCGAGCGCTTTCAGGCGACCACCGCTGTCGGCGCACATCGCAAGCGCGAGATCGTTGTACGTGCTCGCCACGTAAGCCGCCTGCTCAGCGGGCGCGTCGTAGGCGAACATCACGGGTGTGGCGCACACGATCTGCGTGGCGACATTGTTGTCGTCAAGCTCTTTGACCCGCGCCTTGGCGTCCCACAAAGCAGAGTGCACAGGGCGGAAGGGCTTGTCGCCTAGCAGCATCATGCCGGTTCCGTCGCCGTGGTCTTGCAGCGTTACCCATGGGCCGGATTGTTCGCCGAATTTTTGCGCGAAATTCGGGGCTTGCGCGGGGAAGAAGTGGCTGTGGATGTCGATGCAGGGGGAGGTCATGGCGTTACTGTAACGCAGGCAGCTCGGGGGTTGCCCGACAGCAAGTCACTTTCTTCGGCGCACTGTCGTCATCCTCGCGAAAGCGGGGATCCAGTTCGTAGTCCCCGCGAAGCGCAAATATCCGTTCGTGGTGAGCTTGTCGAACCATGAACGTGAATAGATAATTTGTCGTTGCTCGTGTGCAACCAGCGCGCTCATGCCGCGCGCGGCAGTAACTTTCTTTTGCGTCGCCAAAAGAAAGTCACCAAAGAAAAGGCGACCCCGACATTCGCCCTAATCCGAGATTTGAAGCGAAAACGTCGCGCGGTCCGAAACTCGCTACGCTCAAACAACGGACCGCTTCATCGACGTTTTCACTCCAAATCTCGGGGTCGAATACATGGGGACCCCGTCGAACAGATGTTTGATCGCTTCGCGATGAGGTTTTCGGAAACCCGGATGCGAGCATCGGGGCTACGCTTGCTATTTCGATAACCCACTTGGACATTCAAATGTACAGCTCGTTGAAAAAGCAACGTCGATGGATTTTTTTTGGCACTTTGATCCTTTGGGTAATTGGCGTCGGTTGCCATGCCTCGTACTACGTTTACTCGGTTTTGTCAGGTTCGCCGAGCCCTGACCTCTACGCAAATGGCGTTGGTTTCCAACTTATCGCCTTTGCCCTTGTGTGTCTGCCGATGTGGCTACTATCACTTGTGCTTCTGTTAGTCGCCGAGTTCTCAATACTTTGTCGCTCGCCTACTCGCGTATAGACGCAGCAACCGCGGCTCGGACGCTCGCATCCGTGTTTCGTAATCTTTGTCGCGCAGCGATCAAACATCGGTTAGAGGGCCCCGTCCATTCGCCCCCGAGATTTGGAGTGAAAACGTCGATGAAGCGGTCCGTTGTTTGAGCGCAGCGAGTTTCGGACCGCGCGACGTTTTCGCTTCAAATCTCGGATCAGGGCGAATGTCGGGGTCGCCTTTTCTTTGGTGACTTGCTTTTGGCGAAGCAAAAGAAAGTTACTGCCGCGCGGCATGAGCGCATCGGTGGCGAACGAATTAATTTAGTCTTTCGGACGATTTGCGCGTCGCGGAGACTACGAGCTGGATCCCCGCCTGCGCGAGGATGACGAAAGTTAGCGAAGATGACGGCAGACTGCCTTACCCGCCTGGCCGTAACCCGGCTAGTGGGCGGGGCTAGAACCCAGCTAACCTTTCCCCGGATGCACCGCCCCACAATGCGGACAAGTTCTTAACTTCTCGCTCGCATAAAACGCATTAAACAACGGTGGCAAATCATCGACGATGCTCTTTAACTGCACCTCGACGCGATGCACGAGTCCGTCGCATTTCAGGCAATACCATTCAAAGCCGTCGACCACGCCTTCGGGGCGTGAGCGCTCGATCACCAGGCAGCGTGACTCGGGTTCGGGGCGTTGCGGGGAATGGCGCATGTGTGGCGGCATCAGGTACATCGTGCCTTCTTTCAGCTCGATGCGATCACGTTGACCGCGATCCATGATGTTCAGGAAGGCGTTGCCCTGAAACTGCCAGAAATATTCCTCGTATGGATCGTCATGAAAATCGGTGCGCTGGTTTGGGCCGCCGACGATGGTGACGATGAGATCGGTGTTAAGCCACAACTGTTGATTGCCGACCGGAGGCTTCAGCAGGTGTGCGTTGTCGACGAGCCATTTTGGGAAATCGATGGTGCTATTCATGTCACTTCGCCTTTGGGTGCGCTTTGGGGTGAAACGCCACAGCCTTCATCTCAATCCGCAAATGCGGATGCGGCAATTGATGCACGGCGACGGTCGTACGCGTCGGGCCGGTGTGGTCAAAATGCTCGGCCCAGACTTCGTTGTAACCACCAAAATCATTCATGTCGACGAGGTAGCTCGTGATCTCCACGCAGTCGGCGAGCGTCGCGCCTTCGGCGGCCAGAATGTCGCGAATGTTGTCGATCACGGCGCGGGTTTGCTGGCGAATGTCCAGTTGAGTCACGCCCAACGCATCGACTTCAACGCCCGCAAACGAGTTGTCCTTGCGCCTTGAACTGGTGCCCGACACGAACAAAAAATCTCCCGCGCGTTTGATGTGCGGAAAGCGTCCGCGTGGCGTCGCTTTGGCTTCCAGAGTGGTGGCGGTCATGGCAAATCGTTTGATTGAAGA
Source organism: Burkholderiales bacterium (assembly GCA_025354165.1). GTDB lineage: Bacteria > Pseudomonadota > Gammaproteobacteria > Burkholderiales > Casimicrobiaceae > Casimicrobium. Next base: position 3,642 of record JANXNI010000034.1, on the reverse strand, counting down.
AGCGGAATGAGGAAGTCTAACGGCGCTTGGATCGTCGCTGGTTGCGCGATACAGCTTTTCGCTGAAACGACCATTTCATATGGGGTAAAACAACAATGTGTAACAAGTCGACTATCAGCAATTTCGGCAGATAGCCTCTATGAAAACGTCATTAGACGAAAAAGCTGATGACCAGACATTGCTTGTTGGCAGCGGGTGAAACGCAGCGAGCGCTACCATCGCGCTGCTCCTTTGCGATCAACTCAACGCCGTCATTCACATGCATTCAGCCTATCGCTCATTCCTGCTCCTGCCCGCTGTCGTCCTCGCGCTTCTCGCGGGCTGCGCCACGCCACCGCGCAGCGTCGATGCGGGCGGCACGGCGCGACGAACAGTGCCTGAGCTTGTCGCGCTACGTCCAGTGGCGCTCAATGCAGTGCTGACTTCGCGGGCTGGCGAGCGCGCCGTTTACGAAACGGAAATCGCCGCGTTGCGCGCCGTGCTGGCGCTGCCACCGGGCGCGGAGGCGGATGAAACGATTCCCGGTGCGCTGTCGGCTGCGGCGCACTTCAATGTCGAAGCAGACCTTGTGCGAGCGCGACTGCTACAGCTGCTTCCTTCGTCGCACGAGAAGAGTCCGGCGTATCAGCGCGGATTGCTAAGCGCAGCGCATACGATGTTTGCGAAAGACGTTGCGCCGCTGCTGCCCGATCTGTTGCCGAAAATAAAAACGCCGCGTGAATTCGCTATCGGCGCATACACTTTGCTGCGTGCAAACGACACGGCGGAGCAGCGCGCATGGCTCGGCGAGCGGATGCGTGAGAATTTTCCTGAGTGGGCGAATGAACCGCGTTTGCAGGCGCTCATTCATCGTCTGACCGTCGCTCCGACTGATGATCTGTTGCGTCGCCCGCCGCTCGTGGATTTGCTCGCTGCCCCCATCGTGGCGGGCTATCCGGTGGTGTTTAGTTTCCAGCGTCATGATCGTGAACGCATGGGCATGGCGCTGGTGCGTGGCGCGGATGGGCGCTTCGTGAGAAACGCCGACGGCAGCTATTTCAACATCGCGCAACTGGCGATGGCGCGCACCAATCTGCCGGGCACGATCACCAACGGCAACACGCCGCAGGGGCTGCTGGTGATCAAGGGCACGGGCACGGCGACCAATCGCTGGATCGGGCCGACGCCGTATCTGGAATCGATGTTACCGGTGGAAGCGCCAGTGGCTTTGTTCAATCAGCCGCAGCTGCGCGAGGTACCGCAGGAGGTCAATGAAGACGCGAGATTTGCGGCCAACAGACGCGAATGGACGGAGGCGCAATACACTCGTTTTCTGCCGCCATCGTGGCGAGATTATTTTCCGATTAAGGAGGCGTTTCTCGCGGGACACGCGGGCCGCGACGAAATTCTCGCGCACGGCAACACGGTGAATTCTGCGTATTACCGTGGCGAAAATTTCTTCCCGTCCGCGCCGTCGGCGGGCTGCCTCGTCGCGATGGAATACTGGTCAAAGGAAGACGGCACACTCGTGCACAGCGATCAACTGGCGCTGGTGAAGGCCTTCATTTCCGGCGGTTCGGATGTGGGCTATCTCGTCGTTGTAGAGATCGACGATCAGCCGCGCCCCGTGGTGCTGGCGGATGTGATCGAGGCGGTGGTGGCAGCCGAGCGTGCGGCTAAATGACGGTAGTGGTCACTGGCCACCAGCGCTCAATAATCAACTCCAACCGCTGATTGCCCTGATATTCCGAGAGTGACACTTTGTACGCCGCACGCATCGGCTGCGGTGGTACCTCGGTGCAGCCAAAACGAATAGCGTCAAAGATACGGCCTTCGCGTTTGAGGCGCAGCTTCGTGTGTTTGAGCGCGACGATGCGCGAATCGACGACCGTAAATTCATCGTCAAACATCGGTGCGGGAAACGCCTGGCCCCACACATGCTGATGCAGTGCGTGCGCCGTGTCGAAATCAAATTCGGTGAGCGCGAAACTGCCGTCGCTCTCAACGCGTTGCTCAAGCTGCTCGGGCGTTAGCCACTCGTTTGCGACTTGCTCAAACGTCGCCGAAAACGCAGCGAAATTCACCTCGGCAATGGTAAGACCCGCCGCCATTGCGTGACCGCCAAATTTGCGCATCAGCTCAGGTCGGCGTTTTGAAACAAGATCCAGCGCATCGCGTAAATGAAAGCCGGGAATCGAGCGACCCGAGCCTTTGAGTTCACCATCGTCACCCGGCGCAAACACAATCGTTGGCCGATGATGCGCCTCGCGCAAACGACCGGCGACGATGCCGACCACGCCCTGATGCCAGGTCGAATCGGTTACCACGATGCTTTTTTGCTCGGGCGTGATGGTGGCCGTGATCAGTTGATCGGCTTCCTCCCGCATGCCCGCTTCAATGCTCTTGCGTTCGCGATTGAGCTGATCGAGCTCCTCTGCGATCTCGGCGGCGCGCGCGGGATCGTCTGTTGTCAGGCATTCAATGCCCAGCGAAATATCTTCGAGCCGTCCCGCCGCATTGATGCGCGGCCCGAGCATGAAGCCGAGTTCATAGGCGGTTGCCTTGCTCATGTCGCGCTTGGTGATTTCAAACAGCGCGTTGATGCCGACGTTGGCGCGGCCTTCACGCATGCGGCGCAAACCTGCCTCAACGAGGCGACGATTCACGCCGTCAAGCGGCACCACATCGGCTACGGTTCCAAGTGCGACAAGATCGAGCAGGCGATTGAGATCGGGCTGAGTTTCCGGCGTATAAACGCCACGCTCGCGCAGCTTTGTACGCAGCGCAAGCAATACGTAAAACATCACACCAACGCCCGCAATCGCCTTGCTCGGAAACGGGCAGCCGGGCTGGTTAGGGTTGACGATGGTGGGGGTGTCGGGCAGCTTGTCGCCGGGCAAATGATGGTCGGTCACCACCACGTCCATGCCCAGCGCGCGCGCAGCGGCGACGCCATCGACGCTCGCGATTCCATTGTCGACCGTGACGATGACTTTCGGCGATGCTTTTGCAGCCAGCGCGACGATTTCCGGCGTCAAACCGTAACCAAACTCAAACCGGTTCGGTACGATGTAACTGACCTCAGCGCCCATCGCCCGCAAGCCGCGCAGACCCACTGCACAAGCGGTCGCACCGTCCGCGTCGTAGTCCGCGACGATCAGAATGCGTTCGCGCTTTTCGATGGCTTGAATGAGCCGTTCGCAAACCGCATCAATGCCTTTAAGCGATGCGGGTGAAGGGAGCTGCGAGAGCTTCCACTCGATGTCGGTCGGATGTGTGATTCCGCGCGCAGCGTAAAGGCGCGAGAAGAGAGGCGAGAAGCCGCTGGCTTCGAGTGCTTCTGATGTCGATTCGCTGAAGGCTCGACGATGCAGGGCGACGGCTGCCGGGCTAGTCATTGTGATTGCTGCAACTTCGTTAGCGCTTCGGCAAGCGTTGCTTTGCGCTTGAACGGCGAGAGCACGCGCGACGTGATGCTCGGGCGGGTGGCTATCAGACGAAGGCGCGGGCGACTGTTGCCGAGGATGATTGTGTTGGCGGACAGAATTTCGGACGAGCGCGTTTGCCATGCGTTTTGCCACGCGAGGATGTCGCCGTTGCGCAGGGCGTGAAGGTGCGCGAGATGAGGAGGGTGTTCTGTAGGAGCGGCTCTGCCGCGACCAA
>JANXNI010000075.1 GCA_025354165.1 Burkholderiales bacterium | reverse complement strand
GCCCCGCATTTGCGCAACTCTCTCAAGTAGAAGTCCGCTATCTGCCGTACCAACAGCTACACGATCACTCGAAGGCGATTGTTCGCTTTGGGCAAGGCCTCAAACCGATGCTGGAACTGTCTGAACGGCTGTGACTGCGCGGCTCGTTACCAGCAATAACGAGCGGCACTTTACCCTCGGAACTGAGTCAGCTTTTTTAGTAAAGTGTCTATTGCGTAGGGGCCGCAAAGATATCAAGCAAAAACTGACTTTATCTAAAAGTTAGGCTTAGCCTCAATAAATTGGCTGTTGCAGTACAAGAGCTGCTAGCTAATATTTTCAATTCTGGTCGTCTCGGTGTGTTCGGCGTTGCCTATTCGAACACAGATCCCCGATGCCTGACTCCGCAGGCAAGCCAGTGACGAGGAACGATTAGTTCGCCTTTGCCAGCCACTTATCGAACATCGCGATTTCTTTTTTCTGCGCGGAAATGATTTGCGTAGCCATCTTTTTCATCGCGGGCGACTTGCCGTCTTTGAGTTCCATTTGCGCCATATCAACGGCCTGTTGATGATGCATTTTCATCATCATCGCAAAGTCCTTGTCGGTGTCGCCTGTCATCTGCATTTTCTGCATGTTATCCATGCCGGTCATCATGGACTGTTTCATTCCATCTGAACCCATCATGCCTTTTGGCATGTCGGCCTTAGTCATTGCGGGCATTGCGGTGGCGGGTGCCGCCGGGGGGGCGGTTTGCGCGTGTGATATCGACGCAAACGCGATAGCTGCGGTTGCGGCTGCGGACAGTGCACGCACTAATTTAAAGTTCTGTTGATTCATGCTTAATTTCCTAGCGTTATGGGTAAAGTTATTAGCCCTAATTGGGCTAACGTGAGTATCACGGCGTTGTACGCCGATTCTGGTAGGCATTAGTCCCGCGAAGGCGTGGGACTGTGCGAGCGTCTGGGTTTTCGCGGGCCTTTTTTTAGGGTGCCTTCAGTGTGCAGTACGTTCATACAGCGCAGACGCTGGCACATCTGCGGCTTGCGCTTCAACGTTCTTATGCACATCAATACGCGCTGGATTGTTCGCGTCAAGAACTACTTTTGATCGCGCCATCTCATCGGCTGAGCCATGGCCTACGACGAGATAGCCATCCGTCTTCACGCTTTCCTCGTACTCGATCACGCTGTTTTTCGGAATGCCGATGCTATAGAGCGCTGCACCAAGTGCGCTGACGCCGCCAACGAGAATCGCGCCTTCAACGGCAGCGACGACCATCGCGGCGAGATGACCGAGCACCATCACTGGACCGATCACGGGCAGCGTTAGAAAAATCCCTCCGAAAAACAGGCTCCAGAGGCCACCCCAGAACGCGCCGTTCTTACCCCAGAATTTGATCCGATCACCGATGTTGTAAAAGCCGACGACCTTTTCTTCGGAGTGAAAACCCTGCCCCACAATGCTGAAATGTGCCATGTCAAATCCGCCCGACGCCAGTTCGCGAACCGCCTCGTCTGCATCCTGATGCCTCGTGTAGACGGCGACGACTGCGTCCTGCTTTTCTGTTTGATGTTCCATGTTGTTTTCCTTCGTTGATTGATTAGTTGAAATGCGAATCCGAATCGACCGGTCGACGATCGTGGGCTTCGCGATATTGCTGAACCGTGCGACCGAGGATCACCGGCTTATTCGGCAGTTCATTACGGTCATTTGCATCAACCGGAAAATGCGCCTTCAAATGCTGCGTCACTGCATGCACGCCAGCGATCACGCCGCCTTCAAAATTTGATTGCTTGAATTCGGTTTCCATGGACTTGCAAATCTTTGCCCATTCCTTGGTGCCCACCTTCTCGTGAATGCCGCGATCCGCCACGATCTCCACAGTCCGGTCTGCGAGCAGCAGATAAATCAGTAAGCCGGTGTTGTGCCGGGTGTCCCATACACGCAGTTGCGAGAACACATCGAGTGCCCTGTCTCGGGACGTCTGGCCTTTGAACAGCGGCCCGCCGTCCAGAGCCCCTTCGATTGCGAAACGAATTTCTCCGTCGTGTTCGGATTCGCTTTCGCTAATAGCCTTCTCAATCGCTTTCAATGCGCTGTGCGGAAAGGCCCGTTTGACCTCTCCTTCGGTCGCAAATAAATGCTTCACGATGCGTTTGATGTTCATAGCTACCATCTCCCCGTCGCGCCGCCGCCGCCGAAGCCACCGCCACCGCCACTGAAGCCGCCACCACTGCCGCCAAAGCCACCTCCGCTGCCGTGTCCCCGTCCATCTGCGCCCCCGCCGTAGTAGCCGCCCAATCCACGTGCGCCCATGCCGCCGCTCAGCAACGTGACGAACAGTCCGATGACGCCTGCAATCAGCGCTACCGACAGCGCGCCCACGATGAACCAGGCTGCGACCGCGACGACGCCGCCTGTGACTAATGCCCCAGGAACCTTGCCGATGCTGGCGCGAAGTACACCTCCGAACGCCATGGCGAGGATGAAAAGGATGGGTGCGTACTGCTGAATATTCCCTATGCTGGTGGAGGAATTGCTGCGCTGTGCTGGCAAAGATTCGCCGTCGATGACGCCAATAATTTGACCCACCCCGGCACTGATGCCGGAATAGAAATCATCCTGTTTAAACCGCGGCAGGATTGCGTCGCTGATGATGCGTTTGCTGGTCGCATCGTTAAGCGACCCTTCAAGCCCGTACCCCACCTCAATGCGGGTTGCGCGATCATTTTTGGCAATAACCAGGATGGCTCCATCGTCAACCTTTTTGCGGCCCAGCTTCCACAGTTCGGCCACACGCAGTGCATAGGGTTCAATAGCTTCCGGTGCCGATGATGCAATCATGAGCACCGCCAGTTGACTGCCCTTGCGGGCCTCAAATGCCGCCAACGTTTGCTCAAGTGTTGCCATCTGCTCCGTCGTTAGCGTACCGGTCTGATCAATGATGTGCCCCGTTAAGGTCGGCACTGCATTCACGGCTATCGCAATGAGGGGTGCGCCCAGCACCAGCGCGACCAATGCCGCCCTGAATTGGCTGAGCAGTGTCACTTGGGCACTCCTGTCGCGTCACTTGTTGGTTTTGCTGGCGTCTTCCCGAAGTCCACTTTTGCCGGGTTGGCGATGGCCTTCTCGTTGTCCACCGTGAAGTTGGGTTTTGCGGTGTAGCCGAACGCCATTGCCGTCAAATTCGACGGGAAAGAGCGCACCGTTACGTTGTAGGTTTGCACCGCTTTGATGTAGTCGTTGCGGGCAACAGCAATGCGATTTTCGGTGCTTTGGAGCTGCGCTTGCAGTTCACGGAAGGTTGCGTCCGATTTCAGTTGCGGATAATTTTCTGAAACAACCAAGAGCCTTGACAGCGCCCCGGACAGTTCACCCTGCGTCGCTTGAAATTTAGCGAACGCGGCTGGGTTGTTGACCAGTTCCGGTGTCGCTTGAATGCTGCCCACTTTGGCACGAGCATTGGTCACGCCCAGTAACACCTCGCTCTCTTGCGCCGCGTAACCCTTCACCGTATTCACGATGTTGGGAATCAAGTCGGCGCGGCGCTGATACTGGTTAATGACCTCCGACCAACTCGCTTTGATTTGTTCATCACCCGTTTGGAATGCGTTGTAGCCACAACCTGTAAGGCTCAACGAGATCGCCGTGATCAGTGCACCAACAAAATTTCGCATTAGATTTCTTCCTGTGGATGCGCTGCACGACCTCGGAACAATCGACACTCGGGAACCTGCACGCGCACGCCAAGGCTATGCTTGTTGTGATGTGGCAACTGTGTGGTGGCGCACATAGCACTGAATTAATTTGCTTTGAAAACTGTTTCTTGGCCAAACCACCGCAACGTGCGCTGGCGCACAGACTTTGCAAGGCGTCGCACTTATGTTCATGCGAGAAACAAGGCAAACGCGAAGGCGATGGCGGAGCAACGGGTAGAAAGCAACCGGCACGGACGATGGATTCGAACTACCACTACACATGGTTGATCTGGTCGGCAACTTTTTTGCTGCCGTGGATAACGCTCTTCGTCGCAAGACCTGTGCTTCGTACGCGCATGCTGTTGGCGAGTGTGTTAACCGCGCCGTTTGGACTCACCGAGCCGTTGTTTGTGCCAGCGTACTGGAATCCGCCGAGTCTGTTTGACCTGGCGCAGCGCACAGGCTTTGATTTAGAGAGCCTCATCTTCTCATTCACTATTGGCGGCTTGGCCGCTGCGGGCTATCGAGCGAGTACACCCGCCGCCGAGTCCAGCCTCAATCATTGGGCGCGACAAGCGGCAAACCACCGCTGGCACCTCGCGGCGCTGTTCAGCCCGTTTGTTGTGTTTGCTGTTCTGTGGGCCGCACCGTGGAATCCGATCTATGCCGGTATTGGCGCGATGCTTGTTGGTGCCCTTGCCACTTTGATCTGCCGCCGTGACTTAGCACGCAATGCGATCATTGGTGGACTGCTATTCTTCACGCTCTACCTTGTGTTCCTGCTGGGGCTCAAGTGGATGTGGCCGGGGTATATCGAAGCGGTATGGAACTTACCCGATCTATTGCGGTGGCGACCCGCGGGTTTGGTACTCGAGGAGCTGCTTT
>JANXNI010000054.1 GCA_025354165.1 Burkholderiales bacterium | reverse complement strand
GGTTTCATCAGCCATCAAATTCGCGCCGACCAAAAGAACAAGTACCTGACGCCCGCGCTGTTAAATGGAGGCAACGTGCAGGCGGAAATTGATCGGATGGCGGACGTCATCGTGATCCCGGTCGCCGATGCGGATCGTCTGAATTTGCCGTACAAAGACAAAAAATCGCGCACGCTACTGGCGCCGAAACAGACGATCACCGAGACCAAAGAGGGCGTGGAAACGAAGACCGTGATCGAGCCGAAGGACAAGGATGGCAAACCGCTGACCTACAAAACCTACGTGCTGCCGCTCACCTCCGTGCGCGTCGGCGCGGTTGATGTGTACGGCGTGAACGCCATCGTGAGCGAAAAACCCGGCCTGACCACCACCGTGATTGGTCGCGATTTTCTGAAACGCGTCGCGCCGTCGTGGGCCAATCGTACGCTCACTCTGGTTCGCCGCTAGAAACCTGTCATCCTGAGCCTTAAGCGAAGGATCAGGTAGCGTCCAGAGCACTCTCGACAATTCAGACCCGCAGTGGTTACCCACCTGATCCTTCGCGAAGCTCAGGCTGACAAACAAATAGCCGTCCCACTTATGAACATCAAGAACGACCTTTTCCTGCGCGCATTCACCGACGCAAAACTGCCCCGACCGCCGATCTGGTTGATGCGGCAGGCCGGACGCTATCTGCCGGAATACAAAGCCACGCGCGCCAAAGCAGGTAGCTTCCTCGAACTCTGCCGCTCGCCGTCGTTCTGCGCTGAGGTGCTGTTGCAGCCGCTCGAACGCTACGATCTGGACGCAGCGATTTTGTTCTCGGACATCCTCACCGTGCCCGACGCGATGGGCTTGGGGCTCACATTTGGCGTCGGCGAAGGACCGCGCTTTTCGAAGCCGCTACGTGAAGAATCGGACGTTCACGCGCTCGCCGTGCCCGACATGGCGAAGCTGCAATACGTGTTCGACGCGGTCGCTGAATGCAAACGCGCCCTGACCCAAGACGGTGAGCAACGCGTGCCGCTGATTGGATTTTCCGGCAGTCCGTTCACGCTCGCCTGCTACATGATCGAAGGCGCGGGTTCGGCGGACGCATTTCCGCTCACGCGACGCATGATGTTGCAGCGGCCCGAGCTGTTTCAGAAAGTGCTCGACGTCAACGTCGGTGCGGTCACCGCGTATTTGAGCGAGCAGATTCGCGCCGGTGCCGATGCACTGATGCTGTTCGACACATGGGGCGGCGTCCTCGCGCCGCGCCTGTACCGCGAATTTTCGCTGGCACCGATGCAGCGCATCGTCGCCGCCTTGCGCGCCGAGTTTCCAAGTGTGCCGGTCATGATTTTCAGTCGCGGCGCAGCGCACAGCGTTGGCGCAATCGCAGCGGGCGGCGCGCAGGGGATTGGTGTCGACTGGCAGAGCGATCTCGCGGATGTGCGCGCCGCCGCCGGGCCGCACGTCACTTTGCAGGGCAATTTTGACCCATTGCTGCTGACCACCGACGAGGACACCATTCGCCGCGAGATTGCAAAATCGCTCGCCGGATTTGACCCGCATCACCGCTATATCGCCAATCTTGGCCACGGCATCACGCCGGATGCAGACCCAGCGCTTGTCGGGACGTTCGTCGACACCTTGCGAAGCACTTAATTCGTCGAATTTACAAAAGCGAAGAAAATTTCGCTTGACAAAGGCGCTTCCGGTCGCTCCACCGCGCCAGTTATGCACAAAAATGACGATTGCGTGACAGGTGAGTACGCGCCCCCTCTGAAACCCGCCAAAAACCGTGCAACTATCTGATTTTATTGCTTATTTTTCATCCGCCGCAGAATGAGGCAAGACCGCAACAACCGCATTCAGACGTGCCTTTGCGCGTGTCGGGTGGCTTTAGTTCACATATTTATCCACAGGCGTTGGGGACGGTCTTTTGGCAATTGATCAATTGACCATTTCAAGCCAACGCAGCAGTAAGCAAGCGCTCACCCGAATCACCGTTGAGCTGCCTTTGGCGATTGGACGGGCGCTGGACTACGTCGCGCCGATTGATTGGACGATCAAGCCCAATTCCTGCGTCGAAGTCACCGTCGGCGTGCGACCTCATGTCGGCGTGGTCACCGCGACCGCCGATGTTGACGAGACAACGGCGAGCGCGCTCAAACCGGTGCGCCGCGTCCTCTGCGCGCCGCTGCCGCCGTCGCTGATCAGCCTCGCGAATTTTGTTGCCGACTATTACCAGGTGTCGCTCGGCATGGCCTGCGGGTTGATTAGTCCGGCCGATGCCGCGCCCACAGCGGAGCCCATCGCGTGGCGGCTGACACCCAGGGGTGAAGCCAACGCCGCGCAAATTCCGGCTCGCAACAAGGCGCAACGCGCGCTGGCCGTTGCGCTTCATGGCAGCCTCGACCTTGCGGCCATGCGCTTGTTGTCGTCCACGCAGCGGCGCACACTGAATGAATGGATTACCAGCGGTTTCGTCGAAGCGACGTTTGCCGACACCGCGCCGATCGCGCCAGTACATGCGGTGTTGCCGCAGTTCACCGAGCCGCAACAAGAGGCGGCAACCGCCCTGCGCGCAACGACAGATCGCTTCGCCGTATCACTGCTACACGGCGTCACCGGCAGCGGCAAAACCGAGGTCTATCTTGATCTCGTCGCCACCGTATTGAACGCAGGCAAGCAAGTCTTGCTACTCGTCCCCGAGATCAACCTAACGCCGCAATTGATAGACCGCGTGCTGAAAGCACTACCCGGCGTGCCCACCGCCGTGCTGCATTCCAAGCTCGCCGCAGGCGAGCGCAATCGCGCGTGGCACAGCGTGCATTCCGGCGCCGCGCGGCTCATCATCGGCACGCGCCTCGCCGTGTTCGCGCCCGCCGCCAATCTCGGCCTGATCGTTATCGACGAAGAGCACGACGGCTCGTACAAACAGAACGAATCGCCGCGCTATCACGCCCGCGACGTCGCCATCGTGCGCGCCAAGCAGGCGAATATTCCGGTCGTTCTCGCCAGCGCCACGCCGAGTCTGGAGACGTGGCGCAACGTGCGGCACGCGCGCAGTGACGTCTATCAACACATCGCGCTCAGCGAGCGCGCCACCGCCGCAGCGCCATCCGCATTGCGACTAGTGCCATCACGCGGCAAACGCGTGAAATGGGGCCTTTCAGAAACGCTCGCCGATGGCATCAAGCTGCGGCTTGAGCGCGGCGAGCAAAGCCTCGTGCTCGTCAATCGGCGCGGCTTCGCCTCCGCGCTGTACTGCCCGCATTGCGGCTGGAGCGCGCCGTGCATACGCTGCGACGCCAAGATGACTTTGCATCAAACCACGCGAAATTTGCGCTGCCACCACTGCGGCGCGCAATCCGGCGTGCCAAGCAAATGCCCCGCCTGCGGTCACCCGGAATTGGTCGGCGCTGGCGTCGGCACGCAAAAGCTGGAGGCCGCGCTGATCGAGGCCTTCCCCGACGCCCGCATCGCCCGCGCCGACACCGATTCGCTCTCAGGCAAACACGCATGGCGCGAGCTGTACGAGCGCATTCTCGCGCGCGAAATCGACATCGTCGTCGGCACCCAAATGCTCGCCAAAGGCCACGACTTTCCGGCGCTCACGCTGGTCGGCGTCATCGACTCCGACCGCGCGCTGTTCTCCACCGATTTCCGCGCGCAGGAAGATTTGTTTGCGCTGTTGACGCAAGTCGCGGGCCGCGCCGGACGCCACGCGTTGCCCGGCGAAGTCATGGTGCAAACCGAGTTCCCCGATCACGCCGTGTTTCAGGCGCTGCTCGCCAACGACTACGCCGGATTCGCCGACCGCACGCTCGCCAACCGCGAAATGTTCGGCCTGCCGCCCGCCAGCCGCATGGCGCTGGTGCGCGCCGAAGCGAAGGACGCAGAGGCCGTCAACGAATTTTTCACGCGCGCCCATGCGGTGCTGCGGGAAGCGCTGTCAACGCGCGATGGCGAGGTCTTCGCGCCCCAGCCCGCGCCCCTCGCCCGCAAGGCCGACTTCACCCGCTGGACCATGACCGCGATAGCGCCCAAGGTGCGCCCGCTCGCCGACGCGCTCGCGCTGCTGCGGGAGGCGATGGCCGCAGATCGCCCGAAAGTGAGATGGGCGGTGGATGTGGATCCTTATGATTTTGGGTAGTGTTGTGTTGTGCTGGCGCCGTAAAAAATTGATGACAAACGTTCGGTTCGAAGCCGAATACCGTCAATATCCTCGTCCCATGCCGCAAAATTGCGTTCAATAAATTGTCGGAGCCAATATGGGCTACTTGTTGACTGGTGGAGTCGCTGTATTTCAAGTGGCGATACTAATCACCATTATCGGTGCCGCCGCAAAGGGTCGAAATTCACTTTATGTAGCAACTTTTGCTTGGGTGCTATTCACCCTCTTCGGCAGCATATTTACTGCCGGTTTGTTACTTCTACAGCTATTGACGATATTGATTGCGTACAACGTAGGAAGTCGCATGGCGCGTGCGGAATCGGCGACGAATTCAGTACAAAAACAAGCGGACACGCCAACTTCACCCGTTCCCCCGCAACGCCAAGAATCGTTTGCTTGGATCATCGTTGGCGCACTTGGTATGGCCGTTTTTTTCTATTTCAAATCCACAGACAGGCCCGCTCCGCCTCCGCCCACGGTATCGCAAGTGCCTCAGCAAACTAACGATCCGAACAAGCTACCGCAAACCACTCGGGCAGATCGTCCAGGAACTACAAAAAGTTCTATATCCGCTAGCGAAAACAAGAGCGCATCTGATTTGAGGCACTGCCTCGACTTAGCGACAGACGCAGCCCGCGTACGATGCGCAAACCAAGGAAGATAGTTGTCCTGAGCTCAAGTTCTACTCGGCACCGCTCTTGAAAGTTAGACTTCAAAGTACCTCAGCAAATGCTCACCGCAACCTGCCACTGTGGCGCAATCAAAGTTGAGGTTCCTCGCGAGCCTGAGCGTGTCACGGACTGCAACTGCTCGATCTGCCGCCGCTATGGCGCGCTGTGGGCGTATTACAAGGACGCCGAGGTCACGCTGACCGCCGCACCTGACGCAGTGGACGATTACGCGTGGGGCGACAAGGCGCTGAAATTCAATCGCTGCAAGCACTGCGGTTGCGTGATGCAATGGAAGGCAATGACCGTCGGCCCCGACACTAACGTCGGCGTGAATGCCCGCAATTTCGAGCCGTCGATCGTCGGTAAAGTCCCGGTTCGGCTGCTCGATGGCGCCGATACGTGGGAATATTTTGGCTAGCGAATTGCTGATAGCTTTGCGCTGAAAGCGCCATTCAATCGGGGCAAAGACTGTATTTTTGGCTTAGGTCGACTTTTGGCCGTTTTGACATTCAAGCCCCTATGCAGAGGTCGTTTCAGCGAAAAGATGTAGCACTCCAAACCTGCCTTGACCTCACCCAGCGAAGTCGCATCGAAGGCCAAACGTTCGCTGCGCCGTCGCCGTCGATCCACGCGATTTCGTTTAGCGTCGACAGTTAGCGCCGAATACAAAAAAATACCAATCCTGCATATCGGAATACTCCGACTTGTAGAACAATCATTGGCAGTTCCGGTACGGCTGGCCTGACGAAAAACGAGCAGTACGTCACAAACTACTTAGCCACCGTTGTTGAGCGTCGTTCACTTTGGGGCTTTGTCATGCTTGCTTTTGTACTTAAATTATTCAATCCGTGTTTGCCGGGGCAACGGTCGCGCTCGGCGGCGTCAGACACGCGCCAATACACACTCGTGCGGACACCGCACCGCTCACGCTGGCTCGTAGCGCTAGCCTTCGCGCTGCTCGGCGTAAGCGTCAGCTCCGAGGCTGCGGGCTGGGGTGCCGCCGCCAGCATGGCGACTGCGAGCCAGGCGCACACCGCGACGCTGCTGACATCCGGCAAGGTGCTGGTCGCCGGGCGCAGCAGCCCTGGCTCGGGCACTGCCGTCGCGACCACCGAGATCTATGACCCCGCCAGCAACAGCTGGAGCAGCGGCGGCAACCTCGCCACGGCGCGCTTCTGGGCCACCGCCACACTGTTGCCTTCAGGCAAGGTGCTGCTCGTTGCGGGCATCGGCCCAGGCAGCGCCATGCTGA
>JANXNI010000002.1 GCA_025354165.1 Burkholderiales bacterium | reverse complement strand
ACTTTTTCCGCGAAGAACTGTGCTCGCAGCGCAAGCATTGAAGCCAGAGTGTCGCGAACCGTGGCGTCGGTAAACTCCGGCGTCGTACGCTTCTCGATCGAGTCGAACCACTCTTGCCGTTTTGTTTCTGGCATGAGATCCAGCACGTCCGTAAGCGCGAGCGCGCGGCCCCAGTAGTCGCTGTTCAAAGCTGCTATTGCGCCTGGTTCCAGGAACACATTTTCGACAGCCGTCACACCAAAGCGCCGATCAGTCGGGACATTTCCGGAAACGAAGTACCCGAATATTCCCTGCATGTTTTCCCGTGCGTAAGCCGCGATCTCGCCTATGCTGTCGCGAGCTTGCTGATACTTGGCCACCAGCGCATCAACTGCATCTGACGATATCGGCGCAAAGAATTGCCCGTAATTCCCACTCGTTAACTCACCACCGTCGTGGGAGGTTTCAATCACTGCCATATTTCTCTCCTGTGCAGCCGGATTCGCCCATCGAATCAGTGCTATGCAGGAGAGGTAAGTGCGACAGGCGGTGGTGCGCAGCGCGCCAACTATATCGGCGTGAGAAGTGAAAGAGCGGTGTCTAGGGCAGCCACAGACCGGCGTTACGTCAACCCGATACAACGGGATGCGTTATTTAGTGGTAGAAAACATACAAACATAGTTGACGGCAGCACGCAGCTGCCGTACTGTTGGCGCACTACAGAGCGGACGTTTGTGCCGTCGCAACAAACAAAAAAAATATGGGTAACGCTATGACTTTCGGACTTTTTTTATTTCTACTGTTGGTCGCGGCTTTCGCCGTTCTGTTTGTGGTCGGCCTCAAAAAGGACGGCGCGGACTTAACGCCGGACGGCGACAACCATGATCTGTTTGTGGACGATGAGTCGCGCTCCGGCATGCGCTATTGGGGACGTGACAACGGTCGCATGACGCTCTAGTCGACACCACCTCGGATCGCTATCCCTTTCCTTTTATGGGCGGTGCGTTAACAACCGCACTGCCTGGATATCCCTTTCCAGTGTCCTCGTCGTCGCGAAGCTTGCTTTTCACCGCATCTGCGATCACCTCGCCCCCCGTTTCTCCGTAGCTTTTACGCGGCTCGGTAGCGGCAGAAAAGCCTTCTTTTAACCTGCGTATCGTTTCTGGCGTCGTGGTGCGCTGCGATTCGCGCGCACGGTTTTCAATACCGCTGCCCCCGCCAGCAACACCCATTTGACCCGAGCCGAACCAGCGCGCTTGATTCACGGCGCGGGTGTAGCTTTGAGCTTGAGTCTGCGGAGCCCCGATGGCTTGAATATCGCGACCTCTGTCTTCTATCTGGGATGCTGTGGATAGGCGTTGATCAGCCGTGGCACTTGTCGACGCAATGGTGCCCGCATTAACCGCCGGTGCTGCGGATTCCAACGCACTCGCGCCCGAAGTTTTCGCTTCAGCTTGACCGATCAGATCTATGCCTTTGAGCATATCGGATGCCACCCCTGGGTTTCCCAAAGCGTTGTTTTGCGTGGCTGCAGCGGAGACGGCGAGCAACGCCTGAGCGGTAGGATTGCCGCTAGTGGCACTCGCAGCGTATGAGCCAGCATTCGCGTAGACCTCCAACCGCGCAGTTTCGCTTGCAAGACTGGGACTTGCCCCTGCACTTTCGTATTGCTTTGCTTTGTTTTCAACTGCTTTGGCAAGTGCTGCGTCAACTTGCGCAGCGACAGGCTCACTCATTTTTGCCTTTGCGTCGTTCGTAAAGCTCTCGCCGGTATCGGCTGCGGCGCGGATTTCCTGCGGCCCACCGACCTGCTGCTCCTTTGCTTGTGTCCACCGGCCAGCGTTGAAACTCTGTGTGCTGTTGGTCGCGGCCCCAAGGCTTGCTGATTGCGAGAACGACGTTGCTTCCTGCAACGTTGAGGCAATCGTATCCAACTGCTGCGCCGCCTTGGATAACGACTCGGTATCGGACGAGTTAACGGCATACATGCTCTGTAACGCCTTGCGCGCATCCTGCACAGCTTGAATAGCTCCGCCGAAATTGTTTTCCGTCATCCGCTTATTTGCAAGCGCGATGTTGCTGTCAAACTTGCTCTTGCTGTCCCGATTCTCTTTGTCCGCCTCGGCAATTGTTGTTGCGATGCTTCCGCCGGCGTTGACGGCCAATGGTGACTTTCCACCGCCTGCACCGAGCTTGGCACCCGCGGCTAACTCAGACGTGTTTGTTCTCCGCCCCTCTTCCCCAGTGCCCCTTGAGAACTCCGAACCCACGGAGCGGTTGTCCGTAATTGATGTACCTGTTCCGCCTGTGACGGAGCGCGTTCCGGATCCGGAAACGCCTTGCCCTTCGGTGGTTGTCTCCCCAGATCCCGCGCTTGAGGTGTTGCTCACAACGCCACCCACTGCAGTAGATATGCCCTTGAGCGCAGAGGCAGTCCTTGAAACAGCCCGACTGGTAACTCCGCTTGCAGCCGATGACGAAGTAGACGAGATCGATGTCGTCGACGAGAAGTCACCGAGAGGATTGATTGAAAGGCCCCCAGCTCCGCCCCCAGTAGACGCGACGGCCTGCCACCCTTGCGATCCGACAGGTGCCGACTGAGCCCCGCCCACGCTCACTGCCGGGCCATTACTGATCCCAGAAGGCGCATTCACTTTTTCGTCATAGTGATCGCCACCGGCAGTGCTCATTCGATTGGCCACTTGCGAGATCGCAAATATTGAACCTGTCATGAGTGCTAGCGAGATCATAGGTGTCGCAGACAACATGTCTGCACCGACCTGAAGGCGGGTGCCTACTTTGTCGTAGAACTGGTTGAGTGCTTCGAGCGGAATCACTCCGTTGTAAGACATCAACAACTGCATGATGTCTTCTCGACATCCCCGCTGGATGTAGAAGTTGACGATATTCGCGAACGGCATCCATGCCTGTGACCAAAACCCAAACATCAGATACATGACCAGGACTCGCATCCCCGCCATGCCCATGAAGAAGGCCACTGCGATTACGATTGGCGACGCCGCAAAGAAAATGAACATCATCAAGTTCGCGACCGGAATCGCGAGTTTTTGATAGAAGGTCGCCCCCGCCACTGCGTCACCGCGTGCCTGTTCTTGCGCAGCAATCATCGGACTGGCACAGCGCACGAATTCCTCAAAGACGGTACGTTGACAACCAAACGCACCCATCACGTATCCGGATCCGATGGATTGCTGCATGAATTGCTGGGATCTGGCCGCAGCGGCCGAGCTCGTACCGACTACTGAGGCGTACGAGTTTTGCCAGGTGTACAGAGTGAACGTTTGCGCAGGCGGACCGCTAAGACCCATGCCGCTCATCGAAGCATTGGTGGCCACTCGCGCATTAAGTGCGGCTTCCAAGCCGCTTAGCGACGTGCCCCCTACTGGAACCGACTGAAAGTTGCCAATGTCAGCCAGGATCATCGGCCCAGCCGAGCTGCATGTCATTTCTGTACCGGTTGATGTCGGTGTGCTCGGCGAAACGTAGATGACAACGCCTTGACCGTTCTGCAGAAACGTTGCGAGTGAATCGTCTGATCGTTTCAGCGTGTCAAGACTCAAACCAGCATCTTGCACGCAGCTAAATCCATAGCGCATCAGATTGTTGTGGATCGTGGGTGCCAGGACTGGCATACCACTGGCAATGTTGCGCATGGAGTGCAATAGTCGCAACGGCGAAAGAAATCCGTCCGATCCAACCGCGATGTAGTTCGGATCAGTCGCAGATATGGCGGTTTCGATACCGTCAGAGACCCGACTGATCGCTCCCGAGAAGAGGCCCGCGCTCATAGCAATCGCAAGCGGCACGTTGTCGACAGCAGCCACCGCGCCGGATATCTTGTCTTCAAGTTGAACTCGTGCCTTTGGCACGAAACACACGCAGTAAAGAATCGTGAGAATCAGCAAGTGGTGGTAAGCCGGAAATTCGGCACGCATGATGCCAACGCCCGTCATCACGATGACGCCGAGTAACAGGCTCATGCCCAACACCGCACCCGCACCCCAGATCGCGGAGTTGGAAACGAACAATTGATTGTTCGCGGGATCGAACATCATCGAAACCGCAACCAGCGCTGCGCGCAGTGTGCTGATGTCCCCAAAGGAATAAACGGTGAACTGCATGTCTTAGCGGTAATTCATGCCGGCCGTGTCGCCTGCGTAAAGTAATCCAGCAGTCGCACTTGCATTAACGACACTGATGTAATCACGGATGTATTTGTTCATCACCAGATGTTCCTGCGGATTCGGCCGCCGGGCTGCGATTTGGCCACGAATTTTGTCAAGCGTATTGGCCCAGTCTGGAGGTGCGCTCACCTCAGAATCTGATTTCGCGCGCGAAACCGCTTCGAGCAGGCTCTGCATGAGTCGGGTGGCCACATCTCTCGCGTAGTACTCCCGGACGAATACTGCGTACGTGCGCACAGCCTCTTTGTCTTTGAGTTGACGCATGGCTGAATACAGAGGCAGCGTCGACATTGAAACGAATTTGGCGAGATCACCATTGGGCATCAACGGTTGATTGTTGATCACTGCGTACACCAGAGATCCGGGCCGCTCGCTGAAGTCTGTTTCATCGGTACTGCCGAAGAGTCGTTGATGCACCCAGCCTCGTGCACCGATCCAATTGAAGTTGCCTTCAATCACATCTTGGCAAGCGGTGGGATCGCTCAAATTCGACGAGTCCGAGCACACCCACTGCTTCTTGTTGCGTCCAGCGCTACCCTCAAAGAAGTCGTCAAAGTCAAGACGAGCAACCCGAACCATTGACGGCCCTTTGCAGTTTTGAGCGCTTGCACTCGTGCCGGCACCCGTGCAGTTCTGTGGGGTATTGCCATTGATTACCGTTCCGGTCATTGACATGAGCACTTGCCCCATCGCGCCGTCTGATGTCGCAAACCCATTGGTTCCTTCGGTCGCCCTGCCCTTCGCAAGCATGCGCCAGACCAAGTTGTACGCGTCGGGGTTCGATGCTCCAGTGGTCGTTTCTGCCTGCCTTCGATCAAACAGCGAAGAAAAGCTACTCATCGCGCTCGTGAAATCTGAAAAGAGACTATCTGTCGTACCGATGGTCTGACCCTTGTCATCCTTGCGTTGCGCCATGCCAGCGCCGTCCCAAAGATCATTGACCGCGCCGCGTGCAATGCGGCAACTGTTTATGTTGGATTGATTGATCAGATTTGCGTAGTTCCGCAAACTGGTCAGAACATCAGCGCACTGCTGGCACATCGTCTTCAACGCGAGCTCGAAGAAATACCCTGCTGCTGCGGATCCAATTTGTTTTAGTAGCTGTTTGAACTGCTCACCCGAAATCATGCTGAAGCTGCCCAGAAACAAATCGATACCACCGCACCCGGCCTCGATCCGTGGGGGCGTGAAGTTGATAATGTTGACTGTCTTGTTCGCCCCCCCCATGGTGAACGAACCGCCCACCAGACCCATCCGGGATTGCGACTGATAAACACCGGGGCGGGTGGTCGCCGTGACGAACATTGAATCTAGCGCGCCGCCAAGATCGGCCTGCGTCGGCAGCGATGCGCAGCACAACGCCGCAGCCGTGATAACGGCAGTGAGTTTTCTGAGGAGCAGTGAACGTTGGTTACCTTGGCGATTGCGCATTGGAGCCTCGCGGTGTGGTGATGTTGGATTGAGCCGCCGACTGTTGGCTGGCAAGGATGGTCGCCGCTGCCTGCGTCGTGCTGGGTGACAGTGGTTGCAGCAGATTCATGTTGCTTGGCATTCGCACGGGTGGCAGCGAATCATCGGGCGTACCCGTGAGCCGAAGGTCGAGTTTCTGGCGGAGATACGCCACCATCTTCGCGGGATCATCGCCAATCTCGCGTAGAACCGGATTGTTCATATCGTCGGTGGTCAGCACCCCCTTGGCGGTGGGATCAATTTTTGCGAGCATGCTCTCGCTGATCATGTTTTCCGACTCGGCGGCAAGTATCAGTCGTTCCTCCAGTGAATCGAGTGAGACCAACCCCTGACTGAGGATCATGCCTTTGTTGGGGGGTATCGCGTAGACGATGGCCGGAGTGACCTTGATCCCCCACGACTGTGCCTGACCTTCGTTGACCAGAAAATTCGGTACCCCAGCTATCGTGGAGCCATCCATTGAGATGTAACGCAGGACCAAACCGTGCCGCTTGGCGGCTTGCTCGATCACCGGCGTCTGCATCAGACACCACTGACACTTCGCGTCGTAGAAGTAGAACAAGCCACCAATTTTTGCCAGTTCCTTGATGACGCCGGATCTGGCCTCGGAACTGTTCGAGATGGCAAATGCGCGCATCGCCGTGGCGCGCGGAAAGCGGTTGTTTTCGTCGAGCAGCGGATCCGTTCGTACGGCCTTCATGACGGCGCGCTCGAACCGGTCTGCCTTATCGAGATAGACCTTGTTTAGCAACGCAAATACGGCCACGTTTTCAGTGGTCGGCTCATCAATGGCCTTGATCCGATACTTCTCAAGGTTTTCCTGCAACCAGGCAACCGAGAGTGGCGCAGGCTTCACCGGATCGGGTGTTTTGACGACGATCCGGTCTGGTTTTCTATCCGGAACTTTTGTCGGCGGCACAGCTGCCTCGGGCTTCGGTTCGACGCGCGGCACAATCAGGCGATCGCGATACCAGAACCAGCCAGCACCGTCGGCGCTGTCGCCGGATGTTGCGTTGTCGATTCGTCGTACGTCCGCACTCGGATTGGCGTTCTGACTCGGGACTTGAGCATGCGTAACAACCGAATACCCGGTCAGACCGACGACAAGCGCCAACAGCGCTGGCGAAATCGTACGTCTGGGCATAGTGACAGTCATCGTCACAACACATATTCCGTCAGCGGAGTCTGTCCGCGACCGATATACAGCGACGAGCGACCGCTTCCAGTGGATGGCCCAGAAAACATGATCCAGGCATCGTCTGGCAGTTCGCCCTTCATCGCTTTGTAGAGCTCTACGGCCGCAGCCGCACCGTAGCGGGCAAACCGGGGATTGGTGCGCTCCGACTCCGTTGCATCCAGTGGACTGCCCAAAAAGCCGTTGAGCTGGTACTCAATGGTGCCTGCGACGTCACCCGGTTTCGCTGCCGGGGCGAGCGCAGTTTTCGGGGGTTGTACGCTAACAACGGATCGACCGCCGCCGTTAGCTCTGCGTGCGCTGTCTCCCGTACACGCCACCCAGCGATAACGTTCGAAGTTACGCACCGCGTTGCCACGCCAAACAGCCCCGTGGCAGCCCGAAATCCGGTCAAGACGCTCGCGGAGCGCTTCGATGCGATCCGACACCCTTTGGATGGCGATTTGCGCCTCCTGACCGCTTGGTGGCGTTTCGACGAAGGTGACGGCAAGGTACGGTAATGACATCGTGCGCAGTTCCCGTCGACGCTGATCCGCTTCAGACTGCACCAGTCCGGTGACCAAGTTAACACCAATGAGCGCGGCGCTGAAACCACCGCCACCGCTGCCCGCGACGCGACGCGCGATTTCGATGCCGGCAACCGCTGCACTCAGATCACCCAACCCAGCGGCACCACTACTGCTCACCGCGTCGGTCACCGCCGCACCTGCTGCTAGATTGGCAGCATGTTTGCCGAGCGCAACGTTCCACAGTGCCTGCCGATTCATTGAGTTGCGGTACATCATCGTTGCCGCCGACATTTCGACCACATCCTCAGCGCGATCCATATCCGCGCGGGTCATTCGCGACCCATCGGATTTCACGGCGGTGGTACCGCACGCGGCCAGCGCTAGTGCGGAAGCAGCAGCGAGCAGTAAATGCAGAAGCGTAGCCTGCGTGTGATGATCGTTCATATTCGTTTAAGGGGGGGTGATGCAGTCAGCCGATGACGCGGGATTGGGAACGGCCCCATTGGTGTAATAAATGCGCATTCGCGCATAGGCTTCGCCACGACCACCTGTCTTGGCGTTGGTCGAAATGCGGATATTGCCCTCCTGTTTGATGTAACTGGTGACGTCAATCGGCTGGTTTTGATACGTCCAGGTGCTCATGCCGTCGCTGGTGGGGCGACCATGGCTGAAGTAGTCACAAAAGTTCGGCGTGCTCAGCGTGCCGAAGCACCAGGTAATACCGTAATCGCAACGCGCCAGATTCCAGTTCTGCGACTCAAAGACGACTTGACCGTTGATGTCAATCTGCATCTTGTCATCCCAATACCCTTCGACCAATTCCGCTCGCGTGATGAGATCTGGGCGATACACATTCACGTCGAAGAATTGGCGATACGGTACGGCGCAGTTGTTGCCAGCCAGATTGTTGTCGGTAATTTCACCGAGAGTGAGTTGAATACACCCGTTGCCACACGAGGCGGAGCTTCCCGTGCCGCCGATGGGAACAATGATGTCTTCCGGCTTCACCGCTTTCTGATACCACGGCATCAGCGCCGGGTTGTTGTAGCAAACAGGTTGTTTTTCGATGGCCTTCGCTCCGTCGGTAAATGCGCCGCCGCTGCCAGCAGCAGTCATCAATCGCTCGACAGCTTGCTTGGGCGACGTGTCGCCGTAGGGTCCGGGGGCTCCCTTTGTGATTCGCTCAGGTACCCGTTTTGCACCAGGGCCGTACTTCACTTCAGCTTGTGCGTCAGAGGATGGCAGCATGCCACTTTGCTGCAGGCGAATGAGCCACTCCGTCAGGTCAATACGGTTGAAGTCAGCGGAAGCAATTTCCTCTTCGGAGAATCCCGCACACTTCGGCGCTTTGACATCACCCCAGCCGCCACCAATGCTTTGCCCTGGCGGCCGTGCCGTTGGAGGATTGCGCAATTGCTCCGCAATAATGCGCGATAACGGAGATTTGTAGCAGCAGTACACGCGCTGTTTGACAAGGCCCAAAACGCCTTCCTTGTATTCGCCAACAACGGCACAGTTGCCAATTTTGCGGTCAATCCCGAGCTGAAGTTCTTCTTTGGTGCATTTGAAGATGATGGCCACCAGGATTTTGATGATCGAATAGATCATGAAAATGGTGTTGAGCATCTGCAGTGCCTGGCCAAGCGGTGCGCTGCTGGCCATTGCGCCGAGGAATGCCGTTCCGGCCTCCTTGCCAAAGAGTTCGGTCAGGATCTTCGCGATGACCTCGGTGTAAACACCGCCAACAACAGACGTGGCTTCTGCTGCAGCGGTGGCAACACCGCCTGATATCTGCAACTGCAGTGACATCGCAGCCTCTGCGGCGCTCACCTCGGCGACGCTCGCCGCGCCAAAACCGAACTGTGATGCGAGGCTACTGAAGGCAGTGGCGATCGGCTCCGTCACCGCCTCAATACCGCTGGTAACGGTGCTACCCGCCGTGCTGAATGCGTCTATCACGCTCGGCACGCCGGGAATTTTGGCGAGCAAAGCGGCGATGATCGGATCTTTCGCCGCACGTGACATGAGAATGATGAGCTGCAGGTATTTGCCAACGTCGATACCCGCCGCCGCCTCTTCGCCCTGCTGGCAGCAATCAACGCCGATGCCAATGGTCGATCCCGGGGAGCCGATCGCGATCTTGCACATGCGCGTCTTGCCCGAGAAAAGGCGAAGCG
Organism: Burkholderiales bacterium; assembly: GCA_025354165.1. Lineage (GTDB taxonomy): Bacteria > Pseudomonadota > Gammaproteobacteria > Burkholderiales > Casimicrobiaceae > Casimicrobium. The sequence goes on along the minus strand of JANXNI010000002.1, from coordinate 42,815 downwards.
TGCACGAAGCCGTAGCACTGGTAGGCGGCGAACCGTCGGTCTCCAGACACCCGATATCTTGTTGAGACAAGTCCAACGCAGTTAGCTTCGCCGAAACCTGCGCGAAGTCCGTGTTGGTTTCAGTGGTTACGTTGTGACACTGTGTACCCATGCATCGAATCGGGCCACCGCAACTCTGAGTAAGCGCGGAACCGCCAGGTAACGTTACCGTCGTCGTCTCGCCACAATCGTAGGTCACCGTTCGCGTGTAGCACGTCCCGGAGAACAGCCCCTGCTGACCCGGCATACAGGTTTGCCGGTCCACGAGCTCGCATGCTGCATTGTTCCACAACGGTCGACCACTCGCGTCTTGTCGCGCCGCGCAGTCGTCAACATACTTCGGATCCCCGAAGTGGGAGGCGAACTGCGTTCCGTCGACGCTGATGCACTGCGTTACGCCTTGCGCGTCGACGTAGCAACCACCCACGCCCTGGCGAAGGCGAGAGCAATCGAGCGGGCCGGCGGTTGCTGCAAAGCACATGGTGGGCGCGAGTTCAATTGCGCCGGCCCCCGCAATCATCTGCGTCGGGTCATTTGGGTTTTGTCGCGCCGAATCTGTGGGGCCCCACTTTGCGAGCAAACGGGCAATGCCTTGGGCCGGGCCACCGGTGGTGCAAAAAATGACGGCACCAACGGTCGTACAACTGCCACGATTGTCGGTGCAGGACATTTGCGGTGCGGTACAGAATCCATCTCCAACCGCATCGAAATATGCCTTGCAACCCGCGATGTCGTTCAGGGCGACTTGATAGTAGTCAACAAGCACGTTCATTTCGGTGATACCCACCGCTTCAACGGTTGCATTGAGCAGCCAGTTGTCGGTTGCTTCCCCGTTCGTGATGATGCTACCGCTCACGGTGCCAGCCCCGACTGTCGCAAAGCCGATGTTGTAGGGAATGGACGTGCTCGGATCCGCCGCGAGCCGATTGATTTCATATTGCGCGAAAACACCATTCGCATCTGGCGTGCTGGTGTAGTAACTCGCCGCGCCGATCAGCGCGAAATTCACATTCACGGACCCGGTATAAACGTAGGGATCAACGCGCGTTGAATACTGCTGAGGCACCGTGTTCGGAATGGGCACCTGCACGTTCTGGAAGTAGCGGACGCGGATGGCATGTTGCGCCATTGCCAATGGCGAGAACGCGAGCCTGCGCGTACCGGAACAGGTCGTGGCATCTGGCGCAATCCGCACATCATTGCATGTGCGGATGTCAGGAATACGTTTGGTAATGGTCTGTCCGGGAGACGACGTCGGTGTCACGGTGCAACCGCTGAAAGTCTCCGACCAAATGGGATCCGTGCCGTCGATCACGTTCCGTGATCGCGCCATGATCTGCTGAATATTTGAGTCGCCGACACTGGGTTTGGGGCGTGCGGCGCTGTCCTGAATGGTGACGAATGCCTCGTTGTGATTCGGCCTCGCCAGCCATAAGTCCGGGTAGATACCGGTGTTAGGCGCGGCGCAGAAACTAACGCCGTTGAGCACGCAGAACTGGGGGTCGGGCTGACAACCCGTTGATGTCGGCTGGTAATAGTCACGATCAGCTCGGTAGAGGTCTGCGGTGATCGCGGCTTGACCACCGACCGTCGACAGTGTCCCGGTCGGGATATAGCCGCTCTTCAACGCTCCATGCGTGGTGATGGTGCCGCTGCCCTGCGTGATGCGAACGTTGTAGATGAAGTGCGAACCATCCAACGGCGCGTAAAACGGCGTACCCGTCAATACCGCGCGCACGCCGGGCTGTGTTGCCGTTGCGAGCGAAACGTCGATCTTGCGTGTCCGGCCGAATCCGATTGCCCCCCACTCCAACGGTACGTTGTATACAACGTCTGGCGCGGTCGACAATTGTTCGTTAAAGCGACCTGTGGGTTGGGCGTTGGCGTCAAGGATTGGTATCAACGTCACACGAAACATGTTGACGGCGAGTACGATTCGATTGGTCTCCAGGGGAGCGAAAGTTGTCGTGGTGCAACCGTTGGCCAGCGCATTGCGGCGCGCCTGCATGGCAGCATCTTTCATCGTCTTGGGATCGGCGAGCACACTTTGATAGCGGCTCACGTCGCCGGTGGCACCGGGGATCCACTCACGGAGAAACAACTGCGATGAGTCACTCGTTTGCCCGGCACCGGGCGTTGCTCCCGATATCGCACGGCTCGACGCCGCCGCCGCTCCCTGCAACATCCGAGCCCCTTCTGCCTGGCCTTGCGTCGCATAGTTGCCGACACCCGTGGGCTCGGTGACACCGGACGGTGGAGGGGGTGGGGTCGCTTGTGCAGCCGCCTGCTTTTGCAGACTGGCCAGGACGAAGGGCAGTAACGCGAGCGTCGTACGTGCCGACATGTACTGTGACAGCGCCGTCGTCCACTGCGGCAGTGCCGGAACCACATTGCGGTACTGCAGAACAATTGCAAAGCTTCCGGTAGCGAGATGTGCCGATGCGACAACAGTCGCACAAACACGCATGAACGCCTCGCGCAGCGTTGGCCCTTCAGCGGTGGTATTTTGCGGCGACAGTTGCGGTGTTTCGTTCACAGCCCTGGCACCTTTCCAATGCAGCAATCTACCCACTGGAACAGCAGATAAACCGCATCTTCACCGGTGGCCGGGCGAGCTCGCCACTCGCCCCACTGCATAGTGTTCTTACCGATCGGATGCGAGCAGGCGCGTGACGATGTATTGAATGCCGATGGATCTATTTCCGGTGTCTGTGGCGTAGTTGCCACCTGCGGTGCAGTGGCCATGTTGATCGCGCTGCGTGACTCCGGTACCGGGAAAAGCATCTGCATCTTGTACTGCGCTTTACGCATGATGGGCATCACCTGCGCTTCACAAAGCGCGTCATTCCCGATGGTGCGTTTGACCAGACCAATTCGACTCAGCAGGAAAATGGCCCGCGTCGCGAGTAGCGACGTCGTCCGAGAAAGCGATTGATTCGCTGCGGTGCCGGTCAACGGATACATTCCACCCCAGCATCCAGCGGCCCAGTAAAGCGAATCACTGAAGTTGGTGCCAGTTGTCGCGGTCGAGAGCGCTGCGCAGTCAATGGGCGCTGCCGCCATCGCCAGAGGATTGGCGAACAGGATGTTCTCCGGCGACAACATTGCGCCCAGCTCATCGTTGTACCAATTCGGCAGCGCCTCACCGATGAACATGACATCCGGGTTCGTGAAGCCGCCCACGTTGCACGCTGGCGCGTCAAACAAATTCATGAGCGCTGCGAGCGGATACGCGAGGTAATGGAAGTTGTAGAAACCGGTCTCAGTTTTGTACGGCCCATCCTGTATCGAGAATGATCCACCCATCGCGCGGGAGCCACCCGCGACAACATTGTTGTTGGTCAACTCCAGACCCTGCAGAGAAGGAAAACAGTAGGGTTTGCGTACCACCTCAACCACGCGCAGCGGCAGGTAGAGCCCCACCGAAAAGCCCACTGTTGGAAGACGACCACGAGTGATGTCTCCGCCACATGCACAGAACGCGCGCGAGGCGCTGCCATCGGGCTTCGAACCGCCACCCATGGTGACACCCATGATGCGAATGGGAAACATGGCCGACCAGCACACCTGTTTGTGAATATTGGTCAGCACCTTCGCGTCGGGACACATCAACGCCTTCGGACTTGAAATCGTTGTCTGTGCCGCTACCAACAATGGAGCGCAGCAAGCCATCAGCGCAATCACACGGAGAGCTTTCGCGACCTGCCAAAGGAGATTCATAGCGACGGAACTGCGGTCGAACGAACCTGCGTAATCACTGATCGGGCGACCGCATCGACAAACGAGCTCAGGAAGCCGCCAGCGAATGGCGGTGCCGGGGCCGGACCATACTCGCTGATTGGCGCATCGTATTCGCGTGCCACCGCTTCGACACTCTTGATTCCGTCCACCAAACCAATGGCCAGCGCCTGGTCACCGTGCCAGACCTCTCCCGAGGTGTAGTAACGGCTCGGCTGTTTAAGCTTGCCGTCGCGCGCTTTGAGGAAGTCGGCCGCGAACATTTCACCAAGGTGATCTACGATTGCCTGCGCCTTCTTCGCCTGCTCCGGAGTCATCGCCGCGAACGTCTGGCCCATGGTTTTGAGCGGCCCTGACGCGAACGAGTTTTGTTTCACGTTATGTTCCGCAATGAAACCGCTGGCATCCCAGGTTGACAGGAACGCCCCGATGCTGCCCACGAGCGAATACTGGCCCGAATAGACTTTGTCGGCATGCATTGCGATCATGTAGCCCGCTGACGCGCCGACACCCTCAATGACCGCGATGACCGGCTTGCCGGTCTCATGCTTGAGATCTTCGAGCGTCTTGTAAATCCGCTCAGCATCGGTTGGACTGCCGCCAGGCGTGTCAATGCGAAGGATGACCACCTTCGTGCGTGATGAATGGAATGCCTTGGTCAACCGCGGAATGATGATCGACGCTTTGCCGTAGGTGTCTTCGCCAATTGCACCGCGGATCGTCACTACCGCAGCCGCTTCGTCTTTGAGGAACCCGGGCGTAGTGCCGGCGCGGTTGAAGTACTCAGTGACAAACAAGACGAAACTGGTGCCGCTAATCACGGTAATCAGGGCGCGTTTGAACCACTTCCACTGTGACTCTCCGCGCCGCTCACGAAAGTATTCAAGCGCTATTGCGTGATAGCCACGCATCGCCATGACAAGTGCCGTCGCCTCCGTCGCGTTCTCTGGAACTTCGACAGCGTTAAGCGGGGATTTCTTGCGCCGCGAAAACAGGCGGCGCAGCCCCTGCGTGATTGAACTCCACAATGAGGTAGACGATGGTGTAGACGAGGTCGATGGTGGCAATTCGCTCATTGGTTTCTTTCGGATCGTGAGGTAGCGATAGTTTTTCTTTCAGTTCATCGAACGCGGGTTCGAGTTGTCGGCGTGGGTTCTCGCCGGGTCGAAATGATCGAATAGTCATATGGACGGCATGCGAAATCGCGGTGTACTCTCGGCTGTACGCCGCGACCTTGATGGCATGGCGCGAAATTCCGCGCGCCGACCCCGGTGTGGTGATGCGTTTTGTGTTCATTGTTTTGCATTGGTGGCGATTTCTTTGACTTGCAGCGCCTTGCCGTCTTGAACCACCAGAGAGGGCACGGACTCAAGTTGGAAGCGATCCACGACCTGATTGGTCAGGTTGTGGACAGACTGGCCCAATTGTTCGTGGAGAAGCGGTTTGCCGGTTTCCGCATCTGGGAATCGGGTCACCATCATGAACACTGGTTTACGTGCGGTTTTGAGGATGCCTTTCGCTATCGCAATTTGATCTGCGTCGGTGCCGTCGAAGATGAGGTAGTCGTGCGCCAGCGTGATGTAGTCGAGTGGATTGACTCGGGTGCCTTTTCGCACAAAAACGCGACCATCGGGAAGCGCCAGATTCTGTTGGGCCATGATCGTGAGATCGACGCTGCGCACCCTGGCGTGTTTCGCCGCAGGTAAATCCATGAACGGTAATTTGGCTTGCTTCAAACGGTCGGCGGCACCTTGCATCTCCTGTGTCCAATCCACCTGCGCTGCTCGCTTTTCAAACTCAGCAAGTGCATCGGGTTCGCTGATTGCGAAGGTGGGGCCATACTGGGTTGTTCGAGATCCACGCCCCTCCGCAATGAGCGACTCAGCGCCGGTAACACTCACGGTGCCGACTACGCGAAACCACGAAGGTTTCGCGCCATAGGCCGTTTGCGCATTCAATTGTTTGCCCAGAAAGACCGGAATGCGATCAATCTCGTACTCACGAAACATCGTGGGATCAATGATGACGTTCACGTTCGGCTCACCGGCTATCTGATGCACCCGAGTCACCGTGCGGCTCAGGTACGGCACGTCATAGCCGCGCAATACGAACACCACACCTGGATCGTTGGCGGCTTGACGAAAGAGCGTCTTGAGCTCGCCCTCTGGCATCCCGAGAGAAATGAACACAAACAGGCGCGCACTATCGATCAACTGAGTGTTGGGATTACCAACAACGTCTCCGTTCTCGATCTCGCGCATCGCAGCGGCAGCCAGCGAATTGACTGATTCCTGTCGAAAGCTGGGCATACCGGCAACGGCCTGTTTGGTCGCATCTGTTTGCTGTGAACCGCCTGCGCCCGGCTGTGTGCGTCGTGTCATTCGGTCCAACGCAGCGGCGTCGTCGGTCGACAACTGTTGCAGAGCTTGTTTGGAGTCGTTCGCCAACGTCGGCACAGCGGTAGGATTGGGCTGGCTGCGCAACGCCGGCGCTGCCAGTAACAGCCCCGCCGCAATGACACACGACGCAAAGTGGGAGAGGCGCGTTTTCATCAGAAAATTGCCGTCACCGTTCCAGTGATTCGATCAAACGGTACCGGCCCCCAGTAGCGTGAATCAAAGCTGTTTCGCGCGGTGGCGGCTACGAAGACATGCTGCTCGGGAACCGTGTAAGTGCGATCCAGCGAGCCGGGCGCCAACTGCAAACGGTTCATCAACCACAGCGCGTCCCATTCCTTGTCATTAACGAACAAGCGGTCTCGCTCGATGCGGATTTGGTCACCTGGCAATCCGAGCACCATCTTGGCCAGTGGCTTACCCTCAAAACCTGGACTCCCTGTATCGTGCGCAACAAGTTGCACGAAGGCACCCCGCATGGACGGCTCCCTGCGCTGTAGCGCCGCCTCCAGGCTTTGCCGCTGTGACGTGTCACGACGTACTGGCGTCACCAAATACACGCGCCACGGAAGGCAAGTTTCGATCTGCGGATCGAAGCCAATCCGATAGGATTCGCCCACTTTCGCTGTGAGCAGTTCGGTGCCAAACCAGGCGAACGGCGCCAGTGCCAGTGTCCAGTAGAGTTGACGTCGTTTGGATGGCGTGTGCCATATCCCTTCGATGCCTGAAGCGCATGCGCCATATGCCGCTGCGGCACGTTGCCGCTTGCTCCGTCGATCCGACGCAAGCACCGAAAATTTGGAGCTGGGTTTCATTGCTTCTTTGCTCCACTTTCGGTCGCAGTTGCGGGGGCGGCTGTCGGTGCCTGCACGGCGGCCGCCGCCGTGCTCGCCGCGCTGCGCACGTCGTCACGAGCGATGACTACCTGCAAATCCTTGGCTGCTTGCTCTGTAATATCAATAGCAGGTGGATATGCGATGGCGGCGCGCTTGTTCAATACGATGGCACCCTGCTGTGACAGTCGAGCGATGTAGGCGTCCAGCGCCTTTGCAAACGCTTCGCCGACACCCGCGGCCGTCTCCGGTGACCGTTGGATAGCGGCCAGTTTGGACTGGACGATCAGTTGTCCATCAAGAAAAAATATCGGGCGTGCTTCGTCTCGTGGCCACCAATTGCTGTAATGTGGAATCGCCCACAACAGTGCAAAGAAAACTACCGTTGCCGCCGTAGACGAAATGGCAACAACCTCCCAGACTCTTATGCCGGTGCGTTGCGTCTGCGTCTGCGGCTGCGCAACAGCCGCAGCAATTTCGTTGGTTGTCTGTGCGTCGACGTTGGACTGATCAGTCATTCTCCGTTCTCCGTTTTGCTAGATCCTTCTCTTCAAGCGCGAGCAACGCCACGACCGCTTTGCGCAGCGTCATGCCCGACTTCAACAGCCGATTGAGCGCCTCTCGACGCGGGCCACGAGTATCAAAAATTAGATCGAACTCTTTCGCCGCGATGATTCGTCCTACGCCCCAGCCGGTCGCCTCGTTGAAGAAGAAGGCTTCCGCGTATTTGCCTTCCGCGAGTGCGACCGACTGCATCAGTTCATAGCCGTGCTCGCCAATCGGCCACTTGCCGGTTGCACGCGCCTCCTGAATTGATACCGAGAGCTGTTTGAGAACGATGCGGTTCGGTGCGTTGCTCTCGATGATGCGTCCAACCGGGGTGTTGTAGAGCTGAAACAACGACTGCAGCACGATGATCGGCGCGCCGTTGTGCTTACGCACTTGGCTATAAAAGCGTTCCAGAACCTTCGCGGTTGCTTCGCTCTCAAGAAAGTCTCGCGCCTCATCGAAGAGCAGAATTTTTGGCCGACTCCGCGGCATTGTCTTCATGTCATCCGCGATGCGCGCGAGCATTTGCATGAGCAGGACTTCACGCAGCTCTGGCTTGTTTTCCAGATCTTGTGACTCAATCGTCACCAACGCGTTTTCCATGTCGATGTTGTTTTCGCCCTCGAACCAATGGGCGTACGCACCGCGCGCGGTGTAGGGCTCCAGCATCAAACCGATCTTGCGGATTTCAGGATCCTCGTTGTTGCTGAGGTATTCCGCCACATCAGTAATTGTCATTGCCTGGGCCTTGTTGGCCCACGCTGCCTTGATCGCTTCTTCCACGTAGCGCATCGAAACATCATTGAGACCATCGCGCGGCGCGGCCATCTTGGCCAACAGCGCGCTCAGAAACGCGATGTACTCGGGCAGTTCACCGGGCGCGATGCGTGTGAATGGGTTAAAGCAGAGCCCGCTTTCCTCCCTAATGGTGATGTGCGAGCCTTCGACGTACTGGGTCAAGCCCTCGAAGCTGTATCCCTTGTCAAACAGCCAAACCTTCGCTCCCTTCGAGAGATACTCCAAGGCGAGCATGTTGCACAGGTACGTCTTGCCGGAGCCCGATTCGGCGCAAATCACGGCACCGAAGCTTGTGGTGCTGTCATAGAGGTCATACAGCATCGGTTGCCGACGCCGCGACAACATCAACAGCGCCGCGCCGGCGCGGCGCTCAGCGGCCAGATAACTGTGGGTGCCAATCCATTCGCCGATGACCGGCAGAAACTGCGCCGCGTGGTTTAAGGCCATCGGCTTCCAGCGATAGGATCCGGCAATGCTCTCAGTGCTTGTGAAGAGCGGAATCGTATTCCTAAGGGTTGGATAGGCGAGCTTCTTGTCGAGCCGGATATCGACTTCGAATGATGCGAAAAACGAGCGCGCTTGCGCCGTATGGCGGAGCACTTCCTCGCGCGTTTTGGCATAGAGCAGAACGCTGAAATTCATCTCGACAGGCATTTCCCGGTTGTCGAGCGCATCTGCCAGAACATCGAGCCCTTCTTTTAGCGCGGCCAGCTTGCGTACGTAGCGCAACATTGGGCCGAACGCCTGGAAGCTCACAATTTTCTGTTTGTTCTTGATGGTGGCCGTGAACGTCAGCGGATTTGGGATGTGTACCGCCCACGAGATGACATACGGACAACCGATCTGGTCGGAACCGCGAATGGGATCTCCGATCAGGTAGCCCATCATCGAAGCCGACGCGGCTCTCGGGAGGTGATTGAGAGAGAGCACGGCAACGTGGTTGTCGTTAACACGAACCACACCGCTGTCGTCATCGCCATCGTCCAGCGAATCACCTGGGGCCAGCCACTGCTCTCCCAGCAGCAAGTTGTTATCGTAGTGCGAATCGGTCGGCTCAAATGGCTTCAACCATTTACGGATCAGCGCCAGGTAGTCGCCTTCGTTAAGCGCACGTAAGCCCAAGCCGATGGAACTGAGGCCATCTCGAATCGAATTGAAGCGCGTGAATATTGCTTTGTTTTCTTCGGTCGCCTTATCCTTGCTCGACGTTGGTTGACGGATCGCAATGAAGAGTCGCAACGTCTTCGACAGCACGTTGTCGCCGCGAACGATCGGGTGCGAGGCACCGTCGGAGAACATCTGCGCGCGACTTGCTACGTACTCTTGAAGAATGTCCCGTTGTCGCGGTGCCAGATTTTCATCAAAGAGCAATGTGTCTCGCGCCGCCAGATATTGCGTGACAATGGTCTCGGCACTCGGATAGGCGAAGAGCGCGAACTGGATGAAACTGCCGGGCGGCAGATCGGCGGCGAGCGTAGTCTGAATACGCGCAAGCGTTTGTTCGTCGAGCCCGACCAGCAGATTGGCTTCGAAGACTTTTCCCCACGCCTCTTGCTGCAAAGAGTCGTTGAGAAAGATTGCGTCCTCTTCAGGGTCAAACGCATGCGGCGGCGCATCCTTGGATGTCCAGTTGCGTTCGTAAGAAGTGCGTACCGTGGCAGTGGACATTGGGGGTCGGCTGTTAAGAGTCGGACGTTCGTCCGGATTGCTGAACTACCTCGCTTCGCTTGCGCGAAGCGAGGTCATCGCGCCAAATACTTAGAGTGGAAGCGTGGCGGTGATCAGGCCATCAATGATGGTCGGTGCTGCGTTTATTCCCAAGGCGCAGGCAATGCCCGCGACAAACGCGAACAGGTTTTGCTTGGCGATGCCTACCGCTACGCCGACGGCCAGGAACACCAGCGCCAGCAACTTGCCGAGAGTTCCGGACAACCAGCCTTGGACGGTCGTGTAGACACCGCCAAATTCAGTCGTACCGCCGGTACCGGCAACTGCCAGGCCTGTGATCATCATGCCGATGAGAAGGGTCACAACAACGTTTTGAGAGATATTGAGTTTCATTTCGATTCCAGATTGATTTCATAGACATGGTTTGTTTTCTCGTTGTTATGGCGAGCAGGGAACCTACTGCGCGGGTACCTTCGGCTCTGATGAAGAACCGGAAAGAGCGGGTTGATCGACATCGGTGCCTGGCCGTGTCGTCGAGAGGATGGGGCCACCCTGCGTGGCGTCCGGACGTTGTTCTTGCTGGATCGCTCGTAACGGCGCAGCGACCGAAGAGCCTTTGATCATGCTTTCGCCAACGCGCCAGCGGCGCGGGGTCACTTCGGTGAAGACCTTGCCGGGCGCAACCAGTGAACCTGTCGGTGAGACATACGGCGCGACGTAAGTCCGTTGAACCTGAGCAGCTTCGAGAATCGGCGTAAAAGCCAGACCGGGTGCAATCTGTGGCCGGTAGAGCGCGGCAAGATCATCCAAAGTGACGCCTGGCCCTTGTAATTGGCCACGCGCAATTTGTCGTGGCGTAACGCCGCTAGCGCCTTCGAGTGTGGCCGACCGACCGGTGATACCGGTGCCACCGCGATTGAGCTGCGAATTGCTGATCGAGTCACGGTTGTGGGTGAGGCCGTACACCTCGCGCGGCGACATACAGGTTACGCCCTGCGCATCAGCCGGGCAACTGAAGGATGCTGCGCCGTCACTGAGTAACGAAGCGCATCCCGCCAACTGGCCTAGCGTCGCAACAACGATTAAGCCACGGTTGACGGAGGCTAAGCGAGTCCCGATTTTGCTGATGAGAAGAGTAGGCATATTTAGCGCTTTTTCACAGAGGTGCCGCGCACCAGTACGATGGTGACTTTCCGTCCAGCGTCGATCTCGACGACAGGAAACATTTCCTTGGCTTGATCCAGATAGAACTTGGCGATCTGATTGAGCGCCGTGTTGGCACCAGCGGCGGCACCACCCTCCAACACATCGGTCAAACCTGCAGTGCTGGAGAGCGCGCTTGCGCCGCCCGTAAGCGGAATGACTGCTGTTGGCTGTAGTCCTTTGCCGATGCCGGACAAGAACCCCGCGAGGAGCGCGCGCGCGATCACAGCGCCTTGCTTCGAGACAAGGCGGCCGCGTAGGCCCACCTTTCCGTCTTCGCCGACCGCAAAACCATCCAGTTTTGCTTCTATGACGGTTCGATCTGAATTGACACAGCTCAGGGTCTCAGTACGCAGTTTTGCTCGCTCGCTGCTAAGTTCTCCGTGCCCCGACAGCAGCACAAAACACTCGCTGATGTCATAGCTGGCGAGATTCGGCAGGATCGCCTCATGCTTGATGCGAACGAGCATGGGTGTCGGAGACTTTTGTGCGGCAGAAGCGGTGGGCGCGTCGAGGCCGGTGATCGAGACACCCTCGAACATGCTGCCTGCGGGAATGAAATTTTCGTCGTGCGAAGTCGATGACAGTGGCGCGCTGCTGTCACCTCGCGCACCGTTGGCTGCGCCGCCCAATAGCACAGAGGCAGGGGAACCCGCGTTTTTCGCGTCCGCAGGAAGGGGGTGACGCGCGCCTGCGGCCGATCCCGAACCGATCTGCCCCATCGGCGTTGACGAACCGTTTGCGGTGGTGCCGGATGGACCTGGCGAAGCGGTTCCGCTGCGTGTTGTGCCGGTGCCACGATCATCGCGAGACACCCGTAGTCCGGTTCGTGATCCGTCGCTACCTGCCACGCCCGATCCGCCGGGGCTATCGGCGGCACCGGTCGGACTGGGCGGGACGATTGAGCTGCCTTGCGGCCCGACCAGGGTCACGGGGAGCGGTGCGCTTAGCGACGGCGCGCCGGGGGCGGAACGCACACCCCCTGGCTGTTGGGGTGCGATGGTGACCCCTATGGCACCGTTGGCACCGGGCCCCGCGCCAACGGAGATTCCCCCGCCGCCAGACGCCACCTTCGATTCCAGCTTCGCTAGCTTTTCCGTGAGTTCGGCTTTCTCCGCTGTCGACTGCCGCGTGAGCGTATCGATGGTCTGTTGATTCGCTCTTGCCGTTGCCTCGGCGGTGATGGTGCCGTCCTGAATTTGCTTGCGCAGCTTGTCCTGATCTGCACCGAGGTTGTTGACTAGCGCCTGTAGGTCGGCCATGCCTACCTCGCGGGATTGACCCAACGCGAAGGTCTCGGGGTCGGACGCGCGCTTGCGCGTTTTCGATGCCGGGTTCGACGAAAACATTTGCGTGACAATGAAGATCAGGATGATCGCCGAGATCCCGCCAAGGATTGCGTACTGCCGACGCTTGTCATCGGGCAGCTTCTTCCACCAGGCTTTCAAGCTGTTCATTGCGCGGCAGTTCCACTCAATAGGAACACGTGAGTCGAGGTTCCCGGAGCCAATCGAACGTTCGGAAAGAACGTCACGCCTTTCACCGATCCCGTAATGAAACTCTCCTCGCGCAACTCGATTTCAGAGCCTTCGTTGAGCAGGTGAAACCGATCAATCACGAGCCCCGTCGTCGTCCAGCGACGCTCGGGAGTCGCGCGCAACATTCCGAGCATGGCTGAACCGGCCTCTATCGGCGCTTCGAGCCATTCTTTGCCGAGCGCACCGCGGGTGGCTTTGCGCAGCAGGCCATCTACCGCAGCGGCGTGTGCATCAATCGGCCCACCAGCAAGATTGTCAGTGCGCGGTTTCGCCGTTTGTACCAGGATGGTTTGACTGGGAACTTTGCGAGGTACAAGCGTGAGCGAAACGGTTGCGCCCGTGGCGCTGTCGACGATGAATATCCCAAACGGCTGGGTCGCCTTGGGTGTGAGAAATATGTTCGAGCCGATCACCTGCACTTCCGAAGTGCCGTCGTCCACCAGATCTGGTTTGACAAAATTTGTTGCGATACGATTGGGACTGATCGAGCTGATGATCACCACGTCGTTGGTACCGTCTTCCGCATTGATCACCACTGGGCGACGTTTTTGTAAAGAACCAAATTCGTCGCGTGAACCGAGCACGGGTAGTTTTGGAACCGCACCTATCTGTGACGGTACGTCGGCGAGCAGCTCCGTTGGCACCGCAACGGCACCGTTCTGCTGCGGTGGGTCGCTGGTCGTTGCTCCGGTACTGCGCGTGATGACACCGCCTGTGCCGGTCAATATGCGGGCCGGTGCGGATGCGCCTGTGGTGCTCACCTGGACACCTGACGACTCAGCGGGTACTGCCGTGTCCGGCAACGGCGTGGCGGTTGCCGGTTTGGCGGGGGCTAGCGACGGAACAACCGGAATCTTAAGTGCGTTGACGGGACGTCCACCCTTCGCAGGAATGGGAACTGGCGCAGGAGCACCCACGGCGGGCAGCGCGTTGATTCCGCCCTCGGTTTTTGGCACAACGATCCGTCCGGAACCGCCGGTGCTGCCCTGATCAGTTGCAGCGCTCACGCCACTGCGAACGTCGCTTTTTTCCGCGACAGCGGGTACGGCTGGCGCGAAAAAAGGATCTGCTGGGGGCTTCGGCGGTGCAACCGGCTGTGCAATTGCAACACCTGCAGTAGCCAACACCGTTGCGCCGATGAGAGTCAGGTGCAAGGCACGAAAGTGCATCATTGTTTCGCTCCGAGTGTGATCGCTGGAGCGGTCGCAGGTGCAGTAGCGCCGACTGCATCCTTAGTGGGCGCATTGTTTGTTTGCGGTGGCGGAGCCGCGGTAGTCGGCAACTCAAGCGCACCGGACATCGTGTCTTTCGCGCCCGACGTTGGGGTTGGCAAATCCGAGTCCTTCAGCGGTGCGGGTGGTTGACCCGCATCTGGATTGTCCTTGGCAAAATCGCTGTTGTTTTGCAGCCACTTTTGCGTTCTAGGTTGCTGCCCAGCGTAATTGGTGAGTGTCGTAATGACGGGCTTTCCGTCGTACATCAAAATCGTCATCTCGTAGACCTTGTTGACGATGGTAGGTTGAGCGTTGTTGGGATTGGCAACGGTCTCTCTTCCAAGAATAAAAACGCGTGATGTTTCTTTTTCCCAGACGATGTCGTTCGGGCTGAAGTACCGAATATTTGCGCCCTCTTGGAATAGGCGATCTTGTGACAACGAGGTGAGCGCAGCGCGTACCGGCGCGTAGGCTTTGGGGCCCATGAACACGCTCAGATGATCGCGTACGAAAGCGATATTCTTGGGCGTGACGTTGCCGATCAGGGTTGCCACATAAAGCCCAAAGGATCGGAGATACGGCGATGACGCCTCTTTCCACGCAACCTCGACCCGCTCATCAAGGTAAGGCGGTACGAGAACGACGCGATCCTTCTTTGTCAGTAGCTGGAAGGACAAAAGCAGCACGGCAATGCCCAGAACAAGGGCCGCGCACGCACACACAAAGGCGACGCGCGCTGCGCTGTTCCAGTTGCTGACGTATTCTTTGAAATTCATGGGGCTTTCGCGTTATGCGATGAAGGTTCGCGCCATGCCATTGGTGAACACTTTGTTCAACGGCATGCCGAGACGAAATAGGATGTGCTGCGCGAAGCCCGGCAGATAGGCACTCTTCATGCGCTCCAGCGCATAGGCAACAATGAGCCCAAAGACGAGCATGGGCCACGTGAGATCAAGCGCAATGCCGCCTGTCAGACAAGCGAGAAAAGTGAACATCTGATCCTCTTCCCAGTAGAGGTACTGGCGTTGCGAATCCGCGTGGACGGGCATGGCAATTTTGGGAAGATCCATCATTGGTTTACCGATCTGGGAGTGACTTCAACGCGACGATTTTTCGCGCGACCGACTTCCGTGGTGTTGCTTTCAACGGGACGCGTAGCGCCGAGCGCTAGCGTCTGGATAGACTGCTCTGTCACGCCGAGTGCGACCAAAGCCGACTTGATTGCAAAGGCTCGCTTTTCGCTGAGCTTCGCGTTGTAGCGATCTGCACCAACGTCATCCGTGTGACCAACAACTCGGATCTCAATCGATGCGCTTTTCGCAATATCAAGCTCGTTCTTCTGCACGAAGGACTGGAGCGCGAGCCGGGCCGGGGCAGTCAAGACGGCACTATCGAACGGGAATAGTGCGACGTGAGATTCGATGATCAATTGTGTCGGTGGCGGGGCAATCGTCGGCGTGCTGTCCGCCGATCGGATGGGCGTTGGCCTATCTATCTTTGGCAGCTGTAGCGGCACGACCACCGGAATCCAACGCACCGCTGCCGGTGTCTGCAACGGTGTGGAGAAACTCGCCGCCGTAATCACGTGCTCAACGCTTGGCTCGATACGAGCCGGCCCGCTGCGGTCATCGTACTTGACGATAGCGACGCGAAACAGGGCACCGGACTCGACGTAGTTGTCGACCGTGGTTACCTTGACGCTCGTGCAACCCACCAGCGCTGTTGCCACCGCTGGGTACAGCACGAGTCTTGCAAGTTCCAACCATCTATCCACGCATGCGTCCAGTTCGAAATGTTCATACTTCGAACGACTGCTTTGCGAGGGCTACCGAGTTCGCTTTTTGCGTACCCGGCTGAAGATCAAAAAGACCATTCCCAACCCGAGCACCGCGAACGTGAGGTGCTTATAGGTCCGGTAAATGGCCTCGGCGTGTGGCTTCAGGTAGTGGAACTGTAGTTCGCTCCACCCTGAAGCGTTACGCGCTTCGTGCAGGTTTTTTGGAGCCCGTACGAGTTGCGCATCACCGCCGTAATGGTCAGGCCACATCCCTAGAGTCATCGCAGTAGCAATTCCGGTCAGCGCTGGCTCCTGATATTGCCAGCTCACCAAGTGCTCCGTCGGGGGAATCCGGGCACCGGGCGTGTACGCCGTTGGTAGTGGAATTGCTACTGCGATGACGCTGCGGGAGGCCTTTCCGTCTTCTGCTTGGCAGTCGTTTCTATACTGGAACAATACACCAACGAGAAAAATTGCACAAGTATTTGTATAGAAATTACTACGGAAAAGCATTTTTAGGGCTCAGTTGTTCTGTGGGGACAAAAGAGCAGCGATAACCGCTGGATATCCGGCCGTGTCGAAACCGGCGTGTCGAGTCACGCGACCATCACCCACCAGAAAGAATGTCGGGGTGCCTTTGAGGCCGATACCGTCGACCCACACCAAATTGCGTTCGAGTGCCATCGCACCAACAACCAGGGCTTGCTTCACGCGTTCGTCGGACCCGGGCTCGGTATTGTTCTGCGCGTCGGTGAACCGTGTTCCGCTGACGCCGCTGAAGCCTGCACGCAAATGGGCGTAGTGCTTTGTGCCCAGTGCAAACGATGCCCGTGCGTCGTCGCCGATCAGTATCCAGCGAATGGTCGTCAGCGGATTGGCAGCTAGCCACGCTTCGGACTTTTCGAATGCTTCCTTACAGAACGCGCACTGGAAGTCGGCCACGGCGTAGAGGATTCGCGATGGCGACTTCGCGCCTTGCTGAACATAACCAAGCTGCTCAAGCTCATCGCTGGTGGGCATGCGCGTGGGAGTTTCCTTTGCGTTCGCCTGAGCGCGGGTCGCGGCGATTTCATTGAGCTGTCGCGCAGCCGCCAGCGTAACGGCATTACTGTCGGGCACGTCTTTGAAGAACTTGGCCGCTGCACTTGTCGTCAGATTGGCACCGGTCACGGAATCAATTGCAGCGCCGATAATGACGCTCTTTCCCTTTTTGTCCACGTAGAACACCAGTCCTGACCCATACATCAGGCCGGCGACGCCGACCAAATCCGCAGGACCTGGGAAATAGCCGCGGATAATCAGGCCGGAATCGGTAAAGCGCTTCATGGCCATGCGCACCGCGCGCGGTGGCTCAAACTCTCTTTCGACAGTTGTCCCGGTTTTGGCTCCGCTTTGCGCAGCAGTCTTTGTCTGCACCGGTGTCGTCTGCGCGAGCGTGTACTGGGCGGCACAAGCTATGGTGAGCCCGATTGCGCTGGCGATAGTCTTCATGGTTGTTGTCCTTGAGCGAGCATTGAAACGAGGCCATTGGCAAGTTGCATCAGCAGCCCATAATCGCCGCCAGTGAGCTCAGCGTGGATCTTGTATTTGCCTGCGATGACAATGGTGGGTGAGTAGGTCAGGTCTGCGCGTTGGTTTCTGTCAAGCGCGGATTCAAGTAGCTTCGCAAATTGCGGCTGCTTGGACGCTCGTTGCACGGCGGCATAGGCGATACCCGTTGAGCGTAGCGCCTCGCGCACGCCTGTGGCCGGATCAAACGCCGACATTTGTCCCTGAACGTACAGGGCGCCCGTCAGCGCCTCGGACTTCTCGGGCGACGCCATGAGTCCTGCGTAGTACGCCATCGCCCAGGTCGCGTGCGCTTTGTTCGCGACAATGGGGATGGCTTCAAACTTCCATGGTGCGATCAGTGTTCGTCCCCATGCAACATAGCTCGCGTGGTACTGCGCAGAATACGGACATGTCGGATCAAAGAAAAAATATACGGTGCGAGCGTCTCCAGCGAAGGGCCGTTGAATCAGCTCGTAAGGTGTTTGCACAGTGTCCTTGTTTGACGGGGCAGGCTGACCTTGTGCGAGCACAACCATCGATCCGAGCGCCGCGAGGTTTACCACTACCGCCAGACGTAATGACTTGATCATTGGTTTGTCTCCTCCACGCCGGTTGCGGCCACGATCAGCGCTGGCGTATCGATTTGCGCATCCACCGCAGTCGAAACTGACTGCATCTGCATGAGCGCACTGATTGGTATCTGCCCATCCACGGCCAATCGTATGCCGGCAATAATCAACGGCTCGTATAGCGCCTGTTGACGCGCAGCGCGCTCTATTCCTTCCGGTGCAGCGGCAGTGATCGCGTTCTGCATCGCGTCGCTGCGAGCAATCGCAGAGAAGATGGGGATACGGCCCTTGTATCCGGTGCAGTGGCACTGATCGCAGCCATGGGGGCTTGCACGCGCAAATGGCTGCGTGCGGTATCGTCCAAGATTGTTTTTGTTGATCCAATGCGTTTCGAGTTGGGTCATTCCATCGGCGTCGTAGTGCGAGGTTTCGCCCTCTTCTCTTTGATCACCGCGTAACGCGCAGGCCGGACACAACACGGGGAGCAATCGTTGCGCAATCACCAGTTCGAGCGCTACCGCGATGTCGTAACCTTCGCACCCGAGATTCAACAGACGCGAGATCGTGGCAGGTGCCGAATTGGTATGTGTCGACGACAAGGTCAGGTGACCGGTGTTAGCCGCCTGTAACGCGATGGCTGCGGTCACCCGATCCCGAATTTCGCCGATCAGCATCGCGTCGGGATCCTGGCGCAGTAGGGCGCGGAGCGCTTTCTCGAACGTAGTGTCGGGTGTGACTGGCACTTGTCGCAGTCCCGGCACCTGGTACTCGACGGGGTCTTCGACCGTACTGATTGCGCGCTCGGGCGTATTGAGTCGATCAAGCATGGCGTATAGGGACGTCGTTTTCCCCGACCCTGTCGGGCCAGTCAGCAGAATCAGGCCCTCATTCTTTTCCAGCGCGCCTTGAACGGCATCGCGCAGCAACGGCGAAAACGGCAGAGAATCAAGCGTTGCGCGCGTGCGTGAATACAGAATCCGCATGACAGTAATCGGACCATGCAAACCGGGAATAACCGACACGCGCGCTGAAACCAACTGATCGTGTGCGTACACTGAAAACGTTCCGTCGGCTGGAGCACGCGTTTGGATCGTGTCCATTTTCGAGCGCTGCCGAATTCGCGCGAACAGCGGCAATGCCATGTGTGTCGGCAGACGCTTCAACTCGGATAACAGGCCGTTGACGCGCAACCGCACGACGATATCGTCCGCAGCGTGTTCGATGTGTATGTCTGATGCGGCGCGCGATACTGCGATATCAAATGCACTGTTCATCTCCTCACAGGCATGCGTGTCCATCGGAGACGCTGGGACGAATCGATGCAGTGCTGCCTGTCGTGCGCTGAGTCCTGCTACATCACTGACTTGCTGCATGGGTGTCTTTCTTGACGACGGTAGGGTTGGGCTGGTGCGCGGCGGGAGCCTGCGCGCCCTCACCGGTTTGGTTATTGATCCATTCCCGGGAGTACAACTGTCTCCACCAAAAGTAGTTGCATTCGTAGCTTGCCCAGACGGTGCCGCGATCCAGTTTGGCTGCGATGTCTTCGCTCCAGGGTCGAATCAATACGTCAGCAATCCATGAACCGCCCTTGGCTACAGGTGCGCACAGCACCTTCAATGTGCCGTCGCCCTTCGGCGCAAAGTAAACGCCGCCTGCAAGGGCTAAACCGACAAGGAAGACAATGGAGAAAAGCAGCTTCTTCATTGTTGTCTCACCGCGTCACTTACGTATCTTGTGGTCAAAGTACAACGCGCGGATTGAACCGTAATCACGCGAATACAACTTTCCCGCAGGCTCTCCTGACACAAGCGTCACGTTCTCCCAGACAAAGAGATATCCGCCTTTTCCGCCCTTAACCAACCGCCTCTCAAAGGGAATCACGGGTGCCACCCCGTTTTCGTCGAGCTTCCTGCCGAACCTTGCAAACAACTCATCGATCGACTCCTGGGTGGTGTCGACCATGTCGCCAGAGTCGAGCAGATCATTGATCGCGCCCTGTGACGCGCCGTAGTACGAATACCCGGCAATACTCATCAAGAAGTCGGCAATTTGCGTGGTGTCAAGGCCCACCGACAGGGTGAGCGCGTCTGTGGTCATGGTGACTCCGTGGTGGGTGGTTCAGTGGAACCGGTAACCCGTAGTGACGGGCCGGTAGCGACACGCGTCGCCGAACGGGGGAAGGTGCTGCCAGCGGCAGATACGAGTCGCAGACTGGCCCCTGGGGACGGGCTTGTTCCCATAGGCACCAGCATCGCCGCAGGCAACACAGTCGGAGCCGCAATACGTTTATGTGCACTGAAAGCTCTATGGACTTTGCTTACGTACAGGGATCGAGCTTTCGTACACGCATCCCCTTTGAGTTTTACGCAGACCGCATTGAATGCGCCTACAGCGTTCCAGGTAGAACCGTGCCGCTCAATCAATTCAGACAACAGTGCCGACGCCACGCGAATATTGGTGCAAGGTTCGCTAAGTAGGCGAGCCTCTGTAATGCCGATCGATTGCAAGGCCAAGAGGTGTCCACTGTTGATCTGCATCACTCCGATGTCTCGCGTCCCAGTGGCCGCGAAATGCGTGTCGTTGATCGCAGCGACCCGCATCGACGACTCGGTCTGGGCGATACCGCGCAACAGATCGGAATCCACGGCAATAGCCGCAGCCGCTTCGGCGAAACACCATGAATGTGGGTTGGCCGTGGGTGCAATTGCACCCACGCGCTGTCCGAGGGACAATCGCGCATGTCCGCACTCTGGTAGTAACAACAAGACTAAAAAAGCAAACGCTACACTTTTCACAATGTTCGCAATAGCATAAAAACTTCTACTGTCGTATTATCACACCAACTTGAAAAATTGAGCAATGTGTCATACCCAGTGTTGTCACGACGCACTCCACGTGCATAGAAACCACTTTCGATGGGCGAAAGAGGTTTGTTTTCAGCACACAGGAGATACAGACATGAATGAAGTAAATATCGCTTCTGGCGAAGTCACAGTGACCAACGGCCCCTCGATAACAGGGTCATCCGATCAGGTTTCTGCGCTTTTCGCTGCTCTTGCCAAGGCTCAGGGTGTCCTCAAGGATCCCATCGCCGACAGCTCCAATCCGGCGTTCAAAAGCAAATACGCAGACTTGTCTGCTTGCCTCGAAGCCATTCGTAAGCCTTTCTCTGACAACGGACTTGCAATCTTGCAACCTGTTTTCGGTGAAACAGTAGTTACGATGCTGGTGCACGAGAAGGGCGCTGTGCTGCAAAGCTCGATGCCACTCATGATCGGTAAACGCGACATGCCAGGCTTTAAGTCTGCTGTCACGTATGCCCGACGCACCGCGTTGCAAGCTGTTGCTGGAATTGCTGATGCTGATGACGATGCCGCCAACGCGTCGAAAACATCGCAGCGCTCCGCTCCTGCCGCCAACGCGCAAACGACCACTGCCTCACGGCAGCAGTCTTCCCCGCCACCGCAAACGCCATTCGTGCCTGAAGAGTTCCCCAAGGACGTTCAGGAGAAAGCCGCTGCGTTGCTCTCAACCTTCAAAGTCGATCTTAGCGACCGCGCCAAGATCGCTGTACACAAGGCATTGGGCTACAAAACCATCGACGGTTGCAACCGCGCTTTGGCCACCATCACTGGTGTTTACTCTGGAGAAGATTTCGCTGCTGTTGAAGCCGCGATCAATGCTCGCAAGATGGAACTCGCTCCCGCGTAGCTCCCTGTCCCCCCAAACCCCTCAATGCTTTGCATTTTGGGGTTTTCCATTTGTAACGACGGTATGGCTCTTCGAGAAAAAACGACGATCACCGAACATCTCTTTAGGCTCAAGTTTGGCGGTAAAGGGGACGCCCTGTCCGTGCTCGGGCTGGGCGTCGGTTTGGTGGCCATGAGCAACCCATTGTTCTGGGCTGCTCCGACCTGGGCACTTAGCCTCGCCGGCGGCGCGGGAATGCTCGGCGCATGGTGGCTGTCAGAGCGCGCGGCAGAACCGATCAAGGAAAGCAGTCTCGCCGACCTCTCGACCGTGCGTCAAGTCGCGCCAACTGCCTTGTCGTTCCACAGTGACGAAGTACCGCTGTTACGCCGCCCGGGCGAGCCTAAACCCAAGGGAATCATGCTGGGCATCGTGCAGGACACGGGCGAAGAGTTCTGGTTGCCGGATGCGTTTCTGATTCGTCACGGATGGATTCTTGGCCAGTCCGGGTACGGCAAGACCGTCGTGATGATGCTCATGCTGTATCAGCAGATGATGCGCGGCGGTGGAGCCATGTTCATGGACGCGAAGATGTCGGCCGCCGACTTGTTGACCATCCATTACATGGCGTTTGCAACCGGCAGGGCACAGGATCTCTATGTGCTCAATCCAGGTAATCCCGCGATGTCGAATACATGGAATCCCTGCGCCGACGGCTTGAGCCTTGAAAAGGCATCTCGCATCATGGCGGTGATCGAAGACACGGGCAACAACGCGTTTTATCGAGGTGAAGCGTTTCGAGCGCTCCTCGTACTGTTGTCAGCACTCGATGCGTCAGGTTACCGCTACACATTCTCTGATCTCTGCATCATGTTCCAGAGCGAGAAGGCGTTCGCCTTCGTTGAGACCTCCTTGCATCAATCATTGGCGGCCGCGAAGGACAAGAAGGCGATATTTGCTGCTCTGACCTTTTTCTCCGCGTTCAAAACGAAGGATAAGGAGGGCAACTCTGTCTACAACATGGACAAGGTGAAAAACACGTTTTCGGCACTGGCGTCGAAGATGCAGGCGTTCGCCAGCGGCTACTTCGGGGAGGTGATGAACACCTACTACCCGGACGTACGTCTATTCGAGATCATTCGCAGGAAGAAGATTCTCGTCGTTCAGCTACCGACCATGGGCATGGACGAAGCGGCGGTCATTTTCGGGCACATGTTTGTTGCGGATTTGCGAACCGCACTGGCGGCGACACAGGCGCTGCCAGACGACGAAAAGCCGGATCCACCTTTTCTGTTTCTTGGCGACGAAGCCGGATCGTATATCGCCGAATCGTGGAATCGTATCCCTGAGCAAGTGCGCTCCGCGAGGTTCGCGTTCTGGTTGGCGACCCAGACGCCGGCAAACTTCGAGGCGATCAGCCCCGAACTCAAGGAGATGGTCACCGGTAACACCTATACCAAGCTCTTTTTCAACTTGGGCACCCCCGACGCGCTGGAGGAAGCCGCCGAGTTCATCGGCAAGGAAATGCAAACGCTCAAGTCATTGAGTCAGACGTCCAGCAGCAGCGTGAACGCGCAATTCTTGAAAGTTGGCCCTGATTTTGGGCAAGGCCAGTCGGGGGGAGAGAGCTTTGGTGAGCGCGAGCAGGAAGGCTATCGAGTGGCCCCAGATCACTTGCGAGAGCTGGGTCTCGGCGAATGCATTGTCACCTACGGCGGAAGTACCGTGTGTCATTTGCGCGTACCCATGGTGCAACTATCAGACGAGCTGAAGGCCGCAGCCGGCCAGCCCGTGATCAAGCGCCGTCTGCCGCCCAATCCGCATGGGCAGAGAGTCCTCGGTCTCCAGGACAAGCTCGAAGCTTTTCTTGACATGGATCGATGATGAGTGACACCGCCTCGACGGCTGACGAAGTTCTTATCGACGACTGGGACAGCGGTGCGCTTAACGTCCAGTTGAGTCACAGCCTGATGGAGGCGCTCGATTCAATCGGCCACGATGAACAGAAAGCAAAAGGTGAACGACATGAAAGAGTGGTGGGACAACAGCAGCTTCGCCGATTTGCTGGCGAGCAGCCAGTTTCGCTTCACGATCCTCATCATCATACTGTTGATTATTTTCGCTTCGTTCACGAAGGGCGGCCGAGCGATGCTTGGTCCAGTGCTGCTCTGGATCACTCAGCAGATACTGATGCGGATGTTTGCACTGATGAAGAGAGTGATCTGGGCGCACAAAGTCTTGATCCTAAATTTCTTCACGCCACGAAGCGTCATCTTTCGTTCGATCGCAAAAAAGGACGACTCAAAAGAGTAACGGAAGAAGACTTCCCGGCGGGAGCTCTACGCGAGAGCATGAAAATCATTATGGCCGCTTGTCGCTCGGTCTACCTCTCACGCATCAAACACGATGAGCGGGTGAAAGCGTTCGAGTGGTTGTTTCGCGACGACGATGACTACAACCGCCGCCACGCGCTCACGATGCAGATGTGCTGCGCCGCACTCCGCGTGAGGCCGTTTGTTGTGCGCACTCGACTGATGTACGAGCTCTCCAAACGCTGGGTGGTGTTTGATGAGCCCGTCGCTGGCTCATTGCGCATTCCTGCGTATCTCGCTGACGAACTCTGGTTTCGTCATGGCGCTCTCGCTGTCGACTTACTGAGGCTCATTTGGTCTACGCCAGGCATCACCACGAACGCACTACAGGTCAAAGCCCCCGCAGAGGCTATGAAGGATTTAGCAGGCATTCTGGCCCGCTGCGTCGAAGACGGGTACTTGATTGAACGCACTGGTTTCTGGTACGCGACCGGGCGAAATCCTGAAGTGAGGAGCCACGCCTCGGAAATGCGCATGACGCCGGGTCTTGCAAAAAAAGCACGCGAAACCCCTTGGTCGCAACTGTGGCCAGACGATGAATTCTGATCGCGCCTTGCAAAACACGACGCACCATCATTCCGATACGAGCATCGTAAGGCATGCGCCCTACCTTACAGGCAACGCAAGGGCGTTTTCCGACAGCCTCGCCAAAACAGAACAGATGTTCGGTTTTCAGGCGATCAAAGAAACCCTGCTCTCCTACGCGAATGAGCAAGGACTCGACCTACTGAGATCGCACGATCTCGTTGAGGCTGGTGATCGTAACAACGAAAGACTTGAGCGTGTGCCTGTTAATTCCTTTGACGATCTGCGCGCGTTGGCGGAACGGCTGGGCATAGACATATGGGCTTCGCAATGAAGTGCGTGAACCTGCAGCAAAGGGATAGGTTTGCCTTAGCAAGCGTCTTCGGCTATGCCTCGACGGAAGAAGCTGGGCGGCAAGCCGCCCAGCATAAGGACGTGGCTACGCCACGAAAAGGACCCGCTTCGCGGGCTAAGAAGTTGGCTTCGCCAACATTAAGGACTCGCTCCGCGACCGCGGCATCACCACTCCGGTGCGCTGCTGAGCTGAGCGTATTGCAACTACAACTGGAGTGAAAAGTATGGGTACTCAGATCGTCTACGCGGTTGTCGCAGGTGCGCTTGCCGGCGGCCTCATTTGGTTCATCATGAAAAAAGACAATGACCCCGCGAAAATGAAGGCAAAGAAATTCGCGGTGATGGGTGGCATTGCGGCGGCAGTGGGCATGTGGATCCTTCGCTAGGTCTCGCACGGGCATGTCACCGCGTTTGCGTGTGACATGCCCTCCTCGCGCTTCGACGCTTCGTCGGGCGTATTTCCTTGCCAATCACTTGCTGAGACACGCCAATGGCCGATGCGAAAAAGCCGCCCATCACACAGCAATGCTGCGTTGGATGTGGTCACCGAGAAGATGCAGCGCCTGGCGACCACTGCTACATGTTTCACGACGCGCCGGATACGTATTGCGCGCAGCACACGAAGTTCTGGCCAGCGTTGATCTCTCGTAAGGCGGCTTCAACGACTGCGCTCCTAGCCGTGATGGCCACGCTTGGCGCAACACGGCAATCGTAAATGCTTCCACTAGTTAGAACGACGATCAACGCCAGCCTGTCCGCTATCGAGGCCGTTTTCGACGGCTACCAATACGGGTTGCGTTTCGAATTCTTTGTCGGACTCCCCGCCATTCTCAAAGCGGAGCCCTTCAAGGGCACCTACATCTCTGGTACGGGTCACCCTTACCGGCACTTCTGGCTGTTCCAGGAACTTGTTGTCGACACCCATATCGAGGCATTGGCAGCCGCCGTCGTCACGGGTCGCGTGAGCCGCATCTCCGCCTTGGTCGAACACCCGCTGCTCTACGAAGACCAAACAGCGCTCACGGAGCTCGCTGTTGAACGGCTGCGGCAAGTCATCGCCGAGGCCCGGCAACAACCGGCGCCGCGCGCGTTTGTTCATGGATTTAACGGCAAGCTCTACCCGCTGAAGAATGGCGGGTTCATGTCGGTCACTGCGTTTCATCGTGGCGCGATCGCCGTCGCACGTCGTAGCGGCGGAAAATATGCGCCGAGCTGTCGAGGGTGGTTAGTAGCCCGCGCATCAGCAGATCTGTTCAAAGACGAACTGGTTCGCGAGTTGCAATTGACGGAGCGCGAAGCCGCGTCGATCGTTGTGATGGACGGTGAATACGAGTTCAAGGAAAACTCCCACGGTAGCGAGCCCTGGATCCAGGTCTCAGGCAAAGTGCCTGAGCCACGCGGGCTACCCGCAGAAGATGAAGTCGCAGGTGCGCTGCTGGCCACCGTCGACGCGTTTCGAGACGACCATGGGGAAGAATCATTCGCACCGGTCAATCTTGATCATTATCCGATCAAAGACTATCAGGCTGCAGGCATTCGCTTTCTCATCCCGCGATCTTCCGCACTGCTGGCAGATGATCCCGGGCTTGGCAAAACCCGCCAGGCAGTGATCGCAGCGTTCATCAAACTGCAAAGCATGCTTTCGCGTGCTGACGATACGTACGACGCAGACGACACAAAGGGCAAGGCACGAGACGCGACATTTGTCGCCGAAGAACAAGAACACTGCGGCCCAGGGACGCAGGCGCCGGGCACCGAATTGGGTGCCGGGCGCAACCAGATACTCATCATTGCACCGGCGAGCCTCGTGATCAACTGGCAGCGCGAGATCCACATGGTCTTTCCGACCGCCACGACGGTCGTTCGAGACTACGATCCGATGGCTGAGTGGGTCATCTGCAACTATGAGTTGCTTGGACGACTCACCCTCTTCGCCCATCGCTTTGCGGTCATGGTGGTTGACGAAGCGCACTACCTCAAAGAGCCTGCCGCAGAGCGCACTCGATTGACGTTTGAAATTGCTGCGCGCGTGCCGGTTCGATACCTGCTCACCGGCACGCCTGTGCTCAATCGCGAGGCGGAGCTGCACACTTTGCTGCATCTATCCGGTCATCCAATTGGTCTGTTGCCACTCAACGAATTTCAAGCCACGTACGCGGGCTCGCACGCACTGCGAAACAATCTGGGCGGCCTAATCTCCGACTGGATGCTCCGGCGACGGAAGAACCTCGTTTTACGCGATCTGAAGGGTCGCCAACGCCAGGTGCTGCGCCTGCCGCTCCCTGACCCCGCACGGGAGAAATACAACGCGCTAATGCGCGATGGCAGCAAGTATTGCCTGGAGAAGGTCATTTCGCTGCGAATGCTGCTCGAACGGGAGCGCGTCGACGTCATCGTGCGCTTTTTTCAGGATTTGTTGCCGACGGACAAGCTGTTGGTTTTTACAGAGTTCCGAGAAACCGTCAATCTGCTCAAGCGGCGTCTCACGTCGGAGGCCAGCCAGGTAGTCACTATCGTCGGAGACGACACACCGGCAAAACGACAAAAGGCGATCGATGCCTTTCAACAGAACGACGATGTGCGTGCGCTCGTGGCCACCTTTGGTGCCGGCGCAACAGGCAACAATCTGCAAGCCGCGAACTATGTCGCCTGTGCCTCGTTGCCTTGGACTCCGGGGCTCCTCGACCAGGCCGAGTCGCGCGCTGATCGGCAAGGCCAGACACGCCTTGTGATCTCGAAAATATTTCTATTCGAGGGTACGTTGGACGACATTATGTGGGCGATGCTCGACGACAAGGCTCAAGTCGCCAACGACATCGTTAACGCCGAGGCCGTGCTCAAACGAGCAAGCTTGCTTGATCTGCTTGCACCGGCCTAAACCATCCAATGTTTACGCAAATTGAGAACGCTCCATGACGCTATTTACAACCGCAACACACAGTCTGAGCTGCGGTTTGCCCGCCCTGCTCCTTTGTTTGCTCACTACATGTCCAGCCCTCGCGCTGGCATTAGCGAACGCGTCGGGGCAAGACCACAGCTCGACCATGCAGCTCAATCAGTCGCCGGCGGAGGTAGTGTTCTCACCGCATCAATCACCGATGCTGCAGCTCATTCGCTCAACTGATGCCGCGAAACAATCCGTGCTTCTCGCTGCTTACGCGTTTTCGCACAAAGATGTCGCCGTTGCACTTCAGCGTGCGTCGAAACGCGGCGTCAGAGTGTTCGTCGTGGCTGATGCAGGATCAGCCAAACAAGGCTACTCTGCAATTCAGTTTCTAGCGAACGAGAGTATCCCCGTCCGCATCAATGAGCGGTACGCGATATTGCACTATAAATTCGCAGTATTCGACGAACGAGATGTTTGGACTGGATCCGAGAACTTCACATCGTCCGCAAAGAAGCGGAACGCAGGAAACGCCTTGCTACTGCGCAACCAACCTCAGCTTGCAAAACAGTATGGATTGGAATGGCGCAGACTTTGGTATGAGGGCAGCGACGTCACACCGAAGTATTGACGTCGCTGCCCTCAAAGATTAGACCAACCCAAACGAGCCCGCCAATCTAGAACTTCGTGGCAGATTGGCGCGCAGGAAGTCCATTTGATCCGCGAGGATGTGATCGACCCGAGTTTGCAGAATCATGTCTTCCCAACGTGATGGCTGATACGGCACGTACAGAAGCGGCATGCCCGCTTCTTCCGGTGTCTTTGCCGCCTTGACCTGGTTGCACGACCGACACGCGCTCACCACATTCGTCCAACTGTCTTTGCCGCCGCGACTGGTCGGGATCACGTGTTCGCGTTCCAATTCATGTTCACGAAATAGCCCACCGCAATAACCACAGGTGTAACGATCACGCCGGAACAGCTTGTGGTTGTGCCGCGTCAGTCGCGGCGTTGCGGAGAGTAGTTTGCCAGCAGCGGACACACCATTGACTGCGATGATGGGATGCACGTCCACAGTCGAGCGGAGCCCGCGATGATTGTGACCACCGCGAAGCGTGCTCATCGCGTCGCCTAGCGTGTACGCGACGCTGCCGGTGGCGTAGTAGCCAACCGCGTGTTCCAGCGTGATCCATGACTCTGGAACACCGCTGATGTCGAGTTTCAAGACGCGCACAATGATCTCCGTGTGCAATAAAGTATCGGGGCAACAATTAGCAATCGCAATGCGGATAAAGGACTGGGGTGCTCGACCGGGATTGAACCGGCATCCGCCAGATTCACAATCTGGGGCTTTGCCATTAAGCTACGAACACCGTTGAACTGATGAAAGTGGTTGCTGCGGTCGGGATTGAACCGACGGCCTATCGCTTATCAAGCGATTGCTCTGCCTCTGAGCTACGCAGCATTGGTTGACAAAATCGCTAAAAAGCACATTTGACGCCTGAAACTGGCCCGTCCTGCACGATTCGAACGTGCGACATGCCGCTTAGAAGACGGCTGCTCTAGTCCGCTGAGCTAAGGACAGACAAGCGTGGCCCCTCGTGAGCGATTCGAACGCCCGACCGCCCGGTTCGAAGCCGGGAGCTCTGATTCCGCTGAGCTAACGAGGGAAGTGTGCTGGTGCGTCCGGTCGGGGATGATCCGACAACCTACCGGTTAAAAGCCGGGTGCTCTGCCAGTTGAGCTACAGACGCAGGAAAAATTGGTAAACGTGGATGGGAACGATCCATCGACTTTCGCCTTATGAGGGCGACGCTCTGCCACTGAGCTACACGTCTATCGGAAATGGCGAATCAGCACGGGGTCGAACCGCGAACCTCCGGTTTTGGAGACCGGCGCTCTGCCAGCTTGAGCTACTGACTCATGAATCAAAAGTGGTGGAGAGTGCTGGATTCGAACCAACGCGCTTGTGTGACCTGATTTACAGTCAGGCTCCTTCGACCGCTCGGACAACTCTCCGGTAATTGGCTCCTCGACGTGGCTCCGACCCACGCGCCTCTCGGTTAACAGCCGAGCGCTCTACCCAATGAGCTATCGAGGAATAATGGTGCCCCCGGCGACGATTCGAACGCGCGGCCGCTCGCTTACAAGGCGAGTGCTCTTCCGGCTGAGCTACGGGGGCGTAAAAGTGACCGTCTGCGTTTGACTGACGCAGGCATGCCTATTTTGTGAATTCGCGCGCGATGTCGCGCTAATCGGAGGTGGACGCGCGAGCTGGATTCGAACCAGCGATTTGACTGCTTTGCAGGCAGTTGCCTTGGGCCACTCGGCCATCGCGCGGTGATCGGCACAGCGGGTAGTAAAAGGTTGCATGTCGCCATATAATGCAACCTTGACAATTCAACGCTCACAGGAGCCACGCATGGCCACTGCTCTGAAACTCTCCGATGAACTGGTCGATGTAGCCAAGGTCGCCGCTGCGGCGGAACATCGGTCCGTACCAAAACAAATTGAATACTGGGCGCGAATTGGAAAGGCTGTCTTGGAGAATCCAGAGCTTCCGCTTCGGACGGTGCAAGATATTCTGCTTTCGCGCGAAGAAGTGAAGGCCGGCCATGTTTCACCCTATGAGTTTGGCTAGGGCGTGGCGCTGACGATTAGCGCGACTTCATCGTTTGATCGTGTGGTCAAAAAGCTGCACGCGAAGGACAAAAAGGTCGTCGATTCCGAGGTGGCAGCGGTTGCCGAAAACCCAGCGATCGGCGAGGAGAAAAAAGGCGACTTGCTGGGTGTGTTCGTTCACAAATTCAAACTCAACAAGCAAGAAACCTTGCTTGCGTATGAGCTCGTGCCCAGTAAACTCAAACCGAAGACGGTTGTGCTGCTAGCGCTGGGGCCCCACGAGAATTTCTACACTGCGCTGAAGCGGTAGTGGTGCCCTCCCCGAGATTCGAACTCGGAATGCTTGTGCGCCTGTTCCTAAGACAGGTGTGTCTGCCGTTCCACCAGGAGGGCGAAACTGTTGTGAATTGCATGGTGCCCCAAGCGCGATTCGAACGCGCAATAGCGACCGTTTTTAAGGCGGCGGTGTCTACCGATTCCACCATTGGGGCATTGACTATTTTGTGTGGTGCATCGCCTCGGATTCGAACCGAGAGAAATCTGCTTTTTGAAAACAGCGCGTCTGCCGATTGCGCCAGCGATGCAGGGACAAGTTGGCGACGCATGGCGGGATCGAACCGCCGACGGCCGGATAGACAATCCGGTGCTCTGCCGCTGAGCTAATGCGCCATTGAAGTGATGGAGTGGCGGGGGAGGCAGGGTTCGAACCTGAGACCGTCGGAATCAAAATCCGATGCTCTACCAACTGAGCTACTCCCCTCTTGAGTGAATTTTGGACCTGCGGGAGTTCAACCCACCGCGATCTTGCACGCTCTCCCGAAGACTGGATTAAGGCACCTGAAAATGGTGGATCTTGCGAGATTCGAACTCGCCGCCTCCTGCGTGCAAAACAGGCGCTCTCCCAAATGAGCTAAAGACCCAAAACATGGCGTTCCGTACGGGAGTCGAACCCGTCTGGCCAGATTGAAAGTCTGGTGATCTCACCGAAAATCGAACGGAACAAAAAAGTAAAGCAATGGCGCCGCCACAAGGTGTCGAGCCTTGCCCTCCTGCTCTTCAAACAGGCGCTTCCACCGGGTTAGCTTTAGCGGCAATGTGATCTGACGAGCTGATGTGGTTGCGGGGGTGCGATTCGAACGCACGTCCATCGGCTTATGAGACCGGCAATCTGCCGCTGATATACCCCGCAGTAACTGTCTAACCGTCGTTGCGGAAGGTGAGCGATTCGAACGCTCGTGCCGCATTGCCGCGACCATCGGTTTAGCAAACCGTGCCAATAGTCCACTCTGGCAATCTTCCAAAAAACACTGGCGGAAAATGAAGGATTCGAACCCTCGCGCCCTGGTTCACAGGACATCACTGATTTCAAATCAGGTGCAATAAGCCACTCTGCCAATTTTCCGTAAAGGGTGGCTCCCCGCGACAATCGCGTGCTGTCGCTGAGCCTCTACCGTTGGCTACCAGCCGTGGGCAGCGATGCAATCACGTTCCGCATTTGCCGTACTTTCCGTGATCACCTTCGCGCATCACACGATCCGGGTAGACATTCGTCGCCCATCTCGTCTGATGCCCATTTGGTCGGTGTGGCAGGATTTGAACCTGCGGTTTTCTGCTCCCAAAGCAGACGACTTCGACCGGGCTAGCCTACACACCGAATAACTTCCATCCCGCAGTGTCCTCTCATCATGAAGGCACTGCGGTATGGAGCGGACAACAGGCATCGAACCTGCAACCTCGACGTTGGAAGCGTCGCGCTCTGCCTATTGAGCTATGTCCGCGTGTGTCCCCACGTATTTCTACGCGGGGACGGTTTTGCGATTGCTGATTGTTAAAGAGTGTTTTGCTTCGATGCACAACGCTGTACCGCCGACACACCGGCTCCGCTATGAGAGACGATGCAGCACCGCACCAGATACGCTGATCGCACTCGATCTTGCGATCGGCAGCGACACAGCGTTGCGCACCAAAAAACAAAAAGCCCGGAGTCCTTTCGGAGCATCCGGGCTTTTGGGGGAGTGCCGCGATTTACACGACGCTCTCCGAAATTCTCGAATGCCGGGGCGGGGGCTCATAGCCGCGATCCAATGGGAGTGAGCACGCAATAAAACTGTGCTGAGGTTGTCCGCCCAACAGGGATGGTTTCGACCAGGAATTCATTGGCATCGCACAGGCGAGCACAGGCATTGGCCGTAAGGCCCTTGCTGTCGTCTGATGTATGAATGCTCTGAACATGATTGAAAAGTCGTTTCCTGAGTGGTTTATGGTGTGGGCGTCGTTTGGTCGCACAGACGATGTTGCTGCTACGACCCATTGAATCGACAAAGATTCAACCGACAGATAGAATTGTAAACACTGTTTACGAATTGTCAAATGAAGCTAACCACTATTTTTAATGTCGACGCAAAATAACAACAGTGAGCTGCACGCGATTCGCCGCGAAAACCTGTTGCTATTGCTGCGAGATTTTTCTCAAGCGCGTATCGCAGCGGGTGATCCGACTAACGGCACGGAGAAAGCGTTCGCCGAGCGGTTGCAGATGAGCAAATCGCTGTTAAGCCAACTCAAAACATCGCGCAACATTAGTGACGCTATCGCCAATCAGATCGAGACGCGGTGCAGGAAGGCGAATGGCTGGTTGAGCCTCGCTCTGTCCCCCGCCGTATCCCGTCCGGCTCCAGGAGAAGATGCATTTGTTGCAATGGCGCGCGCGGCTTATCGCGCTGCGGACAAAGACGGTCGGACAAAGCTGCGCGCGATTCTTACAATTCCAAAATAGCTGATTTTTTCAACCTGTTGAATCGTCAGTGAAACGCTGCCGTTCATTTTTCTGGTGCTAGCTCCTTGGCGAGCCAAGCGTCAAAAAGTTTAGCGACTAAAGGACTACCTAGTCCTGAAGTACTTATTTTCTTCTGCAACGTTCCACCCGCGCTCGCATAAAAGCGGGCAGCCAAGTTCGCTCTATCGCTTTCTTTCAGACCCTCAAAATGAACTCGGATATCTGGCTTTGACGGGATCAACACGGCCAGCGTTTTTTGTGATGTAGCTGGCGCGATTTCTGTCAATCTACTATCTAGCGCGGGAGTTGTTTGTCGCTGCGCGACTGGATCTGGTGAGCGCCACGCTGCGTAGTTTTGGTTTACGGCGGCAGAAAAGAACGCCGCAGGTGAGGACACCGGCGCTTGGTCTCGACGTCCGATTCTCCCGCGCGTGTAGAGAAGTTGCGCGCGCAAGTAGTCAACAGGGATGCCATCCTTCAAATGCTTGGAAATAGTCGGCGCGGGGATTCTTAGTTCTGTTGACAGAGCCAGTACGTCGTCCGGAACTTCGATATTGAGCGATTCGACAAGATCAAGCTCTCGTTGGTGTTTAAGCGCCGTGACAATGCGCATCTGATCGAAAGATCGTCCGCTCTTGGTGAATTCGACCTCGATTCGGTGGTCTGGATTTACCTGGTTCACCTGTGGGACGGCGCGATTCAGTACTTTCACGAAATCGCGAACGCTCGCATGCGGTTCTGGTGTACCACCGAGAAATGCAGAATACTCTTGCCAAGGCAACCATGGCGATGCTTGGGCACTTGCGAACTCGCGTGAGCATTGGTAGAGGGCTATCGCTGTGCGCGTGCTGAGTTGCCTCTGTATTTCTAGATCGATTCTGCGGTAGAAACCGGGCTCCAGAATTTGCTTTCGAATGACTTCCGGAAATTCCACGCGAATCACATTTCTTGCGGAATCTATCTCAACAAAGCTCACCAGTTGCATGGCAACGATGCGCGTTTTTGAGCTGCGCCCTGTCCCGGCTCTGATCCGTGATCGCCGGACAGTTGCGTCGGGCTCGGTGAAGAATCCGCCGTATGTCACGCGCAGATCCATCAAACCCAGCGCAGTTTCATCAAAGAATTTGCGGTTGTACGTATCTGCCATGCCGCAAGCGGCGACAACACCATCAAGAGGAAACTCGAAAATATTGGTGTCCGTTTTTCTCGAATCCGGATCGACTTGCGCGAACGCTACCCAAACGTCGTACAGACGTTGCTGGACAAGCGTAATCGGCTTGTTCATCATGCGAACGTCAATGGCTTCGAGCGCTTTTCTAGCTTCTGAAACGGACGTGGTCATTGACGCTGATGCGTCACGTATAACGATGCGCGCTCGGATGTCTTGTGCCTCTGCTTTTTGCATGCTCGTGCCATTCCGCTTTTCGGTGCCGAATTATGCCGACAATGGCACCGGTCACGCAATAGCGATGCAAATTAGCAACAATGGCACCGTACACAGCGATGATGGCACGATTCAATTTTGGCGGCACACAGCCGAGCAATGCTGGCACCGAAGTAAGCAAAGATGGAACCGTAAAACGTGTAACTCTTTGTTTTTGCAGCAAGTTTTGCACTGTACGATGTATTTTTTTAGTAAGACACACTAAGTGAGCGTTACGGTGCCATCTTTGCTAGATTGTTTTCGGTGATTGTGTGTTTTTTCAAGAAAAGAGAGAATATAAGCACGCAAGTCAAATAAGCGAGAACACATGGAAAATACGGCAACTAATCCACAAATCAATGATGCATCTACGCTACTGATTAAATACGCTGACAACGGTGCAATTATTCTGGAGAAACTTCGAGACGCCATCACTTCGCCGTCCAAAACAAAGCGGCTACGCACGTGGGGAATTGAGGCGGCTGCGAAGATGATAGATCGTAGCGGACCAACACTCAAACGCCTTGAGGCGGAACATCCCGACCTCATTCCATTGCGGGACGATGCTGGGCGCAGGGCCTATTCACTGGAACTGATAAATCGATACAGACGATACGCAGGCTCGCTGTATCAACGACCATCAGGCACACGAGCCATCGTGTGCGCAGTGACAAATTTCAAGGGCGGCGCTGGAAAAACCACAACTGCCGTTCATTTAGCTCAGAAGTGCGCTTTAACTGGACTGCGCGTACTCGCCATTGATCTCGATCCCCAAGCGACGATGACATTGATGTTTGGGGTTATTCCAGATCTCGATCTCGAAGCTGAAGACACGATTGCCAGCGTTTTGGTACAGAACCCAGCGGATTTGCCTAGCGTCATTAGAAAGACGTACTTCACTGGTGTGGATCTTGTGCCGGCCAATCTGTGTTTGCAGGACGCGGAACTTCAGCTTGCTAATGTCGACGAAAATAATCAGACCGCGTTGGGCCTTCACGCCGTCGAGCGCTTGCGAGCTGCGATTAGTGCTGTTGAAGATCAGTACGACGTCGTAGTTTTGGACTGTGGACCGAACATGGGCACGTTTACCCTTAATGCGGTGTACGCGGCGACGGGGTTGTTGGTTCCGATTCCGCCTGCCATGCCTGACTTTGGTTCAGCTCGACAGTTTTTTCAGTCGATGGGACAACTTTTGGCTCGCCCGTCTTTTATGAAGTCATTGGATTTTTTGAAGGTGCTAATCACTCGGCATACCGGAACGTCGGAGGCGGCTGACGTCGAAGCACTGATACGGGTCAACTTCAAGGAAAGCGTCATGCATGCGGTTACTGTGGAGACCGTCGAAATTGAGCGCGCTAGCAACGACTTTGGCGGTGTATACGAATCGGAGCGTTCGCGAGGTTCCAAGGAAGCATTTGCTAGGGCCATAACGTCATTGGATTCGGCCAACGAGGAATTGCTTGAGGTGTTTAGAGCGACGTGGGCGCGTCAGTCATTATCAAGCGTCGGGAGGTAACGATTATGGGGTTCAAATCGCCAGGTGATGCCGTGAACACAGAAGTAAAACCTCCACCACCCTCCAGTGCGGAGCGTCGTAAGCGGGTGGCGAATTCGGGCGCGCTGTCTCGTCTGCTGGGGGAGCTCGACAGTGATCCCACGATACTGGGCGGTGCAACGCCACATGTTCAACCGGAGCGACCTCATGCAACTCCGGCCGCCAGTCAAGTCACTCTGTACCCTTCCGCCAATCGCGCTAGGGTCGATCCCAGAGTCTGCCGACCTTGGCGACTGGCGGATCGACCGCAAGGCGAGTTCGCGGATCTTGATCAGCTAGGCCAATCGCTTCTGGCGGACGGACAAGTTCAGGCAAGCGTTGTGCGTGTTTGTCACGACGCGAGCGATCCAGAAATTCGATTTGAGATCATCGCTGGCGTTCGTCGATGGCAAGCCGCGTTGCGTGCGGGTTTTCAGTTAGATGTTGTTATTCGCGAACTCGACGACAAGGCTGCTTTCCGCATGATGTTGGCGGAGAATGATTTTCGTGCAGATTTATCGGATTACGCCCGAGCCAAGCGATATTCCGTTGCCATGGCAGAGGGGTTTGCATCCTCGTTGACCGAATTGGCGGAAATGAGTGGATTGTCGAATAGCGAATTAAGCTACTACATGGGTTTTGCAAGTTTGGCACCCGAGATCGTGTCGTCGATCACCAACATCGCTTCGCTTTCTCTTCGTATTGGGTACGCATTATCAGTGGCTCAAGGCCGCGGCTATATGGCACAAATAATCCGCGATATGCCGAAAATTGAGAATGGCGACATTCGGGTCGCCGACATCCCGCGAGTGTGGGATGACCATTCGAACGTAGGGGACGAAGAGCGACCAACTCGCCCACGAGCCTCAGCTACGCCCTTTGCATCTCCTTCCGGCGAGCAACTATTCACCAAGGTGGTCAGCCGTTCCGGGGCTGTGACGCTCAAATTCCCCAAGGAATTCGCGAGCTATGTGAGTGATGCTACGCTCGCGCGGTTAGTCGATTTAATTCAAAGCGAGCGCAAATAGCCCGTATGCGTCGTCATTTTTCACATGAAAAATGACAGATGCGGCTCCAGAATTTTTCATGTGAAAAATGATGACGGCGGTTCCAAATTTTTCATGTGAAAAATTGGACGACCGTTGTCACCGCGATTCACTTGGCTTTCGTATCGTGCTTCAGACCCATCGCATCCCGAATCGCTTGGCGCACACCCGCGTCGTCGTATATCAAACGACGCAAACCTAACGTTGCGTCCTCACCACCGCCAGCCGCGCGAAGAGCGGCGAACTCGATGTCATTCAACCGGAAGTTACGGCTCCTGGTGGGAATGGAGGGTGGCTTCCGGCCAGCTCTGCGTGGATTTGCTTTTACATTCACTGCCGATATCCTCGGTCAGCGGAATCTACAGGTGGCTGGCCACCACCTATTGATTGCGCTGAGGGGCAGCCAATCATATCGACGCATATCCAATGAGTGTGGCGCGAGCCTTATTCGCACCAACCTTCACGCGGCCTTCTTTAGAGAGGGTGATTTGTCAGTCCTTCGCGGGTGGAGGTGGGACACGTTGTCGACTGGCTGACACTTTGGGGCAACTCGAGCTTCAACCGCCTTGACCATGGGGTTTTGATAATTACGCCGCGCTTCGTCGTGAGTTGCGAATACATTCGACAGTGCATACCAAAAAGTCTCTGCGCGATTGTTGGTCATATGCTGTCCCGCCACGCATACACAGACGGGAGTCACATTCAGGACTTGTACCACGGTGCCACCTTCGCAGTTTTTGTCGAACGCCGAAAACACGTGGTCACCCACATCGAAACGCCTCACGAGCTCGCCTTCGATCATCATTGTTGTAATTGTGTCAATACACAATCAACTACGCAATACTCTCTTGACACTTTAATTGCGTCAATACAGAATCGTTTCGTCGAGCGAATGTTCTCCTGCAAGAAACTCGATGGCAACAGAGTGACCGTGTGAAGCACCCGCTTAGACACTACAACCGGCTCATACGATGAGCGCAGCGCTTGTAGTATCCAACGAGGATTGTTGCCGCGCTTCGAAGCGCGATCACTCACCGCTTGGTGCCCCATCACCAAGCCCCCACTCCAAACGGTCGCCCGGAGCGACCGTTTCCACGTCAAAGACGCTCGCAAAAAGCTCATCAAATCTGTCCGGTTCATGGTGAGCGTAACGCCACGCGCCGCGACTGCAACAATGTGAGTACTTCCGGCGGAATGCCTCGTTGAGGCGCGTCTATCACCGGACTTACCGTCGTGGGTACAACTAACTGGCTCGACCTTCCCCCGATCATGCGAGATTTGAATCCGGCTGAATCCAAAGCGCGGAGCGTCTTCGCATTCACGGGGGCAGAACCTCCGACGAAACTGATGAACCGTCCTTCGATCACTGCTGTCTCCCCGATTGGGTTTTCAAGCACCACGCCCTGCAGCTCAGCCGCACGAAAGAGGGCCAGTGCGTCCTCCTCTGCTAATCGACGGTGGGCGTTGATCTGTTCATCCGCGTCGCGAATTTTGGCCGCCTGAATGCCAAAGTGGTTCCACGGCGAATTGTTGCGGATCATGCCGTAGATGTACCCGAGCAACGGCCTGCCCTTGAGCAAGGCGCATTTCGCATTACGGCTAGCCAGCAACACCACATCGCCCAGTGTAAAACCGCCCTTCTTGCACATCTTGGTCAGACCGGCAACATCCTTGTCGAGCGATTGGTCAATCTCACGATGAGGCTCAAAAAGCCACTGAAGGTCGGCAAAAGTTCGGAAGGTGTAAGGCTTTCCCGCAAACCCGGATTTGCCCTCTGCCCGATTCGAATTTTCATCAACAATTTCCAGTGAACTTTGTGAACTTCGTGATTCTTCTAGGGGAATGGGGCTTGATTTCGCCTTTTTGGGTGTCAGTTTGGGTGTGGGTTGGGTAGGCTGTTGGGGTGACGTGAAAAACCCATCGCCGTCGAGATCGGTCGATGACGGTGCGCATGAGGGAACAGGGACGAACATGCAGGGCGTGGGCGTCTCGACCTCGAGCTGAAGCTGTGACCCGATCGGAAACTCTGGTATTGCGACAACAAACAGTCGCCGTGGCCGAGGTCTCGCGCCGGCCGTAGTTGACCACTTAAACAGCAGCGGCTCGCCATCCTCGCGCAGCACACCAAGTGCGCACAACCGCTTCAAGATTTTGCTTGCACCCTGCTGGGTAATGCCGAGCACCGAACAAATCGGAGCAGGGCTCACCCAGGAGACGCGTGAGCCATCCGGGCGCACGGCGGAGAGTTGAGAGATGAGCTGCAGCACGGAAATAACCCCCGGCGACACAGCGACGGATCGTGCAAAACGAAGCAACGAGGCGAGTACCTGGTCGTCGATGGGTTCGACAGCCAGGCTAAGTGCTGGTGAGGCCCATAATAATTCGCCCCTGGTGCCTATGGTGAGCGCAGGCGCGTTCGCGCCTTCCGCCTCGGATTGTGTCTTTGCCACGGTGTCATCCTGCAAAAAAGGTGCGGCAACCCCTTGACACCGAACTACAACCTTGGGAAAATCACAACTTGATTGGTGTTGTGCTCTTTTGTTTCAGGTATGAAGCATTGGGTATCAAATTCAAAAAACCGAACCGCCTGCCAGGGCGGTTTTGTTTTTTCTGGGGCCAGCTACAGTTGGTTCACGTTATTTCCTTGCTTACAGCCTAGATTGCATGACGAACTGTCTTACATCAGGTATCCAAAAAACACGGCGTTTTTCTGGATATTTTCAGCCGTGTGTAGTTTTTACCACTGTAAAGAAGCAAAGTAAACGCCCCAACGCAGTTGGGGTGGGTGGTTCCGGGTGATTAGTTGCTCACCTGACATGAACAGTCAGCGCCGAGCAAATATTTCAGAAGTTATTTCTTCACCAGCGTCGATATTCGACCTAGTCAAATCGGCGTCGCGGTTCACCACCATGGCACGCGCGTTGGGCCGATAGGTCCTCTCAAGCTCGTCGCGAAGTCGCGACGTTTCTATCATCAAGAATCGACGGTCGCCCTCAAAGCGAGCCTCGGCGTCGCTGAGCGCTATTGTCAAGCGAGCATTCTCCTGCGTCAGTATCGCCATTTGGCGAAGAACCTCATGGTTGCTCGCGGCTTCGTGTGCAAGCAAGATTGGCAGCTCGCTGCGAAACGCGTCCAGCGCTTTTGCGATGTCCTGATGGCTACCGCCACCGGCATCAATCCGGAACTGGCGCACGGTTGTCCATTCCCCGCGAGCGAGCAGGCGAGCAAGCGCAGCAGCTCGCGCGGCGTCGAATTTCACGCCACTACGATGCTTTCGCTGAGTGGAGGTTGGTGCGTGTGCCGTCACATAACAAATGTTACACAAAAGAAC
Source organism: Burkholderiales bacterium (assembly GCA_025354165.1). GTDB lineage: Bacteria > Pseudomonadota > Gammaproteobacteria > Burkholderiales > Casimicrobiaceae > Casimicrobium. The sequence continues at coordinate 2,385 of JANXNI010000002.1, read as the reverse complement.
GAAAATCGCCAAAAGTCGTGAAACATTCCGTGAAACATACGGAGTTTCGACCAAGAATTGCGAGAAAATCGTCAACGTTTCTCTATAAAAAACAAGTACTTACGATCCGAGCGATTAGCGGCAAATAGACGATGTCAGGCAAAAGAAATTCCCGAATGCAAGGCAAACGGGAAATGAGGGGACAAAGTCACTCCTAGGGAATGCAACGAAGAAGGAAACGGCGGAAGGCGACGCAGCCGCGACCCAGGGGCGCGGCCTCCTCTACGCGCAAGGCACGTCCGACACCGAAGGTGTCATTTATTCCGGAACTCAGTTGATCCGTGCGCACAGCGAGTCAATTTGTCGAGCTGACAACGGCATGACCGTGCCTCCATTGCTCGCGAGTTCCATGATGCACGCTTTCTGTTCGTCGCATGCCTGGTCGAACATGAGGTGTTGCAGCGCACGCAAGCCCGCTATCACGCTCGCGTGCTCTCTGGGATCAAGGGTAATGTCCATAGTACTTTCCGTTTGAATTGCATCGAACACCATGTTCGGTTTTGCAATGACAAGTGAAGCGGACAATCACTGGTGTGAAAAAAACCCCGAACGCGAAGCGCTGGGGGTTGGGGATCTGTGAACGCTAGAAAGCGAGCACTTGTGGATCGAAAGCGCGACGTTGCTTCAACGGTGCTGGAATCAGCATCCCTGTTGTCTCATCGTCCGATACTATCTCGGTCTGATCGTCATCAGTCACCGCAGTTGCACTGCGAGTTTGCTCATCAATCGAGAAAACCTCCGACACAATTCGCTTTTCATCTGACAACCAGGCGAACAAGCCATCAACCGCCAACCGCGTGAAGCCTTCCAGCTTGCCGTTGTCGGGGACGTGGCCGTACACGGTATCAATCGCCAACACGACGTTGTTGATGTGCGGTGCGATGAATGCAAGTCCAGCCGCTTTATTGCGTACCCGTGATAGCACTGATCGAGCTGTTGCAGCAAGCCGCGAACCTGCGCCATGATCAACCGAAGCGCGAACATCCTGTGCGATTTCGCGCACGATCTGAACGCCCAAACTACCCACCTGTCCCTCGATGAGATCGAGCTCAGGTGCAGCGGCGACCGCGGCAGCAGCTTCTGCAGCCGGAGCAATGCGAAACGCGCCGACGGCATAGCCAAATTGCGAGCGTACCCAATCCGCCGTTGGCGCATTCGCTTTGATCACGCTTTCCCATTCGGGAAACTGTTTCGCCCATGCCGTGACTGCACTATCCCACCGAGCAACGATGGTGTCGATCTCGGACGTAAATTCCGCGCCGATTTCGTTGAGTACAACCATGAGCGGTGTAACACCCGTTTCCGGTATCGCAAAGCCGCCCATGAACGAAGTGCCAGCCGCGAGACAGGCGCGACGCGCACGCTGCTTCAAGCGGTTGAACACCTTCAGTGCATCCGCGTCAATCAGCTTGATCGAACCCGGTGTAACCGCATTCTTCGGCACCTCAACGTACTTGTCGCCAAATGCAGCGCGAAGATCTTCTGGTGTCAATGTCTTGCGGCCACCGAACACATTCATGTCCAGTTGCACGACCACAAGTGTCTCCAAAATCGTAAGTGTCTTCATGTCAATTCTCCTGTGAAAAAGAACGCCTTCGCCCATCGAAGAAGTCCTATGCCACGAGAGTGCGCACGACAATTACGGGTACGAAAAAACCCCAGAACGCGAAGCGTTGAGGGGTTTGGGGAGTAGCGTTAACTACTCGCGCGTTGCGTGTCGAAACATGCAACGCGACCCGTTACAAACCGCGATCGCTGAAGGCAAGTCGGGTTTGCTGGACCTGAGCTGCAGACGTGAACGTCTCAGTCAAGGTCGATTTTGCGTAAGCGCCAATGGCGAGTGCGCAGCAGCAGAGTGCGAGATACTTTTTCATAACGTCTCCTGATTGAAAACGCATGAGAACGAGCGAACCCCATGTTCGACGATCTATGCCGAAAGAGTGCGTTCGACAGCTATGGGTGCTGCTCGGGCGGTTCAGCCGTGCTGCAGTAGGCGCTGACAAAAAGAGACCGGCACAGAGGCCGGTCAATGAGCTTTGCCGAGGGTTCACCGGGGGAGGCGAACGCAACACAACTTGAGCGCGAGGAGGGGGCTCGCTACAGTGGCAATCGTTCCGCGAGAAAGCGGGTTGTGTCAAGCCGCATATGCAACAACGCGTGTCATGTGCCTTAACTGCCGCACCCGCCTAATCGTGAGGCTGTCTGTCATCTGACCACCACGTTTCGGAGATTTCCGCTCTTGCAAAGTCGGTCAGGCTCTTGGCGTTGGCAAGCGAGTTCAACAGCGATTGTGTGCCATGCAGACGACTACACACCAGGGATCGGCGAACGTTCGCGGCGACCTCC
>JANXNI010000090.1 GCA_025354165.1 Burkholderiales bacterium | reverse complement strand
AATCGCATGAACACCACCGAAAAGAACATCCTGATCCTCAACGGTGGCTCGTCCAGCATCAAGTTCGCTGTACGCGCTCAATCCGATGCTACGAATAAAGATGAAAGGACAGATTGAACGCATCGGAACACCCGACGCCCTGTTTTCAACGCAGGAAGGCGAGCACGCAGCGCACGCCACACGACCGGTCGCCGCTGCAGATTACGCAAGTGCTGTCCAGCTGTTGATCGACTGGATCGATGAAAAAGACATTGACGATACGCTGATCGCGGTGGGCCATCGCATCGTTCACGGCGGCGCAAATTTCCACGAACCGCAACGGCTGACGCCAACGATGATGGCGGAACTCCAGCAGCTCGCACCACTTGACAGGCAGCACATGCCAGGGGAAATTGCGCTCGCTGATGCCTTCCAGCAGCGCTTCCCGACGGTGGCGCAAGTTGTGTGTTTCGACACCGCCTTTCATCACAATCTGCCACGCATTGCGCAGATGCTGCCGATCCCACGCAGATACGAGGCGCAAGGCGTTCGGCGCTACGGATTTCACGGACTGTCCTACGAATTTCTGATGAGCGAATTGATCCAGATCGAAGGTGCCGCTGCGGCTCGCGGGCGGGTTATCCTGGCTCACCTCGGCAACGGCGCGAGTCTCGCCGCTGTTTCTGCCGGGAAGCCGGTGGACACCAGCATGGGGTTCACGCCGACGGCTGGGGTGTCGATGGGTACGCGATCCGGCGATCTTGATCCTGGTCTTGTCGGCTATCTGGCGCGCAACGAGAACATGAACGCGGAGCAGTTCGATGACATGGTCAATTTCAAGTCGGGGCTTCTAGGCGTATCCGAAACCAGCGCCGATATGCGTGATTTGCTCAAGGTTGAAACTGAAGACCCTCGCGCCGCTGAAGCCGTTGCCTTGTTTTGCTATCAGATCAAGAAAACTATCGGTGCTTACGCCGCCGCGTTGGGTGGATTAGACACGCTGGTTTTTTCCGGCGGTATCGGAGAAAAAGCGCCCGTCGTACGCGCGCGAATTTGCACGGGCCTTGGATTTCTCGGCATTAAACTTGAAGCATCCCGCAATGAGCAAAACGCCGACGTGATCTCCGCAGACGGTGGCTGGGTGAAGGTGCGCGTTATCCGCACCAACGAAGAACTCGTCATCGCGCGCTCAGTCTGCAACGTTCTCAGATTCAACGACACGCCACCGCGATAGAAATCGGCAATCAGCATGAATCAAGTTTCGTCGACCTTCTGGTGCGAGCTTCCAAGCGACGCGCTGGTGCGACTGCGCACCACGACGGATGGATTGAGCGGTGAAGCAGCGGCGCAGCGGCTTGCCGACTATGGCGCAAATCTTCTGAAACCTCAAAAACGGTCGAATGTGCTGACGCTACTGCTGGCTCAGTTCAAAAGCCCGATCATTCTCATTCTCCTGTTTGCCACGGGGTTATCCTTCGTGTTGCGCGATCCGGTCAACGCACTGATCATTCTCTCGATTGTTCTAGTTAGCGGCCTTCTCGGGTTTTGGCAGGAGCACAGCGCAACCAACGCCGTGGAGAAGCTGCTGGCCGTAGTGCAAATCAAGGCGAAGGTGCTTCGCGATGGAAGTCCCCGTGAAATCCCGGTTCAAGAGGTTGTTCCGGGAGACATCGTTATCCTCGGTGCCGGTGACGTCGTGCCGGGTGATTGCCTGATCGCCGAGACCAAAGATCTCTTTGTGGACGAAGCGACGCTGACGGGTGAAACCTACCCCGTGGAGAAGTCGGTCGGCGTACTGGCGGCGGATACGCCTCTTGGCAAGCGAACCAATTCGTTGTGGATGGGCGCGCACGTGGTGAGCGGCAGCGCAAAAGCGTTGGTTGCGACTACCGGCACGCAAACCGAGTTTGGTAAGGTCTCCGAGCGGTTGAAACTACGGCCGCAGGAAACCGAGTTTGAGCGCGGCATTCGGAGATTCGGTTATTTCCTCATGGAAGTGACCCTGATTCTGGTCATAGCGATCTTCGCGATCAATGTCTACCTGGTGCGCCCGGTTCTGGACTCGCTGCTCTTTTCCCTTGCCCTTGCGGTCGGGCTGACGCCGCAACTATTGCCGGCGATTATCAGCGTGAATCTTGCCCGCGGTGCGAAACGAATGGCTGCGGCAAAGGTAATCGTCAAACGCCTCGCTTCCATTGAAAATTTCGGCAGCATGAACGTGTTGTGTTCCGACAAGACCGGAACGCTAACCGAGGGCGTCGTGCGCTTGCAATCTGCGGTCGACATGGAGGGAGTTGTCAGCGATAAAGTGCTGCTTCACGCGTATCTCAACGCGTTTTACGAGACGGGCTTTAGCAATCCTATTGATGACGCCATCCGCGCGCACCGCAAATTCGACCTCTCTGGTTACAGCAAAGTCGGCGAGATTCCTTACGACTTTCTGCGCAAGCGACTGAGCATTCTGGTCGCCCACGACAATTCCCGTTTGATGGTGACCAAAGGCGCGCTTAAAAACGTGCTGGAAGTTTGTTCGAAGGCGGAAAATGGGGCGGGGGAGCTCGTCGATATCGCTGCGCTACAGGGAAAAATCCAGCATCAACTTGAAGAGTTCAGCGGCAAAGGCTACCGAACGCTCGGCGTGGCCTGCAAGAACATGTGGGCAGCGTCGTTGATCGGCAAGGCTGACGAAACTGACATGACGTTTTTGGGATTTCTGGTGTTATTCGATCCGCCCAAGCCAAATATTGTCGAGACAATTGCCAGCCTGAAAAGCCTTGGCGTCTCGTTGAAGATCATCACCGGTGATAATCATTTTGTTGCCGCAAGCGTCAGTCAACAGATTGGCCTCTCAGGCGCAAAGATCCTTGCTGGCCCCGAGCTTCGCCTGCTAAGCGATGGCGCGCTGCTGAACCGGGTCGGCAGCGTCGATGTTTTTGCGGAAGTTGAGCCTAACCAGAAAGAGCGCATCATTCTCGCGCTCAAGAAAGCTGGAAATGTCGTCGGATACATGGGGGATGGCATTAACGACGCCTCCGCGCTTCATGCTGCCGACGTCGGGATATCTGTCGAGTCGGCAGTCGACGTCGCAAAAGAGGCCGCCGACATCGTATTGCTCGAAAAGGATTTGGGGGTGCTGATTCAGGGCGTACGCGAGGGACGCTCGACGTTTGCAAACACTCTGAAGTATGTCTTCATGGCGACGAGCGCCAACTTTGGGAACATGTTCAGCATGGCTGGCATATCGCTATTCCTGCCGTTTCTGCCATTGCTGCCGATGCAGATTTTGCTCACCAACTTGCTCACCGATTTCCCCGAGATGACGATCGCCACCGATCATGTGGACAACGAAATGGTCGATCATCCTAGGCGTTGGGATATCGTGGCGATTCGCAAATTCATGATTACGTTCGGTTTGGTCAGTTCGGTATTTGATTTCTTCACCTTCGGCGCACTTTTGCTACTGCTTCGCGCGACCGAAACCCAATTCAGAACGGGATGGTTTATCGAATCGGTCGTTTCGGCAAGCTTGATTGTGCTGGTCATTCGCAGCCGTCAGCCTTTCTTTAGTAGCAAGCCGTCGAAGTACCTCTTAATAGCGACTCTCCTGGTTGTATTCGCGACAGTGGCGCTTCCCTACACACCCCTTGGCGGAATTTTTGGGCTCAGCCCCCTCCCGCTCTCGTTCATTCTGCTCATCATCACGATTGTTTTCTTATACGTTCTTACGGCGGAAATCGTAAAGGTATTTTTTTACAAAAAGGTGAAGCTCTGAAGTCACTAATTAGCGCAAACAGTTGTCAATGAAGTGACAAGAAATCTAAGGTTTTTACCGACCTACATCGGAAAGAAAGACAAGCGATGAATACGAACACGAAAACTCTCACGCCAGACGTGCTACACCGCATCGACGCCTACTGGCGAGCGGCCAACTATTTGTCAGTCGGCCAGATGTATCTGCGTGACAACCCGTTGTTGCGCGAACCGCTCAAACTGGAACACGTGAAGCGCATGCTGCTCGGGCACTGGGGCACGACACCGGGGCAGAACTTCATCTACGCGCACCTCAATCGGGTCATCAAAAAATTTGATCTCGACATGATCTACATATCCGGTCCCGGTCATGGTGGTCCAGCAGTGGTTGCCAATACCTATCTTGAAGGAACGTATAGCGAGGTCTACCCGAAGATCGGCCAGAACGAAGCGGGGCTTAAGGCATTGTTTAAGCAGTTTTCATTTCCTGGTGGCATACCGAGCCACGCCTCGCCTGAGTGTCCCGGCTCCATTCACGAGGGGGGTGAGCTTGGCTATTCGTTGAGTCACGCCTTCGGTGCGGTGTTTGACAATCCCGATCTTATTGTGGCTTGCGTGATTGGTGATGGCGAGGCGGAGACTGGGCCACTGGCAACGGCCTGGCACTCAAACAAATTCCTCGATGCTGCTGCTGATGGAGCCGTGCTGCCGATCCTGCATCTCAATGGCTACAAGATTGCCAATCCGACGGTCCTCGCTCGCATCAGCCGCGAGGAACTCGATCAGTTGTTGCGCGGGTACGGATGGACGCCCCACTTCGTTGACGGCTTCGAGCCCGAACTGATGCACGAGGCGATGGCAACAACGCTCGACACTGTAGTGGAGGACATCAAGCAAATCCAGCGCTACGCCCGCAGCAACGGCGCGACCGCTCGCCCGCGTTGGCCGATGATTGTGCTCGACTCACCCAAGGGATGGACGGGGCCAAAGGTGGTCGACGGCAAACAGATCGAGGGCACATTCCGCGCACATCAAGTGCCGATCTCCGACCCGCGCGCTCATCCCGGGCATCTCGCGTTGATCGAAGACTGGTTGAAGAGTTATCGACCCGATGAACTCTTCGACCAACAAGGTCGACTGAAGCCGGAACTGACCGAGTTGGCACCGAAGAATAATCGCCGCATGGGTGCCAATCCGCATGCCAACGGCGGCTTGTTGTTGCGCGATTTGCACATGCCAAATTTCCGTGACTATGCGGTCGAGGTTGCGTCACCCGGCGTGCGCGGCATCGGCGACACCCATGTGCTCGGGCGTTTCCTTCGCGACGTCGTGGAACTGAACAACGAGCAACGAAACTTCCGCGTCTTCGGCCCGGACGAGACGCTTTCCAATGGGCTTGAAGCGTTGTTTGAAGTCACCAATCGCCAGTGGGCTGCCGCTACAGCCGCAAACGACGAATTTCTGACGCCGACCGGACGCGTGATGGAAATGCTGAGCGAGCACCAGTGCGAGGGCTGGCTGGAGGGTTACCTGCTCACCGGACGACATGGTCTGTTCAACTGCTACGAGGCGTTCGTCCACATCATTGATTCGATGTTTAACCAGCATGCCAAGTGGCTGAAGGTAACGACCGCTTTGCCGTGGCGCAAGGAGATTGCGTCGCTCAACTATCTGCTTGCGTCGCACGTGTGGCGACAGGATCACAACGGCTTTACGCATCAGGACCCTGGTTTCCTCGATGTTGTGATGAACAAGAAGGCCGGGGTCGTGCGCGTTTATCTGCCGCCGGACGCTAACTGCCTGCTCTCAGTCATGGATCATTGTCTGCGCAGCCGCCATTACGTCAACGTAGTGATCGCGGGCAAGCATCCTTCGCCGCAATGGCTTGCGATGGACGCGGCGGTTGAGCACTGCGAGGCGGGTGTCGGCATTTGGCATTGGGCGAGCAATGAAACGGTCGGCGACGGCGTGCCAGATGTCGTCATGGCGAGCGCGGGCGATGTGCCAACGCTCGAAACACTGGCCGCAGTTTCCATCCTTCGAAAACATTTGCCTGACCTAACCATCCGCATGGTCAACGTGGTCGATCTGATGAAGTTGCAGTCGGCTACTGAGCACCCGCACGGTTTGACTGACCCAAATTTCGACGCGATATTCACCAACGACCAACCGATCATCTTCGCGTTTCATGGCTATCCCGGACTGATTCACCGCCTGACCTACCGACGCAAGAATCACATTAATCTGCACGTCCATGGCTACAGGGAAGAAGGCACCATTACCACCGCCTTTGACATGACGGTGCTCAATGAGATTGACCGTTTCCATCTTGTCATCGCTGCGATTGATCGCTCGCCACAGACGGGCGAAAAAGGAGCCCAACTGCAACGACAGTTGCGCGAAAAACTCGTGACACACAAAGCGTATATCGATGAACACGGCGAGGATATGCCGGAGATTCGCGAGTGGAAATGGCAATAGCGCTTACTATGACCGCACCACTACGATGCCCCTGAAAATCTACCTCATTCGACACGGTGAGACCGAATGGTCGCTGTCTGGGCAACACACCAGCACTACAGAGGTCGTGCTGACCAAACACGGTGAGGATCAGGCACGAAGTTTAGGAGCGCGGCTGCAAACTACGGCGTTGACCCGAATCTTTACCAGCCCACGACAACGTGCACAACAAACATATGAACTGAGCGGACTGACGCCCGCAAGCGAGATCGAACCGGATCTCGCTGAGTGGGACTACGGCGACTACGAGGGACGGCGCTCCGTCGACATTCGCAAAGAGCGACCCGCCTGGAATCTCTTCCGCAACGGCTGCCCGAACGGTGAATCGCCAATCCAGGTAAGCGCGCGGGCTGATCGGCTGGTCGCTCGCCTTCGCGCGCTGCACGGCAACGTCGCTCTCTTTTCACACGGCCAATTCGGGAGCGTGCTGGTGACACGGTGGATCGGACTGCCCGTGATCAACGCCGAGAATCTCCCGCTCGGCACGGCCTCGCTCAGCATGCTTGGCTTTGCGGCCAACCACTCCGACGTGCCGGTCATTGCGCTTTTAAATTCGAGCTGAGCGTGCCCATGACGAACGATATGTGTGGGCTCGGTTCGTGGCATCTACGGCATATCCGCCCGCAGCGCCATGACTAGGAAAAGGCTGCCCATCGAGTTGGAACTGCAAAATCTCCAGCGACAGTCGTTCGACTACTTTTTGCACGAGACCAATCCGGGCAACGGGCTGGTCGTCGATAAAACGGCACCCGACTGGCCTGCGAGCATCGCGGCCACCGGCCTGGCATTGGCGGCCTACCCGGTCGGCGTGGAGCGCGGTTTCATGTCCCGCGTTGCTGCCGTGGCGCGTACGCTCACTACGCTGCGCTTTTTCTGGAACAGTCCGCAAGGTGTCGAGCCCGATGCGACCGGATACCGAGGCTTCTACTATCACTTTCTCGACATGCAGACAGGCCAACGCGCCTGGCTTTGCGAGCTGTCCACCATCGACAGCGCGTTTCTGTTGGCAGGCGCACTGACAGCGGGCCGCTACTTTGACGCAGATACGCTTCACGAGCAGGAGATTCGCACGCTTGCCAACGCACTCTATGAGCGCGCCGACTGGCAGTGGGCGCAGAACGGTGGCGCGACGGTGACGCATGGCTGGAAACCTGAGAGCGGCTTTTTGGCTTACCGCTGGGAGGGCTACGATGAGGCGTTGCTGCTATATATCCTGGGGCTGGGTTCGCCGACGCACCCGCTGCCTGAGAGTGCCTATTTAGCGTGGGCGTCAACCTATCGGTGGGAACACTGCTACGGATTTGACTACCTTTACGCCGGGCCACTTTTTACCCATCAACTCTCTCACATCTGGATCGATTTTCGTGGCATTCAGGACGCCTTTATGCGCACCAAGGGCATCGACTATTTCGAGAACAGCCGACGCGCGACTTACGTGCAGCGGCAGTACGGGCAAGAAAATCCGCTCAAGTTTGCGCACTATGGCGAGCATTGCTGGGGACTCACTGCCAGCGAAGGCCCTGGCCCGAATGTGCTCACGGTGGCAGGCGTTGAGCGTCAATTTTTCGATTATGTTGGACGCGGCGTGCCCTACGGCCCGGACGACGGCACCATCGCGCCGTGGGCTGTTGCGGCGTCGCTGCCCTTCGCGCCCGAGATTGTGCTGCCCGCGCTTGACTACTGTATTCACGACCTGAAACTCACCGAATCAAACCGCTATGGCTTAAAGGCATCGTTCAACCCGACTTACCCTGCGAATTCGAGCAACCCGCACGGATGGGTGTCGCAATGGCACTTCGGACTTAATGAAGGGCCAACGATTTTGATGCTCGAAAACTATCGCTCGGGGCTATTGTGGCGGTTGATGCGCACCTGCCCTTGCGTCGTCAACGGATTACAGCGAGCGGGGTTCACCGGCGGATGGCTGTGAATGACCGCCGATTGGAGCGCACACAGATGTACATACCAAGAAACGACAATGTCTTTGACAAACGTGTGAGCGGAAGCAGTGAGGAATGCCACGATGACCACTTCTGGTGCCGAATTACTGGATTGCTTGGTCATCGGCGGGGGTGCCGCTGGCTTCACGGGAGCGATCTACCTGTCACGCTTTCGCCGCAACATCATGCGGGTCGATGCCGGTAAAAGTCGTTTATCGCTGATTCCCGTCTCGCACAAATACCCGGGTTTTCCGGAAGGCGTGCCCGGCGAGGAATTACTAGAGCGGCTGCGCAAACAGGCAACACGGTATGGCGCACCAGTTGTCTACGGCACGATCAACCAGCTTGATAGGGTGGCGGATGGCGCGTTTGTCGCGATGTCAGGACAAGGATCGATTCGAGCCAGAACGTGCTGCTGGCGACCGGCGACACCGACGTTTCGCCTGATATCGACGGTTTCAAAGAAGCGCTCCAATGCGGATCGCTGCGCTACTGTCCTGTCTGCGACGGCTATGAGGCCATCGGAAAGAAGGTGGCGGTTTTAGAATCAGGCAAACATGGCGTCCATGAGGCATTGTTTATCAAGCATTTTGCGACGGATCTGACGCGTTGACGCCTGACGCGCAAGGGACTCTCACCCAGCAACAGCGAAATCAATTGCGGGAGCGGTAGATCATTATTATCGACGGCAAGACGTTGGCTCTGGTGTGCGAAGCCAATCAAGGGATCGCTGCGCATCTGCATGACAGCAGTGGTCATCGGTTTGATGTGCTGTATTCCGCGTTGGGCATCGATGTGAACTCCCGCTTGGCGCAACGCCTAGGCGCAAATTGTGATAGCGACGGCCAGATCGTTGTCGATGCCCATCTGCAAACATCGGTGGAAGGCTTGTACGCTGCTGGCGATATCGTTAACGGACTGAATCAAATCAGCGTTGCAAATGGGCACGCTACCATCGCCGCGACTGCCATCCATACCGGTTGTAGGTCTACGAGGAATCGCGATTTTGCAAGCGAATGTCAACGATGACTTAACGCGGCACGCCAACGCGCTCATTGTGGCATCACAATCCGACTCCGCGCCGCTACGCATTCTGGCTATCGTCTGCCCCATTTTTTATGCAGAAAGTTATAAACCGGTACGAACACTATGCCAGCGTACGCACCGTATAAGAAGCTCTCGATAAGACCGACAAGAAAGCCTCGCCAACTGAACCATTCGAAACCGGGCAAGACTTGCAGAAGAAGCGCATGCATCGCAAGGCTTTGCGGTGTCAGCATGGCAAATGCCACGCAAAAAAGGAACGTGAATGTAGTCCAAATCGCGAGCGACCAAGTTACAACTTTGATATCGAGCATATTGATGCCTCCATTTTGTAAACAGCTTGGACGTTCAGTGTTGATGACGAGACGGTTTCGAAACATCTTGTGCGTTGTTTGCGCCGGCTGGCTTTTCTGTATGGTCTGCGTCGTCGGACACGCCACTGTGACCGCCGTGTCCTCCATGGCCGAATAAATGCATTGCGATGAACGCCAAAAAGAACAGCACCCAAATCCAGTTTTGCGAAAACCATTCCATATTGTGTGCTCCAGTACAGACGAAAAAGTCGTAGTTTGACCTATGAGCGTACCGACGGCTTCACAGCTAGTCTGTGCGTTGGCGTACATATCTCGCAATTGGCGACGTAGGCCGACGACTACGCGAAGTCGCGCTTGCGTCTGATCGCCCGCTGCACATTCAACTCCCAGACTGACTAAGCGCTGAACTTCATTCAGCCACTCACCGCAAGGACTTTAAAAAATGAGCATCGTTCAACGCACTGCAAACACAGTTGCGATAGTCACCCTAATATTGAGCACCACTGCGTTCGCCGACCTACTGAACACTGCCGAATACGACGTCGCAAAGGATCGCATCGGCGCTGATTACAAAGTTGGCAAAGCTGACTGCGCAAAGTTGCATGGAAACGCGAACGACATTTGCATGGAACGAACCAAGGGCAAGGAGAGGGTGGCCCGTTACGAGCTCGAATACAAATACTCAGGCAAAGTCAGCGACGCCAACCATCTCGCAATGGCTCAAGCCGATGCCGTCTTCGCCGTCTCAAAAGAGCTTTGCGACGACATGACAGGCAACGCCAAGGCGTTGTGCCGGACCGAGGCCAAAGCAACACATGTCAAGGCGCGTGCCGACACTACGTTGAATGAGAAAATCGAAGTGGCTAAGCAAGAGGCCGCTTCTGACCAGCGATCCGCCGACTACAAAGTAGATGTTCAAAAGTGCGTCGGTCTATCGACAGACGCCATGTCCGCCTGCATGAACATGGCAAAGACGAACTTCAACAAAATTTGAGTGGTGGCGGCTACCCGCACTCTGCAGACCCTTGGGCGGTCGACGTTGTTATGCCGCTCGACTCTGGAGTAAAAAAAATGAATATGCTTCACAAAGACACCCTTGTCCGCGCAGTCAGATTTGTAGGAATTGATATGAACCGCAGCAGATCAGGGCATGGCGCGAAGATGACAATGTCGGGCGTTATGGGCTTCACGCGTTTACGAGGACTCTCGGTCGTACCGCTGGCGCGTGCGGAGGATCAGCGTGCAGCGCATCTCCTAGTATCGCGGCGTTGCTTCTGGGCTGTTGCAGTGGCGTCATCGGTAGTCGCGCTGGCGTTGTGCAATCCCGTTCGGGCGGCTCATGCTCCGACCCATAAGCGGATTGGATCATATGACATAAATATCGGCGTAGTTTCCGCAGTTCAGGCGCAACTCACACCCTCGCAGATGGGCTCGGAGGTGCACCGCAGCGCTGCGGGGCGTCGCGAATATCACGTCGTGGCCTCCGTGCGCGATGTCACATCAGGCGACTTGGTGGCAAACGCAACCATTCGCGAGCAGGTGGGGCCGCTCGG
>JANXNI010000071.1 GCA_025354165.1 Burkholderiales bacterium | reverse complement strand
GCAAATGGAATAACTCTTTTCATTCGGCGACTCAGAATATCCGGCGCAATTGGTCTGCCAACCGATGGCTAGCGAGCTGGCTCACCGGCGACACCCCCGCCGGATTTCTCCGCGTTCAAAACATTGGCCGTCGCAAGCTGTTGTCACATCCCCGTAACATCCTTGTCATAAAACATCAGTCTTATGCCAGCCACCATCTTGATTGTTGAAGACGAGCCCGCGATTGCGGAGCTGGTTTCCCTCCACTGTAAACACGCAGGTTACAGCGTGAAAGTGGCGCATGCCGTGCTGGATGCGCGAGATATCGTCGATGAAGCCTTGCCGGATTTGATCGTGCTCGACTGGATGCTGCCGGACAAATCGGGCATCGATTTCGCACGCGAATTGCGGAAAGACGACCGCACCCGAGACCTGCCTATTTTGATGCTCACCGCGCGCGCGGCTGAGGACGACAAAGTGCGCGGCCTTGAGGTCGGCGCGGATGACTACGTGACCAAACCGTTCTCGCCGAAAGAGCTGATTGCACGCATCAAGGCGTTATTGCGTCGCGCGGCGCCGGAGTCGAGCGAAGAGCCGATAGAAGTCGCGGGATTACGTCTGGAGCCTGCGGCGCATCGGGTTTCCGGCAACGGAGCCGAGCTCAAAGTCGGGCCGACAGAATTCCGTTTGCTGCGATTTTTGATGTCGCGCCCGGATCGCGTGATGACGCGGCAAGCGCTGCTCGACGGCGTGTGGGGCGATCATGTGTTCATCGAGGAGCGAACCGTGGACGTGCATGTGCGCCGCCTTCGAATTGCGCTGGAACCGACGGGTCATGATGCGCTGGTGGAAACAGTGCGCGGCGGCGGATATCGTTTGCGCAAGCGGTGATTCCGCTCGATTCGCGACCCTTGTATGGTCTGGGCGACCTGACCGAGCACATTGCTGATGATATTGCCGGCCTTAACGGTGCCGACATCGGCTCAGCGGCGGCGCGCACTACACTCGCGCCCATGAAACGACTGCCACAACTTGTTGGCGCTGTGACCGTGTGCGCCGTGGTGCTGTCCTTTGTCTGGACGCCGTGGGTCGCCGCAGTCGCGCTCGCCGCGCTCTGCATTTGGCTCACCCTACTCGTGCAATCACGGGAGCGCGACGCGAACGACCTGATGCGTGACGCCAACGCGGTGGAGCGCCCGTTTGCCGACGTGATGAGCAGCGTGCGTTCGCGTCTGAAAGAGGGCGAGCAGATCGTCAAGGATCGCGACGCCGAAATCGTTCAGCGCAAACAAATTACCAACGCGGTGCCGGACGGACTTTTCCTGCTCGACGCCGCGAACCGCATCGTGTGGTGCAATCGCGCCGCCCTCGTGATGCATGAGCTGGATGCGTTTCGCGATGTCGGCAAACCCATTGCGCAGCTCATCCGTTCGCCGGAATTCGCGGCTTATCTCGAAGACGATGCGCGTTCGGAGCCGGTGATTGCGCTCGGCGGGCGCTCGATTTTGTTTCACCTTGAACGCAGCGACGATGGCACCGAAGGCGCGCGTCTGCTACTCACGCGCGACGTCACCGAGCGCGAAAAACTGGATCGCATGCGGCGTGATTTTGTGGCCAACGTGTCGCATGAACTGCGCACGCCGCTGACGGTTGTCGGGGGATTTGTGGAGACCATCACCGATTTGCCGTTAGACGAAACGGAGCGCGCGCGTTACCTGAATTTGATCGCCAATCAAACCGGCAACATGCAGCGGCTGGTGGAGGATTTGCTCACGCTCGCGCGCATGGAAAACGACCAGATGCCGCCCGAATCGGTGCCGACCGATCTCGCGTGCATCGCCCGCGACGTGCTGGCCGACGCCGAAGCGCTGTCGGCCGGAACCCATACTTTCGTCGCCAATATCGCGCCCGCCACCGTGCTTGGCAGCGCCAACGAACTCCGCTCCGCGCTCGGCAATCTGCTGTCGAACGCCGTGCGCTACACGCCCCCCGGCGGGCGCATCGCGCTCACCGTAACGGTCGCCGACGAAGTGAAAGTAGAAGTCAAAGACACCGGCGCAGGCATCGCCCCCGAGCATCTGCCGCGACTCACCGAACGCTTCTACCGCGTTGATCGCTCGCGATCCCGCGAGACCGGTGGCACCGGCCTCGGCCTCGCCATCGTCAAGCACGTAGCGCAGCGACACCGCGCCAAGCTGGAGATCGAAAGCGAAGTCAGCGGAGCGAACCACGGCAGCACGTTTCGGTTGCGATTTCCTACGATTTCGGCAACGTAGTCTGCTATCAGCTTTTGGCTGCAAGCTTTATTGAATTGGGGCTAAGTACGATTTAGGCCATTAGTCGACTTTAAACGAATATTCGGTATGGCCCCAGTGCGGACTAGCTTTTAGAAAAAAGCTGTTTCCCCGAAAATGATTGCACCATCTCGATGCATCTGGTGAAATCGGCTGAAATTGCTACAGAAAATATTGAGCGGAACATGATTTACAAAAAAGGACTCGCGCTGATTGCGGCGTGGGCAGGCGTGGCGTTGAGCCTGAATACACCGGCGCAGGCGCAGGTGGAATGGCAAATCTCATTGAACGCGGCGGCAGCGCCGATTACGTTAACGCAGCAGTTTGCAGCGAGCGCGCCAGATGGATCGGTGTACACCGTCGGGAGCGTCACGGACGCCGACAGCACGCGCATTCGCCTTTCGCGAATCGCCGCAAATGGCACCGTGCTGTGGGTGCGATGGACGGGCGGGCTTTACGTCGCGTCAAAGACACCGTTAGTCGTTCACCCTGACAATTCCGCGACCGTGGCGTATGGCGCAAATGACGGTGCGTGTTTCGAGAATTTTTCGGCAGCCGGCGCTAACCAATTCAAACAATGTTTGGCCTCAGGTAATGACGCCCGCGCAACACTAGCGAGTGATGGCGATGTGTATCTGACGTCGGAATATCACCAAAATCTGAGAAAAATCTCATCCGCTGGCGTAGTCCGCTGGGATCAGACTGATCTGAATGCAACGTACAGCGGAAATTTCGCAACGGGAGTGAACTCCGCTGGGGACTACTTCGAGGTGAGTAGTAATCGTTTGCGAATCTGGAGTGCCGCGAACGGAACAAAGATTGCCGATGTCGCGATGCTGGGTTTGAATTCAACTCAGTACTACTGGGCTAACAAAGCAGTCGCCCGCTCTGGTAATGAGGTCGTAGTCATTCGCACCGTCGCGACGCCATCGAATGCGGTCACTGCGAACGTCGCCCGTTACACCGCTGGCGGCACGTTGACGTGGTCGCGCGATCTTGTGTTCCCCGTTGCTGGGTCGAGCGATCCTGTCGCGATCATCGCGGCCGATAACGATGGTGTTTATGTCGTGCGAACTGCCTCCATCGAGGGCGATAGTCAGGTGGCAAAGCTGTCATCCACTGGTTCGATCCTGTGGCAAAAGCACTACGCCAAGGTGCGTCGAATCGTCGATTCGGGCAACGGATTGCTGGCTATCCGAAGTGACACTACGGCTTCGACCAGCGACTCCTATATTTTTCCGATTTCCATCGCGGACGGCGCGCTTGGCAGTCCTACTATCTACTCGCGTGCTGATTCTTTTGCGCCGTCAGACTGGTTTGCAACGTCCGAGGGTGTGTTGGCTGCGTTTCAGAACAATAACCCGTTGGCACCCTATTCAAGTTATCCGCATCTGCTTACGGGCACGTCGATCTTTCTGGGTAGCTTTCCGGGCAATCGATGGGTTCTAGTTGCGCAAGAGCGCCCGCCCGTCAGCATCGCTCAGAGTGATTCCTTAATGCCGCGCTTGGCGCGATCAAGCCCGTCGATTTGGTGGGCCAGGACTCAGTTGACACCAAACGTGGCTGCGCTATCTGACTGGACAACTTTCCTTCCCGGTTCAGGTGAAATCAAGGCACGCACTGCACTGTCAGCCGTCGGTGCGGGTGCGCCGATTACCACCGATGGCAGCCAAATCATCATCGGTAATGACTCGCCGCGCGCAAAAAAAGTTGACCCGAGCGGCGCGACAACGTGGCAGGCGGCCAGCGTGATCAATCCGGCGAGCTACAGTCAGCAACCCCTGCAAGTTGTCTCTGGCAACGACGTCACAACTTATCTCGTCGGCAGCTTGCTCGGGCGAGTTTCCGCAACAGGCACGATTGCCTTTGAAACGGAAACCAACCGCGCCAACCCGCGCTATGTTGCGGTTGACAGCACCGACAACGCGTGGGTAGTTGCGGGCTATGTCGGGTCGGACGGCTACGTCAGCAAAATTTCTCCGGGCGGAACTTTGCTTTGGTCGATTCCCGTCAATGCGCCTGCTTGCACAGATGGCATCATGTCCGCTCGCCTGACAACAAACGATGAGATGTTGGTGGCAACACAGTCATGCAACGAGGGGCGTCTGTTCAAGATAAACGCGGCTGGTCAAATCGCGTGGCAACGAATCGTGAGCGGCACAACACTGCGGCCGTACGTGCAGTTGAATGCGCTTCATCTGGATGCAGCAGGCAACATTTACACCGCTGGTTGTGCGTTTCGCGGGTACACCGCCACGGAGATTGCTAGCGGTATTTCACTCATCGCGTCGTGGACAGCAGCAGGCACCGAGCGCTGGACAGCGCAGTCCGATCTGATCGGTGGCGCACCCGAATGCATCACGTCAATCGCAACCGACAGCAGCAACAATGTCTACGCCGCGACCTCGTCGAGCGTCACGACACGTGCGCCTGTGTTGTGGTCGTTCACGTCGGCGGGCATTGAGCGCTGGCGGCATAGCGGTGTGCTCAGTTCACCGTTTGCGGCGGCGGCGGAGCTTGCGATTGATGCTGACGACAAGCTGCTGGTACTCGGCGAAGCGCCGCCGAATTCGCTCGGGCCACGCGAGGCTACCGTGCGCCGCATCAACGTAGCAACGCTTGGCTCATCGCTGCGCCTGAAATTCCTTGAAGTACCCAGCGCGTTGGTGGGTTATCACGAGCCATTTCCGGTGCGGATTGGGCTTCGTACAGCGGCAGATGCGGCGCTGAATGCAACCACTCCGATTGCGGTCGTCATGGCATTGGGCAACGGCACGGGCAATTTGGACGGGTCACTGACTTGCACTATTGCCATCGGTGCAAGCGAATGCACAGTCGCAGACTCGCGCTACGATGTGATGGAAACGGGTGTGACCGTCACAGCAGGCGCTGACGGCTTTGCGAGCGTTGTTTCTTCCGCGTTTGGCTTCATGACCGCGACCACGACGACGACGCTTTCGGTGGCTACTGTGGCCCCGTACGCAGCGTTCTCGACCGTACGAGTGCGCGCCGCAGTTCAGGGCCCGGCGTCGCCGATTAATCGGCTCTTGTCTGGGAATGTGGACGGCCCGCGACTAGCCAACGGCAATAACACGACAAATTGCGTGTCGCAATCATCCTATACGTCGCCATTAGCCACGTTCGAGTGCGATGTTCTAGTGTCTAGCACTGCATTTCCGCTCACCGCCCAGTTCAATTCGTTTGATGCACGCTACTCAAGCTCGACAGCGACCCCCCTAATCCTGCCTGTCACCAAGGTGACACCAACGTTGCAGGTGGCACTCGACCCGGACAACACCAACGTTGCGGGTGATCGCTTCAAGCTCCGTGTCACGCTAAGAGTGGGTTCGCTCAACGTTTCGCAGTACGTGACCAGTAATCAATTTGTGATCACCGGAGCGCCGTGCGCCAATTTTTCCTTTTCGGGAAATTACTGGGCCTGCGAAATTACGTCGACTTCAGTGGGCAGTTTGAGTTTTGTCGTCAATTTTGCGGGCAGCAACGATCTGCTCTCGACGAGCGCAGCGACGCCGACGGTGAATATCACGAATGGAGCCGTCTTGCGCGGCAGCGGACTATTTAATTTGGAAACCGTGTGTTCACCGACGCCAGGCGTAACCTGTAGCGTCCTCCAATCGAACGGCTACAACTGGCAATGCGTCGGTCCGGTCGGCATGACGGGACAAGTCTTTTTTATTCCGTCAACGTCAGTAACTCCGCTATTTTTTCCGACGTCGCCGCTGCTTTTCTCCAATGTGAACGGCGCGGTAACTGACAGTATTTATCAACCCTACGCATTGGTCCGTAGCGCTTGTAGCGCTGACGTGGACGGAGACGGCGCGCGACTGGCCATGACCGATGGCATACTGATTTTGCGGCGCATGCTTGGGCTGACGGGCGCGGCGCTTATAACCGGTGCAACGAACGCTTGCGCGCCGCGATCTGCAGCAGGCATCACATCAGCGATTAGTCTTTCAGGATTTGATCTCGACGGTGATGGACAAACGCGTGCGGAAACCGATGGCGTGCTGCTGCTGCGGGCGATTCTGGGTTTCCGAGGTGACGCGCTCATTGCAAATGCCATCGGCGACAACGCCGCGAGAAAGACAGCCGCAGACATTTTGGGCTATCTGAACAACACGTGCTCCTTCACGCTCAACTAGGGCGACGCACGCGTTATAAGTTGTTGCCTGAGCGACAGTCCACCATCGAGCAAAAGCGTTGCGCCGGAGGTAAAGACAGCTTCGTTCGAGACGAGCGACACAATCGGCCGCGCGATTTTTTTCGACGTCACCCAGCGACTGATCTTCGAGATGCGGTCTCGCCAATCAGTTCAGCGATCCGTGATGGGCGCTGCGATTGCTTCTTCGCGTCCGGTCTCCGCCATGCGCTGACAATACCCCTCAAACTTCCCCGTATCGCAATGCACGGCGAGCGAGGTCACGCGTCCCCACGCGAGACCAAATACGTGCACGCCCTGATTGCTTCCGGGGCTGCCATCGGGCAGTGTGAAGCGATCGTTCCAGGTCACGGTTGCTACCGTGTTCCACGGCCAGCCGGTGACAGCGACTGCTTGCAAATTGAAGCAGAGGTCGGGCAAGAGGCGTTGCAGCCGCGCGTACCACTGCGTGGTCGATGCGAGCGTGTTGCGCTCGCCGCCGAGCGCGTGCTCGCCGTACATGATGTGACGGTGCTTTGCGCCGAACTGCGGCAGGATGCGCTCGTAGCGTCCGGCGTTGATGTCGCGGAACGCGCGACGCAGCTTTTGTTTGACGATGAAGTGATACATGGCGAGTCCTTGGTGCGGCGCGTCAAATCGCGTGCGCGATCAGACCGGCGATGTAGAGCGCCGTCGCCAGCGCAACGCCGCGAAACGGCACGCTGAACCAGTACAGTTTCGCCAGCGTGAGGTAAGCGAGCAGCACAACCAATCCCAGCGTGGTGAGCAATGTCGATTGCCAGAACACGACCGGCTGCGCGAAGGCAAGGTAGGGATAGATGACGCCGAACAGCATCAGGCCCATGCTGTGGCTCGCGTTGAATCCGACGGTTGCGCGCCACACGGTCGTTTCTTTGGTAATCACGGGAAAGGTGTGCTCCATTGCGAGCATGACGTTTTTGTCACGCGGATGCAATTTGGGCCCGTTAAAGGTGAACAGCAGATGAATGCTGCCAAGCAGGCCGGTGATGAGGGCGCTGGCAGCGATGAGCATGGACGCGAGCATAATTTCAATCCTTAATTGATAATCTTTACAAGAGAAAGATTTGGCGCATTGGTCCATCACAATCCTTCTCGTGTCAAGATTAAGGGTATGAAACCAGTAAAAGCCGCATCGACCGCTCGCAAACCAGCGATCAAAACTTCGAAAACAGCACTGCCCGCAAAGGCTGGCAAGCAAGCGCCAGGGCCTGAGCCGAAGCCCTACCACCACGGCAATTTGCGCGAATCGCTGCTCGAAGCCGCCGACACCGTGCTCGCGCGCGAGGGTGCATTGGGCATCACGTTGCGTGAAGTGGCGAAGGAGGCCGGGGTGTCACACGCCGCTCCTTATCACCACTTTGCGAGCCTCGACGACATGCTCGCCGCCGTGGCGGAGCGTGGCTTTTTGCGGCTGAGAGAGGCGATGGCAGAACGCGCGCAGGCAGTTGATACAGGCGAACGGCTGCTCCAGATAGCCGAAATTTATGTGAGTAGCGCGCGCGCCAATCCGGCGCAGTTTCGGCTGATGTTCGGGCCGCTACTGGCGCGCAAGACCGAGTTTCCGCCGCTGAAAGTGGCCGCTGAAAGCGCATTCGGACTCGTGCACGCTGCGGCGCGCGCTCACGATGCAAAGAATGGCTCCGAGCTGGCGCTGGTTTGCTGGAGCTTCGCGCACGGATTGAGCAACTTGCTGATCGACGGCGCGTTTGACGGGCTGCCGATGGAGCTGCCCGCCGCGAACGTGCTTACCAGACAGCTGGCGCAGCGGGTGCTGATGGGTGTAGTTGTCGCTTAGCGTTGCGCCTCGAACCGCCCGCACCTACGCCAGCGCGCTAAACGGCAACTCCGCTTTCACCAGAATCACCGTGCTTGGCGCGTCCATCGCCACTCTCATCGGCACCGTCTGCACGATGCGTTGCAGCGCGAGGCCGTGGGTGGCGGCACCCATCACGATGACGTTGACCTGGTTACCGCGCGCGTAGTCGAGCAGCGCCTGGGCGACGTCGCCCGCTTCGAGTACGTGCAGCGAGAGCTGGTGCTTTTCGGTGTCGATACCTTGCGCCCACTGTCGCAGTAATTCGAGGTAGCGGGTGTGGACGCTGGCTTCGCTTTTTGCCGCTTCGGTGCCGCTCGTTTCTGATGGCGAAATGACGGTGACGCAGGCGAGCCTTGCGCCGGCGCGCGAGCCCAATGAGCGCTGGGCGGCCGCGCGCAACGAATAGAGCGTGACGTCGGTCGCGCCCTTGAACGGCACGGCGACCATGACAATCGGCACTTCGTCGATTTGTACGGTTGGCAGCGGGCTTGGCTTGTAGGCCATGCCGACGGCCTTGATCCAGCGCTTGAAATGGACACGCCACGACGTTCCCTTGCTGCGCGTGCCACGCTCGGTCACGCGAATCTGTTCGGGATTGGCCAACTCGCCCGCGAGATGCGCTGCTGATGCATAGCGACCCGCCGCTTCGGGCGCGAGGCAGCGCAATATCACTTCCTGCATCCACGGCGGCAGATCGGGCCGGTGCTGACGCGGTGGCGTCGGATCCATCCACAAGCGCTGACGCAAACCGCCGCTAGTTTGCGGGTTGCCGAACGGTAGCTCGCCGGTCGCGAGCTCATAGAGCATCACGCCAATAGCAAAAATATCGCTGCGCGGATCGCCGCGCACGCCGACCACCTGCTCCGGTGCCATCCACGTTGGCGAGCCAATTGCCTTGCGCAATTCCTCAGCGAGCAGGTCGGGAAAGTGGCCGTGATAGCTCAATCCAAAATCCAGCAGCACCGCCGACCCATCATCGCGAATGAGCACGTTGGCAGGCTTCAAATCATGATGCACTACGTTTTGCTGATGCAGGCTGTGCACGCCTCGGGCAACGGCTTCACCGAGGCGCGCAATCGTTGCCGGATCAAGCGGCCGCCGGGTTTCTCGCGCCTCGTCTAACCAGTGCTGCAACTGTTTCGCCTGCACGTATTCCATCACCAGATAGGGCACGCGCGTGAGATCGCCCGCCGCCACAAAGCGCGGCACATGCGAGCCCTTGAGCGAGCGCAGAATCTGCTGCTCCACCTCAAAACCGACGATGTTTTCCGCGCCATCTCCGGCGGTCATGCGCGGCACTTTCATCGCCATCGGAAAACCGGGATCGCTCGGTCCACTGGTCGCAGTGGTGGCGTAATGAACGCTGTAAATGTGCGCCATGCCGCCCGAGTGAATGCAGGCATCTACGACAAATCCATCCAGCGTGGCGCCCGGCTCAAGCAGCTTCATTCGCCTCTCGCCAGTCGATCAGCAAAGAAGTCGGGCAACCCTGCGGCACGAATCGCCGCGGCCGCCGCGCTGTGGTCGTACGGCACGCGCACGAACGTGAGCGCTGATGCATCGCGGTCAAACAGAGCGTACATCGCCTCGGCTCGCCCATCGCGGGGCTGGCCCACCGAGCCAATGGTGGCCAGCCAGCGGCGATGCGGCGGCAACGGAATCGGTACGTTGGGTGTCGGCATGAATCGCAGCAAGTCGTGCCCTCGCCCCTGGTAGTAAAGCGTCTGTTCGTGCACATGGCCTCCGAACACATAGCGACTGTCCGCGCTCAATCCCACTGCGGCGGCGAGACTGGCAGCCGCCCCTCGCGCGTCGTAGACATAGCGCCAGCGCTCAGGCGAATCGGCGCTGGCGTGCACCAGCAGCAGCGAACCGTCCTGATGCGTGAGCGGCAGCGCGTCGAGAAACGCGCGTTCACTTTCGCTCAGTTGCGCGTGCGTCCACGCTGCGGTGATCTCGCCTCGCGTTGGGACGGATGTCGCTGTCGGTACATGACAGGCCATGTCGTCGTGATTACCTTTGATCGCCCACGCGCCTGCATCCACCATCGTCATCACACGCTGGACGATGGCAGACGGATTAGCGCCATAACCCACAAAGTCGCCGAGCAACGCGAACTGCGTGGCCCCGCGCGCAGTGGCGTCAGCGACGCAGGTATCGAACGCCTG
Organism: Burkholderiales bacterium; assembly: GCA_025354165.1. GTDB lineage: Bacteria > Pseudomonadota > Gammaproteobacteria > Burkholderiales > Casimicrobiaceae > Casimicrobium. The sequence continues at coordinate 30,157 of JANXNI010000071.1, read as the reverse complement.
CACGTTGGAATGAATATCCGAAAGAAGCGCGAGTTTCACGATGCTCTCTGAATGAAGTTTGAAATCATCATACGCCAGCGACTGCGGAGAGGCCGCCGAGTTGTGAATGCGTTTGACTCACGTCAAAGTCTCGTGCGTCGATCAGGTTTGCGGCGTGTGCCGCCAAACGGCTAGCAAAACAACCGAAACGTTACGCGTCCGGACGCGCCACCACCACGCAATTGCGGCCATTTTGTTTGGCCCGCGTTAACGCGCGGTCCGCCCGCTCCAGTGCGGTTGCGAATGAGTTGTTGGCAGGTACCGGCGTTGCGCCGATGGAGATATGCAGCGGCAGGTCGAGCCCGTCCAGCGCGTCGAGCGACGACTCCGCGACGCGAAGGCGCAACTGTTCCGCTGTGGCAAACGCAACCGTGCCTGGCAAGGCCGGTAACCATGCCAGAAATTCATCATTGCGCCAGCGCGTGAGCAAATCGCTGCGCCGCAACGTCTGCTCGAACAGTTGCGAGACATGGCGCAGCGCGATGTCACCGACGCGACGACCGCACGCCGCGTTGATGCGCTGAAACTCGTCGATATTGGCGATCAGCAACACGCCCCGGTTGTCGCTTACCGACTCCCGCCGCCAAAGATCATCGATCATGCGCTGCGCATGGCTGCGCGACGGCAACCCGGTCAACCGATCCAGCGCGGCGTCGTCAGCGCTGTCGTCGCGGCGCGCTTGAGCACGTATCAGAACGGCGTGAAAAATCGGCCCCAGCGCCTCAAACAGTCCCGTGCCCATCGCTTCAAAATACTTTGACCGCGATGAGTACAACGTCAACAATCCACGCTGGTCGCCGGCAGCAGCAATCGGCACCACAAGCACGCTGCGCGCGCCGTACTGCATCGCCGCGCGACGCCACGGCCCGTGCATCGACAGCGGCGAAATTTCGAACGATCGGGTCGGTTCGTCATAGGCAAAGCGGGGCGCTTCAGCGTTTTGTGTCAGGAAATCGCGGGCAACGACGAGCTCACCCGCCACCGCGCGCGCCGGGCCGACCACCACCTGCGGCTTAAGGGTCAACGCATGCGGATCCCCAAACCAGGCCCAGACGAGCGGAATATGCGGCGACGCTTCGACCATATGACGGCAGAATTGTTCGACCACCGCCGTCGGATCGACGCGGTCCAGCAGGCCAACGGTTGCGCGCAGTAGCGCCTCCGCCATCAGCGCGTGTTCGCCTTGAGTGATGGTGTCCGACCGCTTCGGCGTTGACGCAGTCGCGCCGCTATCGCCAGCGACGTTTAACGTGCTCGTTTGGACAGGGCGGAACCACTTGGTTTGCATGCGCGTTTCTGAGTAAGCTGAGTGATTGGGCCGTAGCGCTTGCGGATCCGGCGAAAACCGTGCAGAGTGTCGAGCGTTGCTGGTTGAATTGATGGTAACCGATGGCCACGACAGCAATCAGACAGTTCTGGGCTAGTGCCGCTTAATGAGCGGCATTTTTTAGCTAAAACGAGTGTTCTAGTCTCAAATATCGGTGCTTTTGTCGGTTTTCGGAAATGCCGTCGCAAAGTACAACGGCGCATCACCCCACGCGTGCCAGCCACCGGGGCGGGCGCGAATCGCCGTTTCCAGCAGCGAAATCGCCTGCGCTTGCGCCTTTGGCATCGCGGCAGTCGGCATCGTCACTATCTTGAGGTGCGGTTGCAAAGTCTCGGCATTCCATTGTCCTATGTAGACATGGATCGGCAAATCTTTGCGGACGGCGAGCTCGATCAAACCCGGCGGAAATTGTGCAGTTCGGTCAAAAAATGGGACGGCGGCGGTGCGATCCACGAGTGGTGGCGGTACATCAACGAGGCCCAAAACGCTGGCGCCGGTTTTCCATGTTTTCATGACCGCACGCGCCGCGCCGCCCCAATCGGTGACGATCAGCGGCGAGCCGCATACGCGCTCAATCGCACGCATGCGAAACAGGCCAAACCAGAGCACCACGCGCTCCGACCACGTCGTCGCGTCGGGCCCGTGCCGCATCACAATCGATACCCGCTGACCGCGTGAGCGCAGGTAGCGCGTGAGCCACCAGCCGCCGCCGTAATGAAAGGTCACGAACAGCGCGGGCGTGGCCAGAGTGTCCGGCGCTTCGACCTTAAGGTGCTTCGCCATCCATGCGTCCGAGCGCGTGAGCGACACCCACAAATCGGCATAGTCGGCGAGCCGCGTGAAACGCAGATCGGCGGCGGCAGCCTCTGCATCGGCGTCCGGCAACAGCGCGTGAATATTGCCGACGAGCGCCGCGCTCTCCAGCCGAAAAATGTTCGGATTGCCGCGAATCCATGAGACCAATCTCTGACGCAAAAACATCGGCGAGAGCGCGAAGGTGAACGGCAGCAAAACGTGATCGCGCAGCCGCTCCCACGCGCTGTTTGGACGATTGACGTCAGCGCTTTGATCACCCATCGACACCAGCGCGGTACCGATCAGCACGATCACCATGCCCGCGACCATGTTGAACGTGATCGGCTCGGACAGAATCAGCCAGCCCCAGAATGCGGCAAACGCCGGGAACAAAAACGCGACCGACGACGCGCGTTGCGGCCCGATGGTTTTGATCAGATGAAACAGCAGCGCATAGCCAGCCGCCGTAGAAAACACCGCCAGCGCCAGGATCGAGCCCCACGCTTTCGCGGATGGCATCACGGTCGGGGCGGACAACAGTCCGGGCAACACGAGCCACATCGCTGCGCCCCACACCATGCCGGTCGCGCCGGCAAAGCCCGAATCGCCGGTCAAATATCGCCTGATCAAAAATATGGCGCTGGCGTACATGCCTGCGGCAGCTATTGCGGCCGCGATCCCCGCAAGCACCATCGGGGTGAGTGCCAGCGGTTGCAAGCCGACAAGCACCAACACGCCCGCGAACGCGAACACAATGCCGATCCACTTGGCGATGCCCAATTTCTCTTTGAACCACAGCCACATGATCAGCGCGCTCCACACTGGCGTCGTGGAATTGGCAATCGCGCTGTATCCGGCCGGGATGTGAAGCGCCGCGAAGCTGTAGGCGATGAACGGGATCGTCGTGTTGACCGCGCCAATCGCGAGATAGGTTTTCCAGCGCGCGCGAAATTCGAGCGGTAGCCGCAGCGCCGCAACAATCACGAGCATGATGACGGAGGCGACGGCAACGCGGGCGGCGGCCATCGCCAGTGCGCCGAATTCTGGCGCCGCGACGCGCATGAACATGAACGCCGCGCCCCACAGCGCGCCGAGCAACAACACCTGAGCGAAAGAATTGGACTTCATTTCAACGTATCAGCTTTCGGCTGCAATGGCGTTTTATCGAGGGCTGAACGCGTAATACTCAAGAAGTCGACTTACGATCCAAAATGAATAAAGCCCCAACGCAGTGGGGCTTTGACGTAAAAGCTGATGCGCCCTACTTCTTCGCGGCCGCCACTTCCGCCGCCAGCTCCGCGCCCGACTTGTAGTGCGCTACCCGGCCAATCGTGGTGCGTAGCGTGCGGTGCGTGAACGCGTTATTGCCGTTAATTTCTTCCTTCCAGTATTTGTTCGCGTACGCCATATTTTTTGGCACATCGAGCATGAACGCATCGTGCGAGCCTTTACCGCCAAAGATGTAGAGCTTGCCGTCGATCATCTCGAAGGTGTCCGCGTCGCCGCCCCACGGAATCGAGTACACGATGCCGTTGGCGCAATAGCCGCCAAACTCGGGCAAATACTTCGTCGGCGCCTTGTCAAACAGCGCTTTGTTCTCGGCGGACGAGAAATAGAAGGTCACGTTTTCGTAGTTCGATTTAATCGACGGATTGCCCTGCGTGTAAGCGTTTTTCGTGAAGTAGGTCACAACGTCTGCGCCCTTGAGCAGCACGCGCTCATTGCCGTCAATCGCCTGCGCGTTCACCGGGGAGAATTTGCCGCTCGGGCTTTGCGTGACGAGTGGGGCGCAGGCAGCCAGCAACAGCGCGGCAACAGCAACCAAACCAAAAACAATGCGTTTCATCACGAACTCCTTGATGCAAAAGCACTATTGTAGGAGCGGCGAGAGCCGCGAACCGTTGGCTTTCGCGACTATCGCCGCTCCTACAGCGCGCCCACCACGCGCTGGATAAACCCAGCCGCATGCGCCGAATCCAGCCAGCGCACGACAATCACCGCGTCATGCGTCGGTTCAATCCATGTGTAATGCCCGCCCGCACCGACCATGAAGCTCGCGTCTTTCGATGCGCCGGGGAAGTTTTTTCCGTCGGCGTTCAGCCACATGAGTCGACCGTAAAACGGCGCAATCGGACATGGCTCGGTCATGCGTTTCGTCCAGACTTTCGGGACGATTTGCGTGCCATCGTGCAAACCACCGTTCAACATCAGTTGGCCAACGCGCGCCTGATCCCGCGCACTGATCGACACGCCTCCGCCCCAATGCGTACCGCCGGGAACGCTTTGCATTTTTCGCTTTACGCCCGCGTGGTCGAGGATCGAAGTCCACGCGTCGTCGTAGCCTTCCCAACGGAAGTTTTCACCGCCGCCGAGTGGCTTAAGAATCGTTTCGAGGAACACTTCCGGCAACGGTTGTTTGAACAAATGCAGCAGCGCCAACGAGAGCTGATTGATGCGCACATCGTTGTATTCCCAGTACGTGCCGGGCGTGTGCAAAGGTCGCGCATCGCCCTTCACGCCACCCGGCGGACGCGGGTCATGCGAGACAGTGCGGTAACGATCCACCGTGTCCGGCAAGCCGAAGCACGAGCCTTCCCATTCGCTCGTCTGCTCAAGCAGATGCGCCCAAGTAATCGTGCGGTTGTGCTCCGAATCGAAACCAATCCCGGGCACGCGAGCGACGACCGGCTCGTCCGCATCCGGCAGCAACCCGCGCGCATTCGCCACGCCCGCGAGCAACGCAAGATAGGTTTTGGCCACGCTAAACGTCTGATCGGCACGATCCGGCTCGCCCCACGAAGCGATCTCTTTTCCATGTTGCAAGATCACGCCAGAAACGCCGCCACGCACATGCACCGGGCCACGCAAGACGTTCCACGGCGAAGGGTCGGTGTGGTGGACGCCGAACGGAACTTGTCCATTAGCGGGCGCAGCGAGTGGGTCACGCGGCCAAGGGACTTCGTGTGATTGGGAAAACTGGATGGCGTCGGTGAATTCGTTCATGCGCCAATGTTAAGGCTGGTGAGTAGCGCAACACTCCACCGACGTCATTCTCGGCACAGCCGGGAATCCGGTTCGTAACCCTCGCGAAGCGCAAATCTGTCCCCTCGCCCCTTGCGGGAGAGGGTCAGGGAGAGGGGTTTGGTGGAATGAGCGGATAGTTTGCCACCAGCGCGCTCTGTGGCCGCGCGGGGCCACCTACTTTCTGGCATTGCCCAGAAAGTAGGCAAAGAGGCTAGCCCCTACTGCCCGCCTGATCCTCCAGTGCTCGCGTTGTGCGGGACGCGTCAACGGCACACGAATGCTTCGCTGTCGCTACGCAGAGTGTGTGCCGACGACGCATCTACGACCGCACAACACTGCGCGCTTCGGGGCGGGCAGAAGGGGCGGCTTTGAAGCGCCCAACCACGGTCATCTGCTCTCGCTCACCACCAGCAGAATCGCTGCAGCTGTTGCGTTGACAGCGTATTCCGCTTTTGCCTTTGTCACTTGTCGGGACGATGGCCCCGCGCCGTGTGACTTACTCAACTTGTTTCGAATCGTGGCAATTAGGATCAGAGGTTGCTCAAAAAATGACTCGAGCCCGGAATTTGCGACAACGGTCTTTAGCAACGGCGATGCCGTATCCGTGGCGCTGTATGGCCATTTTTTTCGCGCACAGATAATCTTAAGTACGCTTTCAAAAGCACTTCCGCACTTGGTGAGGCAATCCCCATAGTCAGACTTGCGAAAGTCCTCAAGCCCTTCAAGAAATTCTTTGTTTGCAGAACTAAATTCAGCTTCGCGCAGCAACTGAAGAGTTGGAAGAATTGCCCTCTCGTACAGCACTTCCGAGTCTTTGCAAATGACATGTGGATATGCCGACAATGTCGTCGAGGGATATGGGCCATCTCGGCTTTCGGTCCAGACGAAATCAGTGACCGCATAAGGCAATTGATCTTGGATGAGAAATTCGTTGAAATCCGCAACCAAATTGGATTGGCCAGAAGCCTGAAAATACGCCTTGGTGGAGAAGGTGTACTCAAGGAAATCCAAAAAATGCATGTCGTTGCAGGATTGCAAAAAACTTAAGGCGTCCGAGACCGGCGAATTAGCGTTTTGATCGACGAGCGTAGGCCGACCATGCAGGTAACTTAGCTTAGAGTGAATTTCCTCCCAAAAATTGGTGCCGTTGAATACATCTCTACAACGCATGAAGACTCTATTGCGGAATGTCGCCGTAAGCGCCTTGCCCGAGTCAGTTTTTGAGCCCGGGCGCTTTGAAAAAACATTGAATAGTTTGGAAAACTGCATATCTCTGACAACTCAATCTAGTTTGATCTGTAGGCAATTCTGCTGCATCACGTTGGACAACGGTTTGTGAGGCGCAAACGCCCCTTTTGCCCGCCCCGAAGCGCGCAGCGTTGTGCGGTCGTAGATGCGTCGTCGGCACACACTCTGCGTAGCGACAGCGAAGCATTCGGGTGCCGTTCGACGCGTCCCGCACAACGCGAGCACTGGAGGATCAGGCGGGCAGTAGGGGCTAGCCTTTTGGTTACTTTTGGGCAATGCCAAAAGTGACTCGCCTTCAGGCGAAATGAGGCTGTGGCATACGAACCACCTCACTCCACCAAACCCCTCACCCTAACCCTCTCCCGCAAGGGGCGAGGGGACAGAACCCCTAACCTCGTCGCGCCATGAAAAGCAGCTTCGTAAACAACTCCGTATCCTGCTCGTTCTTCAAGACAGCCCCATACAGAGGGGCCAACACTTTCCGTTGATCTTTCTCGCGCAACACCGCGGGATCAATGTCCTCTGCGAGCAGCAGTTTGATCCAGTCAATCAGCTCGCTCGTTGAGGGCTTCTTCTTCAACCCAGGCATTTCGCGCAGATCAAAGAACGCCTCCAGCGCGGCGCTCACCATCTCCTGCTTGATCGCGGGGTAGTGCACGTCGACGATTTGTTTCATCGTCTCTTTGCTCGGGAATTTGATGTAGTGGAAGAAGCAGCGGCGCAGGAAGGCGTCGGGCAAATCCTTCTCGTTGTTGCTGGTGATGATGAACAGCGGGCGATGTTTCGCCGTGATGGTGCTGTGGGTTTCGTAGACGTCGAAGCTCATGCGGTCGAGCTCGCGCAACAGGTCGTTCGGAAATTCGATGTCGGCCTTGTCGATTTCGTCGATTAACACGACGGTGGGCACGTCGCTGTCGAACGCTTCCCAGAGCACGCCATGCTTGATGTAGTTGGCGATGTCCTTGACCTTCTCCTCGCCGAGCTGCGAATCGCGCAGGCGGCTGACGGCATCGTATTCGTACAGGCCTTGCTGCGCTTTGGTGGTGCTCTTGATGTGCCACTGCAGCAGCGGCCAGCCGAGCGCACGGGCGACCTCTTCGGCCAGCAGCGTTTTGCCGGTGCCGGGTTCGCCTTTGATCAGCAGCGGGCGCTTCAGCGTGATCGCGGCGTTGACGGCGAGTAGCAGGTCGGGGGTGGTGATATAGGAGTCGGTGCCCTGGAATTTGACGGTCACGGCGGTAGTCTCGAATGGGTTGCTTAGATGCTCGCGCCAATCCACGAGCGGCTTGCGACCGATCAGGGCAGAGCGACGGTGAAGCTCGTATGATACGGCGCATGACTACGATCTCCCCCCCCCTCGCCGACCTCCGCAAAGACTACAAGCTTGCCTCGCTGGGCAAGCGCGATCTGGCGGCGGACCCGTTCACGCAATTTGGCAAATGGATGGATGACGCCATCAAGGCGGAGCTGCCGGAGCCGACGGCGATGAATCTGGCGACGGTGGGCGCGAACGCGCGGCCATCAGCGCGCATCGTTTTGCTGAAGAGTTTCGACGAAAACGGCTTCGTGTTTTTCACCAACTACGCAAGCCGCAAGGGGCATGAGTTGGCCGAGGCGCAGTGGGCGGCACTGACCTTTCACTGGGTGGAGCTTGAGCGTCAGGTGCGCATTGAGGGCCACGTGGTGAAAGTGGACGACGCGGTGTCCGATGAATATTTCAAGTCGCGCCCGCTGCTATCGCGGATCGGCGCACATGCCTCGCCGCAAAGCGAAAAAATCGATAGTCGCGAAGCGCTGGAGGCTCGCTTTGCCGATGCACAATCGAGGCTGGGTGATAACCCGCAGCGCCCGGCCAACTGGGGTGGTTACGTCATCGTGCCCGAGATGGTGGAGTTCTGGCAGGGGCGGCGCTCACGTCTGCATGATCGTCTCATGTTCCAGAGGCAATTTGGCGGCTGGCATATTGAGCGGCTGGCACCCTAGCACTCGTAATAGTTGGCGAATAGACCGCATTGCCCTCGTTTAACCGTCGATGCCGCTGATTGAAAAAGCCTGCGCCTGCGTGGTGCAGCGCGGCAGGGTGTTGGTGTTTTCTCATCCGCACACCAATGCTGGCGTGCAATTGCCCAAGGGGACAATCGAACCCGGTGAATCGCCCGCGCATGCGGTGGTGCGCGAGCTTTACGAGGAGTCCGGACTGCGCTTGCCCTTGAGCCCGCAGCTCATTGCCGAGATGAAATTTACGGGCTCGACGAGCAAGGTTTTTCCGGGCAAGCCGCCGACGCAGCAGCGCTGGTTCATTTTCCGGTTTGATGCGGTGGAGCCGCTGCCGGAGCACTGGTCGCATACGGCGACGGGCAGTCCCGGGGAAGAAGGGCTGGTCTTTGAATATTTCTGGCATCCGCTGGCTGGATCATTCGCCGCCGCGCACCGCGACTCGGACGCGCGATTTGCGACGGTGATTGATGCGTTGCTGAAGCGTTCATGAACTGCCGTGCCGGCTGCGGCGCGTGTTGCATTGCACCGTCAATTTCATCGCCCATTCCCGACTCGCCAGACAACAAATCGACCAGCATGCCTAAGGGAAAACCGGCGGGCATTCGTTGCGTTCAGCTGGACGACCATCACCGCTGCAAGATCTTCGGCGACCCGCGTCGACCCGCCGTTTGCTCAAGCCTGCGCGCATCGGTTGAAATGTGCGGCGCGAACGAGAACGTGCTGGCAACGCGAGTTCACGCGATGAAGTTTTTGAGCACGCTGGAAACTCAAACGCGATAACAGCTTTTCGCTGGATTCACCGCTTCATAGGGGCCGCAGGCAATATTCGCCAAATATTGACTTGCGCGCTAATTGACCACCAGCCCCCAATCAAAGGCGGTTTCATCATAAAGCCGTATCGTGCAAAACACCTATTTCGCGGGCACGGCGATCATAAGCTTGCCACCCACTTCACCGACGAACACGCTGCTGTTGCCTGAGCTGCTGCCATTGGCAGATTTGGTCTCCGTCTTGAAGCTGAGCTTTTTCACAATCGGAATGTTGCTCTTGCTGGGCTTGCCGTCGGGGCCCTTTTGCGTGGAGATTTTTTGCTTGTCCTCGGCGTTAAGCTCGGTCAGCGTGATTTCTGTCACTTTGCTGCCTGCCTCCATCGTCACCATTTCCTTGTAGAAATCCAGTGCCATCGGGTTCGCACCAACGGTGTACAAAAACCCTTGTAAGGTTTTCTTGTCGCTGGTTTCGATGGCCTTTTTATAAGCTTCAACAAACGCTGTTTCGGCTGCGGGAGCGACCGCTAACACCGGTGCCATTGTGAGAAACGTGAGGCCGAATGCGCCAACTGCGGCCAAAAGTGGTTTCAACATGGAACTCTCCTTAGAGTGATTGATGGCAGCAACGCGTTGCCTACACAGCCAAAGACGAATTCGGCAAACGAATGCGCCAACGTTTTCGTCGCAATGCGGCGTTGTAGGCGGAATGTAGGGTCGCGCCGCCTAACGTGTGGTCATGCGGCACGTCCGTTCCGACGCATTTCGCCGATTTTCCCCACTGTCATGAGCGCTCCCATGAAACACTGTGAACCCATTCGTCCGCCGCTCTCCCGCGAAATCGCCGCATGTCTGTGCGTGGTGGTGTTGTGTGGGTTAAGCAAACAAGTGCACACGCAGAGCGACGCGCCCGGCACCCACACAGCCACCGGCAGCATCACTGTAAACGGCAACCTGACCGGATTCAATCATGCTTACGCCGTAATGAGGCGGTCGCTCTTTGACAATAAGCCCGAGACGATTTTGACGCTCACCGACAAGCCGCTGTCGGCAAAAGCGATCAGTGACACCTTCGCCCGCTCAAGCGAGATGCGTAACAACAGCATACAAACGCTCGAGTTCACGCTAGACGCAGGCAACACAATTCGCTCCGTCGACTTCAATGTCGGGACACTAAAAGGCGGAGCCAATACGAGCGACTACAAAGCGGAGATATCTCGGTTCAATCCGACCGCATTTTCCGGGCATGTGACCAGCGGCGGCAAGCACAGCGAATTCAAAAATACCTTGAGCTTTGATGTACGGTTCGACACCACCATGCTGACGCCGCGCACGCCTGATGCGGCTGGCGAAACGGCGTGGGCGACACCTCAAGGCAAGGCGATCGCCGAATATTTGCGCGCTGCCCGAGCAGGCGACAAAGCCGCGCTCAAAACGGTGTTGATGGCTGATCATGCGACGCAGCTTGACGGCCCGAACGCAGCGCAATTGCTGGAATTTTTGAAGCTTTCACCGAATCCAAATACGGCGGAATTCGACAGCCTCACAGTCGATTCCGATAGTGCCGAGGCCAAGCTCACGGAGCGCTCAAAAAACGGCGCTGAGTCGTCCAATTACACGCTTCGCCTTATCAAGGGTGTCTGGTTTGTCGCGCCTTAATTCGAATTCTCCTTAAGCATGTAGGGCGGCGTCTGCGCTGTCATATCAGGCTCAACCGTTACGTCTACTCACGTAGCAATTTCACAACTCCTATCTTCAAATTTCCATGAAATCACACACCTCGCACACTTTCTTGAGCTTCAAAGCTATTGCATGTTTGTCCATCACAGCCGCCAGCGCCTTGGTGTTCGCGCCCAAATTCGTTCACGCCGATGAAGTGCCTGCCCAGACCACCGCCACGGTGTCTGCATCTACGCCAGCGGAAGCGATACGGCTTGTCGCCGGTGAGCAGTCCCCGCCTACGCCGGCATCCACGATTTACTACGACGGCATCAATGTCGCCGTCATCGCCGTGGCAGCATACGACCGTTAAGTCGCAGCGGGCGCCACCCGCCGTCCTCGGGGTTCTGTCATGTTGGAAGCTGGCATTCCGTCTATAACGTAATCGGCCGCGCCTGATTTTCAGGGCGCGATGACGTGCTCGCAGCCGGCGACGTACGACCGTAAACAGATCACCGAAGACCTATGCTGCGAATCGACGCTACTGCGCAAGCAATTGATGCGCTCATCAATTCGGGCGCGCACGAAGCCGCCGGGGACATGTTGCGCAGCGAGCTGGGTCCACTTTCTACTCATTTTGGCAGCGCGCAGGTATTGCATTGGTGCGAGAAGCTTGGGCTCTCCGCGCTGCTTGATTTGCCGCTGGCGATTGAAGCTGCGCAGGTCGTTCGCGAAATGCAAGGTACACCTGCGATTGCCCAGTTCATGGCGATTGCACAGACGGCACGTGCGCACGGCGACGAGATCGCGGAATTGCGTGCGCTCTCCGGCGTTTATTGCACAGGCGTTTTAGCGTGGAGCGGCTTTGGCGACATGCAGCGCGAATTCCCGCGCATCAATAGTCTCTACGATAAATTAAACAGACGCTTAAGCGACGAGGCGGCGGTTGAGTGTTTGCCAGGATTACTGGTGTCCCGCCTGTTGTTTGGCGCCAGCGCCGCAGAGTCAGCCCTCGTCGGTGAGGCGCTCGTCATACTTGTTTTCGATGAACGACTCTCGGGCACCGCCCGGCTGCGTGCTGCGGCGATGCTCGCCCCCTGGTTTAACTTCTCGCGCGACGCTGCGCGCATGAGCACGACCGCCGATGCGCTGGCAACACTTGAGGCAAATACATCGATTCCGATGATCACGCGCGTGATTTATCGTGCCGCCATTACGCTCGCACAAACGCACCTGGGTGTTTACGTCAGCACTAGCGATACCGGGCTCAATGGTCGTCGTGTCGGCACTACGAAAAGCACGACTGACGACGATCCCGGGTATCCCCAGTGGCTGCGCTTTTTCGTGCGTCGCAATGCCTTCGAACTGGCCAGCCGTGGCAACAATCACGCGCTGGCGGCCGAACGATTGAATGAACTCGAAGCCGTCGAGAATCCGGCGGAACCGTCACAAGTATTGCTGGTGCGCTACGGGCGCAGCCGCCATGCGATGCGTGCCCGCGAGTACGCCGTGGCGCTCGCCTTGGCACAGCGTTGCATGGAGCTGGTACGGGCACTGGAGATGCCGGATACCATGGCGGCGCTTTATCAGGCGGGCGTCGCAAGCGCGCTTCTCGGACTCAACCGGCTGACCGAGGCGCACGCCATGTATACCGGAATTCTTGTCAACATGATGCCGGGACAAAGGTTGGTGCACGAAAGAATGTGCGCACTGATTGACGCCACCACGATGCTCGATCAGCTTGAACTTGTGAGGTTGACCGACGACCGTTTAGCTGAGACTCGCTTGATCACGTTGCGCGCTCGGCTCGCCGACTATTTGCGCATCAGTGGCGGCCGATTGATGTCGCTGGAAACGCAGACGCTGCCGCTAATTGCCAGTCGGCTGGTGGCGGCAATATTCGCGCACGGTCTGGGCACAGATGCCTTTGCCGAGGGCGTGCGATCGCAGGGCCTCTTGCCACCCGATACACGCCCCGTGTGCTGGCCGTGGCTACTGCGCATACGATTGTTCGATGGGTTTGCCATCGAGGGACTGGCAACAACGGTGACCCACGAGGGTGGCAAAAAGGGCGAATCAAAATCGATGCAAATATTGCAATATCTGGCGGCGCATGCCCCGGCTGCGGTTTCTGCTCAACGCATGGCTGACAGCTTGTGGCCAGAGGCCGAAGGTGACAAGGCGATGCGCTCGCTCGACGTGGCGCTTACCCGCTTGCGCCAACAATTGCCCGATGCTGCGCTGCTGGTTCGCAGCGAAGGGAAAATCGGGTTTGACATAAGTCGTGTGTGGTGCGACACCCACGCGGCGCTCGTACATGTGGAACAGTTACGCGAGCTCGCAACCGTTAATGGTGCTCAAGCGGGCCCGGAAATGAGCGCGATGACCGACGCCAATGCCGTCCGCGACCACGCACAAGCCCACACTGCACTCGCATTGCTCTCCCTCTATCGCGGCCCTGCATTGCCAGACTCGCGAGAAGCATTTGCGCGGGAGCGCGCCACTTTTTTCCGCTCGCAAGTGGCGGGAGCGACGCAGATCGGTTTGCGCTCCGCGATTCGATTGTCCGACCCGGCGGTGGCTGAAGAGATCGTGCGCAAAAGTGTCGCGCACGGCTTGCCCGCCGATGTCGTGCGCTCAGTGCTCACCGATTTGCAAGCGCGCAGCAATGACTCATCGCGACGGGCCGCGCAGCTAACCAATGTGTTTGAATTGGCTCGCGCTTAGGTCTTCACGACGGGTACAAGTGCAAAGTTGATCGCATCACGGAGCGAGGTTCATCCCGCATTGTGAGACCAGATAGTCGCGAATCCCAGTCCATGTTGTGCGGGTTGCGCCGACACCCAATGCGCCTGCCATCACCGCATTGCCAGTGACGCCGAGCGCAACACGCGCAAGCAACACCGCGTCGGTCGTCGCTAGCACCTTACCGTCGCCATCAATATCCATTGAGCAGTTTTTATTGCCATACGGGCCACCACTCAGTCGGGCAATACAAAATTTGTCGACGCCGCTGTTGCTGCAATAGCCAGCGACGACAATCTTGCCATCGGACTGAATCGCAACGCTAGTGGCGACATCGTTGGAGCTGCCGATCGACAGAAACACCTTCCCGTTGCCTGCGCCCGATGGACCGTCGAATGTGGTGTCTAGCGATCCGTCGCCATTGAGCCGCGCAAGGCAAAAGTAGTTGAATCCATTGACGACGCATTTACCCGCCAGCAGCATCTTGCCGTCCGCTTGCAGCGCTGCGCTTTGCGCGATGTCTATGTTCACGCCGACAGGAAATGAGAATTTGCCGTTGCCGGTTCCGGCAGGGCCGACAAAACTGGTATCGAACGCGCCACTGCCACCCAACAGTCGCGCCGCACAAAAGTCTACCGACGGAGCCGCACACGCGCCCCCGATTACGATGTTGCCGTCTGGTTGCAGCAATAGCGATCTCGCCTCATCACTAACGCCGCCCACAGCAAATGTGAATTTCCCGTTGCCCGCTACACCGGGGCCGTCAAACCCGATGTCGAGCGAGCCGTCCGCGTATAGCCGCGCCACACAAAACTCTTCAACGTCTGTGCTGTTAGTGCACGTGCCAGCGAGCACAATCTTGCCATCGGGCTGCAGAGCAATGGCATGCGCGCCATCTTCTTTCGGTCCAATGGGCAAAAAGAATTTGCCGTTACCGTTGCCATTCGGGCCGACGAAACTGGCGTCAAAGGTGCCGTCCGAATTGAGCCGCGCCACGCAGAAGTCGGTGTTAGTAACGCCAGCGCATTGACCGGCCAGAACGATTTTTCCGTCAGACTGCAATGCGACGGCGTTGGCGAAATCGCTTGAAGCGCCAATCGATAACGGGAAGAAACCGTTGCCCGTGCCGCCAGGGCCAACGAAACTTGCGTCGCGCGAGCCATTCGGATGGAGCCGCGCGATGCAAAAATCGTAGTTGGCACCACCGTTGAAGCAGCCGCCAGCGACGATGATTTTGCCATCGGGTTGGAGCGTGATCGCGTTGGCGCCGCTATCACCTGCAGCTCCCCCGGTCGGCAACATGAAGCTGCCGGCTGCGGCAGCTCCAGGGCCGGTAAAGGCGGGATCCAACGTACCGTCGGTAAGGAGTCGCGCGAGGCAAAAATCAAAGTTAGCGCCGTTTGCGCATTGGCCCACCAGCACGATCTTACCGTCCGTTTGCAGCGCCGTCGCGTGCGCCTGGGCCGTCCCATTGCCAAGTGCCAAGTTACTGGTCTTGGTAAAAACCGGATCGAAGTTACCGGGTATCTGCAGAGGAATCGCAGCGACAGCGCTAGACAGAACTACCGCGATCAGCGTCGCGAAAATCGGGGTGAATCCGCGACGACAGTGCTGTCGTGCGAACAATGTAGACGCGTCTGAAGCCATATTAAATTCCCGCTTGCAATAAAGAAGCGGAACAAAAGGCAACCCAAATGTTGACCCCTTCGCTTCAGGAAATGCGAATGCAAGTCCCGAGCGAACGTTAGGGCCAGCCACCCTACAAACCCCCTACATAGACCGTATTGGGCGTGAGCGTGTGTACTCAGTTAGTCATTGACTGCGTCCACCACAAATAGATGGGTCGCGCTAGCTACGACGGCTTTATGCGCTCTACTGCCATTGATGCCAGCAGTTCCTTGACTGCGTTCACTGCCAATTCGCGCAACTGCAAAGGGGGCGGATGGTCGCCAAACGCCGATGCCACCCGAATATCGTCGGCATTGATGAAGGCAATATAGGCGTACTGATTTCGCCCATCGTCACGATCATCGAGCATTCGTCGGCGAATAACTAGCGTGTTGAAATCGCCTCTTTCCGGGTCACAATTCATATTCCACTGTGGGTGCTGGTGCGGGCCGCCCGAATCGGGATTCAGATAGAACTTGAAGTGCTCGGTCGTAAAGCACGGGTTGTTATTAAATTTCTGGGAGTACGTGCAACGCTGTCCCTTCTTAAGGAGAAACGCCTTGATCACATCTAAGGTACGTTTGTTCAACACGGGCTCCTGTTCGTTGTGTAGACCCAGCAATTCATGCTGCTGATCGTTATGACGCACGTCCAAGTTGAAACGCCACCCTTGTCCCGCAGGCATCGCCGTGCGAACCTCTTCGGCTACCAGGCGTGTCGTTGCCTCGTCTTGGGGCTCGATCAGGAGGTCGGGGTCACCACCGTATCCAGCACCGCTAATGGGATCTGCCTGCGCCAAAAAGAAGGCAAACACAACGAATGCAAATCGAGAGACAAACATCGTTAGCGCGCCATGGAGCACGACACGAATACTTCCCTGGGCGGCCCGCCAAGCAATACCACCAGACCTTGACGAACTATCGGAGCATCGAACCCGAGCGAGCGGTGATGGATTCGGAGCGACGTTTGATCGCGTTCGACGGTGTATTCGCCGTGTGCGTCGAAATGAAGAGAACGCACGAGATAGCGCCGCTGTTCGCCTGCGGTCACCATCTTCTTGCCAGCGAGCGATTCAGCGGTAGCAGCGTCAATCTCCACAAGCGAATGATTTTTCAATAACGCTTCGACGCTGGCGAGTTTGTCCGGTTGAACTACCTCAAAATCAGTGTGCAATCGGAGGTTGCTGATTGATCCCGCTGGGGGCTGGGTAGACGGCGTGTACCAGGAGTCCATGTGGTTGCCTTCGGCGCTGAGTAATATTGCAACGGATGCGAGAGCGGCCGCAAAAAAGTGTCCGATATGACGTGTTGTGCACATACTTTTATCCGTGAATGCGTAACGCTAACCGCAAAACTTCGCGGTGATCGCCTTCTGGGTGAGAGGTCTTCTACCCTTGCTGCAAACTGCAAAACACGCGGCCTCAAAAGCGACGCTATCGAATTTTTTGTTTAGCTCCGCGATCGCGTAGTAATTTCCACGGGAGGCATTCGACAGCTTCATATTGAAGTCAGCAGGGTCTGAACAGTGATCACGTTGCGCCTCCACGCACTCTTCGTAAATGGCACCTATCGTTTCGCACTCCTTGCCCTTCGGCAACGTGTTAGCGGGTAGGCGCCGTTTTTTCTTCGGCGGCGTATCGAACGTTGCGATATCCCCCGTTTCCAGAAGTGTTGCGATGGCTTCATCTTCAATCTCAAATGCGGCGCCAAGCACTTGCACCAGACGCTGCCATTCGCAGTCGGTCGCTTTGGCAGACAGTTCTCCGTTCCTGGTGAGATAGCGCCAACGATTGACCCAGAGTAGCCGGTTGCCGTATGAGACGCACCCCGAACCGCCGCAATGCATCGCCATCATGAGATAGGTTTCACCCCGCTTTTCAGTGCAACGCAGTGTTTTGTAGTCGTCAGTCCCAACAGGATGCAGTGCTTTAGTCCGTCGGTCGCGAAGATAACGCGAAGGGGATGAATGTCCGCCTTCAATCGAGTTATATGCAAATTTCACGGCGCTTCTTTCTTTCATCGCCTCGCTTAGTTCCTCGATCAACGGATGTTTCGCAGTCGCCCCCTTGAATTCGAGCAGGATGTCTGCGTCCCCACAGGTGCCGATGCTAACTTTGGGCTCGGAGTGCGCAGCAGGCGTAACTGCAACGACAAACACAGCGAGCAAAAATCGAAAGGTGGACATAGAAAGTGGGATCACTATTTGAAGAGAATTGACTGCTTGGCGGCGTCAAACTGCGGGCGATAGCGCGCAAAACTTTCTTCGCTGGCGGTGAAAGTCAACGAATATAAAAATTGCGGTGACAGCGCCACACCCATCCACTGCTTCAAGCGCATGCTGTCGCTAACGACAGATAACTCGGTGGTCAGCGCCGACTGACCACCTATGGCAAGCAATTGCGCAGGCGTGAGATTCACTTCAAATTTTTGCCGCTCGTAGGCCGCTTGTATAGTGCTGCGGAGCTGATCGAACTCGTCCGGAAGGCTGGCCCGTCCGTTGTCGCTGCGCGGAAAATAGGTGAGCTCAATCGCGGCGACCACGGCAGTGTCATCGGCTTTGAGCAACACACGTACCCGCTCGCCACCCAGACTTTTGCCACTGTTGGTCGTGGGCGAGGGCAGATAGCTAACCTCCCAGCCAACCGGCCATGTGACTTGATACGGTCGCGCCACTATCGTCTGGCTTGAAGTCGAACCGATGCAGAGCAAGGCAAAACCGACCGCTGCCAGGTTAAGCAATACGCGCTTGCTCTTCACATCACATCTAGCGTTCATTCTCGTCTTGCCTTCGCCACTGCGTTCGTAGAAAAGCTTCTTCGTTCATGCTCTGGTGAAACTAGAGTAAACGTGACTACCCTACGTTTCCGCTACACGCCGGACGCTCACGATCAGTGCAAACGCAAAGCCTCGTGATTGCATCAATTTTTGTGCTGTAGGAGTTTTGTAGGGTCGCGGCAACTAACGTTTGGCCTGTGATTTCGCGAACGGCGCAATGCGTGATTACAAATCCATCGCCTGATAGCGCCTCGCATTAATTCGGAAAGCAATCCTCACATGTCCTTGCACACTTTTCCACGCATCGCGTCGATGCGCGGCGTCCTTACGCGTCTCACGGCACTTGTGCTCACGGTACTTTCGATGCAACTCTACGCCGCCATCATCACCGTGAACGATTTGGGCGATGCCGCAGATGCCATTCCATCTGACAACATCTGTGCCACCGCGGGCAGTGTCTGCACTCTGCGTGCGGCAATCCAGACGGCGAATTCAATCGGCGGGACCAACGTGATCAACGTGCCGAGCGGCACGATCACTCTGGCAAGCAATCTGGGTCTGGGGTCGAACATCACCGTCAACGGCGTGGGGACTGGCAGCACGATTATTAGCGGCAACGGCGTCGCTCAGGTATTCGTTTTCGTCCAGAACGGTATCAATGTAGCCATGAATGACTTGACCATTACGGGCGGTGTTTCGTCGCAAGGAGCGGGCATTTTCGCAACGACATCCAGCACTCTCAGTCTCACCCGCGTGCTCGTCACCAACAATAATGCCACTCTTACAAGCAAACAGGGGGGCGGCTTATTCATTGCTGGCACGCTGAACCTGACCGACAGTACCGTTTCCAATAATTCGGCTGCAAACGGCGGCGGTGGCATCCGTCTTAACGCAACCGGAACCGCCAACATCACTAACAGCACGATCAGCGGTAACAGCACGTCAAGCGTGGGCGCGGGTGGAGGCGGCATCGAGAGCCTGGGCACCCTGAATATTACGAACTCGACGTTTTCGGGCAACACTATCGGCGACGGAAGCGGTGCAGGTATCGAGGTGGCGGGTGGCGACACGACGATCAGTTTCACCACGATTACGGCTAATTCAAGCGTTAGCACTTCTGGACAATTGAGCCGGTTCGGTACCGGTGTTTTCATCATTCGCGGCAGTATCGTCGCAAATCCTGCAGCAGGTATTAATTGCGCTGGGCTTTCCGCAGCCAACTCGGGCGGCAACAACCTCGACAGCGGCAACACCTGCGGTTTCACCGCAGCGGGCGATTTGATCAACAGCAATCCGCTGCTCGCCGCACTTGCCAACAACGGTGGCCTAACACAAACCCATGCGCTGCAGGCAGGCAGCCCGGCGATCAACGCAGGCCCGACGACTGGCACGATCCCGGCTAACGATCAACGCGGTACGGGCTTTCCGCGCGTAGTGGGTGCACAAGCAGATATCGGTGCTTTCGAATCCAGCGCTATTGTGGCACCCACAGCGCCTGTCGTGAGCGTCGGCAACGCCAGCATTGTTGAAGGCAACGCAGGCACCAGCGTGCTCAACTTCCCGGTCACCTTGAGCGCCGCTGCGCCGTCCGGTGGTGTAGTGATTACCTACTCAACCGCGAACGGAACGGCAACCGCCGGGAGCGATTACGTCGCAGTGGTTGCGGGCAGCGTGACGATTGCGCAAGGCGCCACTACGGGCAGCTTGCCTGTCACCATTAACGGTGACACCACAGTCGAACCCAACGAAACCTTCACCGTAACGATCAGCAACGCCACCAACGCAACAGTTGGTACAGCTACGGCAACAGGAACGATTCAAAACGATGACGCCGTCGTGCTACCTGTTTTGACATTAAGCGACGCCAGCATCACCGAGGGCAATGCGGGCACCAGCGTGCTGAATTTCCCGATCACATTAAGCAGCGCGGCCCCGGTCGGGGGCGTCACCATTACTTATTCGACCGCGAACGGAACCGCGACTGCGGGCAGCGATTACGTCGCGGTAGTCGCGGGCACGGTAACGATTGCCGCTGGCGCGACGGCCGGCAGTCTGCCGGTCACCATCATCGGTGACACCACACTGGAAGCGGACGAAACGTTTACGGTCACCATGACCAATGTAACCAACGCCACGATCAGCGGTGCTCTGGCACCCAAAACCACCGCGACCGGCACGATCCTCAACGATGACGTATTTGTGCGACCCACCGTAGTGACTGGTGCTACGCCGGTTCCGGTCGATAGCCCTTGGGCGCTGCTCTTGGTGATGCTGGGCGTGATCGGCTTTACTTTGTGCGAGCGACGCGCGCTCAAAGCCAAAGTCGCAACCCAAATCGATGGTGGCCGTCGTGTCTGAACAGCGCTGGTCAATGAGTGTGACGAATGGTCTCGCGGCACATTTCAAAATGCCCAGTGGCCCCAGCCGCGAAGGCACGATGTGGTCGGTCAAACTGACGCGTGGCGGCGAACACTACGTCGCGATGGTTAAAGGCCTGCTCGCCGATGATGCGACGAAGGCAACACGTAAGGATGCCGTCTATCAGTCGCAAACGGCCATGCAATATCTCAATGATCGGCTAAACAATGGCTGGCATCCGAAAGAGGATGTGGAGCACACGATTCATATCGGCAATCCGCTGACCGAATCAGCTTCGACCACTGCGACTTTGTCCGAAAAACCCTGGTGGCGATTCTGGTAGGCCACGACGAAGCCGCCTCGATTCGTGCCTGCACGACGTCCGGCTAACCCTTCCCTCAATCAAAAAAAGAAAGCAACATTTCAATGAACGCGTCAACCCCTATCGTCCAGCAATCGTGGCAACAAGTGCTCCCTATCCGCGACCTCGCGGCGGAGTTGTTTTATGCCAAATTATTTGACCTCGATCCCTCGCTCAAGGCCTTGTTCAAAGGCAATATGAAAGAACAAGGCGGCAAATTGATGACCATGATCGGCGTCGCAGTAGGCAATCTGGATCGTCCGGGCACGCTCATGCCAGTCCTCAAAGGTTTGGGTGTGCGGCACGGCGGCTATGGCGTCAAAGATCATCACTACGACACCGTCGCAGCGGCCTTGATCGATACCTTGCAACGCGGGTTGGGCGACGCGTTTACGCCGGAAGTGAAGGCCGCGTGGATTGATGTTTATGGCGTGTTGGCCGACACGATGAAAGCGGCCGCAGCCAAACCCGCTGAACAGTTAGCCGCATAATTTTGCCCTCGGCGGCGTCATGAACTTATCGACCTTCAGCGACTCCGTTTTCGACGTCGTGTTTTTCACGACGGCGCGGTTGCGACGACTTGCGTTCGCCGCGCTCATCACCTTGGGTTTTTACCCGCATCTTGCAAACGGTACCGGCGTCAAAGCTGGCCCATTCGAGATCGAGTTTCGCTCCGAGCGAAGTTGGGGCGGCGGTCCAAGCATGAACCCGCTGGCCTCGTACAAGCATGCGCGCTACAAACTCCTGCACAACGGGCGCGCCGTGAGTTTCAGCCCGAATTCAACCAACGGCAGCAAGCGCGACTGGATGGCCGGAGATTTGCTGGAGGCGCACTTTCTGTATTCCAAAGGCACGCCTGTCGTTCTCGTATGCACCGAAACCGGCACTTACCTGGTTAACGATCAGAGCGGTAAACCTGTGGTGCAACACCTGAACGGCGCTCCCGCAACACGCTTTCAATTTCTCGATAGCGTCGCAGGACAACCCGGTGAATTGCAGGGTCTCAACGCGGGCGCGCATGCGCAAGCGATGGGACGTGATCTCGGCAAGACAGGAACGCTCATGATGTTGCCGGAACTCAACGGCATTCTCGATCTGAACACACTTAAATTTCAGACGTACGCCGTGCTGAAGCAACACAAGTGGGTGTACAACGACCCAGACTTTGGCGGCTTCAGTTTCGACGAATCGCCAACTGGGCAGGCACGCGTCTGGTGGCCCACAAAAGGGCAGTTCGCGCTGGTGCGCTACACGTATGCCGATAAAGTCAAGTCGTTCGCTTTTGAGTTGGTCGATCTGAAGACCGATTCAGCTTACCTTGTGCCGTTTGATGTGGGCCAGACGCGACTGACCACACTAGACGACATCACGCCCGAGTGGATGAACTACTATTTTCAGTGGAGCGGCGAGAAACTTTCGCTGAAAAGAGATCAAAAACCCTTGCCGTGGGTCGGCAGTTTGAATGCAGCATCGCCCGGAAATTTCAACTACAACCTGCAACCGATCACACCGGAGATGCAATCCGCGTTGATGACATTTCTGGTCGATCACTTTGGCGCAACCGTGGACGGATCGAGGCAAATGTCGCATGTCACGGGACTAACCATTCAGGGGCAACGGTTCACGTTGAGCTACTACGCCACCGGAAAAACCCTCGTGCTCGAACCTCAATTCGGCAGCCCGAAAGCGCTCACCCTGCAAATTGCCGGGCAATTCAACCGTGAACTGGCGCAGAGCAAATATCAGTCACTATTTACAACATTGGGACCGGGTGGGTTTTCCAATTGAGCCTCCTGCACACGCTTTCGTCAGATATGTCCGAGATGTCGCGATAATCACAGGGATATCGTTATGAGTCCGGTGACCATGCGTCTAATTGACAGTACTGCGCAATCCATTGACGCGCTGATTCAAATCGGTGCGCTGGATGCTGCGCGTGACTTGTTACGTACTGAGCTGGGGCCGCTGTCAACGCACGTCGGCACCGCGAGGGTCGAGGCCTGGTGTCTGGCGCTTGGACTCGCGCAACTGCTTGATCTGCCACAGGCGCTTGCTGCCGCCCATGAGCTGCGCGAGACGCAGGGCTCGGCGGCGATTCCGACGTTCGTGGCAATCGCCCAGACGGCGCAGGCCTGCGGCGATGAGGTGGCCGAGTTTCGCGCGTTGTCGGGCATTTATTGGACCGGCACGTTGCTGTGGAGCGGGTTTGGTGAGATGCAACGTGCATTCCCGCGCATCAATGCCCTGTATGAAGCGACGCAGTCGCGGCTGAGCAAAGACGAGGCGATCCAATGCCTACCAGGTCTGCTGGCGGCACGCATGCTGTTCGGTCAGCAGACGGCAGATGCGGCTGCGATCGGTGAGGCCGTGGTCACACTGGCGCTCGATGAGACGTTGAACCGTCGCGCCCGCCTGCGTGCCGCGACGATGCTTGCGCCGTGGTTCGAGCACTCGCGCGATACGGATCGTCTGCGGCGGACGACCGAGGTGCTCACGCCGCTTACCCATGACGCGACGATCCCGGCCGTGACGCGCCTGATTTTTCGCAGCGCTACCGGACTGGCCAGCGTCTACTTTGCGAGCCTCGTAGAAGGCGGTAGCGGGCTTACGTTTTCCGCCGCTGCGCTCATGGCGGACGCCGACGCGCTCGGCATGCAGTGGCTGCGTTTTTTCACATGCCGCATTGCCTTTGAGCAGGCGACACGGGCGGGCGATCCAGCGCATACCAACACGCGACTGGATCAGCTGGAAGCGCTGGTTGATCCGGCCGATGCCTCGCAGGTGCTGGCGTTGCATTACCGTCGCGGCAACCGCGCGCTGCGTGCGAATGAGTATGCGGCAGCGCTCGCGCATTCGCAGCGCTGCATGGAGCTTGCGCATGCGCTCGAAATGCCGCAGCCCATTGCGTTGCTCTATGAAAACTCTGCGGCGGCGAGTCTGGTGGGATTGCATCGCATGGCGGAAGCAAAGGCGATTTATCTGTCCATGATCGCGAAGTCCATGCCTGGCCATCGTCTGGGCTATGAGCGGGTGTGTGCGCTCATTGACGTGGCTGAGGCGCTGGATGGCGCAGCGTCGGCACACAATCTGCCCGACGAAACCGAGCATGGTGCGGTGCGCTCCGCGCTGGAGAACTATGTGCAGGTGTGCGCCGGGCGACTGCCGCCCATGCATGCGCAGATTTTCCCGCCGATTGCGCAGCGGGTGGTCGCCGCGCTCTACGCGCATGGCTTCGGCAACGACACACTCGCCGCCGATGTGCGAACCCTGTCGCTGCCACCGCCGGACACGCGCCCCGTAAGCTGGCCGTGGGTTCTGCGGGTGCGGCTATTCGATGGCTTTGCCTGCGACGGACTGGCTACAAACGCGCAGGAAGGCAGCAAAAAAGCCGATTCAAAAACGACGCAAATCCTGCAATACCTCGCCGCCCACGCTCCCGCCTCCGTTTCCGCGCAACGGCTGGCCGATGCGTTATGGCCCGAAGCCGAAGGCGATAAGGCGATGCGCTCGCTCGATGTGGCGCTCACACGACTGCGGCAATCGCTCCCCGACGCGGCGCTGTTGACGCGACACGATGGCAAGATCGGCTTCGATCTGGATCGTGTCTGGTGCGACACCCACGCCGTGCTCGCGCAGGTTGAGCAGTTGCGCGACTTCGCGAACGCGGCGGGCGGATCGGCCGCGCAAAGCAGCGTGGCGGCCAGCGTTACGACCACCGCTGACGCACTGGCGCGCGACTCCGCACAGGCGCATACGGCGCTGGCACTGCTGGCGCTCTATCGCGGCCCGCTGCTGCCGGATTCGCGTGAGGCGTTTGCGCGAGATCGGGCGGCGTTTTTTCGCTCGCAGGCAGCGGGCGCCGTGCAGATCGGGCTGCGCGCCGCGATCCGTTTGCCCGATCAAACTATGTCGGAAGAAATCGTCAGGAAGAGCGTGGCGCACGGGCTGCCCGCTGACGTGGTGCGCTCCGTGATTACCGACCTTCAGGCGCGCGGTGAGGATACGTCGCGGCGCGCGGCGCAATTGAGTCAGGTGTTCGAGCTGGCGCGGGCGTAGTTTCCCGTCTATAGCTTTTGCATGAAACAACGCTGGCATAGGGGCTAAGCTTGTAAAGGCCTTCAAGTCGACTTTAGTAAAATATTCCAATCAGCCCCAATGCGGCGGTCGTTTCAGCGAAAAGCTTTCTGTTTCTGAGCGGTACAATTTGTGCTGATCTCCCGCTTGTGAAAACCTTCGCCCCCATGCGCCGCACCTCGCTGACCCAGTTTCTTGTTGAACAACAGCGCTCGGCGAACGCCATCCAGCCCGAACTTCGGCTCCTGATCGAAGTCGTAGCCCGCGCCTGCAAGGCGATTGCAGTGAACGTTGGCAAAGGCGCGCTGGCGGGTGTACTCGGTAGCGCTGGCACCGAGAACGTACAGGGCGAAACGCAGAAAAAGCTCGATGTGATCTCGAACGATATTCTGATGGAGGCAAACGAATGGGGCGGCCATCTCGCGGGCATGGCGAGCGAGGAGATGGAGACGATTCACGAGATCCCGAATCGTTATCCCAAAGGCGAGTACCTGCTGCTGTTCGATCCGCTCGACGGCTCGTCAAACATTGACGTCAACGTGTCGATCGGCACCATTTTCTCGGTGCTCAAAGCGCCTGAGGCGATGGGTGAAGTCACCGAAAAATCTTTCCTGCTCGCGGGCACGACGCAAGTCGCGGCGGGTTATGCCGTTTACGGTCCGACCACCGTGTTCGTACTGACCGTCGGCACCGGCGTGCACTGCTTCACGCTGGATCGCGAAATGGGCTCGTGGGTGCTCACACAGTCGAACATGATGATTCCCGAGGAAACGCAGGAATTCGCCATCAACATGAGCAACATGCGGCACTGGGAAACCCCCGTGAAGCGCTACATCGACGAGCTTTTGCAGGGAAAAACAGGCCCGCGCGGTAAGGATTTCAATATGCGCTGGGTCGCCTCGATGGTCGCCGACGTGCATCGAATTTTGACGCGCGGCGGCGTTTTTTTGTACCCGCGCGACAAACGCGAACCTTCCATGCCGGGCAAGCTGCGGCTCATGTACGAGGCCAATCCGATGAGCTTTATCGTCGAACAGGCGGGCGGCGCAGCAACAAATGGCCATCAACGCATTCTTGATGTGCAGCCCGGTCAACTTCATGAGCGCGTCAGCGTTATTCTTGGAAGCAGGCGCGAAGTTGAATTAGTGACGCGCTATCACACCGAAAAAGCCTAGAAAAGTATCTCGCCGCCGCCATCGTGAGTTCAGACCTAAACACGCTCAGCACGCCTCAGACCGCCTCGTTCACGGGCATCACCCGTGAAGCCATCGAAAACAATCATGCGCGCGAGGCGATCAAGCATTCAGCGCTCGCGAACAAGGTTCTGTGCGATGTTGCGCTCGGCGAATCACTCGACGGCATGCTGGAGCGATGGGATGGCAAGACCGATGTTCACGTCTTCGCCTACGGCTCGCTGATCTGGAACCCGTGCATGGATCACGCCGGTCGAACGGCCGCCACGGTGCGCGGTTTTCATCGCCGGTTTTGCCTATGGAGCAACGTCTATCGCGGCACGCCGGAAAATCCCGGTCTGGTGCTCGCGCTGGATCGCGGTGGTGCCTGCCGCGGCGTGGTGTATCGGCTGCGTGCCGACGTTGCGCGCAAAGAGTTGACGCTGTTGTGGCGGCGCGAAATGTTCGGTGGCAGCTACAAAGCGAAATGGCTCAACGCCAAAACTGACAACGGCCCTATCTCCGCCATCGGCTTCGTGATGAATCATTCGTCCGACGCCTACGCTGGTCGTCTGTCGGACGAACAGGTCGTCGAAAAGCTTGCAACCTGCTGCGGTCACTACGGATCGGGCGCGGATTATCTCTGCCAGACAGCTGCCTCGTTGCGCGCCGGTGGGCTCGATGACCCGCATCTGGATCGTCTCTGCGATCTGCTGTCCGCACGCGAAGTCGAAATGCCCTGCCCGACCCCCGGCATCGCGGGTCAACCCCGCCGCTGACGCTCGCGTTGACTCTCAGCGGCTGGTGACCACTGGCGCAGATTCAGAATGTCGGCGCTAGCGCTCAGCAGAGCGCTGTGATACTGTGCCGGATGAAATTTTCTTAAAAATACGGGAGCAGAATCATGAGCTTACTTGACGGCGTTTTGGGCGCAGTACTCGGTGGTGGCAATAACAACAACGGCGGCGGGCAACATGATGTGATGTCCAGCGTTATCTCCGGACTCATCCAGCAGGCCGGTGGCGTCGGTGGGCTGCTCGCAATGTTGAAGCAGGGCGGACTCGGGCAGCACGCCGATTCGTGGCAAGGGACGGGCCAAAACATGCCAGTTGACGGCGGCGAGCTCATGAAAGTGCTCGGTGGCATGATGGGTGGCGCGGGGCAACAGCAGGCCTCCGCAGGCGGAATGGGCGGTGGTTTCGGCGGCTTACTTGGCAGCGTGCTGGGCGGTGCAGCACCATCACAGGACGGTGCGGGTGGCAGTCTGGGCGATCTGCTCGCGAAATCCGGCATCGGTCAGGATCAGCTTGGGGGATTGCTGGCTAAGGTTTTACCTGGCGTCGTCGACGGCATGACGCCCGGCGGTCAGGTTCCGGAAACACACTCCAGCGATATGATGCAAACGATCCTTGGCGGTGTACTCAAAAACGCGATGGGCGGCAAAGGCGGCCTCTTCGGCTAGTCACGCTGGCGTATCCCCGACACATGATAATGTCGGGGTTTCGGGGGAGTTGAGCATTGTCATGATGCGGTGATTGGCGCATCGTCTTGATGCGCCGGCACTAACAATGGTTTTCCCCCATGCATTCGTATTCAAACTACCTTTCTCGTGCCTGCCTGACACTCTCTTTCGCGCTACTTTCCGGTAGCGCTCTCGCGAGTGCCGAGCCGTCAGGCGATACCCTTCCCTCTTCTTCCGCAGCCGCGCCCGCCAATGATTTCCACATCATTCTGCGCAGCGATTCGACGGATCCGGACGACGCGCAAAAGTACCTGACGTTCGGCTGGAATGGCTGGAGCGGACGCATCGTGCACTGGCGTTACAACGACGCCAGTCGTCCCGCATCCTTGGTGACTAGCGCTTCTGCGGCGGTTGCACGAATTCAATCGGCAATGAGTCGATGGTCGGCCGTCTGCAATATTCAATTCGTATACGACGGCACAACCGGCAATGCAGCGAGCCTCGCCAACAACACACGTGATGGCATCAACGTCATCGCCTGGGGCGCGCTTTCAGGCAACACCACCGGTGTCACTTATGTCGGAGCCAGCGGCTTCACCGGCTCCGTCTTGACGCTGGACGAGGCCGACATGGTGATCAATTCCCAGTTCAACCCCAATCTCGATGCGACGTTCTCGCACGAGGTCGGGCACTTGCTGGGACTCCAACATTCCAATCAGGAAGGGGCCGTGATGTCCGGCCCGAATATCGCGCCCAATCCATCAACGTCGTACACGTCTCTGACCGTGTTACAGGCCGACGACATTGCAGGCTGTCGATCGCTTTATGGTGCATCGACGGGCGCGCCCGCGGCGCCCATCGCGTCTTCGTCGCTGACAGCGCTTACCTTCGCAGACACTAGCGTTGGTTCGTTCAGTGCTGGGCAAAGCGTGACACTCACCAATACCGGTAGCGCTACGCTAC
Organism: Burkholderiales bacterium; assembly: GCA_025354165.1. GTDB lineage: Bacteria > Pseudomonadota > Gammaproteobacteria > Burkholderiales > Casimicrobiaceae > Casimicrobium. Next base: position 1,723 of record JANXNI010000071.1, on the reverse strand, counting down.
TCATCAGCAGCACCGTCGTTTCCGGCAGCGACTTCTCGCTGATTTCGACGACTTGTAACGCGGGCTCGGCGCTTTCGCCCGGAGCGTCGTGTGCAGCAGCGGCGCGCTTCACTCCGACGACCACAGGTGTGCGAAGTGGGGCGCTGACGATTGCGCACAATGCGTCGCCCTCAAGCACGGTGGTGACGCTATCTGGCATAGGCCGTACGGGCACGTTGTCACCGACCAAACGCGAAATGGTTGAATACCGGTTTGCACCGCTGGACTACTACTTCATCACCTCGCGCGACGAGGAGAAGACAACGCTTGACGCGACGTCGGGCTGGGCTCGCACCGGGTCATCGTTTCTCGTTTATGCCGCGCAACAAGCCGGTACACGCAGTATCACTCGGTTCTACTTCGACCGTGTCGCTCGCATCGCGACGCGCGGCAGCCACTTCTACACTTTGCTGGACAGCGATCTCGTGGCGCTGGCGAACCAGAATCCGACACAAAGCACTGCACCGGGGTTCGCCCAGAATGAAGGCGTCGATTCATATGCGTTCCTTCCTGCTGTGCCGGGGGTCGGCGGCTTCTGCGACAGCAGTTTGCTCCCGGTTTATCGCCTGTTTCGGGGCGCGGCCCGCTTCCCGGATGATCCGAATCATCGATTCACCACCAGCGTGGGCATCTACAACGATTTCGTAGCGCAAGGCTGGACCGGTGAAGGCGTCAATTTTTGCGTTCCCGCCAGCTAACATCGCAGCTTCAGCCGAACATGACTATGCTCATGCTGGTTTCCAAAACTACAGGGATATTTCTTGAATTTATTTGATGCGACGATCATGGGTATCGTCGAAGGCGCGACCGAGTTTTTACCCATTTCCAGCACGGGTCATTTGATCGTTGCCGGCTCGCTGCTCGGCGTGCATGACGAACGCGGCAAAGTATTTGAAATCGCGATTCAGATCGGGGCAATTTTCGCGGTGGTGTGGGCGTATCGCGAACGCTTTTTTTCCGCGCTCGCGAACGTAACTCATCGTGGCAACGGTCAGCGATTTTTTGTCAACCTATTCATTGCGTTCCTGCCAGTTGCAGTGCTCGGATTGCTCTTCAACACGGCGATCAAGGCCGTTCTGTTTAACGCCTATGGCGTCGCTGCGGCGTCCATCATCGGCGCACTCGTCATTTTGTGGATCGAACGCGACAGCCCTCGCGAACTGCGCGAATCGCGCGCCCGCGTTCGAGATGTTGATTCGATGAGCGCTTTTGATGCATTAAAGATCGGGTTCGCGCAGTGCTTCGGCTTGTTCCCGGGCATGTCGCGCTCGGGCTCTACGCTGATTGGCGGGATGTTGTTCGGACTATCACGGCGCACAGCAACTGAGTTTTCGTTTTTTCTTGGCGTACCGACACTCGTCGCAGCCAGTTTGTATTCGCTCTACAAAGAGCGGGCACTGTTGTCGTCCACCGACATTCCGGCCTTCGCCGTGGGAACAGTGGTGTCGTTCATCGTAGCGCTCTTGGTGATCAAGTGGTTGATCAGCTTCGTCGCGAATCACTCGCTTCAGGTTTTTGCCTGGTATCGCATTGCCTTCGGCGTCGCGATCCTCGCGGCGGGCCATTTCGGATGGGTGAGTTGGCCGGGGGCGTGATGCCTGCCTGCCAATATTGGCGGATTTCTTTGTAGGAGCGGCTTGCCGCGACCCAAGGTTGCAGCATGTTCGCGGTGGGTCGCGGCAAG
>JANXNI010000070.1 GCA_025354165.1 Burkholderiales bacterium | reverse complement strand
GGCGTTCGCGTCACGCAGCAGATCGTTGGCGGCGCGGTTGCGGGACTGCACTTCAAAGGCCAGCCAAAAACAAAGTGCGGCGAGCGCGCCGACAGCAATCCACGGCGTCCAGATAAACGAGAGCAGCGCTGCACATACCGTCACGGCGCCGACGATATGCGGCAATCGATTCATGGGCGCGAGTTTAGCGGGCGGAAGCGTCAGCGAGATGTCACGCGCATCCGGTCGCGAGATATCGCCCAGTCCGTATAACGGGTGCGATTCGGTAACAGGGTTAGGCGTGATCACCGCTTGCCGAATCACCGCTTGCGAAGGCGATACCCACCGCCGCGCACGGTCTCCACCAGGGCATCGTGGCCGGTTGGTTCCAGCGCGATCCGCAGGCGACGGACATGTACATCCACGGTGCGCTCTTCGATGAACACATGATCACCCCACACGCCATCGAGCAAGGCTTGCCGCGTCATCACCCGATCCGGGCGCGACATCAAAAATCGCAGCAAACGGAATTCTGTCGGCCCGACTTTAAGCTCGGTGCCATTGCCGGAAACACGATGCGCAGCGGGTTCAAGTCGAAGGCCCGCCACCTCAATCGGCTCGTCGCTCGACTCCGGCGCAGCGCGACGCAGCAGCGCTTTGATCCGCGCGATCAGCTCTTTCGGCGAGAACGGTTTGGTGACGTAATCATCTGCGCCGACTTCCAGCCCGCGCACTTTGTCGTCCTCAGCCGCGCGCGCCGTCAGCATCAGAATCGCCAGGTCTTTCGTGCGGTCATCCTTGCGCAATTCGCGCGCGAAATCGATGCCCGATTTGTCCGGCAACATCCAGTCAAGCACGATCAAATCCGGCAGCGCTTCATCGACGGCATCACGCGCATCGAGCACCGCGTGCACTACTTTTACGGTGTAGCCCGCGTGTTTGCAGTGGAGGGCGACCAGCTCCGCAATCGCGGGCTCGTCTTCGACAATGAGGATAGTGGCTGGCATAAGACCGATGTTTTATGACAATGATGTTACGGCTCTGTGACACTCATTTGCGCGGCCCGCGCCAAAGTGACGAATGTAGCGAAATGGAGGATGGACCAAAAAGCATAAATTACCCGCGAACACATCTCGAAACGGCGCGGCGGGTTCAGCCGCAGAAGTAGTGCGGACTATGCGGCCTGAAGCGCGCGGATGCCGCAAGCGGGCACAGGGCTGTTTTTTTGTAACCACCCATCAATGAACGCCGCATCATTGATAGTGCGCAGCTCGGCGTAAATTGCCTCGGCTTCGGGGTATCGGCGGCGTAAAAAATTGAGCCACTGTTTGAGTCGCCCAGCGCGATGCTTTTTCTCCACGCGGGTGGCGACCAGTGCCCAGAAATCGTTGAGCAGCGGGCGCAGCGTTTGCCACGATACATGCGGTTCGCCGGGCGTTGATTCGTCTGGCTTGGCGAACGCAACCGCGCGTACCGCCCACGCCAACCCCGGATCAACCACCATGCCGCGACCAAGCATGATGTCTTGACAGCCGCTCACTTCGCGGCAGCGCAGGGCGTCGGTCACGGTCCAGATTTCACCGTTGGCGACGAGCGGAATATTCACAGCAGCGCGGATGTCCGCGATGCGCTCCCAGTACGCGGGTGGGCGGTAGCCATGCGCCTTGGTGCGAGCGTGCACGACGAGCTCCGCCGCGCCCGCATCGGCGATGGCTTGCGCGCATTCTTCGGCGCGCGTGTCGTCGTTGAAACCGAGGCGCATCTTGGCGGAGACGGGGATATGCGCTGGCACAGCACGCCGCACGGCGGAGACGATCCGGCTCACCAGCTCAGGCGTTTCTAGCAGCATTGCGCCGCCGCCATGACGATTTACAACTTTCGCCGGGCAACCGAAATTGAGATCGATTCCGGGCGAACCGAGTTCGGCCAAACGCGCTGCGTTTTCAGCGAGACAAACGGGATCGGAGCCGAGCAATTGGCCACGCACGGGAACGCCCGCAAACGTGCACCCACCATTCAAAAGCTCCGGCATGATGCGGATAAAAGTGCGCGCTGGCATTAGCCGCTCAGTGATGCGAATGAACTCCGAAACGCAGCGATCCACGCCACCCACGCGCGTCAGAATGTCGCGTAGCACGAAATCGAGCAGGCCCTCCATTGGGGCGAGCAAGATGCGTCCGCTGGTTTGTGGTGCTGCTTCCATGAATCGTTCTCTAGAGCACTCGCCAACGACCAGACGGCACATCGCCAAGCACGATTTCGCCACGCCGGATTCGTGATAAATCCGTGCGCCAGTTTTGCCCGTCGCAGATGGAGGAGAGAATGCCTTTGGCGAGCGACGGTGTCGTGAGCAGCAGCGCGTTTGCATTGTCAGGATCGTTCGCAACTTGTACGGCATTGTGCAGCGCATTCGAAATGATTTCAGCGGCGTTATCTGGTGGCGCAGCGCGGAAATCGATGCACCATGTTTCTTCAACGTCGGCGGCGGCAAGGCGGCGCGCGAGTGCAGTGTCAGTCGTGAAAACGACGAGGCCCATTTCGCGCGTGGACAAGCGACCCGCGACGCGCAAGCCGCTACCGGGAAGCCTAGGCGCTTGTGGTTCATCGTCGGCACTTGGTGCCGTCGTGAAGAAATTTTGAGATGTGAGTAAGGTCATCGCAGGCGCACCACCGAACTCATCGGCCGCCGACGTAAATCCACGCGGTTTATTCATGATCACGGTGAGGGTGTCGTCCAGTTGCGCGTGCGCTTCGGCCGACAGCGTGATCTCGGCATCCGGTGCCGCGCGATCACCGGGAATCGCCACAAACCCATTCACCGCCACCCAGCCTTTTTCGATCATGCGGTCGGCTTCGCTGCGCGACGCAATGCCGCGCTGCGCGAGGATTTTTGAGATGCGAATGGGTTCGTTAGTGCCCAAATTCGGCGGTGTGCTGGAGACGGTCAATTTATGCTTTCCGGCGAGAAGCTGTTGTCTAACCCCGCCCCTTACGCGCAACCAGCACGCGAAAGAACTCAGCCACGCCCGTTTCTCCCATTTTCCTCGCATCGGCCAGTTCACCGCCATTGGTCGCGTACACGAGCTGGTTCGCGGGTGTCGCGATCACGATGGACGGAATGCCCTTTTTGATTACGTCGCCATACGGCTTTACTACGTCAAGGTTCTTGTTGAAGCGGTTGACATCCACCTTTACAACCACGTAATTCGCGTCAAGCAGCGCCTTCATCGCGGGCTTCTTGAACTCGCCGTCCAGCATCTTGCAGTCGCCGCACCAGTTGGCACCGAACACGATCATCAGCTGCTTGTTTTCGGCTTTTGCTTTGGTTAGCGCTTGCGACGCCTGGGCTTGCCCGTTGGCTGATTCGTCGTAGACGGGGGCGTCTGCAGCAAGAACATGGATCGAAAGCAGTGCGGAAAGGAAAAATGCCGAAAGTGACTTCATGGTTGAAATACTGGGTTGGAGCAACGCTAGAGACTACCCTAGTGCGGTAAGTGCAGGCAACATTGCCTGCACTTACGCCGCGTCACCACCGTATTCAACAGTAGCCCGCGCTACTCCTGCTACTCGTATCTGAGCCAGATTTGACACTGCGATTTACAGCATCATGCATCCGTCCATTGACGAGTCGCCGACCTCGAGCCTTCGTTACATCCGCGGCATGCGCCGCGAAGATCACAGATGCCTTAAGCCGCGCGATCTCAGATAAGCGACGGTCAGACGTTGCGACGACGCCTCGTAACGAATACGCCAGCACCGGCGAGCAATAACGCCATTCCAGCCAGTCCAACACCCGTCATGGTTGGCACCTGCGTAATTGCGGAGGCGACCTGTGGCAGCGCGGCAAAGACTTGCACGTTTCCGTCAGATACTTTATTCCAACCTGGGCACGTGCCCGGAGCGCAATACGTTCCCGTGCCATCCAGAGAATTCCAGGTTTGCGCTGTGCCGTTATTTGCGAGAAACAGGAAAGTGCCGTTTGACCCGGTTTGAGTTGATCCGCTCAGCGCTGCATTTGATGCGTGAAGCCTGACGCCGCGGAAGTCATTGCCACCTGCCGTAACCGCAGGGCCACCTAAAAAGAACTGATAGGTAACGCCACCGTTCAACGGGATGTTCACCGTGAAATCAATTTGGTACAACGGCAAAAATGCTCCGACTGAGTTTTGGTAACTCTGCGAATTTGTATAAGTCGCCGCAGTCGCTGTGAACGTGGTTGAGAGCAGGCCAATCGTCCCGCCTGCTATGCCGCCTTGCAGAGAGAGTCCGGTATTCTCCGTCGACCACACGCGAATTTTGTTGACAACGTAGGGGCCAGACCCCGCCAATGTAAAGTCATCGCCTGGCAGATACGGCGTGGTCGGTGCTGTCTCAATGTCTGCCCATAAGACGTTGCTCTGGTTTGCACCCGCCGCGTTGTTCAAGTTCGCAGTCGGCAATCCACGGTCAAAGACCAGTACTTGCGCGGCGACAGTCTGCGATACAGCAACGAGTACACCCGCAAGCGCAATGCCCGTCACGTGCGTCTTCACCCAGCGTTTTATGCCGCCCGCAAGAATGCGTTTTTTTCCAGTACTCGTGTGCATAGTTTTCCTCTTTATTTGAGTTGAATAACGTCCGATGCCAAACCCATCAAGGGTTCCACGCATCGTTCACAATGCCGCCTCCGCGCTTATTGTGAGTAGCTAAAGAATGAGGCAATGGGCGCGCTCGCGCTTGTACACGGAGTTTAGCCGAACAAAGTCGGGCATTCCGGCCTTCTGACGAAGTATTTGTTGTACGGATGTACAGACAAAAAAGTTGAGATAAAGTTACGCCTATTGCGGGTGTAGCTCAATGGCAGAGCTGTTGCTTCCCAAGCAACTGACGAGGGTTCGATTCCCTTCACCCGCTCCAAAACGATCATGCCACTGATCAACTGGCCCAAACGAATGCTGCGTGCTCTTTGCCGCGATCATCGAGCGCATAAGCTCGTACGTACATGCGGAAATTCCCGGCCACATACACTTCTGTACGCAGTTCTAAGAGAGCCGTTAGCTCAACTTTGTGATGCAGCAGGTGCTTATCGAGCCCGCTTCGATAAGCGTTTACGAAGTACCGTATTCGCGGGGTGAGGCCTGCCATTTTGTCGTCTCGAATGGGTATCCAACTCACGATAACCTTTTCGCCTCGGCGCGTTCTTGCGAGCGAATACATGTCTTCGAATACGTGGGCACCGTCCAAGTAGTTATTCCAACTCATAAAGGAATGCGACCAGTTGTGCGCCATCGAGCGGATGAGTTTGTACTTCATGACGTCATTCTCGCCGCAGGCGGGAATCCAGAACGGTGGCTACCGCAATTGCGATGAACATGCGTTTCGCGCGCCAACTGCTGGATCCCCGGTTCGCGCCGAGGATGACGCCGTGAATATTTACCATGCACTTGCTGACGGTCATGATGAAATAAAAGCCAAACAACACCCGAGAATGCATCATGAAACCCACTCGCCGCAAGTTCCTGCAATCCTCCGCCGCGCTGGCAATCGCAGCATCGGCAACAGCAATCGGAAGCAACGCAATGGCCGCAACAAAACTCACCGCCACTCTTGACATAGTCGAAGCCGACGTCGCGACGTTGCAAGCGGCGATGCGATCCAGCAAAACGACTTCGCTGGGGCTGGTGCGGACGTACCTCGCGCGCATCCGCACCATCGACAAATCCGGGCCGCGCATCAATTCGGTCATTGAGTTAAACCCGGACGCCATCAGCATCGCACGAGCGATGGATCGTGAGCGTAAAGCGGGCAAGATGCGCGGCCCATTGCACGGCATTCCGGTGCTTATCAAGGACAACATCGCGACGATGGATTCGATGCAGACGACGGCTGGCTCGCTCGCGCTGGTGGGCGCGCAAGCACCTCGCGATGCCTTCATCGTTACTCGGTTGCGTGAAGCGGGCGCGGTGATTTTGGGCAAGACCAATTTGTCGGAATGGGCGAACTTTCGCTCGACGCGGTCTACGTCGGGCTGGAGTTCGCGTGGTGGCTTGACGAAGAATCCTTACGCGCTGGATCGCAACACCAGTGGCTCCAGCTCGGGCTCGGGCGCGGCCATTGCTGCGAGCTTGGCGGCGGTGGCGGTGGGTACCGAGACTGACGGCTCCATCGTGTCGCCCGCGCAGGCGAACGGCGTCGTCGGCTTCAAACCCACGCTGGGCCTCATCAGCCGCGATGGCATCGTGCCGATTGCGCATTCGCAGGACACAGCCGGGCCGATGGCGCGTAACGTGGCGGACGCCGCCGCGCTGCTGACCGTGCTCGCGGGGACGGACGCACGTGATGCGGTAACGAAAGACGCGTCGTCCAAAGCGACCGACTACACAAAATTTCTGGATCGTGATGGCTTGAAAGGCAAACGCATCGGCGTCGTGCGCAGCCAGTTTGGCGGGCGCAACGATCTCGCTTCTGCCGTCGTTGAGAAAGCGCTGGACGTGTTGAAGGCGCAGGGAGCGACGCTCATTGATTTGCCCGAGCTGCCGAACGCCAGCAAATACGGACAGAGCGAATACGAAGTGCTGCTCTATGAATTCAAGGCGGACATGGCATCCTACCTCGCCGAATTCGCACCGAATCTGCCAATCAAGTCGCTCGCCGACATCATGGCATTCAACGAGAAAAATCGCGACCGCGTGATGCCGTATTTCGCACAGGAGCACATGGCGCGCGCTGTTGCCAAAGGCGGACTCGACGAGAAGGTTTATCTCGATGCGCTCGCCAACAATCTGCAGTTCTCGCGCGAAGAGGGTATCGACAAAGCTTTGCTAGAAGGTAAGCTCGACGCGCTGGTCGCGCCCAGCGGCAGCCCGGCGTGGCTCACAGACTTTATTCGCGGCGACAACAGCGGCGGCGGGTTTTCCTCGCCCGCGGCGGTGGCCGGCTATCCGCACATCACAGTGCCCGCCGGGTTCGTCAGCGGCTTGCCAGTCGGGATTTCGTTCGTCGGCACCGCGTGGAGTGAGCCGAAACTGATCGCAATGGCTTACGCGTTCGAGCAGGCGACGAAACATCGGCGTGCGCCACGGTATTTGAAGACCGCAAAGTCTAGGTAGCGCGAATTTTTTGCTTATGACTTAGGCCTGCAACAACCATTGCATAAGGGCTAGACGATGATTTCGCCTAAAGTCGAGTATTGGCCTATTAGTGGTCCAGCCCTCGTTAAATAAGGCTTTCATGGAAAAGTTACTGACTGGCCGAGTGATGGCGATGCCTTCGCCAAACCCGGCCGCAGCCCGATCTGGAACGATAAATGCATGTTTGTGCAGCGCACCATTTACGCACCAGCATCAGGAGAGGCCATGCTCAAACGCACCGAAACCAGCTTTTCTCACGTCAAGCCTGCCGACACTCAATTCGTGCCCGGCGGATTGCGCGATTTTTTCCTTTATCGTGATCTGGGCATCGCCGAGGCGACTAACGGCAAGGTCATCGCGCACCTTGTGAAGGCGAACATGGCACCAGAAACGGGAACCGGCTGGCACAAACATGAGGCAGATTTTCAGATCGTGATCATGACCAAAGGCTGGGCCAAGTTCATGTACGAGGACAAAGAGACGCTAGTCGAGGCGGGCGACGTGGTGCATCAGCGGCCGGGTATTGCGCACTATCTTTTTGACTATTCAGAAGACATGGAATATCTGGAGATTGTGTCTCCTGCGGATTTCAAGAGCGTGGATATTGAGCCGTTTTGCGAGGTGCCCGCGGCTACCCCGTGGAAATAAGCCGCTCCCACGATCTGCCCTAAAACTCTGCGTCCAGCTCGTCAATTTCTTCCGGTTCAAGCCTGGCTGCGGCCACCCATTCCGCCATCGCCGGAAGCGCCATTATCGCTTTGCAATACGCTGCGCTCGTCTTGTCGAGCGTGACGTCATAGGTCAAAAATCGCGTTACGACCGGCGCGTACATTGCATCTGCCGCGCACGGCTTCTCGCCAAACAGATACGGCCCGCCGTAAGTTTTGAAGCAGAGTGCCCAGATTTCCGCGATACGGTCAATGTCGGCCTGCGCGCGCGACCAGACTTTGTATTTTGGAAATTTGCCTTTGATATTCATTGGCAACGCCGAGCGCAGCGACGTGAATCCAGAATGCATCTCGCCGCAAATGGCGCGGCAATGCGCGCGGGCTTTAGCGTCGGTGGGAAGCAAGCCCGCCTTCGGTTTCACTTCATTGAGATATTCGCCAATCGCCAGCGTGTCCCACACTTTGATGCCATCGTGCATGAGCGACGGTACAAGCATCGACGGGGACAGCAGGAGCATTTCCGCTTTCATATCCGGATCGTCTGGCGGCACGATGTTCTCGGTGAAATCGAGGCCCGAGAACTTGGCCAGCAACCAGCCACGCAGCGCCCATGCGCCGTAGTTTTTGCTGCTGATCGTGAGCACCGCTTCCGCTTTGGCTTTCACAGCCTTGGGCTTCACGGCGGGAGCCACGACCTTCGCAACCGGTTTTGCCACGGCTTTTGGCTTGGGCTTGACTGCGATTTTTGTGGCCGCTTTAACTTGCGGCTTGGCAGCGGATTTAGCAGTAACTTTAGCCATAGGAACCTCGGAAGATTGAAGCCCGGTGCAGCAAGCGACGTGCCATCGCGCCGCCCTCACACAAAAGCGCCGCCATTGGCCCGCAACTTGCCTGTACAAAACACTCCTTTCACTGTCCAGCGACCTTTGGGTAGCTCTAAAAATTCATTTTTGGGGATGCAGTGTTAGGAGCCCGGAGCGCAGCAACCTTTGCTCCCGCCCTGGTACGTGAGCGCTTTTGGCAAATGCGCGAGCACCGCGCGACGACACAATGCGCCCCACAAATGAATTTTTAGACATGCCCCCATGATGTATCAGGCTTTTCAGACTCAATCCGATCTCATGTCGCCGCTGCGCTACCTCGCGTCGCACACCAGCTATGTGCTGAGCCTGCGCCATCCGCCGGGATCGCCGTTCAGGAAGCTCTCGGCTGCGAGCGAAGTGTTCTCGCGCATGAAGCTCACTCACAAGCGGCCCGCGTACCGCATCGACAAGGTGCAGGTGGCAGGTGAGACAACGCCGGTCGTAGAAGAAAAACGGTTAAGCCTGCCGTTCGGCACGCTGCTGCGTTTCAAAAAGTCGCTGCCTGCTGGTGTGCCTGCGCATCCGCCCGTGTTGCTCGTCGCGCCGCTGTCTGGCCACTTTGCCACGTTGCTGCGTGAGACCGCTCATACGCTGTTGCAGGACCATGATGTCTACATCACCGACTGGCACAACGGGCGCGATGTGTCGATGCAACATGGCGCGTTTTCGCTCGACGATTACATCGAATACATGATGTTGTTTCTGGAGGCGATTGGGCCGGGCGCGCATGTGGTGGCCGTGTGCCAGCCTTGCGTGGCGGCGCTCGCAGCGGTGGCGATCATGGCGGAAGACGACAATCCCGCGCAACCGAGAAGCCTCACGCTCATGGCGGGACCGGTTGATTGCCGCGTCAACCCAAGCGCGGTCAACGAGTTGGCCGTGAGCAAACCGATCTCCTGGTTCGAGAAAAACCTGATCAGCCGCGTGCCGTTGCCACATTCGGGTCATGGTCGCCGTGTTTACCCGGGCTTTATGCAGCTCTCCGCCTTCATGAGCATGAATCCCGAACGGCACAAAAAATCGTTCCGCGACATGTATCAGTTTCTGGTCAATGACGAGATCGACAAGGCCGACACGATTCGTACGTTCTACGACGAATATCTTGCAGTGAATGATCTGCCCGCCGAGTTCTATCTGGAGACGGTTGAGAAGGTCTTTCAAACCTATGATCTGGCGAAAGGTAACTTCAGGTATCGCGATCGTCTGGTCAATCCGGCCGCCATTCGCCGAACGGCGCTGATGACCGTCGAAGGTGAACGCGACGACATCTGCTCCATCGGGCAGACAATGGCCGCGCAGGAGCTGGCGAGCAGTGTGAAACCATTCCGCCGCGTACATCACATCCAGATGGGTGTTGGCCACTACGGCGTATTCAGTGGCAGCAAGTGGAAGCAGCAGATTTATCCGCGCGTTCGCGAGATGATTTATGCGAACGCGGCGTAGCTGCTTGGCGTTAAAGAACGCTACTTGACTGGAACCCAATCACCGTGATCGCTCACGCGCCATTTCTTGTCAGTCTGTAGCACCGTGGCAATGCCGCGCTGACGGCGTCCGTTCAGCTCCGCCTCAAACACGATCAACGCCGTCGCGCCATCAATCGATCCGCCGAGCACTTTGCAGCGCTGCGGTGCGCTCTTGTTGCTCTCGCGGCGTAGCGCCCATTCGCGTTCCACCACCTGTTGCACGGTCTGGGGCTGACCGACAAGGCGGCTGCGCTCGGCGACCTCGGCAGCGCTCGGCAGCCGTTTCGTGCGCGCTAATGTTTTGAAGTAAGTAGCCGCGTCTTTGTCGATCTCGAAACTGCGGCAATAGGAGGTCACGGCGCGACCGGGCGCACCGCCGTTGGCGGGCAAACGTTTGCCACGCTTGGCATAACCGGGCAGCTCGACTGGGGGCGGCTCTTTCGGTTGCACGACGGGCTCCGGCACGGTCAGCGCTGGTGCCGGAGCGCTGACCGCAGGTAGCGGCGGCGACGGCGATTGCGGGGCGGCGGGCGCAACAACCGAGGATGCCGCAGCGGCCGACGTTGCTGGCGCGACGGTTGGCGTCATGCATCCCGTCATCAGTGTCAACAACACCAGTGTTAAGGCCGCAGCGATACCCACAGCTTGCGACTCGAGGCATGCCGTGCCCGTCGCTGGTTGTCGGTAACTGAGCGTTTTAGTCATGCAGAGGACAGTTAAAAGTGCAAGTCAAAAACAACACGGGCATGGGGCACGGGATTACGGTGTGCAAAACATCAAACGAAGAGGCAAAGTAGCCCATTAAATGGTGATCTGGTTTACCGATTGGGCAGCAACAAAACGCGCTGCCCTATGACGTGTGAAGGGGCGGCAAACAATGCGTCGATACTGGCCCACGGCAACGGCTTGGAAAATAGAAACCCCTGCCCTTCCGCACAGCCTTGATCGATCAGATACATGCGCTGTTCGGCGTGTTCGATACCTTCGGCCACCACGCGCAATTTGAGGCTACGGGCAAGCGAAATGATTGCCCGGACAATGGCGGAATCCGTAGCGTCGCCGGGTACGCCATCGACAAAGCCGCGATCCAGTTTGACGCCGTGTACCTGAAACTGCTTAAGATAAGCAAAAGATGAATAAGCGACGCCTAGATCATCAAGCACCACGCGCGCGCCCAGACGATGTAGTGCACGCAGCACGCCAGGTGCAAGATCGAGCGAGGCGACCAGCGCGCTCTCGGTAATTTCCAGCTCCAGACTTTGCGCCGGAAAATCGTGTCGCCTCAGAATGTCGCTCAGTTGTTCGATAAACGTTGCATCACGCAATTGCATCGCTGAAACATTCAGCGCGAGCGTGAGCGGACGACCGTAAGCGATCTGCCAGCGCGCCATATCGCTCACGGCACGCTCGGCGACGATTTCGCCAATGGCACTGATCAGCCCCACATCCTCAGCGAGCGAGATGAAGGTATCCGGTGCAATCAGGCCACGGGTCGGATGCCGCCAGCGTACCAGCGCTTCCAGTCCCATCAATTCCGCATCCACCAGCGATACCTGAGGCTGGTAGAACACTTCCAGCTGGCCGAGCAACAGCGCCTCGCGCAGTTCCTCCACCAGCGAAAGCCGATCCTGAGCGACTACGGCTAATGAGCTGTGAAACACGCGAAACGCATCACGCCGCGTTGACTTTGCGTCCAGCATCGCCAGATCGGCGTAGCGCAACATGAGCTCAAACGAATCGGCATGATCGGGAAACACGCATACGCCTACGCTGGCCGTCACCGTGAAAGCCATGTCACCAATCTGCATGGGCGCGGAAAGCGCCGCAACGATGCCTGCCGCGATAAGTTCGGGTTCCGAGGGCGTATCGCCGCACGGCAGCAGCATCGCGAACTCATCCCCGCCTAGCCGTCCAACGGTGGCGCGTGGAGGTGCGCTGTGATTGAGCCTTCGCCCGATTTCGCGTAACACCCGATCCCCGATCGCGTGCCCGACCGAGTCGTTGATGAGTTTGAACCGGTCCAGATCGATAAAGTACAGCGCGGCGCAACGCCCAGGCGTTCCCCGAACCACTTCCAGTTCGGCGATGGCGGCCGCCTCGAACGCGCTCCGGTTTTTCAGGGCCGTCAACATATCGATAGTGGCCAAAATCGTGAGCCGCTCTTCAGCGCGGCGCGCGTCGGTCACATCGCGGAAATTCAGGATGACACCGCGCACTGCGTCGTCAGCCAGCGCGCTGTTGCCGACCGCCGAGAGGTGACGCCATGATCCGTCGCTATGGCGAAAACGCGACACCGTCTCGGCTCCTGAATTAGTGCCCGCGACAACCAGCGCGAACTCGCTTTCGCCCTTCGCGAGGTCGTCGGGATGTACCCAGTCAAATATCAGCGTACCGATGAGTCCGTGCGGCTCGACCCCCAACGTTGATTGGCAGGCGGGGCTGGCATAAGTGATGATGCCCTCGCGCGTGCAAATTACGGTGACCACCTGCGCCTTCTCGGTCATGGCTCGGAAGCGCCGCTCCGAGGTGGCGATTTCTTGCTGGGCCGCCCGTTCCGCCGAAATGTCCTCGACGGTACCTTCATAGTAGGCAATATTCCCCGACGTATCGCGTACCGCGTGCGCATGCTCGCGAACCCAGATGGGTTTTGGTGAATTGTGCTGATAGATTTCGGAAATGAAATCGGAGACAAAGCTCTGTGTCTGAACGAGCCGCATGAACTCATCGTGCCGCCCCGCTTCAACGTACCACTCTGCCCCGATGGTATTAACCGCCAGCAGCATCTCGGCTTCCGAGCTGTAACCGTTGAGCTTGACCAACGCGGCATTGGCACGCAACTGCCGACCGTCAGGCATTGAGCGATATGCGCCAATCGGCAGCAGGTCAAACAGCGACGAGAAATTGTCATCAGCCATGCGTTGAATGCACTTGGGAGTAGGGTCGCGCTACGGAATAAACAGGGATGCTTCAGGAAAGACGATCACCCTAATTAAGCCCATATTGTCGAAAAGAGGCAACCCCTACGACTCTTGGGCAGGGTATCCGCTCGATCCGGAAATCACATTCACAACAGGGCACCTCTAAAAATTCATTTGTGGGGCGCATTGTGTCGTCGCACGGTGCTCGCGCATTTGCCAAAAGCGCTCACGTACCAGGGCGGGAGCGAAGGCTGCTGCGCTCCGGGCTCCTAACACTGCATCCCAAAAACGAATTTTTAGAGGTGCCCTACACCCGCCCCCGTTTCTGCGCACGCTCCCCGACGATGTGCGCTTCCTAGCTGGCGATGTAATTCAAGGGCAGCACGGTCGTTTCTTTTACTTTTTCGAGGACGAAGGCTGACTTCACGTTAACCACGCCTGGCAGGGTCAGCACGCGATCCATGAGAAACGCGGTGTAGTGCTTCAGATCCGGCATCACCACCTGCATGGTGTAGTCCATCTCGCCGGAGAGCGAGTGGCACCACGTCACCTCAGACCACGTCTGCACCGCCGCTTTCAAACGATCGCGCGCCTTGGCATCGCGTTTGTCCAGCGCCACGTCCAGATGCACGGTCAGACCGAGCCCGACTTTCTCGGGGTTAAGCAACGCGGCATAACTTGAGATGATTCCGTCCTCCTCCAGCGCCCGCACCCGGCGCAGACAGGGAGAGGCGGATAGCGAAACCTTCTCGGCCAGCTCAATGTTGGAGAGACGGCCGTCGGCTTGTAGTGTCTCCAAAATGCGCAAATCGGTGCGATCCATGACTTACGTGCCCTTATTGTTTGATGATGCGCAATTGTAAGCTCCAAAAAACGAATATTTTGAGCACGATTGCATCATCATTGCGTAGCGCTTGAGATAAAACTTAGTCTGAAAATTTACACGCAACGCCGACGCACAGCGAAAGCACAACGAAAAGGCCACTCAGATGACATCGCAATTTCAGACTTGGGACAATCCAATGGGCACCGACGGCTTCGAATTCATCGAATTCGCCGCGCCGGATCCCGTGGCGATGGGCCAACTGTTTGAGCAGATGGGCTTTGCCGCCGTCGCCAAACATCGCTCGAAGAATGTGTTGCTCTACAAGCAGGGCGACATCAATTTCATCCTGAACGCCGAGCCCGGTTCATTCGCGCAGAGCTTCGCGCGGGTGCATGGTCCTTCGATCTGCGCGATTGCGTTTCGTGTGAAGGATGCTGCGTTTGCGTACAAGCGCGCCGTGGATTCGGGCGCGTGGGGCGTCGACATGAAGCCAGGTCCGATGGAGCTGAACATTCCCGCGATCAAGGGCATTGGCGACTCGCTGCTTTACTTCGTGGATCGCTACGAAGGCAATGGCAACAACGTCACCATTTACGATATCGATTTTGTGCCGATTGCCGGTGCGCCGCGCATTCCTGAAGGTGCGGGCCTTACCTACCTCGATCATCTGACGCACAACGTGCATCGCGGCCGCATGGACGAGTGGGCGGGCTTTTACGAGCGCCTGTTTAACTTCAAGGAAGTGCGCTATTTCGATATCGAAGGCAAGCTGACGGGCCTGAAAAGCAAGGCGATGACCAGCCCCTGTGGCAAGATTCGCATTCCGATCAATGAGTCGAGCGACGACAAATCGCAGATCATGGAATACCTGCACGCGTATCACGGTGAAGGCATCCAGCACGTCGCATTTGGCGCGAAAGACATTTACATCACGGTTGAAGCGCTCGCCAAGAAATCGGTACCGTTTCAGACGACGCCTGCGACTTACTACGAGCAACTGCCAACGCGCATTCCGAACCACGGTGAGGATGTTGCCAAACTGCAAGCGCTCAATATTCTGGTCGACGGCGCGCCCGAAGACTCTGGCATGCTGTTGCAAATCTTCACGCAAAACCTGTTCGGCCCAATCTTCTTCGAGATCATTCAGCGCAAAGGCAATCAGGGCTTCGGTGAAGGCAACTTCAAGGCGTTGTTCGAATCAATCGAGCTCGATCAAATTCGGCGCGGGGTGTTGACGGGGTAAGCAACTTAACGGCGTCGCTATTGTTATAGCTTTTTCGTATAAACACCGCTGCATGAGGGCTAAATTGCAGAAAGTGCGAATGTCGATAAATGTACTTTCTGGCTACCAGACCCAATGCAGCAGCGCTTGTAGCCAAAAGCTGATACTTTCGCAAATGTCTGATTGAGAACATCCGACGCCAACGCCGCAGGTTGAAACCAGCTCGACGCGCTACTTTTGTCGGCGAAAACGGAAGTGTTCCTTGATCGCCGACGTGAATTGCATGCGCGAATGATCGGTTCGCTCAAGTAGTCCGACTTTCCGGTCCAGTGAATTGCCGGGGATATCGATGATTTTTAGCTGGCTGTCCCGCTGCCATTGGACGTTGTCCAGCTTCGGCACGATGGACACGCCGTATCCTTGGCGCACTAGTGCCACAATGGTTTCCACCGAGTTCACTTCGAGCCCTTCGACCACGGTGACCCGCGCTCGTGAGAGCACACGCGTCACCAGATCGCCCGTCCAGGTTGAGCGATCAAACCGTAAAAACGGCGCCGAGCGCAAAATCTCGAACGGATCATCCGTGAGCTCAAAGTGAGGCCGCGTTGGCACGATGAGCACCATTGGTTCGGAATAAAGCGATCTCCATTTGAGCGCCGCTGGCAGCACGCGCGGCGGCTGCGTCGTCACTGCCGCGTCGAGTTCGCCGCGTTCCACGCGCGTCACAAAATCAGCCGACATGCCCGCGAAGAGTTTGATGTCCAGCGCGGGATAATCGCGCTTCATGTGCCATAGCGCGCCAGAAAACGCGCCCATCAGCGCCGAAACCAGCGCACCCATCACAACCGTTCCGGCCAGGCCCTCCGTAGCGGACGCGGAGAGCGCCGCATAACGGCTGACCAGATCAAGCGCTGCTGGCACCAATTCACGCCCTTGCGTGTTGAGAATGATCGAGCGTCCAACACGGTCAAACAGTTTGCGACCTATGTCTTCCTCCAGCGATCGCACCTGCAATCCCACAGCGGCTGGCGTCAGCCCGACTTCGCCCCCAGCCGCAGCGAAACTGCCGGTACGCGCAACGACAAGGAATGTCTTTAGAACACGGATCGATGGCATAGGGTTTACACACGTCCAATTGCTTAGTTTTTCTTTCGTATGAAAGAACTATTAATCGCTTTTACTATGGGATTGACTGGCCGATAATGATTGCATGTTGAATACTGAGACATTGAAAGTAAGCATCTGGCGCGGACAGGCGGACGGTCAATTCGTCAGCTATGACGTGCCTCGCCTTGACAGTCAGACCGTGCTCGATGTGGTCACCTACGTTCAACGCACGATTGACCCGGGGTTGAGCTATCGCTTTTCGTGTCGCGTCGGTATGTGTGGCTCGTGCGCCATGACCGTGAACGGAGTGGCGCGCTGGACGTGTCGCACCCATGTGTCAAAGGTGGCAGTCAACGGCGCGCTTGAACTCGCGCCGCTGTCCAATTTGCCTGTTGTTAAAGACCTGGCGACCGACATGAGTACGTTTTTTGACAAATGGGCAGGCGCTAAAGGGCAGTTTCGGGGTGAGCGCACACGTCATCAGGACTTCGCGAACGTATCGCCGAGCTCAGCGGCCCGTAAAGCCGCCGATGCGGGCATTGAATGTATCGGCTGCGCCGTGTGTTACGCCTCGTGCGATACCGTAACGTGGCGACCTGATTATCTCGGCCCAGCGGCACTTAATCGCGCATGGACGCTGGTGAATGATGAACGCGACGTTGCCGGCCGCGAGCGCTTGCAAGCTGTGGCTGGAGACTCGGGATGTCACGCCTGCCACACGCATACGAGCTGTTCCGAGCGCTGTCCAAAAGGCATCGCCCCGACACTAGGCATTAGCGGTCTGAAACGCATCACCGCTCGGGCGGCGATTCGCGGAGAGCTCGATTGAGCGCGGCGACTCAGGCGAAACTTTGGTATGCCCAACGCATCAGCGCAATGGTGTTGGCGCTGTGCGTGGTCGTGCACATCATCACCATTCTGTATGCCGTACGCGGCGGACTGACGGGCGCGGAAATTCTTGGCCGAACGCGCGGCAACTTCGCTTTCGCTGCGTTCTACGTCCTGTTTGTTTTGAGCGCCGCGATTCACGCGCCGATCGGTCTGGCCCGCATTGCCGAAGAGTGGCTGCAGTGGCGAGGGCGTTCACTGAATGCGCTGCTATCGGTATTTGCAGCAGTGCTTGTTTTTACCGGCTTCTCGGCGGTATGGGGACTGTATGGCGGCTAGCGCGAACTCGGCCCGACGCAATGACTTTCGTGCGCGCGGCATGCCCGGTTACTGGGCGTTTGTCGTGCACAGGTTGTCCGGCGTTGGCCTTGCCTTATTTATTCCGGTGCACTTCTGGGCGCTGTCAAGGAGTCTTCAAGGCGAAGTCGCGCTGAACTCCTTCTTGCGCTGGACTGATACCGCGCTATTCAAGTTTGCCGAGTGGGGATTGGTGTGTCTACTCGCTGCTCATCTGGTCGGTGGGGTCCGCTTGTTGCTGATCGAATTTGCGCCGTGGCGCGGAATACGCATTAGCTGGATTGCGGCAATGGTGGGGACAACCCTGTCGGTTGCAATCCTGCTTGCCGCGCTAATGGTGGTTTAAATAAAATAAGGAGGAGTGCGAATGATTCGCAGGAATTTCGTAAAGAGTGCGCTGACGGTCGCGCTAACAGTCGCCACCACGTTGGCATGCAGCAGTGCGTTCGCGCAGGCATGGCCGAGCAAACCGGTGCGCATTGTGGTGCCATTTCCCGCCGGCGGCACTACCGATGTCGTAGCGCGCATTCTGGGCCAACGACTGCAGGAAGCGTGGGGTCAGACCGTTATCATCGAAAACAAGACGGGCGCGGGTGGCAATATTGGTGCTGCCGACGTCGCCAAGTCTGCAAACGACGGCTATTCGCTGTTGATGGCGTCGGGTTCGATCCTGACAGTCAACCCGCATATCTACGCCAAGATGCCGTTTGATGCCGTACAGGATTTTGTGCCAATCACCAACGTCGCCTCAGGGCCGATGGTGATTGTCGTGAATCCAAACGTACCGGCAAAGAACGTGACCGAGTTCATCGCGCTGGCCAAGACCAAACCGGGCGTGCTGAACTTCGGTTCTGCGGGCGTCGGAAGTCAGGTTCATATGGCGGGCGAGAACTTTCTCTACAGTGCCGGTATCGATCTAAAGCATGTGCCGTACAAAGGCGAGTCGCTCGCGCTGACCGACGTGGCCGGTGGCAGCGTTGAGATGGTGCCGGGCAATCTGGCGGCAATGCTTCCTTTCATCAAGAGCGGTAAGGTACGGGCGCTCGGCGTGACCGGTGCCGAACGCAGCCCGGCCGCGCCTGATATTCCGACGGTCGCTGAGGCCGGTTTGCCTGGTTTTGTGAACGTGGGGTGGTTTGGACTTCTTGCCCCGGCCGGAACATCGAAAGATATCGTCGAGAAAATCCAGCGTGACGCCGCCAAGGCACTTCGAACCGACGATATGAAGCAGCGGCTGATCGCTGTGGGCATGGTGCCGGTGGCCAATACGCCAGGCCAGTTCGCAGAAGCGATCCGTGCCGAAAGTGCTAACTGGGCAAAGATTGTTCGCGAACGAAAGATTCAGCAGCAGTAACTTATGAAGCTTGACATGACTGCGGTTGAAGAGGCCGCTAAAACGCTCTACATCCGCGCGCTCAAATCACTGCCGCCCGATATCAAGGAAGGTATGACGCGCTTGCAGGCGCGAGAGACCGACGCCACCGCAAAGTCGGTGCTGCGCACGATGGTGACCAACATCGCCGTCGCGGAGCAGACCGATAATTTGTTGTGTCAGGACACAGGCATTCCCATCTACAACGTGGTCATCGGTTCCAATGTGAGCTTTGACGGCGCGGCGCTAAAGGCAGCGCTCGTTCGCGGCTGCACGCGCGCCACCCAAGAGCACCCGCTGCGCTCGTCGGTCGTGCATCCGCTGACGCGCAAGAACGAACACACCAGCGGTGGCATCGGCGTTCCCGTCATCCACTTTGAATTTGATGAACGTGCCGAGACGGTCGAGATAGAAATGATTCCGAAGGGCAGTGGCTCTGAGAATAATTCGTTTCTTCGGATGGCTATACCGGCCGAAGGCATCGATGCAATCAAACGCTTCGTCGTCGACTGTGTGATTGCCGCTGGTGGCAAGACCTGCCCGCCAACCATTGTCGGTGTCGGCGTCGGTGGCACGTCAGATTTGTGCGTGCATCTGGCCAAGCGTGCCGCAACACGTCCTCTTGGCTCAACGTGCGGCGATGCCGACGGCGCCGCACTGGAAGCATCTCTGTCCAAAGCCGTTAACTTGTTGGGCGTCGGGCCGCAAGGATTGGGCGGCGACGCTACGGCGTTTGCGGTGCACGTTGAATTGGCCGCGACGCACATCACCATGAATCCCGTGGCCGTGAATATGCAATGCCATTCGGCACGACGCGCGCGCGCTACGTTTACGCCCAACGGCGTCGCATTTGGATACTGATCATGGCGCATTACGATTTGCACATGCCAGTCAGCGAAGCCGATGTACGCCAGCTTCGTATTAACGACACGGTGACACTGCACGACACGCTGTTCGGTATACGCGACGCGAGCTACATCGCGCTGTTCGACCGGCAGCGAACAACGCGTTTTGATTTGAACGGACATGCGGTGATTCACACGGCACCCAACGTTAAAAAAGTGCCGGTATCGCCGGAGTATCCTGCGGGCTATGCGGCGGTTTGCATTGGCACCACGACCAGTGACCGCATGGAGCGCTTCACGCGCCAGCTCATGACGCAAACGGGTGCGCGCTTCATCATCGGTAAAGGCGGCATGCGGGACGGGTCGCTGGCGGCGTTTCGCGAACTGGGCGGCGCTTATCTGGCGATCGTCGGTGGCACAGCCGCACTTGAAACGACGTGGATCGCGCAAATCGAGGACGTTGATCTGGATGACCTCAACCCCGAATCACTCTGGAAATTTGCACTGCGTGAACCTGCCGGTTTTGGGCCTTTGCTTGTTGCGATGGACTCGAATGGCGGGTCGCTTTACGACACCGTGAATGCGTCTGTAGCAGATCGTCGTGCCGCCGCGCTGGCGAGTCTGGGCGTTTCAGCTTGAAGCCCGATATTCAGTACCGCAAAACGGACATACTGATTCTGGGCTCGGGCGGGGCCGGCTTGTTCGCCGCGCTGCACGCGCATCAGGCGTCGCCCGAATTGCGGATCACGGTCGCTGTGAAAGGTCTGCTCGGAAAGAGCGGCTGTACGCGCATGGTGCAGGGCGGTTACAACGTTGCGCTGGCGGCGGGTGACTCGGTCGAACGACATTTTCAGGACACCATTGAGGGCGGCAAGTGGTTGCCCGATCAGGATCTGGCGTGGACGCTGGTGACCAAAGCGGTCGAACGCATTCACGAACTTGAAAACGAACTTGGCTGCTTCTTTGATCGCAATCCCGACGGCACCGTGCATCAAAAAGCATTCGCCGGGCAAACGTTTGATCGTACCGTTCACAAAGGTGATCAGACCGGCATCGAGATCATCAATCGCCTGGCAGAGCAGGTGTGGGCACGAAAAATCGAGCGCATGGAGGAGCATCGCGCCATTGCGTTCATCAAGACGCGCTCGGGTGATGCGCTGGCTGGCGTTTTGATGATTGATTTGCGCACGGGCGGCTTTGTGTTCGTGCAGGCAAAAGCGGTACTGCTCGCCACCGGCGGTGGCCCGACGATGTACAAGTACCACACGCCGAGCGGTGAAAAAAGCTGCGATGGTCTGTCGATGGCGCTCGATGCGGGCCTCGCGTTGCGCGACATGGAGATGGTGCAGTTTCATCCCACAGGACTCCTCGCCGGAACGGGCACGCGCATGACGGGTACGGTGCTCGAAGAGGGCTTGCGCGGTGCGGGCGGCTACCTGCTCAACGGCAATGGCGAGCGCTTCATGCACAACTACGATCCTCGCGGCGAGCGCGCGACGCGTGACATTGTTTCGCGCAGCATTAACTCCGAGATGCGCGCGGGCCGCACGTCGCCGAACGGTGGCGTGTTCATCGAGATGAAACATCTCGGCGTCGACACTGTTCGCAACAGTTTTAAAGGCATGGTGGAGCGCTGTGCAGACTGTGGTTTTGATCTGGCGGGTGGCCGCGTTGAAGTCGTGCCGACAGCGCATTACATGATGGGCGGCGTCGTTTTTTCTGGCGACACGTCGACCGCACTTCCGGGGCTTTTCGCCGCTGGCGAAGACACCGGTGGCGTACACGGTGCCAATCGTCTGGGTGGCAACGGCGTGGCCAATTCAACGGTTTACGGCGGCATTGCGGGCGACTGCATGGCCGCGTGGGTCGCGACGCACGGCGCATTTCGCGAACCGGACGCAGAGGCGATCGCTCAAGTCGTCGGTGAACACGAAGCGCCGTTTTCACGACCTCATGGCAACACCAACGCGCTGCGTGAAGCGCTCTACGAAATCATGTGGGACGACGTTGGCATCGCACGCTCCGCAGGCGGGCTCGCGCGGGCCGATTCAAGCCTCGCGGGACTACAGCAAGAATTGAATCGCACCGGCGTGAACGGCGATACACATGCCTTCAATTTGAGCTGGCACGACTGGCTAAATCTGCGCAGTTTGATCGCGGTCAGCCGCGCGATCGTGATCGCTGCGATCGCTCGGGAAGATTCGCGCGGCGCGCATTTCCGTGAAGACTTTCCGGATACCGGGGATCTGCCAACGTCGAGTTACACGCTCGTTCGTCAGGTCGGCGAAAAGCTCACTCTCGCCACCGAGCGTGTCGTTTTCACCCGCATCAAACCGGGCGAGAGCCTGATCACTCAATAGTTACTCACACACCCGCTCATCCGATGTCATCACCGCAAAATTCAGCCGTTCGCGGCGCAGACGCCCTTATTCAAACACTCTTGCTGGCTGGTGTTAAAAAGGTCTTCACGCTCTCAGGCAATCACATCATGCCCGTCTTCGACGCGGCGTTTGCGACCGACATTGAACTGATTCACACACGTCATGAAGCGGCGACCGTTCACATGGCCGATGCCTTTGCGCGCATCACCGGCGAGGTCGGTATCGCGCTCGTTACCGGCGGGCCGGGCCATGCCAATGCCATCTCGGCGCTCTACACGGCAAAAATGGCCGAAGCCCCGGTGGTGTTGCTGTCCGGTCATGCGCCCATTTCGCAACTGGGCAAGGGCGCATTTCAGGAAATGCGCCAAGCCGATTTAGCCGCGCCTTTGTGCAAGGCGTCGTGGACGTGCATGAGCGTCGATGAGATTGCCGCCGATATGGCCAAAGCCATCCGCATCGCAAAATCAGGACGTCCAGGGCCGGTTCATTTGAGTCTGCCTTCGGATGTACTAGAAGCGACGACCAGCGCTGCGTTGCCGTCACCAGACGCGTTTGCCGCACAGGCGTTGCCGATAAGCGGCACTGACGCAGATGCCATCGCGAAGCGACTTGCCACGGCATCGCGCCCGTTAATTCTCACCGGTCCCGCGAGCTTGACGCTTGCGCATCGCGAACGAGTTGCCGCGCTTGAAGCGGCGTCTGGAATCCCTGTCGTTGGCATGGAAAGTCCGCGCGGCGTAACCGATCCGAGTCTGGGCGCATTTGCGGAATGTTTGGCCGAGAGTGATTGCGCTTTGCTGCTCGGTAAGCCGCTGGATTTCACGCTCAAGTTTGGCTCGACGCCGACCTTTGCCGCGAACTGCGCCTGGCTGCAAATTGATTCAGAACAAAGTGAAATTGATCGCGCGATTAAAGCGCTCGGTTCGCGACTCGAAGTCGTAACGATTGCCGATGCAGCCTCAGCCGTCGACGCGTTGACGTTGTCGCACCTGTGGAACCCGAGCGGCTCACCTGCGTGGTTCCAGAAAGTCAAAACGTCGATCGCGTATCGTCCATCCGCGTGGTCTACGGCGAAGAGCCACATGCCGGATCGATTGCATCCAGTGCAGGCTTTGGCTCCGCTGCAAGCCCTGCTCGACGGCCACCCGGACGCGGTGTTCATTTCCGATGGTGGTGAGATCGGACAGTGGGCACAAGCGCTTCTGAGTGCGCCGCATCGTGTGATTAACGGTGTCGCCGGTGCCATTGGCGCTGCGCTCCCGTTTGCGCTCGCGGCACGCGTGGCTTTGCCCAACGCGCCGATTGTTGCGGTCATGGGTGACGGCACCTTCGGTTTTCATTGCTCGGAGTTTGATACCGCTGTGCGCTACGGGTTGCCGTTCGTCATGGTGATCGGCAACGACGCACGCTGGAATGCCGAATATCAGATTCAGTTGCGCGACTATGGGCGAGAGCGCATGATTGGTTGCGAATTGTTGCCCTCGCACTACGACAAGGTGGCAGCCGCGTTTGGCGCGCACGGCGAAAGCGTGAGTTCGGCAGACCAGATGAAACCCGCAGTCGCACGCGCTGTCGCCTCGCGCAAACCGGCTTGTGTCAACGTCTTTATCGAAGGCCTTCCAGCGCCGAACATCAAGCACTAGGCGGTCATTTCGGCGCAGGCAATCATGGCTTGTTTCTGTTCCGGTGGGCGTTGCAGGAGTACGTCCGAGTCGCTGCTCCATATTAGCTTTGCACTTAAAGTACGTCTGCACGAGGGCTAGACGCAATAAATGGCAATTGTCGACATATGTACTTTTTTGCTGCTAGCCCTCATAAAGAAAGGTTTGTAGCGGAAAGCTGACTTCGCCACAAATCGACGGTATTGATCACACACCCATGCAAAAGCCGCTTGCTCGCCAAGCATGACGGTGGAGGCAGAGCCAGCGAATTCGCTGAAAAGCTCGCCAGAGATCCCGCACGGATCAGTCGCGTTTAGCGACTGTTAATCACGGCGCACAAAGTCAATGAAGCCTTTGGCGACATTCACGCCGACCAGTTCGACGTGAAGCTTGCGGCCCACCTTGTAGCCTTCATAGCCCTGCACCAATCGACCCTCAACGGGCGGCGAAAACACCCGTACCCACGTGCCTTTATCCGACGCGCCGGTGACGATGGCGTCGAAGCTTTGGCCGATTTTCGAGGCGAGCAGCAACGCGGCGGCGGACTTGCGCACCTGACGCTCCACCCGGTTGGCGTCGTCCTCCTGTTCGCTGCAATGCTTGGCGAGCGCGAACAGTTCGGCGTCGGAATACGGCGATGGCGCGCCGACGAACGCGGCTTTCACCAGACGTTGCGTGACGAGGTCTGGAAAGCGGCGATTGGGCGCCGTAGAGTGCGCGTAGTCATGCACCGCAAGTCCGAAATGACCGATGCCAGCGCTGCCCGGCTTGTCGATCACGTATTCGCCCGCACCCATGAGCTTGACAATGGTGAGCGACAGATCGGGAAAGCGCACGGGATCAGCCGCGCGACGGCGTACGAGGAAATCTTCCAGCGCTTTTGATTCGGGTTCCGGTGGCAGCACTTCGCCGAACTCTTTCGCAACGTCGACAATCTTTTGCCAGCGCTCGGGCGAGCGCACTACGCGATGCAGCGACGCAAAACCCTTTTCAGTTAAAAATTTCGCAGTCGCCTGATTGGTGGCGATCATGAACTCTTCAATCAGTTGCCGCGCACGGTTGTGCGCTTGCACATCGAGCCGCACGACCTGATCGCCTTCGAATACGGCCTTCGCTTCAATCGATTCGAATTCCAGCGCGCCGTTCTCACGCCGCTTCTGCCGCAGCTTCTGGGCAACCGCGTCCTGTACGCGGAGCTGGGCGTCCATTCCGGGCACTGAGCGCGCTGCCTCGGGCAATTCGCCCTGACCGTCTAGCCATGACGCAATCGAGTCGTACGCAAGCTTGGCGTGATTAAAAACGAGCGAGCGGTAACAGGTGGTCGCCGTCATTTCACCATTGGCGTCGAACACCATTTCGGTCACCACGGACAGTCGCTTTTCGCCGCCGTTCAACGAGGTGTAATCGGTCGACAATTGCTCCGGCAACATCGGGAAAATTCGCGCAGCGGTGTAAACCGAGGTCGTGTTGTTATGCGCATGATCGTCAATCGCAGTGCCCTTTTTAACGAGCGCATCAACGTCGGCAATGGCGACAAGAATTTTGGTGGCACCGTTCGGCAACGTCTCGGACACCGAGAGCTGATCGAGATCGCGAGAATCATCATTGTCGATGGAACACCAGAGCAGTTTTGTCTGATCGCGAATATCTGGGCCTTGCTCGTGGGAAGGGCCGGTAATCTGCGCCATCTCTTTTTCGACAGCGGGCGAAAATTCCGGCTCCAGCCCGCGATCGGTCATTGCCTGTTTGGCAATTTGCGCGAGATCAACGCGATTGTTGCTGTGGTTCGGCGGGCGACTGTGGTCAAAGGATTGCGAGTTCATGCGCGAAATGTATCGCGGATGAAGGTTTCGTTGCGCGATGATGTGTTGCAACACTGCGCTAGACTGAATACCCCACCCCACGTGGAGCGGCCTGCCTGTGTCGTCTGACGCAACTTCGAACGCCTATCCGAACGCCCTGCCCGCGGGTACGCGGATTCGTGACTACACGATCGTCTCGGTCATCGGGATCGGCGGTTTCTCCATCGTCTACAAGGCGATGGACACTTCGCTCATGCGCGAAGTGGCGATCAAGGAATATTTTCCCGGCGGAATTTCGCTGCGCGACAATGATGGAAGCGTGCGCTCACAGCCGCGCGAGACCGCTGCTTTTGGCAAGGGGATCGAAAGCTTCCTGAACGAAGGTAAGCTGCTGGCGCAGTTTGACCATCCGGCGCTGGTGCGCGTGTATCGCTTTTGGGAAGAGCGCGGGACGGCGTATCTGGCGATGCGGCTTTATAGCGGTGTCACGTTGCGTGATGCGGTGAGCGCGGGCAGCTGGAGCGCGAATGAGCAGACGTTGCCTGCGCTGTTGTTGCCGGTGTGTGAGGCGCTGGAGGTGTTGCACGCGGCGCACTGCTACCACCGCGATGTCGCGCCAGACAACATTTTGCTGGGCGAAAACTATTGGCCGGTACTACTGGATTTTGGCGCGGCAAGGAAGGCCATTGAGGGCACTCAGGTGTTCACTGCGATCCTGAAGCCTGGCTATGCACCGATTGAGCAATACGGCGATGGCGAGCTGAAGCAGGGGCCGTGGACGGACATTTACGCGCTTGCGGGCGTCGTTTATTTCACCTTGTCAGGTGGTCCACCGCCCACTGCCATCAGTCGCATGCTGCGTGATTCGATGCCACGTCCGCGCGATGTGTTTGCCGGACGATTGCCAGAGCGCTGGCTCGATGCGATGGCGTTGTCCCTGGCAGTTAAACCGGAGGATCGACCCCAAAGCATCGGGGAATTTATCGCGTTGATGGGCTGGGACGAGATGTCCGCGCCGGTGGTGGATGTGGTGACGCGCGAGGTTCGTGCGGATTTGCCGCCACCGGTGTGGGCAGAGGCTGTGATTGTCGTGCCACCGACCCCGCCGCCTGAGCCGATGGTCAGTCGTTTGGCAGAAACGCAGATCGTCGATAACGAACGCACAATCATTGCGTCTCGTGTCGCACCCAAACCCGCGCTTGAACCAGCACCCACACCCGCCCCGTCACCGCCGTTCCGGAGTGTGACACCGCCTCCAGTTGAGGATGTCACTGATCGAGCGACGCCGTCGCCCCGCCCGGAACCTGCATCCGGAGCTGAGCCCAACAAAACGGGAAGATGGATC
Source organism: Burkholderiales bacterium (assembly GCA_025354165.1). Classification (GTDB taxonomy): domain Bacteria; phylum Pseudomonadota; class Gammaproteobacteria; order Burkholderiales; family Casimicrobiaceae; genus Casimicrobium. Next base: position 29,504 of record JANXNI010000070.1, on the reverse strand, counting down.
GCGATTGCCGCCGGGTTGTTCGGTGCCGCGCTCCTGGCGTGGTGGTCAATGTCGGGGGTTCGAAGTGCGCGCGAATCGCCTCCAGCCCGCGCACAGAACCCGACGGAGATTTCACCCAAAAAGACGCCTCCCGTCGCTGACCCGACAACTGTTTTGCCGTCGAGTGACACGACCTTGTCTCCGAAAGCGTCTTTACCTAAGGAAGTCCCCTCGGCGGAAGCCCTTACCGCGCCCGCAAAAGCGACGTCAGAGCTGAAGAATGAGGCAGCGCGAACAGAGATCGTGCCGATACCGGAGCGTAAGATTGACCCTAGGACGACCACGCGTCCACCACGCACTCAACGTGGGCAGGCTGAACCCCGTGAATCACGGCGTCCGGCACGCTGTTCAGGTTTGATTGATCGTTGGGGGCTGGGTGCAGCACTGAGCGATGAAGAGCAAGATTTTTTGACGGAGAAATGCAAATGAACTGCCTGCAACCCCATCTGAAACTCACGGCAATCGCTGCGCTGGGCATTTTCCTGCTCGCCGGATGCGCAACGACACCGACGCCCACGGTCGACCACGCCGCGCCGCCCGCACCGCCGCCCGCGCCAGTGGTGGTCGCAGTGCCGCCTGCTGCGCCTGTACCACCGCCTGCACCGCCGAGTCCGGTTCCATTTGACATCGCTATCGTTAACGCGGCAACTGCGCTGTTCAAAAACGTGCCCACGCCCGGCCCACGCATGATCGTGATTGACCCGCTGATTGACGGCGTCAGCGGACAGCAAACCGTCGCCAGCCGCTACATCGAAACACGCTTGCGTGATGTCGCGCGCGATCAATTCCCGGCGGCCGATGTGCGCGAATTCACATCGAGCAACGTTGCAAAATCGCCGATTGTGCTGGTCGGAACGTTTACTGCAATTACCCTCGAAAACAAGACTGTCGGCAAACCCGAGGCGTTCCGTATTTGTCTCGCGCTCGCAGATTTATCGACCAACAAAATCATCTCGAAAGGCGTCGCCCGCGCCATGCTCGACGGCGTGAACACGACGCCAACGCCGTACTTCTCGGACACACCGGTGTGGGTGAAGGACGAGTCGGTTGATGCCTACATCAAGACCTGTCAGGCCACCAAGGTCGGCGACACGATTGACCCTATTTATCGCGAGCGCATCGATACGGCGACGGTGATTTCAGACGCCATCGTTGCCTACGAGGCGCGCAAATTCAAGCAGGCGCTCGATCTTTATGTGAAGGCCGTGCGCTCAGCGACGGGCGACCAGTTGCGCGTGCACAGCGGACTCTACCTCGCGAACTGGAAGCTCGGCAAAAGGGCTGACGCCGAAAAAGCTTTTGGCAACATCGTCGACCACGGCCTCGCCGCTCATAAGCTCTCGGTGAAATTTTTGTTCCAGCCGGCACGAACTGACTTCTGGTCGGACGCGAACGTGAGCGGGCCGTATCCGATCTGGTTGCGCAGCATCGCGACGCGCATGGCCAGGAATACGGATAACAAATCCTGCCTCGACATCGTCGGACACACCAGTCACTCCGGCAGCGAACCGGCGAATGACCGGTTGAGTCTGGCGCGCGCCAACTACGTGAAAAAGCGCATGGACGCCGCCGCGCCAAAACTGGCCGCGCGCACCCGAGCTAGTGGCGTTGGCTATCGGGAAAACGTAGTCGGCAGTGGTGCCGACGACTTGACCGATTTGCAGGATCGGCGCGTGGAATTCAAGCTGACGCCGTGTGAAAAGTAGCGCTTTGCTACGCGTCGCCTGCGAGGCGTTTGACAAGCACAGCATTTTGCTGAAAGCTCGCTGGATTAGGGGCTACGTGATGAAACGTGCAATAGTCGACTAGCGCTGATTATTGCTTCTAGCCCAAATGCAATGGCGATTACGCGAAAAAGCTGATTACGAGTAGACCGCTCTAAAGTTCGGCCAGCAATGTGGAAATTGGCTTCGGCAGTGCCGCTGTTTTCAGCTCGTTTCGGGCAAGCCAGATCGTACCGGGCGTGTTCGTGGCAGGGTCAATTCGCGACGCCAACAATTGCGTCACGGCAAGCGTCAAGCGGAAATGCGTGAACGTATGTTTGAACGCGGGCAATTCAGTGGTGGCCGCGACCTTGCGCACGCCAAATCGCAAACTGGCAACGGTTGCCGGATCGTCCGCCTCCGCCAGCTCAGGCAAGCACCACAGACCGCCCCATATGCCCGGTGCGGGACGCTTTACCAGCAACACCGCATCGCCATGCAGCGCAAGCAGGTAGCGCTGTGATCGTTCCGGGATTTTTTTGCTGGGCCTCGGCGCGGGAATGTCGGCGATGCGCCCATCAGACTTTGCGGCGCAATCATCGGCGATGGGGCAGAGCAGGCAATGCGGATCGCTTTTGGTGCACACTGCTGCGCCCAAGTCCATGAGCCCTTGCGTGTACGCCACCATGTCTTCGCGCTTTTTTGGGAGCCGTACCGCCGCCTCTATCCACAACTGCTTTTCCACCGCGCTGACGCCGGGAAATCCTTCAATCGCCGCATGTCGCGCGAGCACTCGTTTGACGTTGCCATCGAGGATTGGCGCGATGACGTCGTACGCGAACGCGGCGATGGCGGCCGCCGTGCTGCGCCCAATGCCGGGCAAATCTGCCAGCAATTCAACGTCGTCCGGGAAAACGCCGCCGTGTTTTGCGACGACCTGTTTCGCGGCATTGTGTAAATTGCGCGCGCGGCTGTAGTAGCCAAGCCCGGCCCAATGCGCCATGACATCGTCGTCACTGGCCGCCGCGAGCGTCGTGACGTTGGGAAAGCGCTCCAGAAACTTCGCGTAGTAAGGCAGAACCGTCGAAACCTGCGTCTGCTGCAACATGATTTCCGAGAGCCAGATTTTGTAGGCGTCGCGCGTCGATTGCCAGGGCAGGCCGTGGCGACCATGCGAGCGCTGCCATTCGACGACGCGACGTGAAAAATTCATTTCTCTGGCCATTGTGTCTTCGCGAGGCACTCGCCTATTTGCCAAAAGCGCTCACGCTCACGCTCCAGCGCGGCGGTTGCTGCGCTCCGGGTTCCTAAGACTGCATCCCTACAAATGAATTTTCAGAGCCGTGACTAGCGAATGCCGAGTCTTTGCTTCGCCTTAACGCCCGCTTCCGACGTCGGGTACTTCGCGACGACCTCTTGCATGGTGGCGCGCGATCCCTGCAAATCGCCCAATTCACCTTGCGCTGACGCGATATTCAGCAATGCGTCGGAGGCCTTGGCACTATCAGGAAACTGCGTCAACAATTGGCGCTGTGTCGCAATCGCTCCGCGAAAATCACGCACGGCGTAAAGCGAATTTCCGATCCAGTATTGGGCTGACGGAACCAGCGTGCTCCTGGGGAAATTGCGCGTGAAAAGCTGGAACGTGGTGACCGCTTCGCCAAAGCGGCCGGCCCGGAAATGTTCCAGACCCTGATCGTAAGCACGTTGCTCGGCCACCGGATCAATCGCTGGTGGCAACGAGGCGACTGCGGGTGGCATGGCGCGAGAGGGGTCGTTTGCTGTGGGCGGCGCACCAGTACCGGGCTGCGCGGACGACCCCAATACCGCCACCGACGGGGCTGCTGCCGGTGCTTGAACTGCGTGCGCCGCCTGCTCGGCCATAGCGGCTTCCATTTTGCGCAAACGACCATCGAGATCGACATAGAGATCACGCTGACGCTTCTGCGTGTTCTCCATTTCGTTCTGTAATACTTCGATCTGTCCGCGCAGTCGAGCGAACTCGGTCTTTAACGTTTCGACCTGATTGAACAAGTCTATGATGCTGCGGTTGCGCGCTTGCGCTTCGAGTTCAGCGACACGTTGATCGATCGCGCGTTGGGTCTCACTGACTTGCGCGCGCAATTGCAGAATCTGCTTTCGCGCTTCCTCGTCGTCGAACACTCCGGCGTGGGCGATGCTGATGCCAGCCATGGCCAGCGCCGCTGCCCCCGCTTTCATTACAAAGTAGAAATGCCTGATCGTAGCCCGATCTGACGGTATCAATCGCACCAACTGCATCAATTACTCTCCAGCGTATACGAGATCGCAACGACGGTTTTCCGCGTAGGCCGCCTCATTGGAGGCGGGATTGCGCGGTTTTTCTTCACCGAGGCTCACGGTGTCTATTTGTGAATCGTTCACACCGAGCAGCGTCAATACGCGCTTGACGCTTTCCGAGCGTTTCTGCCCTAGCGCCAGGTTGTACTCACGGCTACCGCGCTCGTCGGTATTGCCTTCAACTTTGATGCGCGCATTGCGATTGGTTTTGAGATAAGCCGCGTGCGCTTCAAGTAAAGGCTTGTATTCGTCTTTCACGATAAAGCTGTCGTAATCGTAAAAAATTTCACGACGAGAGAGCGGGCTTCTTGGATCACGCAGCGCGCTGTTACCCGCGCCAGCGGGGGTACCGGCAGTGACCGTAGCCACTGCGGGGCCGGTCGAACCAACGCCGTTAGTGGACGCGTCAGTGCCGGTTGTGGTCGCGCCGGTCGTTGCAGCGGTGCGGTCTTCCACAGGCTTCGCCGAATCGGGGGTTGACGAGCAGCCGGTCAGAGCGACAAGCGTGGTTGCCGCGAGCACGGCGAGGGTGGATTTCCAGAGACGATTCATAAAGTTTCCTTTCGAGATGGACAAGATGTCCCGGTTCTGCGCGAAGTCGACAAAATCGACCAAGTAAATCTAGCGAATTGTGCCTAGCTCATTGGGCGAATTGTGCAACCGCGCTGCTACTTTGGCAATGGCCCCCAAGCCGGTTCGCGCACGTCGGCGTTCATAGCGCCCAGCCTTTGCTTGACGCGCCCGTCAGCGGATACGGCGGCAAGAATACCCTTGCCGTTATACACCGACGCATAAACAATCAGCTTGCCGTTCGGTGCGAAGGAGGGCGATTCATCGACCGGCCCCTGTGTCAAAACCTGCACCTGACGCGACGCAAAATCCTGTACCGCGAGCATGTAGCGGGAGCCCTCGCGCTTCACGAACACCATGCTCTTGCCGTCGGCCGCAACGCGCGGATTGGCATTCTCGCTGCCTTCAAACGTCACCCGCTCGGCGTTGCCGCCCTCGGGCGACGTGCGATAGATTTGCGGCGAACCACCGCGATCACTCATGAAATAAATGCGCCCGTCAGGAGCCCAGTTCGGCGCGGTATCAATCGCGCCGCTGCTGGTCAAACGGCGCGAACCGCTGCCATCGGCGTTGACGATAAAAAGTTGCGTGCCGCCCGCCTGCGATGATGCATAAACGATCCGGCTGCCGTCGGGTGACCATGCAGGCGCCGACTGATTGCCCGCTGCACGAACCAGCAGCGTGCGCGCACCGGAGCCGATGTTTTGCACATAAACGCTTGGCTTGCGACCTTCAAACGACACATAGGCAAGTCGACCGCCATCAGGCGACCATGCAGGTGAGATGATCGGTTCGGAAGAATTCAGTGCAGGCACCGCGTTGAAGCCATCGCTATCGGCCACGATCAACTGAAAGCGACCCGGCGATTTCGACACATACGCGAGCCTCGTGCTAAACACGCCTTTCTCGCCGGTCAACTGCTCGTAAATGATGTCGGCAATTCGGTGTGCAGTGGCACGCGAGTCTCGCGCCGCCACGTTGAAATTCAGACCCGTAAGCTGGGTTTGCTTTGGCACATCAATGAGACGAAAACTGATGTTCATCATGCCGCCGTCCCCCGACTGCACGGCGCCAATCACGGTTGCGTCTGCGCCGCGCGCTTTCAACTCTGAGAATTGCACCGCAGCCAGTTCGCCGCTGCGCGGGAGGCCTGCGGCATTGATCGTCTTGATCAAACCACTTCGCGCGAGGTCGGCCTCGATGACGCTCGATACTTGCTGTGCCAGCGCATCGTTTCCGGCAAAAGCGGCAACGGCAACTGGAATCTGTTGCGCACCCACACCCACGATATCAATGGTGAGTTGCGCGTGTGTACTCGTGCTCAAAGCCGAGAATCCGAACGCCGAAACGGCGAGCGCCAATCGCAGGACTGAAGGAACAGTTTTTTTCATCGGGCAAGCGTAGAAGAAATGATGAGCGGTGTCGACAGGACAGATTGTGCGCGGTCGCGCGCTGTTTCTGCCTCACTTCGGGTCGCGAATGGGCCCAAGCGTACCCGGTACAACGACTCGACTTGTTGAACGCGCGGGGTGCTGGCTAGTTCGATGCTCATTCGCTGTTGGAACGCTTGAGCGTTAGCAAAGTTTCCGAATGCGGCCAATTGAACGTAATAAAAATCTTGAGAACTCGGTAGTGTGGAGGAAATTGCAATGGCGGGCGGATCAGCAGGTGCTACAGGAGCGGGCGGCGACGGCGAGAATGTAGCCACCGACTCATTCGCTGCATTTGGCTGGAACGGTGGAACCAGCAGTTCAAACTCTACCTCACCGCTGCCACCCTGAGCAATGCCCAGACGGCTCGCCGCGGCGTAGGACAAATCCACGATACGCCCTGCGTGGAAAGGGCCACGATCATTGATGCGCACCACCACGCTGCGCCCGGATTGCGTATGCGTTATGCGCGCAAAGCTTGGCAAAGGCGCGGTGGGATGCGCCGCAGTCATCGCAAACATGTCGTAGGTTTCGCCAATCGCCGTCTTTTGCCCGTGAAATTTGCGCCCGTACCATGAGGCGATACCGCGTTGGCGCAGCGACCCAAGGCTGGTCATTGGTCGATACTCAACACCAAAGACGTTGTACGGCCGGTTAGCGAAACGGTGCAATGGTTCCGCGCGAGCGACGGCATCGGGAATGCGATCAATGTCGGCGGGTACCGATGCCGCTGGGCCGTCGTCTTTATAGTACGCACCGGGCCGCGCGCTGGAGGACTTTGCGTTGGTCGAAACCTTGGGTTTGCTGGCGCAGGCGGCAAGCAGCGCAGCAACGCCGATTAGTAGAAGAAATTTGGTGCAACGCTCGAAATGCGTCACGAGTTCACCAGCTTCCGGTGCGATTGCACGCTCATCAAAATGCCGACCGCAATGAACAACGTTATAAGTGCAGTTCCACCAAAGCTCACAAATGGCAGCGGCACGCCGACCACGGGCAACATGCCAGTGACCATGCCGATATTGACAAAAGCATAAGTGAAAAACATTAATGTCATCGATCCCGCCATCAATCTTCCAAACAGGGTCGACGCGTTTGCAGTGATCACGAAACTCCGCCCAATGAACAGCAGATAAAGCACGATCAGCACCACACCGCCCAGCAGGCCGAATTCTTCACCATACACCGCGAAAATGAAGTCGGTATGCTTCTCCGGCAAAAACTCCAGGTGGGTCTGCGTGCCATTGCCCCAACCCTTACCGAACAGACCGCCCGAGCCGATCGCGATCGCGGCCTGAATCGTGTGCCAGCCCGCGTCCTGCGTGTCATTCTCCGGATTAATGAAGTTGAGTACGCGCTCTTTCTGGTAGTCATGCAGCCAGTTGAACTCCCATGCTGCCCACAGGCCGAGACCTCCTAGAATCGCCCCGCCGACGATGATGCGCCAGTCGAGTCCCGCGAGAAAGAGCACGTAAAAACCACACGCTCCAATCAACAACGCAGTGCCAAGATCCGGCTGTCGCACAACCAGCCCAAACGGAATCACCACCAACGCTGACGCTACCAGAAAGTTGCGCCAGTTCATGCTGCCTTCGTGGCGCTCAAAGTACCACGCCAGAATCAGAGGTAGCGCAATTTTCATAATTTCTGAGGGCTGAACATTGCCCACGCCGGGGATTTTCAGCCAGCGCCGCGCACCCTTAACGACCTCGCCGCCAAGTGCAACGCCCAATAGCAGCAAGATGCCGATGGCGTAAAGCGGTACGGCAAAACGCGCAATAAATTGCGGTGAAAGATTGGCGATCACAATCATGATCGCCACAGCGACTGCCATTTTTTGCGATTGCGAGATCACGCGTCCCAGCGATTCGCCCACTGCGCTGTAGAGCACTAATAAACCGAGGGCAGCAATCGCCGTCACCACGGCAAATAGAAAAGGATCCAGATGATCCGTCAGTTTGGCCCAAAGATGCTGAATCATCGCGCCCGTTTAACCTCGCGTTGAAGACTTGCACTGGCTAAGGCCTCCGCTGGAGAAACGGCCTTTTTGATGGCGGCATCCAGTAAGGCTGGATCGAAGTAGGCATCGAGCACTTTGCGCGCGATGGGAGCGGCCGCTTCTGCGCCGAAACCACCGTTTTCAACAAAGGCCACTAGCGCAATTTTGGGGCTATCCAGCGGCGCCAGCGCGATGTACCAGGCATGATCCCGCAAGCGCTCCGTCACCTGCGAAGCTTTGTAATCACCGCCACGCAAACCAAAAACCTGCGCCGTGCCGGTTTTGCCGCCGCTGCTGTACTTCGCATTGAGAAAAGCCGTTCGCCCAGTGCCAGCAGTAACCACGCCTTCTAGTCCTTTAAGCACAACATCAACGTGCGCTTGCTTGAGCGGGACAGTGTAGGCTGGACTAGGTTGCGTCAAACGCGATTCGCCCGTTCGCGCATCCTGCACACGCTTGACCAGATGCGGCTTGAACGCGACGCCGCGATTGGCGAGCACCGCGGTCGCGTAGGCCATTTGCATAGGCGTAAATGTATTGAAACCCTGACCGATACCTAGTGACACCTGATCGCCCACATGCAATTTCGGATCTTTGGGGAAGCGCTTCGCTTTCCACTCGCGGCTGGGCAGGATGCCAGTCAATTCGCCATCGATATCGATGCCCGTCTTTTGCCCGAAGCCAAACTGCTTCATAAAGCCTGACCATTCGTCGATATCGAGTTCGGACGCTAGCTGGTAGTAATAGGTGTCACAGGAAATCACGATCGACTTCACCATGTCCACGATACCGTGCCCGCCGACTTTGTCATCGCGCCAATGCCCAGCGCCGAGACGAAAATATCCCGGATCGTTAATCGCCTGCGATGCCGTTCTGACGCCCAATTCCTGTGCCATTAATGCCATGAACGGCTTGTAGGTAGACCCTGGCGGATAGCCGCCTTGTAATGGGCGGTTCAGCATGGGCTTGTCGGGCGAATCGCGCAGCGCGTCCCAACTCTGGGGGTCGATTCCGTCTACGAACAGATTCGGGTCATAGCCGGGCTTGCTGACGAACGCGAGTACATCACCGGTAGCGGGCTCAATGGCTACCAGCGCACCCCGTTTGTTGCCGAAGGCATCTTCGGCAATTTTTTGCAAACGAATATCGAGCGAGAGTTGAAGGTTATTGCCGATGACCGACGGTTTGCGCGATAACACGCGAACCACGCGGCGGTTTGCGTCGACTTCAACTTCGGTTGAGCCGGCCGATCCATGCAGATCACGCTCATAGGAGAGCTCGATGCCCCGCTTGCCAATGTAGTCCGAGCCCTTATAGCTCGCGCTCAATTCCTGCTGCTCGATGCGCTCTTTTTCGCTTTGGCTGATGCGGCCGATGTAGCCAACGACGTGTGACGCGACCTCGCCAAATGGGTATTGCCGAAACAGCCGTGCCTTGATTTCCACGCCCGGCAATCGATAACGATTTGCGGCCACGCGAGCCACCTCTTCGTCAGTCAGGCGTGACTTCAGGGGGAGGCTTTCGTTGGTGCGAAATTCCTCGTAGAGACGCTTGAAGCGACGGCGATCACGTGCGGAGATTTCGACGATTTTGCCGATCTCGTCGATCGCCACGTCGAGATCGGCAATCTTTTGCGGATTCATCTCAAGCGTATAGGCCGAGTAGTTGGAGGCCAACACCACGCCATTGCGATCAGTGATGATGCCGCGATTCGGTGCCTCGGGCTGTATGTCGATACGATTGGCTTCAGCCAGCGTCGCGAAATGCTTGTGCTGAATGACCTGCAGGTATACAAAACGGCCAAGCAGCGCCAGAAAACCAATCACGACAAGCACCGCCGCGAGCGACAGTCGCCGCTGAAACCAGAACAGCTCCCGATCATGATTTCTGAGTTCGGCGGACATCTGCGACTTGCCGCCCTAATCCAGCAGCGAGCGAACCCGCTGCGGCCACTGTAGCAAAGCGGACAACACCGGCCACAGCAGTGCACTGCTCACGCTTCCAAGCACAAACGCAGCACTGGGCGGCGAAGCGCCACTCATGAGACGCAACACCAGCACGACAAGCTGTGCAATCAGCAATAAACCGAGCACATGCAGAGCCTGTTGCCACACCGGGAAACGCAACACGCGGCGATGAAAATAGCCTGCCGCAAACCCAAGAATTGCATAGGCCAGCGCGTGCTGACCGAACAGGTTGGCTTCCACGACGTCGGTTAACAGTCCGCAGGCCCAGGCCACACCAATGCCGATCCATCGTGGCTGATGGATTGCCCAATAGAGCAGCACCAGTGCGAAAAAATCAGGCCGCAACGCCAGCACAAACCCCGACAGCGGCAGCAAATTGGTCGTGAACGCCAAAGCCATCGTAATCGCAACGAACCACGGCTTTGCAGACAGCAGGATGTCCTCCGGGCTCGCGATTTTGAACAGTGGCGAATCCGGCAGATGAAATCGGTTCATCGACGCTTCTTTGCTGATGATTCGGTGGCCACTTCAAGCGCCGGTCGCGGTGCGGGTGCAGGCGGTTTATCGAGCACCAGCACCGTCTCGGCACCCGCTACAGCGGCAGTCGGCATGCATTCAATGCGGGCGAAAGCGCTCTCGGCATCGCGCTGCACCCCGGTAATGCGAGCGACGCGAATGTTGCTGGGGTACAAACCATCAATGCTTGATGTCAGCAGCAGATCGCCTTCTTTCACGTCGGCGTTACTCGCAACATAACGCAGTTCCGGCAACTTGCCCGGTCCGCGACCGTAGAGTAGTGCACGCATTGAAGTGCGCTCGATTTTTACCGGCACCGCGAAATCTTTTTCGGTGAGTAGCGTGATTTCGGCAAATAGCGGATGTACGCGCGTTAGCTGTCCGAGTAAGCCGAGTTCGTCAACCACAGCAGAGCCAGACTCGAAGGCCTGCGTTGCGCCGCGATCCACGAACGCTTTCTGCGAGAACGGATCTCGCCCCAGATAGACTACTCTCGCGGCCTGCGCTTTTGTCGATGCCGTTTGCGAAATATTCAAAAGCTTTGACAGGCGGTCAGACTCCTGTTTTGCCGCCACTTGCGATTGCTGTGCTTGCGAAGCAACCAGCAGTTCTGCTTTGAGTTTCGTATTTTCAGCACGAAGGTCGTCCCGCGTATCGAAAAACTGACCAACACGCGTTGCCATTTGAGCTGGTAAAAGTGCCGCCTGTTGTACTGGGTAAACGACGGTGGCAATGGCCATACGCACCGTTTCAAGCGTACGAAAACGCGCATCAATGAACATGATTGCGATGGAGATCACACCAAAGAAAGTCAGGCGCGCAATCGGACTCGGCCCACGATTAAAAAAGCGGGGCGGCTCGGAGGGCAACGAGGTGAATCTACCGTGCATACAACTTCAACGGCGTCGTGATCCTGCTGCCGACGCTCATCATGTGAAGGCGTGGGCAGCTGGAGGTCACTTTTCGGGCTTTCTTAGTCAGTCGTGAAGATCGAAGACAGGCGATCAATATTTTCGAGCGCCTTTCCGCAGCCCCGTACCACGCAGGTAAGCGGGTCCTCGGCCACGACGACGGGCAGCCCCGTTTCTTCCATCAACAAGCGGTCAATGTCGCGCAAGAGTGCGCCACCGCCCGTGAGTACCATGCCCTTTTCCGCGATGTCGGAGCCCAGCTCAGGTGGCGTTCGCTCTAGCGCCTGCTTTACCGCACTGACGATGGCATTCAACGGATCGGTCAGCGCTTCAAGAATCTCGTTCGACGAGACGGTGAAAGCACGCGGAATACCTTCAGCCAGATTGCGCCCTTTGATTTCCATGTCGAGCACTTCGCTACCGGGAAAGGCCGAACCGATCTTCTTCTTGATCATTTCAGCAGTGGTTTCACCGATCAACATGCCGTAATTGCGACGGATGTAATTGATGATGGCTTCATCAAATTTGTCGCCACCAACACGCACGGAACCGGCGTAAACCATGCCCCCCAGCGAAATCACACCAACTTCTGTGGTGCCACCACCGATGTCAACGACCATTGAGCCGGTCGCATCCGAAATCGGCAGATCTGCACCGATCGCCGCCGCCATCGGCTCTTCAATCAAAAACACTTTCGAGGCACCAGCGCCGAGCGCAGATTCGCGAATCGCACGCCGCTCCACCTGTGTTGAGCCGCAAGGCACGCAGATGATGATGCGAGGACTGGGGCTGAACATTTTGCTGTCGAGCACCTTGCGGATGAACTGCTTCAACATCTGCTCGGTAACGTTGAAGTCAGCGATCACGCCGTCTTTCATCGGACGAATCGCCGTAATGTTGCCTGGCGTTCTACCCAGCATTTGTTTTGCTGACAAACCCACGTCTTGTATGACGCGCTTGCCGTTTGGCCCACCCTCCTGGCGGATGGCAACGACCGATGGCTCGTCAAGGACAATGCCCTTGCCACGCACATAAATCAGCGTATTAGCGGTACCGAGATCAATGGCGATGTCGGTGGAAAAATAACCTGTCAGAAACTTGAACATAAATTCTCGCGGCCTCCCGTGACCGCATCGGACAACGCCGTACGGGCCTAAGGTGCAACATGCACGTCAGACCCTACACCCATCCCCCGGAAACATCGACTGCAAGCCCTTCTTCAGCATTCTGCGTGAGGGCTGGAGCGAGTCTTAATTAACCCGTTATGTTACCCTACCGCTTCTGAACAAACATCTCTCAGCGCCCGCCATCCGCCTCGCCCCCTAGGTCAGGCGCGGGCCTTTTCCCTGATTTCTCCTGATTCATGAGCCTCACAACCCAAGATATCGAGCGGATCGCGCATCTCGCCCGTATCCGCGTTACTCCCGCCGACGTCGCCGACGTCCAGGCCAAACTGGACGGCATTTTCAAGCTGATTGACGAAATGCAGGCCGTTAATACGCAAGGCATCGAACCGATGTCGCACGGTCTCGATATGGTGCTGCGCTTGCGTGACGACGTGGTGACCGAGACCGACCATCGGGAGAAATATCAGAAAAATGCACCGCAGGCGGCGGAAGGCTATTTTCTTGTGCCGAGGGTCATTGAATGAGCTGGAACACCTTCTCGACTGTTGCCGAGACAGTTAAAGCGCTCAACGACAAAAAAGTCAGCGCCGTTGAACTCGCCACGCATTACCTCGACCGTGCCGCCGCGCTTCAGCCCGTACTCAACGCCTACGTGACGCTGGATCGCGAAAAGACACTGGCCGACGCTAAAACTGCCGATGACAAGCGCGCCGTAGGTGGCGCCGACGTTGCCGCACCTCTGCTCGGTGTTCCCGTGGCCCACAAAGACATCTACCTGATCGACGGCTGGCGCACCACCTGCGGGTCGAAGATGCTGGAGAACTTTATCGCGCCTTACACCTCGACGGTCGTGCAAAACATGTCGGCGGCGGGCATGGTCACGCTCGGCAAGCTCAATATGGATGAATTTGCGATGGGCTCGTCGAACGAGACCTCGTATTTCGGCACAGTAAAAAACCCTTGGGATATCTCCCGCGTGCCTGGCGGCTCATCAGGCGGCTCTGCGGCCAGTGTGGCGGCTGGCCTCACTCCTGCGTCGACTGGTACTGACACCGGCGGATCAATTCGTCAGCCCGCCATGTTCTGCAATCTCACAGGCCTCAAGCCCACTTATGGCGTGTGTTCACGCTTTGGCATCATCGCGTTCGCCTCGTCTCTGGATCAGGCAGGGCCCTTCGCGCAGACGGCCGAAGATTGCGCGTTGCTTCTAAACGCGATGGCTGGATTCGATCCAAATGACGCAACGTCGCTCGATCGTCCGAAAGAGAATTATTCGCGCGATTTGGCCAAACCACTCGCTGGTTTACGTGTTGGGTTGCCTAAGGAATTTTTCGGCGAAGGCGTCGCATCCGGAATTGCAAAAGCCGTCGATGAGGCGCTGGCTGTCTATCGCAAGCTTGGCGCGGTGACGGTCGAAGTTTCGCTGCCGAACGTCAAGTATTCGGTTCCCGCGTATTACGTTGTGGCTCCTGCTGAGGCATCAAGCAATTTATCGCGCTTCGACGGCGTTCGTTACGGTCACCGGGCTGCCGAATACAGCGACCTGATGGATATGTACAAACGCTCTCGCGCCGAGGGCTTCGGAGCCGAGGTCAAACGCCGCATTTTGATAGGCACCTATGTGCTTTCGCTTGGTTACTATGACGCGTATTACCTGCAAGCGGGCAAGCTACGCCGCCTGATCGCAGAGGATTTCAAGCGCGCTTACGAGGTGTGTGATGTGGTGATGGGCCCAACTGCACCGGAAACCGCATTCCAGTTTGGCTCCAAGAGCGATGACCCGGTGAAAATGTACTTGAATGACATCTTCACCATTTGCGCAAATCTCACTGGTCAGCCGGCGATGAGTCACCCTTGTGGCGTCGATGAAAGCGGCCAACACGTCGGTATGCAAATTATCGGGAATTATCTGGATGAAGCACGCATGCTGAATGTGGCGCATCAGTTTCAATTGGCGACGGACTGGCACAAGTGCCATCCGTCTATTTAGAGTACGAACATGGCACAGTGGGAAGTGGTCATCGGGCTGGAAACACACACCCAGCTCACGACCGTATCAAAAATTTTCAGTGGTAGCAGCACCGAGTTCGGTGCTGCTCCGAACACGCAGGCGAGCGTCGTCGATCTGGCCATGCCCGGCGCATTGCCGGTGATGAATAGAGGCGCAGTTGAACGCGCTGTGAAATTCGGTCTCGCCATTGGCGCGAAGATCAACCGCCGCTCGATCTTTGCGCGCAAAAACTACTTCTATCCCGACCTGCCCAAGGGTTACCAAATTTCGCAATTTGAGACGCCGATTGTGCAGGGCGGCGGGCTCACGATCACGCTCGACGATGGCGCGACTAAATTCATTGAACTGACACGTGCACATCTCGAAGAAGACGCGGGCAAGAGCGTTCACGAGCAGTTTGACGCGGAGTCTGGCGTCGACCTCAACCGGGCTGGTACGCCGCTGCTGGAGATCGTCACTGAACCCGTGATGCGCTCGGCGAAAGAAGCCATTGCATACGCCAAAACGCTGCACAACTTGGTTCGCTATCTCGACATTTGCGATGGCAATATGCAGGAAGGCTCGTTCCGCTGCGACGTTAACGTGTCGGTGCGACCGATGGGGCAAAAAGAGTTCGGCACTCGCCGCGAAATCAAGAACCTGAACAGTTTCAAGTTCATGCAACAAGCGATTGACTACGAGGTGCAGTGGCAGATCGCCGAGATTGAGGACGGCCGTAAAATTCAACAGGCGACTGTGCTGTTCAACCCTGACACGGGCGAAACGAAAGCGATGCGCAGCAAGGAAGATGCGATGGACTATCGCTATTTCCCTGATCCTGATTTGCCGCCGCTCGTCGTAAGTGACGAGATGCTGGCGCGCATCAAAGCCAGCATGCCGGAGTTGCCGGAGGCCAAATGCGCGCGCTTCTCGTCGCAGTACGGACTTTCGCACTACGACGCGTTGCTATTGTCGCAAGACGGTTCAACTGCTAGCTACTTCGAAACAGCTGTAAACGCGGGAGCAGATGCCAAGTTGGTCGCTAACTGGATATTGGGCGAGGTTTCGGCATCGCTCAATCGCGAAGACAAGACGATTGAGCAATCGCCCGTGAACGCTGTGCGCCTATCTAATCTTGTGGCGCGCATCAGCGACGGCACAATCAGTCACAAGATCGCAAAGACCGTTTTCGAAGCGCTTTGGAGTGGCGAAGCGGCCAGCGTTGATGCGGTGATCGAAGCCAAAGGCCTCAAACAAATCAGCGACAGCGGCACACTAGAAAAAATCGTCGACGAAGTCCTCGCAAAAAGCGCCGCCCAAATCGCCGACTACAAAGCCGGTAAAGAAAAAGCGCTCATGAGCATTGTCGGCATGGTCATGAAGGCCTCGCAGGGGAAAGCCAATCCGGCACAAGTGAACGACATTGTTCGGCGCAAACTGGCTTAAAACTTTCGTCCCGCACGCACAGCGGCGCGCCGATGTGCGTGCGGGACGGCCTGCCGCATTGTTCTTCGCACTGTGCTGTGCGCCGATCATTCACGCTGCGGCATATGAGGTGACTTTCGTTGCACCGGATGTGCCCTCGGCGCTACGCGCAACGCTCACCCGCTTTGCCGATGTTGCGCGCTTCGCCGATCAGGTGGATGTGACGAACGCGGAGATCGCGCGACTCGTTGAAATTACGCCCGAGCAACTCCGCAAGTTGCTCGCGACAGAAGGCTACTTCAACGCCGACATCCGCATTGAGACGACCGGCCTGCAAGATGCGAACTCGGACCAGCGCAAAGTCACGGTTACCATCGCGCCGGGGCCGCGCACTCGCATCGCCTCAGTCACTATAACGCCCGCTGGAGCCATCACTATAGAGGCTGGCGGCGCAACGCGAATCGTCACCGTCCGTAGTCTCTGGGGCTTGCCGGTCGGCGCGCCGTTTCAGGACGGCGTGTGGTCGGCATCGAAGAGTGCTTTGTTGACGGCGCTCTGGGCTGATCGCTATCCCGCCGCGCGTATCGCGGACAGCGCCGCGACCATTGATGCCGATGCAAACGAAGCCGCACTCAAGGTTGAATTCGACAGCGGCCCCGAATTTCGCTTTGGCGCGATTGCCGTCACCGGATTGCAGCGCTACCCGCGCTCCGCCGTTGACAATTTGTCTACGATCACCGTCGGTCAGCCCTACACACAAAAGGCCTTGCTGGATTTTCAGGATCGCCTGCAAGCGAGTGGTTTGTTCCGCGCGGCGGTCGTCGATATTGAGCCGAATCCCGCGTTGGCCGAAGCGGTGCCCGTGCAAGTGCGATTGCGCGAACAGACTTTGCATCGCCTGCTGTTTGGTCCCGGCTTCAGCACTGAAAACGGCCCGCGTATTACCGCCGAGCATGAATATCTGCGCCTTTTCGGCCTCGACTGGCAATCACTCACTCGCCTGCGTTGGGCGCGCGATGAGCGTAGTTTCAGCGCTGATTTCCTGTCGTATCCGTTACCCAATAATTATCGAAATCTGGTTTCTGTATCAGCGGGGCGCAGCGACGTGGCGGGTCTCGTGATCGACAACCAGCGCCTCCGTATGGGTCGACGACAGGACGCTGATCGCATCACACGGCTTTACTTTGTTGACGTGCTGCGCTCGGCCGTGCGCGACCCGAACAGCGACTTGACGGGTAATGCAGTGATCGCCGGTTCTGAGATAGTTTGGCGTAACGTGGATAACCCAGTTTTTCCGACGCGGGGCCTTGCTGTGTCGGGGCAAATCGGTGCAGGCACAAGGTTTGGCAACACCGAAGGCGGCAAGCCGTTTCTGCGAGCGTTGGGTCGTGCGACCTACTTTCATCCGCTCGGTGAAGAATGGCTGACCCAGGCGCGTCTTGAAGTCGGCCAGGTGTTTGCGAGCACACCTGCGGGCATTCCTCAAAGCCTATTGTTCCGTGCAGGCGGCGAAGTGTCGGTGCGTGGTTATGGTTTTCAAACCCTCGGGATACAGGGTGTAAATCCGACAGGAACCTACGTCGCGGGTGGGCGCTTTTTGATGACGGGCAGCGCTGAGCTCGCGCGAGAAATCAAGCCGGGAATTTATGGCACGGTGTTCGCAGATGTGGGTGATGCGGCCGATTCGGTGCGTGCATGGAAGGCGAATACAAGTTACGGCGTCGGTGCCCGCTGGCGCAGCCCAGTCGGCCCGGTGAGCGGTTACGTCGCCTACGCGCAGCAGACGAAAAAAGTGAACTTTGGCGTGTCGGTCGGAGTCACTTTTTAGTGAGCACCAAGACTTTGGTACCGCCGAGACCAGCCAGATCCTTCAGGCACCACGCGGTGCGCTGGTCGCTCGGGCTTGTGGCATTGTTGTCGGTCACATTTGCCGTGATTGTCGCGGCCGTTTTCTATCTGATTAAGACGGTAGACGGCCAGCGAACGCTGTTCGGAGCGGTGCAGTCGTGGAGCAATGGACTCGTCACGGTAGTCGAACCAGCCGGTGACATTCGCAACAAATTTTCCGCGAAAGAAGTTCAGATCGCGTTAGCTTCGTCACGCATCGTCGTGCGCAACTTGAACTACTCGCTCGCCGATTACGATCTGCGCCCACCACGCTTTCATTTTGATCGGTTAAGCGCCGATGAAGTTGACGTCAGCACGCGCCCGACCGAGCCCAGCCCGCCGCCGAAATCGATGGAGTTGCCATTTGCTTTGGCAATTGATGCGCTGACGATTGGCAAGCTCAGCGTTCATTCGGAAAAGACCGACGCAACCCACATAACCACCGTCACCGAAATAAGCGGCGCAATCGATCTTGGCGCTAAAGCGCATATTGTGAAGCTCGCGAACGCAACGCTTGACACGCTGCATGTCAACGGCGACGTTACGCTCACGCCGCAAGCGCCGCTTACCTTGAAGGCTAACGTTTCCGCCATACAAGAAGGGAAGGGCGATGCGGCTGGAATTCCGTGGGCGGCATCGCTTTCCGGCAATGGCCCACTGGAAAATTTCGGCGCGACGGTGGCGGCGCGCGCCGCCGATCAATCGCTCGACGCGACCGCTCGTGTACAGCCGTTTGCGGCGCTTCCATTGTCGGCGCTTGTTGCGCGCTTTGATCGATTTGACGTGAGCAGACTGGTGCCCGGTGCACCTTCAACGACGCTGACAGGCAAGGCAGATATTGCGCTCGCCAACGATCAGCCAATGCGGATCGTGGTTGAGGCGACGAACGCCACACCCGGCGCACTGGATCAGAAGCTTCTTCCTGTTTCAGCACTAAAAATTACCGCCAGTGGCACGCCGCAAGACGCTGTCATCGAAGCCTTCAACGCGCAGCTAACGAGCAGCAAAGGCAATGCGGGACGCATCACTGGCAGCGGCACATGGAAGACCGGGCCGTGGCAACTCGCGCTCGATGCCAGCGACGTGAAACTCGCTGAACTGGACGCACGCTGGCCGGCGCTCCAGGTGGCAGGGCGAGTAACCGCTTCCGGAGAGGACACAACGGCGCTCAAACCAATCGCACTAAAAGCCACCCTCAAAGGCACCGCCCTCGCCGCACTCATTGATCAGAAGCGCGTGCCGACGGGCTTACGTTCGGGCGTCGACGTCAACATTACCGGAAGAATTCAGCAATTACGCATTGAGTTGAGCGAACTAAGCGTTGTCACCGGAGCCGCCCAAATCCGGGGGACGCTGGTTGCCGAGCGTGACGCTGCTGCCAACACCAGTGCGACAACGACAGCGAAAACAAGCCGGCCTTGGCGCGTGACCGCCGACACACAGTGGTCAAAGTTTGACCCGTTCGCGTTTATTCCGCCACCCATCGGTGCCGCCCAGAGCGCAGTGCTGAATGGTGGCATCAAGGCCAATGCCATCGTTGACCCGGCAGCACCGACGAAACCCGTCGCCTTAAGTGCCGATGTGACCGTCAAGGACAGTCGTTGGGGTACGCAACCGCTGACGGGGGAGGCGAAACTGGTGCTGCTAGGACCAGCAGATGCGCTGAACCTGCCGCCACGCATCGAGACGAGCGGCAATCTCGTGCTCGCCAGCAACCGAGCGCAATGGAGTGGTCGGCTGGGCGCTGCGAGCGACGTGCTCACTTGGTCGCTTGATGCGCAGAATCTGAGTGCATTGCAGGCGTTGGATCAGATGCCGCGTAAAGGCGAAGAAGCCAGCAAAGCGACGCTAAGTGGCGTGATCAAAGGTCAGGGCACACTTTCGGGTGCGTGGAACGCGCTTGCGGTTGACGCCAGCGTGAGCGGACAGGATGTGGCGCAAGCGACCCTTCGCGTGCAGAAATTCGCGGGCAAATTGCAGGTTGCGTTGCAACCCGACGCCCCTTTCAATCTTGATGTCAGCGCTGACGGAATTAGCAACGGCGCAGCGGCAAACGCCGCTGTCGGCTCGCTGAATCTGCAAGGCAAAGGCAGTCTGCGTGAACATCGCATCGAAGCCACGGGAACGCTGGAACAGGGTGATCGCCATTTGCAATTGAGTGCGGCGCTGGCGGGGCGAAGTGAAAGTACGGCGAGCAGTGCGCTTGCGGCATGGACTGGCACGATAGAGCGCTTGCAGGTCAACGAGGCCGCTGCCCGCGAAGGCGCGGCTCAGCAAGTCTTGGCGCGCGTCGAGCCGTTCACGCTGCGCTGGAAAAGTGGCACGCCGACTTCCGGCAGCACATTTGCTGCGGATGCTGGAAACGCTGTCATCGCAACCGTGCCGCTTCACTGGTCGGCGCTGCAATACACCGCTGCGAGCCCCGCACAATCCACGCCAAAATTTTCTGGCAAGGGCAATATCGGCCCATTCAACGTGGTTGCGCTTGAGCGTCAATTGGGCGGCAAAAATCTCGACGGCGACTTGGTGTTGGCGGGACGATTTGCCGTGTCTACAGACAGCGGAACACGCGCTACGCTGGAACTTACGCGGCAATCGGGCGACCTGCGCATCGGCGATAACACAGGCTCGGGGTTGCTCGGACTGCGAGAACTTAAATTCGCGGTGAATGCCGAACAAGGCATCTGGCGCGTGTCACAAATTATCGATGGCGAACGCGTTGGGCGCGCCGAAGCGACGGCAAACATCACAGCATCGGCGCAAGACTTATTCCCACCCATGTCGTCACCGCTCGACGGCAAACTTACCGCCCGACTCGACAATCTCGCGGCGTGGGGCAGTTTCCTGCCGCCGGGTTGGCGGGTAGGCGGCGGGCTCAATGGCGAAGCGAAATTCAGCGGCACGGTCGGCAATCCGAACGGTCAGGGTGCGCTCGCATTGAACGACTTGAGCGTCAAAAATTCGCTCGAAGGCGTTGACCTGATTGAAGGTCGCGGGCGCGTGGTTTTTGTTGGCGATCAGGTGCAACTTGAGGCTGTCAGCGCGCGCGGTGGCGATGGCCGAATTACGGTGGACGGCAAGGGAACGCTCTCGACCAAACCGGACGTGCAACTCACGCTGAAGGCCGAGAACTTCCGCCTACTAGGTCGAGTGGATCGTCGCGTCGATGTCAGCGGTACGGCGCGTTTGAGCGCTAACAATGACGCTATCAGGCTCGACGGCAACTTTAAAGTAGATCGTGGATTGTTTGACATCTCTCAGGCCGATGCGCCGACGCTTTCAGATGACGTTTACGTAAAACGGACGCCTACTGCTGCGGAATTGCAGGCGGTCTCGTCCTCATCCACGCCACCGCGCAAGACCAGGATCGACGTTGATCTAGCGCTCGATCTAGGCAGCGATCTTCAACTGAAAGGTCGCGGTATTAACACACGCCTCGCCGGGCAACTGAGGCTTACGACGCCGGGCGGTCAACTCGCCGCGAACGGTAACGTTCGCACCGTGCGCGGCACCTATCGCGCTTACGGACAGGATCTTGAAATTGATCGCGGGCAGATTGCTTTCACCGGCAATCTGAGCAATCCGCGCCTCGATATTCTGGCTCTCCGCGCCCGAAGCGATCCGGACCAAACCGTCGGCGTTGCAATCACGGGCACGGCGCTGGCGCCGCGCATCAAACTCTACGCCGACCCGGATCGCGCAGACACCGAAAAACTGGCGATGCTGGTGCTGGGCAAAAGCTCGGATAACCTGAGTCGCGATGACACGGTGCTCGTGCAAAAGGCGGCGTTCGCATTGCTTTCAGGTGATGGTGAAAGCATCAGCAGCAAGTTCGGTCTCGACACGCTTGGCGTCGCGACCAACAGCGGCACCACAAAAGACACCGTGGTCACCATCGGCAAACAAATATCAGATCGCCTCTACGTCGGTTACGAGCGCGGGCTGAAGGCCACGACGGGCACGTTGCAGCTCATTTACCGCATCAACAACAGCCTGAATGTCCGCGCCCAATCCGGTGAAGAATCGGCGATTGATTTGTTCTGGACGCTGCGTTGGGATCGATCACCTTTCGAAAAATCGTCGCGATGACGTCGTAACAGCTTTTCTATAGATGCCTTATTGCATAGGGGCTGGGGCTACGAATAGATCAATAGCGACTTTTAGCGATTTGGCGCTATAGCCGTAGTTCAGTCGTTGTTTTGTCGAAAAGGTGTATTCATCTGTTCGCGGAAATCTCACGCATGCGTTGCTTCAAATTCCAGCGCTTGCCAGCCGCCGCATTGATAGCGCACCAATCGAGTTTCATCGAATCGCCACAGATGCAGCCAGCCATTGTCGATGAGCTGATGCACCACCTCGTGCTGCTGAATCACCCGCTCAATGGCCGATGCCGGCGCATCAATAATCACCGTCAGTCGCAGCGGTTCATGCATCCAGCGCTCGCCATCGTGTAGCGACTGGTGCGACAAGCCGATGCGCAAGTCCCCGCCGTTGCCCTCAAACACACCAATCCGACCGCCCACGACGTTATGCAGCGTTTTGTTGCCACTGCCGAGTCGTTGCGGCGCGCAGGTGGAGGCGTGATATTGCCAGTTGATCCAATGCGTTACCAGCATCGGCGCTGTCATCAGGAGCTCCAGAACGCTGCCGTCGGCGTCAGCGCTGGCATCGTAGTCGTGGAGAAAACTTCGCCCGTCGAGCGCCATGCTGCGCGTTCGCCGTCGCGGCGCGATGATGAAGGACGCGTTGCCCGCCAGGCCCCACTCGGGCCGTGTCTGTGCGCGATCATTGGCACGGCGGCGTAGCTGGTTCAACAGCGTGGCGGATTCGGCGTGCGGGTCGAGCCCAAGGCGCGGGGCACGCTCCCGGCGAACCTGTTCGCAGGCGCGGTCAAAGACAGTCAGCAGCCGATCCAGTCGCCCCTGCGCCGCAGTAGGAAGTAGATCGATGTCAAACACCTCAATCTCATCGGTCGTGGTGTTGTGCAAAACGGCGACGAAGCAGGTCTGTGCCTGGATAGTGATGCCCAAGCGCGCCAAACCGTCGCGCACCGCAAGCTCGTTGAGCAGTTGTGCCAGTACGCGGGCATTGACCTCCCCGGTCTGCCCACAGCAGGCCCCACAATCTAGCGCAGCGGCATGCGCGTTGTTACTGCTCTGACTTCCATGGCCCACCAGCAACACGAGCGGTGCCAGCGCTCGATCCAGCCCCATAGCGTGCAATACCTTAGCCGCCAGACCCACCTTGGCATCGGTGTCCAGGTCAGACAAGCCCGGGCGGCAGACGCGCTGATATCGAGCAGGCAATCCAGCCAAATCGTCCCGAACGCGGGCGTCGGTCGAGGGCCGAAGCAATTTCGCGAGCTTTCCCAGATACCCGACCCCCGCTGCTTCCACGAAAAAGAACGCGGCACTGGGCCAACGTGCGGCGCTCTGCCACTGTGCCGCCCACGCAAATTGGCGCTGGCGAGCCTTGCTTGCCGCTGTGTTCAACGCCTGATGCATTGCCGCACTGTCTGACGCCGCCGAAACTTCCGTGGAGCTGGGCGAAAGGCGATCGGTCACCTCAAGTGCGGGTGCCAGTAGCCCCGGCAATTGGGGACGACGCGCTGAGCTCGCCAGCGGCGTATAGGCGATGGGCAAGCCGAAAAAACCGGCAAATCCGATGGTCTCCACGGCGGGCGATATCGTTTCGATGATCCGCCGTAACGGCTCGCTGCGCACGTCGATGCAAAAGGCCGCTTGCGCCTCAATCACCCGCTCTGTGGCGGTGCCCGTGGAGAGGCCACTGTTCATCTCGAGCTTTTGCGCAAGCTGACGCTGATAGCCCGTCTCAAGCGCGACCTGCCAAAGTTCATCAACCACCAGCGCGTGCTCGGCCTGCGTAAGCAGCTCGGAGGCGTGAGCCCAATCTGACTGCAACGCAACAAACGCCCGGCGCATCGCCGCGTCCTCTTTACAGTTCAGCAAAATCCCGCCCCACGCGAGCCGAATGGCTAGCAAATCGCGTAAATTCGAGTCATTCTTTCCAGTGAGCTTGGCTTCCCAACTTAAATAAGCGCACCATGACGCCCAGCCATTCACCGTTAGCAGCACGGCCTCCAGATAGTCGGCCCAGGCAGCCTCGGGCAACTGCAAATGTTCAATCACCCAACGCTCTGCGTCCTGCCGCGTTGCCGGAAGCGCATTCAGTAATTTGCCCAGCTCAGGCAAACCCATCAGCACGCCAATACCATGATCGTGCGTCAACGTGTCTCGCCAAAATGCATACAACCCCTGACCGCGCTCGGGTTGCCAGTCGGCCTGCTGTTCGTCGAAATAAGCGGCACAGGTCTGGCTGACCTGATGGGTGATCGCCTGCCGCCACGATAGCCGTGTATGTCGCTCTGGTGCGTCATCGAGCACATCAATCAAGAGGGGCAAACGGTTGATGCGCGGCGCTTCGGTCAACGCGGCGACACACTGGGCGACGCTCAGTCTCGCCTCGCGTGCGGCGTCGAGCGTGCGTAACCCACACGCCAGATCGGCCTCATTGATGCGCCCCTCTCGCCACGCCTGTTGCACGTAACTGCGCGACGGGAAAAGTTCGATCCCGCCCAGCACCGCCATGCGAGCGGCGACCTGACGCACCGGCCGCGAAACGCGCGCCCAGTGCGGATTGACCGCAATCGCCCGATCCAGCGGCCAGGCCGGTGCAATCGCTGAACAGGCTTGTTCGCACGCCGTCTCGATGCGGGCCTCCCTGCTCGCCGAAGCGGTCATGGGCGAACCAATGTGCGCGCCGGTACTTTCTACGTTGTCAGAGATAGGGTCAAGCGTCATGGTGTTCATAATGTTTTCCGGTAACGCGTTCACTTAGAAGGAGCGGTGGTTGCAACGTTGGCGGCAGCGAATGCGACCGGCGCACTGCGATGTTGCGGGTTGCCAGCGGGGCTCCAGTGCGTCGACCACATGCGTAGCGCGAGACGTGTAAATAGCTCATCGGTGTAATACCCGGCGTAAGTCCAGCGACGCCAGCTAACGAAGCGTTGCGGCAGCCGCTGCAATGCACAAAGCCAGACATAAACCAACGCGATTCCGATCAGCGTTACCAAGCCAGCGTCGTGATTGGGCATGTCACTCACGCCAAACGGGACGTGATGCAGCAAAAACGCGAGCGTTGTTAACCCCAGCACCGTGCCGACCGCGGCAAGTCCGCGCCACCAGTACGTCGCGGCGTTGTTGCCAGTCGCGACGGGCAACCAAAGTGCTGGCGACCAGGCCAACGCCAGCACGCCACTCCACCACCACGGCCACGACACAGCACCTACGCCCCAGTGAACAAATGCCACGATGCTTACCGCCAGCGCAGGCGCAGCGATGAGGCTCGCTAGCGAGGGCACCGTATCACCGCGCATCATGCGAAATTTAGTCTGCTGCACCACAGTCGAGGCGGAGAGAAAGGCGTGCGTTTTGTACAACGAATGGCCGATCAGATGCAGCGCCGCCAGCGTATAGAGCCCCAGGCCGCACTCGAGCACCATAAACCCCATCTGTGCCACGGTGGACCAAGCTAGGCGCACTTTGATACTCACGCGGGTCAGCATCACCATGCCGGCGAGCAATGCCGTTGCCAATCCAAAAGCGACTAATAACCAACGCGCTACCGGAGCGGCGTCCAGCAATGGCGCAAACCGGATGAGCACAAAACCACCCAGATTGACTACGCCCGCATGTAGCAGCGCCGACACCGACGTCGGCGCCTCCATGACCTGAATTAACCAGCCATGCATCGGGAGCAACGCGGTGCGCAGCATCACCGCAAGCACCAGGCAAATCGCGCTGATTTGCAGCGGCGCCGAAGCACCATTAATGGCCACATACTGCCACAAATCCGACAGACTGCCGCTCTCGACGTGCCACCAGGCCAACGCGGCAGCCGTCACCAGCAGCACGTCGGCCAAACGATCCGTGACGCGCTTTTTATGCGCTGCCAACAGCGCAAACGGACGATCCGGATAGAAGCAAAGCAAGGGCCGCAACGCTGCACCCACCAACGCCCAGGCGACCACTAAAACGACCCAATGATTTGCAAGCAGCAACACGTGCACTGCCGTCAACACGCCAGACAGCGCCGCCATGTATCGCGGCACACCCAGCTCGCCTTGCAGGTATCGCGAGGAGAATCCGCCGATGATGCTGCCGAGCAGTTGCACCAGCACCGCCACCCACATTCCAAACGGCGTCACTGCTAGCCAGGAAAGCATCGGAAGCGAAGGCGTACTGTGAGCCAGTGTCATCGGCGTCAACGACAGCACTGCCTTCACCAACGCACAGAGCAGTGCAGCGCCTGACAGCACATGGAAACGCCGCCAGCTCAGCGCATTGTTCGCGTGGCCTGTTCGTGCAACAAGCGCGGCGGCGCCCATGAGCACTGCGGGTGCAAGGGCGCTGGCGCAAGACAAATAAGGCAGATAAGGCAAGAAGTTCGATGTCTCCATCGCGGTCACCATCAAGAGAACTGGAATACCGATATGTTGCTTGCTTCAAATGATTCTGTAAATTACATTGATAAGAACGAAAGCATCGCAAAAAACGAACAATGAATCTGGAGCAACTCAACTTTCACCATCTCTTCTACTTTTGGCGCGTCGCCAAGATCGGCCATCTCACGCGTGCAGCGCAAGAGCTGCACACTTCGCAGTCGGCGGTTTCGGCGCAAATCCGGCAACTCGAAGATCGTTTCGGCGACGCGTTGTTTGTTCGAGAAGGTCGCCGTCTCGTGTTGACGGACACCGGCCAGTTGGTACTGTCGTACGCGGAAAACATATTTGGGCTCGGTCAGGAAATGCTGGGTCGACTACAGGGCCGAAGCCAAGGGGTGACGAGGCTGCGCGTGGGAAGCGTGGCCACGATGTCGCGCAACTATCAGGAGAACTGGATTCGACCGCTGCTGCTCGATCCATCGATGGTGCTGACGCTGGAATCGGGCCTGCTCGATGGCTTGCTGGCGCGACTGGTGCAGCATCAGCTTGACGTGGTGCTGGCTAACGAAACCGTGCCCGTCGATCCGGATCGACCCTTGCATTGCCGATTTCTCGGTAGTCAGTCGATCTCGCTGGTCGGGCCGGCTGGCAAGTGGAAGGCGCTCAGTTTGCGCGTGCCGGAGGATCTAGACACCGTCGACGTCGCCCTGCCGGGGCCGAGACATGCGCTGCGGGCGCAATTTGATGCGTTGTGTGTTTCCGCCGGAGTGACGCCACGACTGCGCGCCGAGGTCGACGACATGGCGATGCTCCGCCTGATCGCACGCGACAGTGGCTGGCTCACGGTGCTGCCCGACGTGGTGGTTCAGGATGAGCTGCGGTCAGGCAGCCTGGTTCGTGTCGGTCAGGCGCCACAATTGCAAGAACGCTTTTATGCAATCACAACGCCGCACCGCCATCGCACCGAGGTGCTCGAACGCATGCTCGTGTGCTCGCCCGAGGATTCCGATGAAAGCGGCGTCGAGATTCACGCGGGCAATTGAATCAGCCCCCGCCTGCAGGGCGCGTCTCCGGAGCATCTGTCGTGCGTACAGCGGTCAGCCCGCGCGCTTTAAGCAATGCATCGATTCGCGCCATCGCATCCTCACGCGCTTTCGGATCGGGCGCGACGGTCACGCCTTTTTCCTTGTTCACGCCGTTGGGCACTTCACTAATCACCCGTTTTTTGCCCGCCGGGTTGTCAAAGTCGTGATACGCGCCGGGGTAGAGCGTGATCGTTGCTGGTTGGTCGTTGTTTTTGAGACGCGAAACAAAGGTGACGCACGGCGCTGCGGGCGTCCAGTCGTCGGCGTCGCCCATCAGCACAGTGAGCGGCGACGAAATTCTTGACGGTGCGGAGTCCTTTGCAAAGGGCGAACAGCCGGGATAAAACGCAATCGCTTCGATGAATTTCACGTCGTCGCTGAACTCACCAAACGGCGCGCGATGCGTTAACGTGTTGAGCACCGTCGAGCCGCCGTGTGACCAGCCGAGCAGCACAATTTTTTTCGCATCGATACCGGGCTGCGTTTTCAGCCACGCGTGCGCCGCCATGACGTCCTGCACGCGGTCAATTTGCCCGATCGTGCGTGATGCCAATTTAATTGTGCAGACCTCTTCAAACCGGCGCGACGTGAAACTCTCGGGAAACACCACCGCGATACCACGTTCGATGAACCAGTCTTTCGCCGCTTTGTGCCGCGCATTGAGCCCGCCTCTCGCGCCAAGACCACCGCAACCGTGCAAAAGAATGGCCGCAGCACCGGTGGCAGTCTTTGCGTCGGGCATAAACCATTGCACGCGCAGCGTAGTGCCTTCGGGCAGATGAGATGCCGGGATGTTGACCACTTCCGCCTGCGCAAAGCAGGTTGCAAACGCCGTTACACAGGCTGCCAATGCGGTTGAAATGCGCATGATTACACCAGTACCGTGTCGCCCTGAGGCGGCAGTTCGCGCGGTCGACCGTCGGGGCCAATCGCCACATAGGTCAACTCGGCTTCGGTCACTTTCACAACAAACGTGCCGCGATTTCGCTCCGAATAAACCTCTACATCCACGGTGATGGACGTGCGGCCTACGCGCTTGACCGACGCGTAAAAGCTGACCACATCGCCGATCTGCACCGGCTGCTTGAACACGAACTGATTCACGGCCACGGTCGCGATGCGACTTTTCGCGCGACGCACCGCCGGAATGCTGCCGGCCAGATCCACCTGCGACATGATCCAGCCGCCGAAAATGTCACCGTTGGCGTTGGCGTCGGCGGGCATGGGAATGACGCGCAGGGCGAGGGGTTTGTCGGTGGGGAGTTGCAGCATGAATGATCGTCAAGCGTGGACAGAAGCCGCATGATACGGAAATCTTTTACTCTGAAACGAGTCGGGGCTAGCGTTCCTGGCGGCGACTATGGTTGCGCCACAAAAGCAAAGAAGGATTTCATGGGTTCGTCGGGCGGCTGCACTTTGGCTGCAATAGCGCCCGCACGCGCCGCCAGCGGCGATTTAACGGCACCCGCACTGGCGGGTGCCGTTGGCAAAAAACTAGCCGAGTTGCGCCAGCATGTTCTCAGCAAACGAACAGTTTGCTGGGCCGACGCCTTCGACGTTCACCTGCTTCACAACACCATTCTCAACGAGCAGCGAGAAGCGCTGGCAGCGAACGCCCATGCCTTTGGCCGTCAGATCCAGTTCAAGGCCGAGCGCCTTGGTGAACACGGCTGAGCCGTCGCCCATCATGCGCACTTTACCTGCGACGTTTTGCGTCTGGCCCCATGCGCCCATCACGAAGCCGTCGTTGACGGCCATGCAGACGATTTCGTCAACGCCTTTGGCTTTGAGCGCATCGTAGTTTTTGACGTAACCAGGAACGTGTTGCGCCGAGCAGGTTGGCGTGAACGCACCCGGCAGGCCGAAGATCACAATCTTTTTGCCAGCGGCGAGCGCGGCGATATCCACCGGCATCGGTGGCATTGGGCAATTTTTTGCCTCGTCCTGACCGGCGGATTCGGTGAGGGTGGCTGCGGGGAGTGTGTCGCCGATTTTGATGGTCATGTTTGAGAATTCCTTAATGAATATTTTGTAGGAGCGGCTTGCCGCGACAGCTCTTGCCGGGTCGCGGCAAG